>JAKFFA010000096.1:0-26207 GCA_036675455.1 Gemmatimonadaceae bacterium | reverse complement strand
CAGCTCCCGCGACAGGACTCGAACCTGTGACCCGGCGATTAACAGTCGCCTGCTCTACCAACTGAGCTACGCGGGAATAGACCCGTAAGCTAACCGGGCGCGAGGGTTGAGTTCAACCCTCGTGGGTTCCGGCGGGGGGCGGCGTAACTGCTGTTTCACGCGGAGGCGCGGAGTGGTGCTGGGAGAGGCGGAGGCATGCTGGGAAGGGCTGAGCACGGAGCCGTAGTAAGAAAAGTAGAAAGGAGTCTTAGCAACGGTTCCATTCCTGGCCGCGATAAACCTCCGCGCCTCCGCGGCTCCGCGTGAAATTGCGGTTCCCCGCAACGTCTCGCGCGACAGTGCTTGTCACGCGGAGGCGCGGAGGTGAAGCCTTCTGGAAATGCCTAGGCGCCCGCCTCGGGGGTCGCTTTCCCTCGTGATTGTTTTTCTTGTTTTTTGAGACGGTTCCTTCCCGGATCCCCGACGGCTCACACGTGCCCATCTCCTCCCGCAACTCCCTCTCGGTGGGGTTCGACGCCCTGCGTGCCAACCCGCTGCGCAGCCTGCTCTCGACGCTCGGCGTCGTGATGGGCGTCGCGGCCATGGTTTCTGTGCTCGCCATGGGTGACGGCGTCGAGCGATTCGCGCGCCAGCAGATTGCGCGAACAACGGACCTGCTCGGCATCGCTGTGACCCCGAAGCTCTCGACGACGCTCGATGGTGTGACGGTGCGGCGTGACGACATCGTGCGCTTTCGGTCGCGCGACGCGCGCGCGCTGGGGGACGCGCTCACGGGTGAGGCGTCGATCCTGCTCGAGACGGTCGGCGCCGGACCACTGAGTGCCGATGGACTGGCCCAACCGCGCGGATTGGCGCTCGTGGGCACACTGGCTCCGCAGTCGGCCGCCGACGGATTCACGCTCGTGGCAGGCCGGTGGTTCCGCGATGCAGACACTGCCGTGGTCGTGCTGGACACACGCGCCGCCGGCATCGTGGCGGCGGACAGCGCGCGGCCGGACCTCGCGGTCGGCCGCACCGTCCGCCTGACCGGCGCAGAGCACGCCGTGGTCGGCGTGGTCGCGCTGGACACCACCGGCGGCATCGTGCCCAGCGCTGGCGCCCGCGCGATGCTGAGCGGCTCACTGACCGGCTTCGTGCCCGTGGACGACGCGGAGCGCGCGATCGCCGGCACGCGCGCGCCGCGATTCGTCGTGATCGCCGCGCGCATTGAGGACGTCGACAGTCTGCGCGCGGCGACCGAGCGGTGGCTCGCGACGGACTATGGGCCCGCGTGGAAGCAGCGGGTCTCGGTGGAGACGAATCAGGCCCGCGTGGAACAGGTGACGTCCGGCATGCTCGTGTTCAAGCTGTTGATGGGCGCCATCACCGGCGTCTCGCTGCTCGTGGGCGGCATCGGCATCATGAACGTGCTGCTGGCAGCCGTGGCCGAGCGCACGCGCGAGATCGGCATCCGAAAAGCGACGGGCGCGCGCGACCGCGACATCCTCGCGCAGTTCCTGTGCGAATCAGTGGCGATCAGCGGGGCGGGCGCCGCGGTCGGCGTCGCGTTGGGGCTTGGTATCGCGTTCCTCGCCGCCGCCATCATGCGCGCACAGTCGAGCGCGCCCGTACACGCCGCGGTCACTCTTAGCACCATCCTGGTGGCAGCCGGCGCGTCGATCGCGATTGGCTTGGCCTTTGGCCTCTATCCCGCCCTGCGGGCGTCACGCCTCTCGCCAATCGACGCGATCCGGCACGAGTAGAGCGCCCAATCGTAGAGTGCAGTCGTAGAGTGCAGTCGCCGAGCGCAGTCGGGGTGCGCGACTGTGGCGCTGCTCCCCAGCGCCCCGAAGCGCACTGAAGGAAAAGCCCCGGGAGGCCAGCGTAGGGCGCGCGGAGCGAGCCCTCCGCTGGCCGACCCGCAGCAAGATCCCGAACGCGCGCCCCGCGGGTCTCACCCCCGCACGCTTCGCACGCCTTTCCGCCGCCGAGCCGCGACAGTCACCGCGGTGGCCGCGCCGACCGCCGCCACGGCCACCGCCGCCTTGCGCACCTTCGGATTGCGGCTCGCCTCGACCACCGCGTCGCCGGCCCGCCGAAGACCTTCGCCGGCCATCACGGCCGCCTCGCCCGCCACGACCAAGCCGTGCCGCGTCGCCTTGGCTGCGGCCTTGACGGTCTTGACCGCGCTGCGCGTGCCCTTCGCCACCGACTTCCGCGTGTGTTCGGCCTTCTTCACCACGCGCTTCGTGGCCTTGCGCACCTGTCGTTTCGTGATCGCCATCGTGTCCTCGTTGCTTGTGTGCTGCATCGCGCCATCAGCGCTTGAGCAGCGGCGCGAGGAACCGCGCCGTGTGTGACCCGTCCACCCGCGCGACCTGCTCGGGCGTGCCCATGGCCACCACCTGCCCTCCACCGTCGCCGCCCTCGGGGCCCATGTCGATCACCCAGTCCGCGCGCTTCACCACATCGAGGTTGTGTTCGATCAACACCACGGTGTGTCCCGCGTCCACGAGCCGGTCGAGCACGGCGCAGAGCACTTCGATGTCCTGCGGATGCAGCCCTGTTGTAGGTTCATCCATCACGTACAGCTTCGTACCCCCCTTGCGCGCCGCGAGTGCCAGTTCGCGCGCAATCTTCAGTCGCTGCGCCTCGCCGCCCGACAGCGTGGTCGCGCCTTGGCCAAGTCGCAGGTAGCCGAGTCCGACCTGCTGCACCTGCCACAGGGCCTGCCCCAGTTTCTCCTCGCGCGGGAAGAACCGGATGGCGGCATCGACGGTCATCTCGAGCACGTCGGTGATGCGCTTGCCGAAGTACGTCACTTCAAGCACGTCGGGCTTGTAACGCGCGCCGCCGCACGTCTCGCACGGCACGAAGACATCGGCCATGAAGACCATCTCGACCTCGATGGCGCCCGCGCCCTCGCACGTCTCGCAGCGGCCGCCGGGCACGTTGAACGAGAACGTGCCCGGCGTGTAGCCGCGCTGACGGGAGAGCGGCAGCTCCGCAAAGATGCGCCGGATCTCGTCGAACGCTTTCACATACGTCACGGGATTCGAGCGCGGCGACCGACCGATGGGCTCCTGGTCCACGAGCACGACCTCGTCGAGCGCGTCCCATCCGGTGAGCGCGTCGAACGCGCCGACGCGTTCGCCCAGGTGCTGCCGCGCGGTGTGCTCGCCCGTGAGCGCGCGCTCCAACGCGCGGAAGATCACGTCATGCACGAGCGTGCTCTTGCCCGAGCCGGACACGCCCGTGAAGCACGTGAGTGTGCCCAGGGGGATGCGCGCCGTCACGCCGCGCAGGTTGTGCTCGCGCGCGCCGGTGACGGTGAGCCACGCGGGCCCCGCGCGCCGGCGCCGTGCCGGCATGGGGATCACGCGCGCGCCGGTGAGATACCGGCCCGTCAGTGGACTTTCGGCCGCCGTGGACGTCGGGCCGCTGAAGACCACTTCGCCGCCGTGCTCGCCGCTGCCGGGACCGAGCTCGAGCATCCAGTCGCTCATGCGCATGGCCTCAAGGTCGTGCTCGACCATGAGCACGGTGTTGCCGCCGTCGCGCAGGCGCCGCAAGAGCGCGAGCAGCCGGTCCAAGTCGCGCGCATGCAGGCCGATGCTCGGTTCGTCGAGCACGTACAGCGTGTCCACGAGGCGCGCGCCCAGCGAGTTCGAGAGCCCGATGCGCTGCGCCTCGCCACCCGAGAGCGTACGCGTGGCGCGGTCGAGCGAGAGATAGGTGAGCCCGACCTCGCACAGGAACGCGACGCGGTCGCGCGCCTCGCGCAGGATGTGCGCGGCGACGGCCGCCTCCTGCTCACGCAGCTCGAGCGCGTCCACCCACGGCCGCAGCATGTCCACCGGCATCGCAGAGACTTCCGCGATGGTGCGGCCCCCTACAAGGACATTCAGCGCGTCCGGTTGCAGCCGCGCCCCGCCGCACGACGGACACGTGCGCGCCGACTGGTACTGCCGCAGGAAGATGCGGATGTATTGCTTGTAGCGTTTCGGCTCCAGCGCGTGCAGGAACGGCAGCATGCCCACGTAGCCCTTCACCTTGGCGTGCAGCAGTCGCTCCTGCTGCGCGCGCGTGAGATCGCGCCACGGCGCGTCGAGCGGAATGCCTTCCTTGCGCGCGAACTCCACGAGCGCCGCGCGCTTGGTCTCGTAGCGCGGCTTGGTCCACGGGTCGAGTGCGCCGTCGCGCAGGGAGCGCTCGGGGTAGGGCACGATGAGCGCCTCGTCGAACTCGAGCGTCGCGCCGAACCCGTTGCACGTGGGGCACGCGCCGCGCGGGTTGTTGAACGAGAACAGCTGCGGCGTCGGCGCCGGCGCCACGTGGCCGTCGTTGGGGCAGCGGAACGATGTGGTGAACCGCAATGGTGCGCCCTGTTCCGGGACGACGATGGCCTCGCCGTCGCCCTCCGAGAACGCCGTCTCGAGCGCGTCCGTGAGGCGATTACGCGCCTCCCCCGAGATGACCAGCCGGTCGGTGACGACGAGCAGCTCCTTGGCCTTGGCGAGGTTCGGCTTGGGGCGCGCTGCCGTGACGTCGATATCGTCGAGATGATGCACGGCGCCGTCGGCGATGACGCGCACGAACCCCTTCGCGCGCAGGTGCTCCACGATTCGCGCGTGCACGAGCTTGGCCGAGTGCGCGAACGGGAACCCGATATGCACGCGCGTGCCGACCGGGAGCGCGAGCGCGGCGTCGGCGGCCGACTGCGGCGTGTCGGGACGCAGTTCGCGCCCGTCGATCGGGCAGATCGTGCGGCCGACGCGCGCCCAGAGCAGGCGCAGGAAGTCATGGATCTCGGTCGCGGTGCCCACGGTCGATCGAGACGTGCGCGTGGGGTTCTTCTGCTCGATCGCGACTGCGGGCGAGAGCCCGTCGATGGAATCGACGTCGGGCTTCGGCATACGCTCGAGGAACTGTCGCGCGTACGCCGACAACGACTCGACGTAGCGCCGCTGGCCCTCGGCGTAGATCGTGTCGAACGCGAGCGAGGACTTCCCCGAGCCCGACGGCCCGGTGACGACGGTGATGGCGCGGCGGGGGAACTCGAGCGAGACGTCCTTGAGGTTGTGCTGGCGCGCGCCGCGCACGACGATACGGTCTTTCATCCCACTCGAAAGCTAAGCGGGGGTGGCGCGGCGGGTGGACGCGTAGCGATTTTTCAAAGACCGTGACCATCCAGCACGACGAAGAGGCGCTCGGCAAGGCATTCGACGCACGTCTCGCCCGGCGCCTGTTCCGTTATGTCCGTCCGTACGGCACGCTCGTACTGGGCGCACTGGTGCTGCTGATGATCGGAGGCGCGCTGCAGTTGGTGCCGCCGATGATGACGCGTCGCGTGATCGACGTCGCGATCCCGGCGGCGGACGGCGGGCTCATTCGTGAGTCGGTACTGCTGATGGTGGCCGCGCTCGTGGCCCAGGTCGCCTGCCTGTACGGCGAGACGCTGCTCACGGGCATCCTCGGCCAGCGCGTGATGCACGACCTGCGGCGCGAGCTGTTCGCCAAGCTGCAGCGGCTGCCAATCCCGTTCTTCGACCGCAATCCGGTGGGTCGCGTGGTCACGCGCGTGACGAGTGACGTGGAGTCACTCAATGAACTCTTTGCGAGCGGCGTGGTGGCCGGCTTGGGCGACATCTTCACGCTGTTGGCGATCACCGTGTTCATGGTGGTTGTGGACTGGCGGTTGGCGATCGCGGCCTACCTCGTGGTGCCGGGTATCCTGGTGGTGTCGCGCATCTTCCGTGTGCGGGTGCGCGACGCCTACCGCGAGATCCGCACGCGGCTCGCGCGCATCAATGCGTACCTCCAGGAGCGCATCGCGGCGATGCGCATCGTGCAGCTGTTCGGGCGCGAGCAGGACGAGGCGGAGGGGTTCCGCAAGCTCGACCGCGCGCACCTCGACGCGCACCTGCGCTCGATCACGATCTATGCGCTGTACTTTCCGGCCATCGAGATCCTGACGACGATCGCGCTGGCGAGCCTCATCGTCGCGGCGGCGCCGAGGGTGGAGGGCGGCGTCCTCACGGTGGGGACGGTGGCGGCGTTCCTGCAGCTCGCGCGTCGGTTCTACCAGCCGTTGCAGGATCTGTCGGACAAGTACAACACGCTGCAGCAGGCGATGGCGTCGTCGGAGCGGGTGTTTCGGTTACTCGACGAGCCCGACGGAGAGGGGGCGGCGCCTGTTAGAGGGATGCGGGGTGAGGGGGGTGTCTCACGCGGAGGCGCGGAGGGGAATGAGAGCGCGCGGAGGACGACTGAGGTGTCCGACTCCGCTAGCGCTCGTGCTCGCTCCGCTGAGGCGGGGGTGACGGTCTCATTTGAGGGCGTGTGGTTTGCCTACGTTGGGGAAGAATGGGTCCTGCGGGATGTGAGCTTCACCGTGCGGCCGGGGGAGACGCTGGCGCTCGTGGGGCACACGGGGGCGGGGAAGACGACGGTCATCAACCTGCTGTTGCGGTTCTATGAACCACAGCGCGGGCGCATCCTGCTCGACGGGCGCGACATCCGGCACCTGCCGGTGCATGAAGTGCGGCGCATGGTGGGGTACGTGCAGCAGGACATCTTCCTGTTCGCCGGCGACATCGCGACCAACATCCGGCTCGCGAGTCCGCTCAGCGATGCGGACGTTGCGGCGGCTGCGGCGCGCGTCGGCGCGGACCGCGTCATCGAACGGCTGCCCGACGGGTACCGGCACCGGCTCGGCGAACGGGGCAGCTCGGTGAGTGTTGGCGAGCGCCAACTGCTCTCGTTTGCGCGCGCGATCGCCTCGGATCCGGCGTTGCTGCTGCTCGACGAGGCGACCAGTGCCGTCGACAGCGAGGTGGAGGCCGCGATCCAGCGCGGCCTGCAGACGCTGATGCACGGCCGCACGACGATCGCCGTCGCGCACCGCCTCAGCACGATCACCGCCGCATCCGAGATTCTCGTGATGCACCACGGCGAGGTGCGCGAGCGCGGCACGCATCGCGAGCTGCTCGCGCTCGGCGGCCTGTACGCGCGACTGTACCTCTTGCAGGCCGGAGAATGGGAGTCCGCGGCGGCGCAAGCCCATGCCTGACATCGTCCTGACGCTTGCCGACCCCCCGGAGCCCCGGTAGTTTCACCTCACAGATGCCCTATCTGCAGCTTCAGGACCGGCAATTCCCGCTTCCGGCGGGCGAAGCGACTATCGGGGCCTTCGAAGGCGCCGTCGTCAGGCTACCCAGTGGCGATCCAAACATGCGTGCGGTGGTGTCGGTGAGCCCTGGTGGCGTGGTGATTCGCCGCGGGTCGCCGGAGTCCGCCGTGTCCATCAACGGCGTGCAGCTGGGTGCCGAGCCGAGCCCGCTGCTGCACGGGGACCGCGTGGAGATCGCCGGCCACGAGCTACGGCTCGGTGAGGACCAGAAGGCCGGCAGCACGCAGTACGTGAGCGCATCGGACATCGCGGCGGTGATGCAGGGCCGTGCGGCGTCGGCGCCTCGCAAACCGACCATGGCGGTCGGGGGTCGGGTGATCTCGCTCGTGGACGGCCGGGAGTACGTCGTGCCCGACGAGGGACTCACGATCGGCCGCGAGGTCGGGCACGGCATCGTCATCGCGTCGACGGAGATCTCGCGCAAGCACGCGTCGATCACGCCCGGGCCCGATGGCTACGTGCTGCACGACCACTCGACGAACGGCGTGTGGGTCAACGGCGAGCGGATGGGCGACGAACAGGTGCTGGGCCGCGGCGACATCATTAAGATGGGCGCCGAGGAATTCCGGTTCTACGCGGACGTCGCGCCGGTGGCCGCGCCGGTGGCGGAGAGCGTGGCTGCGGCTGCTGCTCCAGCGCCCGTGGCTGCTGCTCCAGCGCCTGCCGCCGTTGTGTCTCCAGCTGCGGCCGCTCCAGTGGTGGAGCCAGTGACGGCGCCCAGCGTGGCGCCCGCCGCCGAGCGTCGCCCCGCGCTGGCCACGCTCGAGGTCATCACGAGCGGCCCGCTCAAGGGCAGCCGCTTCGAGCTGCATTCCGCATTGACCAACATCGGTCGCGGAGCACATAACGACATCGCAATCAAGGACGAATCGGTCTCCGACTCGCACGCCAAGATCCAGCGGCGTGGCGACGGCTGGTGGATCGTGGACCAGGATTCGACCAATGGCACCTACGTCGGCGGGCGGCGCGTGCAAGGCGAACAGCGCCTCGATGGCGCGCCCGACCTGCGCTTCGGCGGGATCAAGATGACGTTCCGCGCCGCGGCCGACCGGGTGGACGAGGCGGGCGGCACGCGCGCGATCGCGGCGATGAGCCCCGACGCCGCGCGCCGCGCGGCCGCCTCGCGCACGCCGGCGCTCGCCAAGACGCCCGTCGTGACGCAGGAAGAGCCCCGCAAAGGCTGCGCCGGGGTCGTCGCATTCATGCTTACGCTTGCCGGCGGTGGTGCCGGTCTGCTCGCTTTCCTCTTTTTCGCGGGGCGTTGACCTGATGCAGATCGCGGTCGGCGCAGGCACCGACGTGGGCATGATCCGGTCCGGCAACGAGGACAATTTCTTCGCCGAGGCCGATGAGCGGCGGGGCGTCTTCGTGGTCGCGGACGGTATGGGCGGCCATGCGGCCGGTGAAGTGGCCAGTGAGATGGCGGTGCAGATCATCGCCCGCGAACTGCTGCCGATGAAGGCGGTCACGGACCCGAATGCCGGCGACATGATCGCCAAGGCGCTCAAGGACGCGAACCGCGCGATCTACAACCGCATGCTGGCCGAGGTGGACAAGCAGGGCATGGGCACGACGGCGTCCGTGGCCGTGCTGTCGGACGCGGGCTACCTGATCGGGCAGATCGGCGACTCGCGCATCTATCTGTTACGCGATGGCGTGCTGGTCCAGCTCACCAAGGACCACTCGTACGTGCAGGAGCAGGTGGACGCGGGACTGCTGACGCCGGAGCAGGCGCGCTACCACCCCTACAGCAACGTGATCACGCGCTGCGTGGGCGCGAGCGAAGAGGTCGACGTCGACATCTATTCCGGTGAGATCAAGGTCGGCGACGTGTTCCTGCTTGCCTCCGACGGCCTGACGGGCATGGTGGATGACCGCCGTCTCCTGCAGTTGCTGCAGCCGCGCTCCGGCCCGGGCCGCATCGTGGATTCGCTGATCGCCGAGGCAAACGGGCGCGGCGGACTCGATAACATCACGGCGATCGTGATCCAGGTCGCCGGACTGGACGGGGTCGCCGGTGGCTGACCAGGCGCAGCCCGACACCGTCGGCGAACTCTCCGAGCTGTACCTGGGCAACATCCTCTACGCGCTGGAGCGCTGCGCGCTCGCGCTGGCAGAGGAGGGCAAGGCCGCGGACGCGAAGTTCTACCGTGGCATTGGACGGTTGCTGGCGGAAGCGCATGGGCGCCATCGGGCGCCGTCTAACGCCGAACCCTGAGTCCCGTCCGGCGCGCGACCTCGAGGAAGTGTTCGACGCCTGAGATGCCTTCTCGGATGGACGACGGTGGTGGCCCCGGATTCGCCGTCGGATAGCGCACATCGACGCCCGTGAGCGCCCGCGCCACCAACGGACGAATGTCAGCCGTGACGGCCGCCGCGAGGTCCACTTGGCCGAGTACTGCCGTCATCGCCGGCCCGTGATACGCAGAGAGGAACAGCGCGCCCGTGATGTCACGCAGCAGCGAGAGGTGCGTGCCCTGCCACATCGCGCCGCGATGGTACAGACTCCAATGAAAGAACGTCTGGTACAGCGGATGGCTCGTGAGGGCGCGCAGGCCGGGGATCTTCACGAGCCGGCGCAGCTTGGGGGGATGCGTATAGGCGCGCCAATAGGGCGTCATGAACGTGTCGGCGAGCTGGCCCTTCCAGAACAGCGCGCGCTGGCCGAGCTCCTGCGCCATGTGTCGCAGCTCGCCGCCCCAGCGGCAGTGCCGCAGGTCGAGTCGGCACATGTTGGCCAGCACCTCGGCGTCGAGTTGCGACGCGTCCCGGTCCGCGATCTCGACAACGTCGATGCCGAGGCCGTTGTCGCGGACAAAGCCGCGCGCGAGCTCGAAGTTGGGTGCGGCACTCACCGCGAGCACGGGGTTGGTCCACGGCAACAGCAGCAGGTTGAGACTGTCGCGGCCGCCGCAGAGGATCACGTTCGTGTGCCCCGGGTGCGCGGCCTCGATCGACGCCACATCGGCCCTGAGGGCCGCGCAGATCGCCGCGACGAAGGCGTCGCGGTCGCGCAGGGTGCGCGTGCTCGTCACCGGCGCGCCGACGCGCAGCACCTCCTCGTCGAGCGTTTCGACGCCCGACCAGTAACGGCGCGGCCCGGCGCGCGGGATGCGGCGCGCGACGATTTCGTTCAGGTGTAGTTCGCCGCGCCAGCGCACGAGGTCGAGCGGCGAATGACTGAACGCGTTCCCGAGCCCGTACACCGGGTAGAACGACGGCGCCTCGCCGAAGGCCTCGGCCTCCCAGATCGTGTTGCCCGCACGTCCCCAGATGTCGTGCGCGGTGACGAGGGTCGGATCAGCCACGAGCCAGTGCGTCCAGGACGACCTCGCGCGGGATGCCGCGCCGCTCGACCGTGAAGACGCGCAGCCAGCGCGCGGACTGATAGAGCTGTTCGGCCAGGATCGGCAGGTTGATGGCACCCGCGAGTCCGGCATCGGTCACGCGGCGCACCTGTCCGTCGCGCGTGATCAGCGGTAGGTCGAGTCCCAGCATGCGCTCCTTGCGCGGAAAGTCCAGCAGCAGCTCGCCCCGGCGGAAGCCGTGCCGCTTGGCGAGGGAGTCCTCGGCGGCGCGCGTGCGCTCGCGGTCCTCGGCGAGCCACTCGAGGTCGACGCCAGCGAGTTCAGCCGCGGGCATCTCCATGGCGCGTTTGTAGAGCCGGCGCGTGCGGATGGCGGCCAG
Organism: Gemmatimonadaceae bacterium; assembly: GCA_036675455.1. Classification (GTDB taxonomy): domain Bacteria; phylum Gemmatimonadota; class Gemmatimonadetes; order Gemmatimonadales; family Gemmatimonadaceae; genus Pseudogemmatithrix. The sequence goes on along the minus strand of JAKFFA010000096.1, from coordinate 15,349 downwards.
CAGCGGCGAAGGCGCCCGCGAGCCGCCCGCGCGCTCGAGCGCGTCGAGGATCCCTTCGTCCGTGTACGCCACCAGCGCGCCCTCGACGAGGTCGCCGGCCTGCAGCGCATCCTCGATGAGCCGCTTGTACATGGCCGTGGCACTGCGCACCGCGTGGTGCCAGTAGACGTTGCGGTACATCTGGTACTTGGCGAACAGCAATGACTCGAGCGCCGACAGGCCCTTCTCGTGCAGCCCGATCGCGAGGCGCCCGGCTTGGGGATCCTGCACCAGCACGAGCGCGTGCCGCAGGCGTTCGACGTCGATCTCACCGTACGCGACGCCGCACATCATGGCGTCGCGCTTGAGGTAGTCGATCTTGTCGAGGTCGATGGAGCCCGAGATGAGCCCCTGCAGCGGCGACGTGCTCTTCCCGCGCACGAGTGCGAGCACGCGCTCCGGCGCGTCGGGCGCGAACTCCGCGCGCAGGATCCGGGCGATGTCGCCCGTGCAGATCAGCGGCTCGGCCACGTCCTCATGGTGCCGGATGCCGAGTTCCTCGAGCGCGTGCGAGAACGGGTAATGGCCGATGTCGTGGAGCAGCGCCGCGGCGACGATGATACGGCCCTCCTCGTTCGAAAACGCACCCGCTGCGCGTGACGCCGCGGCCTCCGGGCCGACTGTGCCCGAGCCCGCCGCGCCTGCATCTCCCAGCACGCCGACGGTGAGGCGTGCGAGATGGTAGGCCCCCAGCGCATGCTCGAACCGTGAGTGTGTCGCGCCGGGGTAGACCAAGTGTGCGAGGCCCAGTTGCCGGACGTAGCGCAGGCGTTGGAACACGGGCGTGTCGAGGAGCCGCAGGTAGGGGCCCTCGACACGGATGTTGTTCCAGAGGGGGTCGCGAAGAATGGGCAACTTAATTCTCCCAGAGGCATCGAATCGGGACGGCAACGAGATCCTTGTCAAACGGAATGACCGCCGTTCCATCGTACAGTACCACCCCCGCGACGAACGAGGGACCAGCCGCAAGGCGCAATTTGCGAAGTCCGTGAAAGTCTGGGTCGTTCACGCTTTTGGCAGCCTCGCTTTCCACGCCGGAACAGGCTCGCGAGAAAGCGCGTTGCTTGGCCCGTCAATTCGCCTTGCGAAAGTGGGTGCAGGCGCAGGATCGCCATTCGGCCCGCAAGTGCATCGGCGAGCTTCGGCACCATCAGGACGTTGGCGGATCCTGTGAGCATGAAGCGCCCCGGAGTCCGCTTCTGGTCGATGGCGGCCTTGAGTGACGTGAAGCAAGTTCTGCGGGCGGCTGAATGAACGTTTGGGGTACGGCTAAATGCAAGTCATGGTATCGGTTTTATGAAGGTGACATCAGCTGATCGAAAGAAGGGAAGCCGAGCAGGCGTGCCCGGCTTCCCTTGATCGCCTCACTATCGTGACGCCTGCCTCACACCTTCGGTCCGGCGCCGATGATCTCCTTCGACACCGCGTCACCGAATTTCTTGATGTTCTCGACGAACATCCCGGCCAGCTTCTTCGCCTGCGCGTCGTAGGCCGCGCCGTCCTTCCACGTGTTGCGCGGCATCAGGATCTCGGCCGGCACGCCCTCGATCGCGGTCGGCACGTGCAGGCCGAAGATTGGGTCCGTCGCGAGCTTCACCTTGTCGAGCTTGCCGGCGAGCGCCGCGCGCACCATCGCACGCGTGTACGAGAGCTTCATGCGCTGGCCGGTGCCGTAGGCGCCGCCGCTCCAGCCCGTGTTCACGAGCCACACCGCCGAGCCGTGCTTGCGCAACCGCTCGCCGAGCATCTCGGCGTACTTGGTGGCGTGCCACACGAGGAACACCGCGCCGAACGCGGCCGAGAACGTGGCCTGCGGCTCCGTGACGCCGCGCTCCGTGCCCGCGACCTTGGCGGTGTAGCCCGAGAGGAAATAGTACATCGCCTGCTCCGGCGTGAGCTTCGCGATCGGCGGCAGCACGCCGAACGCGTCGGCCGTGAGCAGCACGACGTTCTTCGGGTGCCCGCCGCGGCCGCTCGGCACGTGGTTGCGGATGTAGTGCAGCGGGTACGACGCGCGCGTGTTCTCGGTGATGCTCTGGTTGGCGAACTCGACCTTCCGCGTGCCCGGCTCGAGCACGACGTTCTCGAGGATCGTGCCGAACATCTCCGTCGTCGCAAAGATGTCGGGCTCCTGCTCGCGCGAGAGGTTGATGACCTTGGCGTAGCAACCGCCCTCGAAATTGAAGACCCCGTTCTCGCTCCAGCCGTGCTCGTCGTCGCCGATCAGGCCGCGCTCCGGGTCGGCGGACAGCGTCGTCTTGCCGGTGCCCGACAGCCCGAAGAAGAGCGCCGTGTCGCCGTCCTTGCCGATGTTGGCGGAGCAGTGCATCGAGAGCACGCCCTGCTTCGGCAGCAGGTAGTTCATCACCGTGAACATCGCCTTCTTGAGCTCGCCGGCGTAGCGTGTGCCGCCGATGAGGATCATGCGCTTCGCGAGGTGCAGCACGACGAACGTGCCGCTCTTCGTGCCGTGCTTCGTCGGGTCGGCCTGCATCTCGGGCGCGTGCAGGATGCTGAAGTTCGGCGCGAAGGTCGCCAGCTCGGCGATGTCCGGCCGGATGAACATGTTGCGCACGAAGTTCGCATGCCACGCGTTGGGCGTGACGTAGCGGCACGAGAGGCGGTAGGCCGCGTCGGCGCCGCAATACAGGTCCTGCACGAACAGCTCATCGAGCCCGTCGAGGTACGTGCGCACGTCCGCGAGCAGCGCGTCGAAGTGCTTCGCCTCCATCGGCTGGTTCACCTTGCCCCAATCCACGTCGGCATCGGTCGCGGGATCCTTCACCACGAACTTGTCGTTGGGAGAGCGGCCGGTGTGCGGGCTCGTCACGGCGGCGAACGGGCCCATATGCGCGAGTTGCCCCTCGTTGCGGCGCGCGGCGGCCTGCACGAGGTCGGGTGCCTCGAGGTTCCAGTGGGCAGTGCCCTTCGGGGAAAGACCTTGGGCCGTGAGACCCGTCGCGCTCTCGCGCACCGGCGCCTTTCTCTCGGGGGATGAGGATGTGGTCATGATGGATTGGATACGGGAAGGGGGGCGCGGATGTGCTGTTGTGCATCAATCACAGCGACAGCCGCCATGTTGACGATCTCCTGCACGTCTGCGCCCTGCTCGAGCACGTGCACGGGGTGTTGCATACCGACCAGGATGGGGCCAATCGCCGTGGCCCCGCCCAGGTGCGTGAGCAGCTTGTACGAGATGTTACCCGCGCTCAGATTCGGGAAGATCAGCACGTTGGCCGCTTCTTTCAGGACGCTGAACGGGTAGTTCTCCGCCAGCGCCGCTTCACTGAACGCAGTGTCCGCCTGCATCTCCCCGTCCACCACCAGCGAGGGATCGCGCAGGCGCAACAACCGGACCGCCTCGGCCACCTTGGCCGCTGCGGGATGCTTCACCGAGCCGAAGTTCGAGAACGAGAGCATCGCGATGCGCGGCGAGATGCCGAACACGCGCGCCACGCCCGCCGCCGACCACGCGATCTGCGCGAGCTGCTCCGCCGTCGGCGAGATGTTCACCGTGGTGTCGCCGAAGAACACGACGTGTTTCTCGAACACGAGCATATAGAGGCCGGAGACGAGTCCCACGCGCGGTTGCGCGCCGATGACCTCGAGCGCCGGCCGCACGGTCTCGGGATAGTGCTTGCCGAGGCCGCCGAGCAGCGCGTCGGCGTCGCCGCAGGCCACCATCGCGCAGCCGAACGTGATCGCGCGCGTGATCTTCTGGTGCGCCTCGGGCAGGGAGAGTCCTTTGCGCTGCCGGCGGTGCCAGAGGTACTGTGCGTACTTGTCACGCATGATGGACGCGCCCGGCTCCTCGACCGTGATGCCGTCGAGCGAGATGCCGAGTTGGTCCGCCATGGCCTGCACGCGGTCGTGGCGGCCAAGCAGAATGGGCTGCGCGATGGCTTCGTCCACGAGGATCTGCGCGGCGCGCAGGATCTTCGGGTCCTCGCCCTCGGGGAACACGACGCGCTTGGGGTCATGCTGGGCGCGGGAGATGATGCCGCGCATGATGCCGCGCGCACGGCCGAGGCGCGCCTCGAGCTTGTCGCGGTACTCGTCGAGGTCGATGAACTCTTTAGCGACGCCGCTGGCCACGGCGGCCCACGCGACGGCCGGTGCCACGCGCAGCAGCGCGCGCGGGTCGAACGGGAAGGGAATCAGGTATTCCGGACCGAACTTCACGTTGCTCAGGCCGTAGAGCGCGCTGACGCTCTGGGGCACGTCTTCCTTGGCGAGCGACGCGAGCGCGCGCGTCGCGGCCATCTTCATTTCCTCGTTGATCTCGGTCGCGCGCGCGTCAAGCGCGCCACGGAAGATGAACGGGAAGCCGAGGACGTTGTTGACCTGGTTGGGATAGTCGGACCGGCCCGTGGCGATGATCGCGTCGTCGCGCACCGCGCGCACCTCGTGCGGCAGGATCTCCGGCACCGGGTTCGCCAGCGCGAAGATGATCGGCTGTTTCGCCATCGTCGCGACCATGGCGCCGGTGACCGCGCCGGCGGCCGAGAGACCCACGAAGACGTCCGCGCCCTTGAGCGCGTCGGCGATCGTGCGCGCCTCGGTGTCGGCTGCGAAGCGCGCCTTGTACGGGTCCATGTCGCCTTCGCGGCCCTTGTGGATCACGCCCGTGCGGTCGCACATGAGGATGTGCTCACGCGGCACGCCGAGCCGGATATAGTGCTCCGCGGTGGAGATGGCCGCCGCGCCGGCGCCCGAGAACACGACCTTGATCCGCGCGATGTCCTTGCCCGACACCTCGAGCGCATTGAGCAGCGCGGCGCCGGAGATGATCGCCGTGCCGTGCTGGTCGTCGTGGAAGACTGGGATCTTGAGCGTCTTGCGGAGCGTCTCCTCGATGTGGAAGCAGTCCGGCGCCTTGATGTCTTCGAGATTGATGCCGCCGACGGTGGGTTCGAGGAGCTGACAGAACTTGATGACGTCCTCGGGGTCCTCGGAGCCCACTTCGAGGTCGAATACATCAAGATCCGCGAACTGCTTGAAGAGGTTGCCCTTGCCCTCCATAACGGGCTTACCGGCGAGGGCGCCGATGTTGCCGAGCCCGAGCACGGCGGTGCCGTTGGTCACGACGGCGACGAGGTTGCCCTTGGCCGTGTACTTGTAGGCGTCGTCCGGGTTGGCCTGGATCTCCAGGCAGGGCTCGGCCACACCTGGGGAATAGGCAAGCCCCAAGTCCCGCTGATTGGTCAGCGGCTTGGTGGGAACGACGGCAATTTTGCCCGGGCGGCCCCGGGCGTGGTACTCGAGGGCGTCCTCACGCTTCATTTACCTAATCTAGTAGACCCGCACAGCCTCTGCGACGTACGGCGATGCGAGGGGGGATGCGGGTTGTACGGGCGGTACGGGTTGCGGGGGAGATGATGGATGCGAGGAACTACTGTTTGGCTGGTCGCGGCCTCGCATCGCAGTAAAGACAGCGGTTTGGCCCGTCGTTGCGTTGGAACATCGAATGCCTGATCCGGTACACTCTCGCAGCATGCGACCCTCCACTTCCCCTCCGCGGCACCGGCTGCCGCGCGTGACGCGCGCGTGCGCGTCCGCGTGGCTCGTGCTGTACGCGTTGGTGGCCGCTGCCCTGCCGCTGGCCGACGCGCGCGCCGACCACGACGGGATCGTGGTGATGCACATGGAGGACGGCACAGGTTCCGACTGCCCGGCACCGCACGACGCGTCGCTCTGTCATACCTGCCAGGTGCTCACCTCGCCGGTCGCGACCGACGCGGACGCGCCCTGCCCGGCAGCCGTATTGCGCCGGGAGACGCCGGTCGCGACGTTCGAACCGGAGTTCGGCCGCCTCACCCAGCGTGGTAAACCGGCTCCACGGGCTCCGCCGCACGCCTGAGTCACCCGCACACGCCACATCGGGCGCGTGCATTCTCTGCAGCGCGGCCCTTCGCGGAAGTGGCCGCGCAGCCGGACTCAGACGGTATCGACTCTACCATGCACGGATTCTCCAGCTTGAATTCACTGAATCATTCGCTTCGCCTGGCCGCGGTGGCGTGCGGCATTCTTGCCACGGCACCGGGTGCGGCCGCGGCCAGGTCGACCGCACCGGCCACTGCGTCAGCGGCCGCTCATGTCACTGCCGTTGCTACGGCGCCCTTGGCCAAGGCCCCCGCGGTCCTCGGAACCGTTTCTGACACGCTTGGCGCTCCCCTTGCGAACGCCACCATCCTTGTGGCCGAGGTCGGGCGTGTCACGACCACCAACGCCGAAGGCAAGTTCGTGCTGCGCGGACTGCCCGCCGGCGAATACCACATCAACGTCACGCGGATCGGCTTTGCACCGGGTCACGTGGTCGTGCGCGTCCCGCCGACTGGCGACGACGTCGAATTGAAGATCACGCTGCAGCAGACCGCCTTGCGACTGGGATCCGTGGTCGTCAGCGCGTCGCCCACGGGCACGGAGACGGATCAGCTCACGCAGGCCACCGTGGAGCTCTCCGGCCAGGCGCTCGCAAAGTCGCTCGGCTCGTCCGTCGCCTCGACGCTGGCAAGCGAGCCAGGCGTGAGCCAGCGTTTCGGCGGCCCTGCCGCGAGCATGCCCGTGATCCGCGGGCTCACGGGCGACCGCATCCTCGTGCTGCAGGACGGTGAACGCTCCGGCGACCTCGCGTCATCGGCCTCTGACCACGCGGTCTCGGTCGATCCGCTCGCGGCGCAGCGCATCGAAGTCGTGCGCGGGCCCGCGTCGCTTCTCTATGGAAGCAGCGCGCTCGGCGGCGTGGTCAATGTCATCTCGAACGACATTCCCACCGCGGTGCCGTCGCACCTGGAGGGCTACGTCGGCGCCCAGAGCGCCACCGCCACGCCCGGCGGCGCGGTGAGCGCCGGCCTCACCGCGGGGCTCGGCGAGCGCACGGCGATGACCGTGCACGCGGGTTTCCGCGACATGGGCTCGCAGCGCACAGGTCAGGCGGTGACCCTCGACGGCACCGATTCACGCAACTACAACGCCTCGCTCGGCTTCGGTTACATCGGCGAGCGGGCGAACTTGGGCCTCGCCGCGCGCGGCTATGACTTCGAGTACGGCCTCCCCTCGGCAGCCGGCGATCCGGAAGCCGGCGTGCGTATCGACGGGCGGCGCACCGGCCTGAGCGCACGCGGTGGAATCCAGCTCGGCTCGTCGGCGATCCCCTACCTGCGCATCGAGGCCACCGCGCAGGACTACACCCATGATGAGATCGAGCCGGATGGCGCCATCGGCACGACGTTTGAACTCGGCACGCAGACCGTCAACGCGCGCGCGACTACGGCCTTTGGCCCGATGGAAGGCGCGATTGGCCTGCAGGGCCTGTTCAAGCAGTACTCGGCCCTGGGAGAGGAAGCGCTGACGCCGGCGGCCAACTCGTCGAGCGCCGGCCTCTTCGTGTACCAGGAGCTACCGCTGGGTGCGGACGAGGCGGAGCACGCCACGCTGCTGCAGTTCGGCGCGCGCTGGGACAGTTATCGCATCGTGTCGAAGACCGGCGAGCCGAAGTTCGGCCCGGGTCGCACCACGGACTACGGCAACGCGTCAGGGTCGCTCGGCATCAGCGTACCTGTTGGCGAGTACGTGACCGTGAGCGGCAGCATGGCGCGCGCGTTCCGCGCGCCGACCGTCGAAGAGTTGTACTCGAACGCGATGCACCATGCGGCGGGAACGTATGACATGGGCAACCCGGATCTCGATGCCGAGGTCAGCAACGGCGCCGAGGCGATCCTGCGTGTCGCGGCCGCGCGCGTGAGCGCGCAGGTCTCGGTGTACGTGAACCGCGTTGACAACTTCGTGACGCCGGACATCGTCGGCGACACGCTCGTGGACGGGGAACTCGTGCCGCTCAACCGCTTTGCGCAGGAAGACGCGCAGCTCAGCGGGGCCGAGGGCAGCGTCGAGGTGCAACTCGGTGAGCACGTCGTGGGCAACGTCATGGGCGACTTCGTGCGCGCGTCGTTCCGCGACGACGGCTCACCGCTGCCGTTCATGCCGCCGGCGCGCATCGGCGGCGGCGTGCGTTGGGAGGCCGGCCGCTACACGATGGGCGCCGACGCCCGGCACGGCTTCGCGCAGGACCGCGTGACGGGTGGCTCGGTAGATGTGGCGACGGACGCGTACACGGTGCTCAACGTGAACGCCGGCGCGCAGTGGGTCGCGGGCAACGTGATTCACCAACTCACGCTGCGGGTGGATAACCTGGCGGATGAGCGATACTTCGACTCAGCGAGCCGCATCAAGAGTTTCGCGGCGAATCCGGGGCGGAATGTTTCGCTTGTGTACCAACTCTACTTCTAACCACTGCGATGCGGGGAGGGATGCGAGTTGCACGGGCGGTACGGGTTGCGGGGGGTGGTTGGGGATGCGAGGAACTACTGATCGCGCTCCTGTGATGCGGGATGCGGAACCTCGCATCCCGACCCCACCCCGCAACCCGTACCGTAGGGCGCCCCGCATCCCCCCTCGCATCGCAGTACTAGCGGCGGTCGCGGAGCCACTCTAGAGGATCCACCGCCCGCCCCTGCGGCCGAATCTCAAAGTGCAGCCGCGGCGGCATGTCGGGGTCGGACTGTCCCACCGTCCCAACCACCTGCCCCTTCGCGACGCGCTGGCCCTTTTGCACGCGCACGGCCTGCAGCGACGCATACATCGAGTAGTTGCCGCCGCCGTGCTGCACGATGATCGTCAGCCCATAAGTGCCCAGCGGCTCGGCCACCACCACCTCACCCGCGGCAATTGACTTGACCGGCGTGCCCAAGGCCGCGCCGATGCCGATGCCGTTCCACGTGATCTTGGTGTTGTTGGGGTTCACCACGCGGCCGAAGCGATACACGATGGTGCCTTCCACGGGCCAATCGAGGCGGCCGAGGTCGGCCGTCGTGATCGAACTCTTGGACGGCGCCGCGCCCGCGGCTGACTCGGCGCGGCGGCGTGAGGCCTCGAGTGCGGCGATGATGCCCGCGAGGCGCTCCTCGTCGCGCTCGATCTGCTGCAAGCGCGTCTGCGCGCGCTCGGCTTGGGCCTGCACCTGGGCGAGTGTGCGTCCCGTCTGCAGTTCGAGCCGGCGCAGCCGCTGCATCTCCTGCGCCTTCTGCTGCCGGTTGGCCTCCATGTCGTCCTGCAGCCGCACGAGCATCGTGCGCTGCGCGGAAATCTGGCCGGCCAGCGTCTCGACGCGGTCCACGAGCGTTCGGTCGCGGCGCGCGATGATGCTCAGGTACTTGTACCGGGCCACGAGCGCACCGAATGATTGTGCCGAGAGCAGCGCCTCCAGCGTATACAGCGGCCCGCGCTTGTAGATCTCGCGCACGCGGTGCCGCAGCGTCGCGCGTTTGATGCGTAACTCGTCCTGCGCACGTACGAGGCCGGCGTTGACGGTGTCCACCTCGGCCATGAGCGAGTTGAGCTGGCGGTCGAGTGAGCGCACCACCTGCGAGGTGGCGAGGAACTGGCGCTCGAGGTTTTGACGCTCGTCGGCGATGTCGCGCGCGCTGGACTGCAACTGCTTCATGCGCGCTTCGAGCTCGAGGCGCTCTTGGCGCAGGCGCTCGAGCTCCTGCTGTTCCTGGCGTAGCCGCTGGGCGGCCTGTTGCGCCGAGGGTGGGAGACGCGACTGGGCGCCGAGCGTCGTGCAGGCCGGCGCGATCACCAAGGCCAGCGCCACGAGAGCCAGCAGGCTCTGCAACGCACGCACCTGCCAATCATGCGCTGTTCCCACCCACATCCGACCGCGATCCACGCTCAGACCTGGCGCAGGTGGCGCCCGACGGAGACCGCGCTCCCCGTCAGCCCGATGAGCGCGCCGACCATCACGCCGACGCCGGCCACGAACGGGTCGAAGTAGGCGGCCTGCGTGAAGTACTGGCCGACGACCTGGTAAGCGAGCCACGTGAGCAAAAGTGCGAGCAATCCACCCAGCGCGCCCTTGAGGAAGCCCTCGAGCAAGAACGGCGCGCGGATGAAGCTGTCGGTCGCGCCGACGAGCCGCATGATGTGGATCTCCTCCGTGCGGGCGAGCACCGCCATGCGGATCGTCGAGCCGATGATGATCACCGCCACGAGCGCGAACGTCAGGCCGAGCGCGAGCGTCGACGCCGTGGCGATGTTGCGGATGCGGTAGAGCTTCTCGACCCACTCCTCGCCGTAGCGCACGTCGTCGATGAAGTCGTAGCCCTGCATGCGCCGCGCGACGACGCGCACGGTCTCGGGATCGCGCTGGCCCTCGCGCAGCCGCACCTCGATTGACGCGGGCAAGATACCGGCCTCGAACACGCCCTCGAACTCACCCAGCTCGCGGCGCGCACGTTCGAGCGCCTCGGCCGGTGTCACGAGCGTCACGCTGGCGACCTCGGGGAAGGCCTGGATGTCGCCCACGGCGGCGGAGGTGGCTTCGGGCGCGGTGCCGTCGGCGATGAACCCGCGGATCTCCACGCGCTCCTCCACCTGCTGCAGCGCCGCGCGCAGGTTGAGCGCCACCAAGCCGAAGAGCCCGAACGCGAACAGCGAGAACGCGATGGTCGTCACACTGAGCGCGCTGAGCACGGGAGCGCGCTTGAACGCGCGCATGGCTTCGCGGACGGCGAGGTTCATGAGGAAACCCCCGCGGCGTCCGTGTCATCGGGCGTCACGTCGCGCATGGACACAGCGTCCGTCGGCACGGCCGAGTCGAACACGAGCCGGCCGCGGTTCATCTCGATCGTGCGGAAATCGTTCGCGCGCACGAGGTCCAGGTCATGCGTCGCCATGAGCACCGCGGTGCCCGACGCGTTGATCTCGCGCAGCAGCTGGAAGACGCTGCGCGAGGCGCGCACGTCGAGGTTGCCGGTGGGTTCGTCGGCCAGCAGCACGAGCGGGTCGTTGACCAGCGCGCGCGCGATCGCCACGCGCTGCTGTTCGCCGCCCGAAAGCTCGTGCGGCATGGCGGTCGTCTTGGCGGCGAGCCCCACTTGCGTGAGCGCGCGGGCGACCTTGGGCCCGATTGCCGATGCCGGCGCGCCCGTCACCTCGAGCGCGAACGCGACGTTCTGCTCCGCCGTGCGGTCCTGCAGCAGCATGAAGTCCTGGAACACGACGCCGAGCCGCCGGCGCAACGCCGGGATCTCATGCCGATTGAGCGTGACGGAGCTGCGCCCGTCCACGCGGACCTCGCCCGCCGTGGGACGCTCCATCACATAGACCAGCTTGAGGATCGTGCTCTTGCCCGCGCCGCTCGGACCCGTGAGGAATGCGAATTCGCCGCGATTCAGGTGGAACGAGACGTCCTCGAGAGCGGGACCACCACGGGCGTACTGCTTGGAGACGTGGGAAAAACGGATCATCGGGTCACTTGAGGGCCTGCTCGAGGTCCGCGATCAGGTCGTCCGGATCCTCGAGGCCAATGCTGAACCTCATGAACCCGTCGGGAATCCCGATACGCGCGCGCTCGGCGGCGGTCATCTTGGCATGGGAGGTGTAGCGCGGCTCGCTCACGAGCGTGTCCACTCCACCGAGGCTTGCTGCATGGGTGACGAGCCGGAGGCGCCGCAGGAAACGGTCGGCCGCGCGGCCGCCGCCCGTGAGTTCGAGCGCGAGCATGCCGCCGAAGCCGTCGAGCGTCTCGCTTGCGATCGCATGATCGGGGTGCGAAGCGAGGCCGGGGTAGTGCACCTTCTTGAATTCCTTCCGGCTCTCGGCCCATTCCGCGATCACCATGGCCGTGGCGCTCGCGCGCTTCACGCGCACATCGAGCGTCTTCATACCGCGCTCGAGCAGCCACAGCGAGAACGGGTCCGGGGTCTGGCCCCAGACCATCTCCTTCTGCAGCACCTCGTCGATGTAGCTCTGCGAACCCGACACGACGCCGGCCAACACATCGTGATGGCCGTTCAGGTACTTCGTGGCCGAATGCACCACGACGTCCGCGCCGTGCTCGAGCGGCCGGAAGTTGATGGGGCTCGCGAACGTGGAGTCCACGACGAGCGCGATGCCCTCGCCGCGCGTGAGGTATGAGATCGGCCGCAGGTCGAGCACGCGGCAGGTCGGGTTCACGGGCGACTCGACGAAGATCGCGCGCGTGACCTTCTTCATGCGCTTGCGCCAGGCGCGCGGCTCATAGGGGTCCACAAGCGTGACGTCGATACCCTGGCTCACGAACTCTTCCATGAGCAGGCGATGCGTGCCGCCGTAGATGTACATCGACGCGAGCAGGTGGTCACCGGGCCTGAGCAGCGCGAGCAGCGCGCACGCGGTCGCGCCCATGCCGCTGGAGAGGACGAGCGACGCCTCGGCGCCTTCGAGCAGCGCGAGCCGCTTCTGCACGCGCGTGGCGTTGGGCGTGTTGCCGTAGCGCGTGTAGAGCAGGCCCTCGGCGGTGCCCGGCGCGGTGACATGGTTGACCGATTGCACGAGCGGCTCGACGACCGCGTCGCCCGGCCTGTGCGGCTCGCGGCCGCCGTGGATGGCGAGTGTGGACAGGCCCTGCGACTGCTTGCGCGACTTGGAACGGGGCACGGTGATGGCGATCCTCAGGCGAGATTCTTGGTCAGGACGGGCCGGTGATCGACGTCCATCTTCACCAGCCGGACGATCTCGGTGATGGCAAGCCCGCCGAGGTCGCGCACAACGACGCCGCCGCGCGGCAACTCCTCGTCGTACACCACGGGCGCGAGCTCGTGGCGGCGCGGGCCATACACCCAGACGAGTTCTCCATCGTCGATGAGCCGGCTGCGCGCATCGTCCGGACGGATGCGCACCAGCGGCCCGCGCTCGGCGTCACCGCGCCGGGTGGCGATGAACCCGACGACCTGCAGCGGCTGGAAGGCGCGCGCCATCAGGCGGCGGCGCCCAGCGGCGCGAAGTGGTCGGCGTCGCGGCGCAGCAGCCGCCGGCGCGCGAGGCTGTCGAGTGCCGCGCGGGCCTCCTCACAGGCGAGTCCGGCCGCGTCCGCGAGCTTGGCCACTTCGCTCGCGCCGCCGGCGCTCATCACGAGTTCCCACAGGCGGCGTTCGCATTCTGTCACGGCACCGACCAGGTGCGCGACGCCGTCGGGGAACTGCACGACGAGCGCGAGCCCGTGCGCGTGCAGCACCGCCTCGATCGACTCCAGGTGAAACTCGTTGACGCCTTGGACAACCACGTAGCCGTCGCGCGACGGCGCGTCGGAGGCGCGCGGCAGCATGAGCTTGGCGACGAACTCATCGGCGCAGGAGCGGTCCAGCACGCCGATGCGCGAGAAATCGAGGAACGCCACCGTGCCGTCGGCAAGACCGTCGAGCTGGCGTTCGATCAAAGTGCGCACCGCCGCACCCGTGCGTCGCGTGACGAGGTCGCAGTACGGCCCCGCGACGGACTCATGCAGCGCGGACCTCACGTCGATCTGCGTCATGCCGTGGCTCCCGTCATGGCTTGGGCACCCGCTTCGGAATGATGACCTGCAACTGCGCGCCGGGCATCGGGCTCAACTTCTCCTGGCGCGGGACGTCGTCCTCCCACTCCGGGTTGAGCGCGATGCGCGCCGTGCCGCTGCGCACACTGAGCTTGCCGTCGAACCGGAACACATAGCCGCGGATGCCCTTGAGGCCCTGTCCGCGGCCCGGGTCCTGGAACCGGCTCACGCCGTTGATGACGCCGTTCTCGAGCGCGGTGGCGTCGTCCCAGCGGTCGGCCAGCGCGCGCGCGCGGCTCGTTTCGAGGGACTTGCTGAACCCCACTCCCGCGTCGCAGACGGCGATCTGCACCACGTCACGCCCGACGCGCCGCTTGGACCAGTTATACCGTTGCACCATCACCCAGCCTCCGCGTCCCGCGTGTTCCACGATGTTCTGGCACGCCTCGGACAGCGTCATCGTGAATCCCATCGTCGCGCGCGGCTCGAGGTTGAGCACCGTGGTGAGAATATGCGTCGCGCGATCCTTCACGCGGTCCACCACCAGGTGCACGTCCTCGCTGCGCGCGATCGGCGTCACCTCGAGCAGCACATCGGAGTCCTGCGACGCGCGTGGCCTGGGCAGCGTCCCGCGCACGGTGTAGAGCTCCGCCGCATAGCGGTAGAAGTTCGACCGCGCCCAGTACGATCCCACGGACTCGTCCTCGGGCGGCGCGAACTCGGGCTTCTCGAGCCGCGTCTGCGCGAGGCAGAGCAGGGACGTGAGGCCGTACGGCGTGGCGAAGCGCGTGTGCCGGGCATCGACGAGGACCTTTGCGTCGGCGGGGATGGGCGCGAGCTGGTCGAGGACAGTCTCGAAGCTGCGCTCATCGAGCGACGCGGGGACGGTGATGACGGCGGTCACGGCGCGTGCAGTTCTCCCCGGAGGTGATGAGCGAGGCCGGTTGCGCCCCGATGCTCCACGTTGCGCGCCGCCGCGTCACACGCGGAGCGCAACGCCACAGACATTATATCACCCGAAACGAGCCGTGAGAAATAGGTCGCGCCCCAGACGTCGCCGCAGCCGGTGGGATCGCCTGGCCCGTCCGTGCGCGCCACGGAGGCCGGCACGAGGGCCGTGCGCAGGGGGCTGGCCGCACTGGTGGCCGTCCTGATATCCGAGAGACGCTCGAAGTGTGGGGTCGCGAAATACACGACGCCCCGCTTGCCGAGCGTGACTATCAGGTTGTGCACCCCGGCGGCCATCGCGGTCGCCGCCAGCGCCATCGAGTCCGGCGCCAGCATGGCGAGTTCGTCTTCGTTCACCTGCAGGAAGTCCGTCGTGGCACACCACGCCGCCACTTCCGGCAGCGCATGATACGTACGCAGGCCGCTCGGCTCCACACCCAGCACCAGCGAGTGCAGGTCGCAGTAGATCGGCCCCTTGAAGTGCTGCCGGACGAGCTGCGCGGTCGCCAAGTCCAGCTCGAAACCGCTGATGTGATTCACATACAGCGCATCGATGTCACGCAGCAGCGGCTGCAGGCCCGCCCAGCTCCAGCCCGGCACCCCGCCGCTGAGCACCTCGCTGCGACGCTCGGCCGAGTGATAGCGGATCTCCACGCGGTTGTTGCGGAACGGCACCTCGATCGGCGCCGCGTCAGGGGCGACGCGCTTGAGCGTGCGCAGGAAGTCGCGCGCACGTGGCGCGAGGTCGCTGCCCACCTTCACCAGAGGCACCAGCTCCCAATCGTCGCCGAGCGCCGCCTCGCAGGCGCTCAACGCGTAGGTGATGCCGCCCCACTCCTCCAGCGGCGCGTCACGCACATCGCGGCCGTGGATGATGTCCCACACGAACGTCCCGATGACACCCAGCCGCTTCTTGCCGCGCGACATCACGTCAGGGCGGACTGACGTCGGGATGCGTCACGCCAGCCCATGCTGCTGCGCGAAGGCCGCCACCGCGCCGACCACGCC
>JAKFFA010000112.1:0-26386 GCA_036675455.1 Gemmatimonadaceae bacterium | reverse complement strand
GAAGGTCGGCCGCGCTGCCGGTCACGGGCAGGCCGGTGTTGGCATGGCCGAAGATGAAGATCGTCTCGGCGTCGTGCGTCGCGATCGCTCCATCGAGCACCGTCATCCAGTTGCGCATCGTCGCGCCCGCGGCGCGATCGACGACCGGATGCCGCCGGTTGAACATGAGGTCGCCCATGTGCGCGACGTTCGCGCGCTCGAAGGTGACGATGACGTCGCCGCTCGTGTGCGCGCGGCCGTGATGGCGCGCGTGGATGCGCTCGCCGCCGAGTTCGGCCGACCACGAGTCGGTGAACGTGGTGTCGGGAAAGAGCTGGTCGGCAGGCGGCTGGCCGCCCGGGGGCATGTGCATGTGCTCGGCCGCCTTCGCGTGCGCCACGACCTTCTTGGTGGCCCCGCGGAAGGCGATGTTGCCACCGGAATGATCGCCGTGGTGGTGCGAGTTGATGAGCAGGTCGACGCCACGGCGGCCGGAGCGTTCGTTGAGGCCGGCGAGGCAGACGGCCGCCTGGGCAGGGAACTGGCTGTCGACGACAGCCACGCCGCCGTCGTTCACGAGCCACCCGATGGTCCCGCCGCGCATGGTGAACGTGCCGACGTTGCCACGCAGCGGCGTGAACGTCGGCGATGGCTGCGCCTGCCAGCTGGCCGCGAGAAGCGGACGGGCGAAGGTACCGGCGACGGCCGCGGCGGCGGACGTGGCGAGGAAACGGCGACGGGAGATCGACATGTCAGGGAGCGGCTGGGGTGGGCGGTGACTTCGGGAATCATACGCCGACGTCACCGACATCGCTCGCCCCTCCACAGAGCGGTGTCGCCCTATGCCACCGCCGGCGCCGCATACCCGAGCACGGCCACGAAGTGGCACACGCTCCCCGCGAGCACGAACACATGCCACAGCGCGTGCCCAAACCGGATGCGCGCGTCGGTCACGTAGAAGACCACGCCACCCGTGTAGCAGAGGCCGCCCGCGAGCAGCCACAGGATTCCTTCGCGCGAGACGTTCGCCATGAGCGGCTGGATGCCGACGACCATCAACCAGCCCATCAACAGATAAAGAGCCGTCGAGAGCCGCGGATAGCGGAATCCAATCGTGAGCTTGGTGCCGATGCCCGCGAGCGCGAGCGCCCAGATGATGACGAGCAGCGTCCATCCCCACGGCCCGCGCAGCGCGCCGAGCATGAACGGCGTGTACGTACCGGCAATCAGCAGGTAGATCGCCGAGTGATCGACCACGCGCAACACGTGCTTGGCGCGCGACGCGGGCACGGCGTGGTAGAGCGTCGACGCGAGATACAGCACGACGAGCGTGAGCCCGAAGACGGCGCTGCCGGCGAGGTGCCATGGGTCGCGCCGGCCGGCCGCGGCCGACATGAGCACGGGCAACGCGACGAGGCTGCCGAAGAGCCCCGCACCGTGCACGATGCAGTTCGCGATCTCCTCGAACGTGGTTTGCGGGCGGTGGTTCATTCTTGCCATACACGCAACTTCGCCGACGGGTGCCGTGTGTGGCATCAGGGAAACGCCGCGCCTGCGCCCGGGTGGTGGCCGGAGCGGGGAAACAGTATATTACCGTATAGTCACTCACGGAGATCCCCCGATGGCCGCGAAGCGCCAACTCACGCCCGAACTCCTGACGCTCGTCGCCGGCCGCTTCAAGGCACTCGCCGAGCCCGCGCGGCTGCTCATCCTCAACGCGCTGCGACAGGGGGACGCGAGCGTCACCGAGATCATCGAAGAGACCGGGCTCGGCCAGGCCAATGTCTCCAAGCATCTCCAGATGTTGCACGCCCTCGGCTTCGTCTCGCGGCGGCGCGACGGGCTTCGCATGGTGTACGGTCTCGCGGATCCCGATGTCTTCAAGCTCTGCGACATCGTGTGCGGCCGCATCGAGCTCGAGCACACGGCGCGCAAGAAGGTTCTCAGCGGCCGCTAGCTGCGGTGTCGTTCCACCGCAGCACGCGGCGCCGGATTGTCAGGCCTCGCCGGTCTTGCGCCGACATCCCGCCACGCCAAATCGCCCGAGCACCCGCTCGAGCGGGCAGAAGGACGTGAAGCTCGACTGCAGCAGGTTCACGCCGACGAATGCCGTGAACAGGAACCACGCGGGACTCACCCACCAGCCCAGCGCGAGTGAGAGCAGGATGAAGGTACCGGCGAACCGGCGGATGATGCGATCGTCACACATAGGGCACTCGGGTTAAGGGAACCTCAGAAGAACGTGTCTGTGGAGAGCACCGCGACATGCAGGCGCTCTCCCGGCGGGAGCTGACCGGTTTCGTCGCGCAGCCGGCTGACCAGCGCCGCTACAGCGTGCTCGGGCACGACGCTCACAAACATTCGCGAGCTGCCGGGCCACGCCCGGCTGCCCTCGCGGCGGCCTGTCGTGCCGGCGCCGCGCGCGTCGGGGAACTCGGTATAGCCGTGTCCGTGATCGTCGAGCAGCGCGGACACGCGCTCCGGCTCGGCACCACTGTAGACCAGCATCAACAGCTTCATCGTCGTCGTCATCGGTCGGCACCGGGCGAAGGGGCGCTCGCCGCCGCCGGCGACCGCCGGCGCTGCAGCTCCCAGTAGAGCAGCGGGACCACGACCATCGTGAACAGCGTCGCGACCGCGGCGCCGCTCATGAGGGCCACCGCGAGGCCCTGGAAGATCGGGTCGAACACCATCACAAGGCCGCCGATCACCACGGCCGCGGCGGTCAACGCGATCGGGCGGAAGCGCACCGCGCCCGCCTCGAGCACCGCCTCGCGCAGCGTGCGCCCGCGCGCCTCGGCGAGCTGGATGAAGTCCACCAGCAGGATCGAGTTGCGCACGATGATGCCGGCGAGCGCGATCATCCCGATCATGGACGTCGCAGTGAAGAACGCCCCGCTGAGCGCATGGCCGGGCAGGATGCCCACGAGCGTGAGCGGGATCGGCGCCATGATGACGAGCGGGATGGTGAAGCTCTGGAACCAGCCCACGACGAGCACATAGATGAGCACGAGCACGATCGCGAAGGCGATGCCGAGGTCGCGGAAGACCTCGATCGTCACCTG
This sequence comes from Gemmatimonadaceae bacterium, assembly GCA_036675455.1. Taxonomy (GTDB): domain Bacteria; phylum Gemmatimonadota; class Gemmatimonadetes; order Gemmatimonadales; family Gemmatimonadaceae; genus Pseudogemmatithrix. The sequence goes on along the minus strand of JAKFFA010000112.1, from coordinate 23,342 downwards.
CCATTCGCCGTCCCACTTGATGGCGGTTTCGTCGAGCTGTTCGGGCTGCACGGCGTTGTAGCGCCGCACGTGGGCGCCGCCGATCCGCAGCGAGTCGAGCCGGGCGTTCATCGCGAGGATCGCATACACCGGCGATTCCACGCTGCCGGCCACGTCACCCGTGACGTAGATGACCGGACGCAGGTCGCGGCGCATGCGCGCGGAGGGGCGCGCATCCTCCACCACGCTGACGAACCGCGCGAGCGGCTGCGGGCCGGTGGCCGTGGCGATCGGGATCGAGAGCAGTGCCTCGACCGACGAGCGCTGCTCGAGCGGCAGCCGCGGCACGATCGCGATGCCCTCGCGCGCGGTCGGTGAGGGCGCGAGTCCGGCCGGCGCGCCGGAGACCGCGAGATAGAGCGCTTGCGTCACCTGCTCGACGCTGGCGCCGGCCTGGGCCACTTGCACGCGGTCCACGCGGAAACGCTGCCGTCGCTGCGCCGCTTCCACCGTCCAGTCGACGTCCACGACGCCTTCCGTCGTCTCGAAGATATGCTTCACGGCGACCGCCGTTGCGAGGCGCAGCGAATCGCTGGGACCGTAGACCTCGGCCACCAGCGTGGAGAGCACGGGCGGTCCGGGCGGAATCTCGGCGACCTTCGCGGCGGCGCCGAAGCGGCGCGCGATGGAGTCGACCATTGGGCGGACCGCAACGGCGATCGCGTGGCTCTGCCGGTCGCGCTCGTGCTTGGGCAGCAGGTTGACCTGCACGTCGGCGACGTTGGCGCCGCGCCGCATGAAATAGTGCCGGACCAACCCATTGAAATTGAACGGGGCTGCCGTACCGGCGTACGTCTCGGTGCTGCGCACCTCGGGTACGGTGCGAAGATAGGCCGCGACGGCCTGCGCCGCCGCGTTCGTTGTTTCGAGGGTCGTGCCCTCGGGCAAGTCGAGCACCACCTGGAACTCGTTCTTGTTGTCGAACGGCAGCATCTTGACCTCGACTGCGCGGAAGGCGACCAGCGTGATCGAGAGCGCGACCAAGCCGAGTACGCCGGCGTAGAATCCGCCGCGCAGGCGAGGGCGGTCCATCAGTGGCGTCATCACTCGCGTGTACAGCGATGCGAACCGTCCTACTTCTTTCGGCTCGTGCGTCCGGTCGTGCGGCGCGGCGCTCGCCCCAACGTGCCCGCGCAGCAGCCGCAGCGCCACGTAGGGCGTCACGATGAAGGCCACCGCGAGCGAACCGAGCATCGCGACCGAGGCGCCGACCGGGATGGGCCGCATGTACGGGCCCATCATGCCGGAGACGAACGCCATCGGCAGGATCGCCGCGATCACGGTGAAGGTGGCGAGAATCGTCGGGTTGCCCACCTCGTCGACCGCCTCGACCGCCGCCACCTCGGGCGTCCGGTCGCGCATCTTGAGGTGGCGATAGATGTTCTCGACGACCACGATCGCGTCGTCAACGAGAATGCCGATCGAGAAGATCAGCGCGAAGAGCGTGATGCGGTTCAGCGTGTAGCCGAGCGCGTAGTACGCGAACAAGGTCAGCGCGAGTGTCACCGGGACAGCGACGAGCACGACGACCGCCTCGCGCCACCCGAGGAACACCCAGATGAGCGCCGTGACGGAGAGCGTCGCGAGGAGCAGGTGCAGGATCAGCTCACTCGCCTTCTCCGACGCGGTCTCGCCATAGTCGCGTGTCACCGCCAGCGCGACGTCCTCCGGCAGGATGCGACCGCGCGCCGCTTCGACGCGATCAATCGCGGCGCGCGTAACGACGGTTGCGTTCGCGCCTTTGCGCTTGGCGACGCTGATCGTCACGGCGTGCTGCGCCGCACGGTTACCGGCAGCGTGTGAAACGTAGGTCGTCGTCTCGCCGAACTCCTCGCGCACTGTTGCGACCGAGCGCAAATACACCGGCCGGCCGCCGCGCATGCCCACTACCACGTCACCGACGTCGGCCGCGGTCGCGAGGGCGGATCCAACCTCGACGAGCTGGACCTCATTGGCAGCGGAAAACTCACCTGCCTGCAAGCGCGCGTTCGCGCCGCGCAGCGCCATCGTCACCTCGACCGGCGTCACGCCGCTCGCGGCGAGGCGCGCGGCGTCGAGCGCGACCACGACTTGCTTGGGTTCGCCGCCGGTGATGTATGTGTCCGAGACGTCGGTCACCGTCCGGATCTCGTCCTCCAGATGCGTCGCTATCTGGCGCAACTCGTTCGACCCAAGCCGGTCCGACGAGAGCGTGAGCGCGAGCACCGGTACGTCATCGATCGAATGCGGCTTCACGACCGGCGGCAGCGCGCCCGCCGGCGCGTCCGCCGCGGCGGATGCGAGCTTCCCGTGCACCTTGATGACGCTGGCCTCCTGGTCCTCGCCGACCTTGAAGCGCACCGTCACCATCGCGAAACCGTCGCCGGCCGTCGTGTACACATGGTCGACACCAGGCAGCGCCCACATGAGCCGCTCGATCGGCCGCCCCAGCAGGTTCTCCGTCTCGCTTGGCCCGGCACCCGGCAGCGCCGCGATGATGTCGATCATCGGCACCGAGATCTGTGGCTCCTCCTCGCGCGGCGTCGCGAGGAGGCCGAGCATGCCGAGCAGCAACGCGGCCAAGGAGATCAGCGGCGTCAGCTTCGACCGGAGGAACGCGTGTGCAATCCTGCCCGCGACGCCCATCGTCAGTTCCCCGCGCCGTCATGGGGGACATCGATTGCGCTCGTCGGGACGACGATCTGCTCGCCGGCTTCGAGGCCGGCGATCACCTCAACCCAATCGTCGGACCGCGCTGGGCCGAGCCGCAGCCAACGCAGTGCGTCGCCCGATGCGCCGCGCACGAGCACGCCCGTGAGGTCGCCCTCGCGGCGCAACGCCGCGACCGGGACCAGCAGCGCAGCGCGCGAGCCCTGTGGCAGCAGCAGGGTGGCCGCGCTTCCGGGCAGGAAGTCACCGGTCGGGTTGGCGACCATCGCATTGATCGTGTAGAGATTGCCGGAACTGGCCGGTATCACGCCCTCGACCGTGGCGCTCGCGGCGCGGCCCTCGATGGTCGCGGCGATGCGCGCGCCGCGCCGGAGCCCGCGAGTCGCCTCCGGCGCGACGGTCGCGCTGAGTCGCAGGCGGCTGCCGTCCTGCACGGCGATGAGCGGGGCGCCCGGCGCCGCGAAGGCGCCCGGATCGACGAAGCGGCTCGTCACGATACCGCTGAACGGCGCCCGCACCACGGCGTAGGACCGCATCGCATCGAGTTCGGCCGCACCGGCGCGCGCCTGTGTCAGTGCCGCGTCGGCGCGCGTGAGACCCGCCTCGACCGCGTCGAGTTGCGCCTTGGTGGCTGCGCCGTCGGCGTAGAGCGCGCGGATGCGCGACGCCTGGGCCAGCGCCTCCGTGTGCATCGCGCTGGCTCCCGCGATACCGGCGCGCACCTGCGAGTCCTTCGCGGCAAGATCGCGCGCGTCGATCTCGAGCAGGGCCTGGCCTGTGGTCACGCGGTCACCCTCGCGCACACGCACGGCGATCACCGTGCCCATGAGCTTGGTGGACAGCGTCGCCTGCAGGACCGGCTCCGCCACGGCCGAGGCCGCGAGCACTGCCTCGATCACCGTGTCGCGTACGGTGACGACCTCGCCGGCGGGCAGGGCATCAGGGACCTTCACGTCGGAGTTGGCATCCGCCCCACCGCAGGCGGTGAGCACGAGTGCCATGCCGGTGAGGAGCACTTTGTTGACGGAGAGGATGTGCATCGGGTTCATGGGGTCGGCCATTGGTGGGTTCGAATCAGCGGTTCGTGGGAGCACTCGGACTGCTCGGGGCGCTCGGAGCGCTTGGAGTGGCGGCCTCGAGCGCGACGAGCGCGCCCGGGTCGCGACCGAGTGCCTTGCGTCGCTCGGCGGCGGCGACGATCGCGGCGTGCCGCGCGGCGGAGAAACGCAGCGCGCTGCGGGTCTCCACCGCCGCGGCGTCGAGCAGCTCGACGACCGTGGCGAGGCCGCCCGCATACTTGCGCGCGACGATGCGGTGTGCCTCGGCGCTCTGCGCGACGGCCCGTTCTGCGATGTCGAGGCCGGCGAGCGCCGCGCGCAGCGCGTTCGCCCCCTGCTCGGCTTCCAGTGCGGCGCGTGCGCGCGCGCCGTCGGCCATGGCGCGCGCCGCCTTCGCGTGGGCGCCGGCCATCCGGCCTTCGGCGATCTCACTCGCGCCCGCGAAGGGCGACCAACTGGCCTGCACGCCGACCGTCCAGCTGTGGTCCCCATCGTAGGGGCGGACCGCGGAGTACCAGTCATAGCGCAGGACCGCGTTGACGCGCGGTAGGTAGAGCGCGCGCGCGCGCCTCGCGTCGGCGCGCGCGGCCTCGACGCCCAACGTGGCCGCCGCGACATCAGGACGGCCTGCGCGCGTTGTCACCACGTCGGCGGTGTCGCCGGCGACGATGGCGCGGATCGTCGCGGCGTCGGGGAGCGCGACCGGGACGGCGCCGACGGGCTCGTGCGCGCCGAGTACGAGCGCGAGTTGGCGCAGCGCTGTATGCGCGTCGGCCCGGGCCGTCGCGAGGTCTGCTTCGACTTCGCCGGCGCTCACCGAGGCGAGCAGCGCATCGGAATTCGTGGCGAGGCCTTCGCGGACCATCGCCTCGGCCTGGCGGACGTGGGCGCGCGCGGCGCGGGCGGCCGCCTCGAGCGTGGCGACGCGTTCACCCGCGAGCGTCGCCCCGAAGTACGCGCGGATGACGTCGACGCGCGTGCCGAGCCGTCCCCATTCGGCGTTCATGCGCGCGGCGTCGCCGGCGCGCGCCGCGGCGCGCCGCCCCATCCAGGCGTCGACATTGAGGATGGGCTGCTCCAGGACGGCGCCGCCTTGGAAGGTGGAGATCGCGTCCGGATAGTTGAGGCGGGCCGGGTCGAAGTCCGCGGGTGTGATGGCGCGCTGGCGCAGTGTGGTCCCGAAGGCGCCGATGGGGTCGGTGGTGCGCGCGAAGCCGCTCTCGAGGCGGACCGAGGGCAGGATACCGCGCAGCGCGGCGACGGTCCGGGCGTCCGCGGCATCGGCCGCGCCATCGGCGGCGCGGTTTGCGAAGGCGCCGGCGTCCGCGCGCGCGAGGGCGTCGCGCAGCGTCAGGGCCTGGGCGTTTAGCGCGTTAGCGTCGACCGTGGATGCGGTCAGGACGGATGCGGCGAGCAGTGTCAATCTGAAAGGGCGCATCGGGGTCGGGAGAGGGATGGCTTGGAGCCCGCGTTTCGTTGTACAATCGAGACACTATATGATTACATAGTAATATAGTAAATGCAAGGGCGTCGCGGGGGCTCGGGGCCCCTCAGCCCTCTAGGTGGCGTCCGGCCGGAACGCGAAAGGGGGGAGACCTTTCGGTCTCCCCCCTCTCGCTTCCTTGTGCGACGACTGCTTACATCGTCACTGCAGGAACCACGGCGCGAGCACGAGCGACACGACGCTCATCAGCTTGATGAGGATGTTCATCGCCGGGCCCGACGTGTCCTTGAACGGATCACCAACGGTATCACCGACGACCGCCGCCTTGTGCGGCTCGCTGCCCTTACCGCCGTGCAGGCCGCCCTCGATCGCCTTCTTCGCGTTATCCCACGCGCCGCCGGCGTTGGCCATGAACAGCGCCATCATCACACCGGTCACCGTCGCGCCGGCCAGCAGGCCGCCCAGCGCGCGCACGCCGAAGAACTTGCCAACGATCACCGGCAGCAGCACCGACGCCACGCCGGGGATGATCATCTCACGCAGCGCGGCCTTGGTGCTGATGTCGACGCAGCGCGCCGAGTCCGGCTTCACGCCCTCCTTGCCTTCGAGCAGGCCGGGGATCTCGCGGAACTGTCGGCGGACTTCCTCCACCATGCCCTGCGCCGCGCGACCCACCGCGGTCATCGTCTGCGCGCCGACGAAGAACGGCATCGCGCCGCCGATGAACAGGCCGATCACCACCATCGGGTCGACGAGGTTGAGCCCTTCGGTGTTCAGGCCCACCGCGGATGAGTACGCGGAGAACAGCGCGAGCGCGGTCAACGCCGCGGAGCCGATCGCGAAGCCCTTGCCGATCGCCGCGGTCGTGTTGCCGAGCGCGTCGAGGCCGTCCGTGATCTTGCGAACCTCAGGACCCAGGTGGCTCATCTCGGCCACGCCACCCGCGTTGTCCGCGATCGGACCGTACGCGTCCACCGACATCGTCACGCCTACGGTGGCCAGCATGCCCACGGCCGCGATGGCGACGCCGTAGAGACCGGCCGATGTGACTGCGATCCAAATCGCGCCGCAAATCAGCAACACAGGGATGATGGCGGACTGCATGCCCACCGCCAGGCCGGCGATGATGTTCGTCGCCGGGCCGGTCTTGGACGACTCCGCGATGCGCAGCACGGGGCCACCGGCCGTGTAGTACTCGGTCACGAGACCGATCAAGACGCCGGACACCGTGCCCGCGAGGACCGCCCAGAAGGGTCCGAGCACCGGGTACGCCGCACCCGAGACCGGATCCGTCATGGCCAGCGGCATCTGCGTCGTGAGAAAGTAGGCGAACACGAGGAACAGACCGGCCGCGATGAACGTCACCATGCGCAGCGCATTGGCCGGGCTGCCCTTGGCCAGCGCCTTCATGAGGAAGATGCCGACGAGCGACGCGACCAAGCCAGCGGCCGTGTAGGCCAGCGGCAGGAACACGGCCGCGAGGCGCGCGTCGCCGGGAATGAGCGTCGACGTCGCGGCCAGCGCGACGGTCGCGATGATCGCACCGACGTACGATTCAAAGATGTCGGCGCCGAGGCCGGCGACGTCACCCACATTGTCGCCGACGTTGTCGGCGATCGTCGCCGGGTTGCGCGGATCGTCCTCGGGGATGCCGGCCTCGACCTTGCCCACCAAATCGGCGCCGACGTCAGCCGCCTTGGTGTAGATGCCGCCGCCGACGCGCGCGAACAACGCGATCGAGCTCGCGCCCATCGCGAAGCCGGAGATGATCTCGCCGAAGAGCTTGAAGTCGCCGCCGACGGTGGCGAGCAGGTCGCGCTGCCACACGAAGATCACGGTGATGCCCAAGAGGCCGAGCGCGGCCACGGCGAGGCCCATCACGGCGCCGCCGGAGAAGGCCACGCGCAACGCCGCCGCTTGGCCCGTGGCCCGCGCGGCCTCGGCCGTACGCACGTTGGCCTTGGTGGCCGAGGTCATGCCGGCCCAGCCCGCGGCCACGGAGCACAGACCCCCGATGACGTAGGCGATGGCCGTGGACATGCCGACCGCATAGGCGAGCAGCGCCGCGACCACGAGCAGGAAGGGCAGCAGCACCGTGTACTCGCGGCGCAGGAACGCCATCGCGCCGAGTTGGATCTGCTCCGCCAGGTCCTGCATGACCTGCGAGCCCGGGGACTGGCTGACGATGCCCCGGTAGGTGAAGAAGCAGACGATCAGGCCTGCCACCCCGATCCCGAGGGCGTACGTCGTCAGGTTCTCAAGCATGGGAGAGAGTGTTGGGGTTGGGTTGTAAAGCGAGTGAGAATGGTTCAGCGATGGCCGAGGTTCGTCCCGACGGACGATGCCTCAGCGATTGTGCACGTTCATCACGCGTTCGATGCCTTCGGCCACCCAGAGCCGAAGCGCCTCCTCCATCGATGGCATGAGGCCGCGCACTTCTGCGGCCTCTGATTTACCGAAATCGTCCAGCACGTAGTCGGCGAGATCACCGGACGGCGCGCGGCGTTGCGGGTCCGACGGGCCGACCCCGATGCGCAGCCGCGGATACTCCTGCGAACCGATCGCCTGCTCGATGCTCTTCAGGCCGTTGTGCCCGCCCGCCGAGCCGCGCGAGCGAACACGAAACGTACCCACCGGAAGTTGCACTTCGTCGGAGACGACCATCAGGTCCGTCGCCGGCGCCCAGAACGGGCGGCGGAGCCAAGGCTTGAGCACCGCGCCCGAGAGATTCATGAACGTCAGCGGCTTCACGAGCCGCACCTTGGTGTTGCCGACGAGCCCTGACGAGATCAGGGCGTCGCCGTCCTTGCGCCATCCGTCGAACCGCCAGGCCTCGACGAGATGGTCGAGCACCCACCACCCGGCGTTGTGTCGCGTGCCGGCGTACTCCGCCCCGGGGTTGCCGAGTCCGAGTATGACCTTCATCGCCGGTACGCGAGCGCCGGAAAAGAAGCGGTGGCGAGCGTCACCGGACTACTTCTTCTCCGCCGCCTCCTCATCTTCCTTGGCCTTACGGATGAGCTCCGGCTCGCCCGCTGCCGCTGCCTCTTCGGCCGCCGGCTCCGGCTCCGCCTCGACCTTCGGCGCGGCGCAGACGGCGATGGTGAGTTCCGGGTCGGTCTCGAGCGTCACGCCCTCCGGCATCGGCACCTCGCCGGCGTGCAGCGAATGGCCGATCGTCAACGGCGAGACATCAGCGTCGATGTGGTGCGGGATGTTGGACGGGTCCACCGAGATCTCGAGCTCGTGCATGATCTGGTCGAGCACGCCGCCGCCGTTCTTGACACCGTCGGCCGTGCCGACGAAGCGGATCGGCACGCGCACCACGACGAGTTCACCGGCCACGAGCTCCTGAAAGTCCACATGCAGGACGAGCTTCTTGTACGGGTGGCGCTGGATCTCGCGGATCAGCGTGCGGGACGTCTGGCCATCGACGCCGAGCTCGATCACCGTGCTCTGGTATGGGTGCTTCTCGAGCAGCAGCTGCAGCTCGTGCGCGTTGACCACGAGCGCCTGCGCTTGACGGGCATGCCCGTAGATGATCGCCGGGACCTGGCCGGCCGCGCGCAACTTGCGGGCGACTCCCTTGCCAGTGGTCGTGCGGGGCGAAGCGGAAAGATTGACGGTAGCCATGTGACTCTACTCGGTACTGAAGTGGCTCGCGCAACGTGGGTTCCCGGCGAATCCGGCCCGGCGGCGCGATCTGGTCCTGCAAAGCTCGGCAGCAGTGAACTCAGCCGGCGCACATCCGCCGTCTGCCGTCCACCGTCTGCCGTCTACTCAAAGAGCGAACTCACCGACTGGTCCGAGTGGGTGAACCGGATGGCCTTGGCCAGCAGCTCACCGACCGAGAGCACGGTCAGCGTGGGAAACCGACGGGACTCGGGAATCGCGATGGTGTCCGTGACCGCGACTTCCTTGATGGGCGCGTTCGTGAGGCGTTCGACGGCGGGCCCGCTCAGCAGCGCGTGCGTGGCGCATACATACACGTCGCGCGCGCCCAGCTTCTTGAGCGCGCGCGCGGCCTCGCTGACGGTACCCGCGGTGTCGATCATGTCGTCGGCCAGCAGACAGTCCTTGCCTTCGACGTCCCCGACGACGTTGACCACTTCGGCGACGTTCGCCTTGGGGCGGCGCTTGTCGATGATCGCGAGCGACGCATCGAGGCGCTTGGCAAAGCCGCGGGCCATCTTGGCGGAGCCCACGTCCGGCGCGACGACGACCGGATCGTGGAGGTTCTTCTTGCGGTAGTGCGCCGTGAACACCGGCGCCGCGTACAGATGGTCGACGGGAATGTCGAAGAAGCCCTGCAACTGGTGCTGATGGAAGTCGAGCCCGAGCACCCGGTCGGCGCCGGCGCGCATGACCATGTTGGCCATGAGCTTGGCGCCGATCGCGACCCGCGGCTGGTCCTTGCGGTCCTGTCGCGCGTAGCCGTAGTAGGGCATGACGCAAGTGATGCGGGCGGCCGATGCACGCCGGGCGGCGTCGATGAGCAGCAGCAGCTCCATGACGTTCTCGGCCGGCGGGTTCGTCGGCTGCACGATGAAGACATCGGCGCCGCGCACGTTCTCATCCAGCCGCACGAACACCTCGCCATCGGCGAAGCGCGTCACGGACGTCTTGCAGAGTTCCGCCCCGAGGTGCGTGGCGATAGCCCCGGCGAGCGCAGGATTCGCCGTGCCGGTGAGCACGCGAAACCCATGCAGGGGAACAGCGAGACCGTCCATGAATGGCGCCTTGGGGCAGATTCGGGTCAGCAAGGAACCGGACCGCGCCCATGTGCGGACGCCGCCGGAGACAGCCTCAAAATCTAGTGAAAAATCCCGCTTGTCGGCAGGGGCGGAGAGGAATTCACGCTCGGAGCGCCTCGAAGACGGCCGATTCACGACCCGGTCCGCATTCGGTTCGATTGCCCCTGGTGGATTCGAACCACCATTCTCGCATCCAAAGTGCGATGTCCTGCCATTGGACGAAGGGGCAGCACAACTGGCAGTGTTCGAAGCTAGTTGGCCGTACGGTATGGGGTCCAGTGGGGACTACGATGCGGGGAGGGGTGCGGGGCGCCCTGCGGTACGGGTTGCGGGGTGGGAGCAGGATGCGAGGCCACGCATCCCGCATCAACGATCTCAGCCGCGACCAGCCAAACAGTAGTTCCTCGCATCCCTCATCACCCCCCGCAACCCGTACCGCCCGTACAACCCGCACTCCACCCCGCATCGCAGTGTCAGTCGAGGAGCCGTACCGCCGCCACGCTGGTACACGTCCGCGTATGGACGAACCGTGTTCCCTCCGGCAACGCGGGGAAATCTGCGGGCGGTCGCCGGTCGAACACCCCAAATGCGGTGGAGCCGCTGCCGCTCATGCGGGCGATGCGCGCGCCGGCGGTCTCGAGGGCCTCGCGACAGCGGGCGACGTCCGGATGGCGTGACTCCACCGCCGCCTCGAGGTCGTTCGCGGCCAGCTTTGACACGGCGTCCCAGCGGTCGAGGTCGTCGATGGACAGCGCGCGCGGCGCGCTCTTGAGCGCGGCCGCTTCCTCGCGCGCTCGTTGCTCGGCGAGCCAGCCGTACGCTGATGCCGTGTTGACGCCGAACGGCGGCAGGCAGAGGATCACCTCGCGCGCCGGCAGCGAGCGCAGGGCGAGTAGTCGCTCGCCACGGCCCCAGCCCAGCGCCAACGGCGCGTCGGTCGCGAGGAACGGGATGTCGGCGCCGAGTGAGAAGGCCACCGACGCGAGGTCCGCGGGCGGGAGCGGTGAGGGCGCGAGCGCGTTGAGTGCGCGCAGTACCGCGCCGGCGTCGGCGCTGCCGCCGCCCAGTCCGCCGCCCACGGGAATGCGCTTCTCGATGTCGATGTGGAAGCCGGTCGGCCAGTTGGCGCGCGCGGCAAACGCGTCCGCGGCCCGCCATGCAAGGTTCTGCTCCGGTGGTCCGACGTTGGCGCCGCGCAGTTCGAGCGTGCGTGCCGACGTGTCTGTCGAGACGCGCACGGAGTCGGCCAGGTCGATGCGCACGAACAGCGTCTCGAGCTGGTGATGTCCGTCCTGCTCCCGCGCGAGGATGCGCAGGAACAAGTTGAGCTTGGCCTGGGCCTCGACGCTCGCGGCGGTTGCGGTCATCGGGCCGGGCCGCGCGTGTCGGGACGCGACCCGGCGAAGTCGCGCACGTGCAGCCGCATGCGCGCGAAGTACCAGGCGCCAATCACGGTGATCGGGATGAACGACAGGATGTGAAAACCGATCGCCCAGCTCACCGCCTGCTCGGCCGGCACGCCATAGAGCGCCAAGCCAGCCGTGCCCGCGAGTTCGAACGGCCCGAAGAAGCCCGGTGACGAGGGAATCGCCACGCCGATCGCGATGAGGCCCTGCAGGAAGAACGTCGCACTGAACGGTGCGTCGATACCGAGTGCAAGGAAGGCGAACCAGAACGCGACGGCGTTGGTGACCCAGTGCAGCAGCGTCCACCACGCGACCTCAAGCACGAGCGGCGCGGAGCGCAGCACGCCCAGGCCCGTGGCGAACGACTCGAGCAGGCCGCGCACCTTGGCGCCGCCCTTCTTCCAAACGCTGCCGACGATCGCCTCAAAGAACCGGATGATCGGCTGCGGGAACGCGACAAGGCCCACGAGCACGACCAGCACCCCAGCGAGGAACACGCCCGCCGACGCGGCGATGCGTCCCGCGGTCCAGCCGAATACCGTGGCGTCGGCGGGGAACCGTGGGTCGAGCGTGGCGAGCAGCAACAAGGCGATCACCACGACGCCATCGAACAGCCGGTCCACGACGAGCGACGCGAACGCCGTCGCGAAGCGCACGTCGCGCCGCGCGCGTGAGAGCGCGAAGGCGCGCGCGACCTCGCCTGCGCGGGCAGGAAAGACGTTGTTGACCATCATGCCGACGGCCGTCGCGTGCCACAGCGGTGCGAACGGAATGCGGGTGCCCAGCGGCGCGAGGATCGCCTGCCACCGGCGCGCGCGCAGCGGGAAGATCGCCGTCGCCGTGACCATGCACGCGAGCCACAGTGGCGCGCTCGACGTCGCGAGGATCTTCCATACCTCGCGCAGGTCCACGCCGCGCAGCGTGAACCAGAGCAGGAAGATGCTGAGCGCGATGCCGAGCGCGCCGCGCCACCCGAGCTTCACGCGGCGCTACTCCGCCGCTGCGAGCTGCAGCAGGTCGTACAACTCGTCGAGCGCGGCGCGGTCGGGTGGCTGGCCGGTTTCCTTGAAGCGCGCGCCGATCTCGATGGCGCGCGAGAGCGCGTCGCGGCCGCGGAACAGCAGTTCGTCGATGGGCACGACGTCGTCCTCATCACCGACGAGCGGCGCGGCGAGGTGTTCGTCGCCGAGTGGCGCGAGGCCAGCGATGCCGGTGGCGAGGAGGGACTGGAGCTCCGCGCCGGACGGGGCGGCGGCCTGCGTCGCCGCGGGCGCCGTCGGGGGCACGAACGCGGGCGTCGGCTGCCGCATGCGGCCCTCCAGCGCCACGCGACCGGCGGCTGAAGGTGTGGTGCTCGCCAACAGGCCGCTCAGCGCGATGAAGCGCGGCGCCTGCTCCTCCGGGGTGCCGTGCTGCGCGCTCAACAACTGTCCGGCTTCGTCGAGCACGTCGAGCACGCGCGCCTCGAGTGCCGCCGCGCCGCGCTCGGCGGCCAGGAACACGTTCGCGATCTCGATGGCCGCGAAGCTCTGCGCCGCGCGCGCGAGCGTGCGCACCGCGTTGCGGAGTTCGCGGCCGAGCCGGTCGCGCGATGCGGTGTCGGACGCTTCACGCGCGTCGGCCACCAGGCGACGCAGGTGTTCGGCCTGGCTGACGGCCTCGAGGCGGAATCGTTGCGCGGCCGTCGTCGGCGGGTGTGAGCCCGCCGTGACCGGCTCCGTCTCGTCGTCGGGGAACAGCGACGCGATCGGCACGACCTCGTCGACCTCGCGCTCGTTAGAGCGCAGCGACTCGGTGGCCAGCACGAACTCGCGCACGGCGTTGGAGTCCTTGGGCGGCACGCCGCCGCGTCGCACGGCCTCGCCGCCTTCCAGCAACACGCGGGCGGCGGTGCGAAACAGTCGCCGGCGTTCGGCCGTCGCGGTGTCCTGCCCGATCTCGATCGGCTTGGCTGCAGCGTCGACCGCGTCGACGACCTCGGCAAGCGGCGGCAGGTCGCGCAGGGCCGCGACCCCGCGCAGCGCGCGCACATCGCGCATGATCGCCGCGAAATCCTCGGCGGTGCCCGGTTGCTCCGCGTAGTCGAGCAGGCCGGCCGCGGCCTCGGCGGCGATGCCGGCGAGGTACTCGGATCCGCGGCCGCGCACGCGCGTCGTGACCGTACGTGGCGCCAGGCGCTCGAGCTCGGCGATGCGCTCGCCCGCGCGGCGCTCCTCGACGGTGCCCCAGCCACGCACACCACGGATCAGGATCTTGATGTCGTCGATGGCGCCCAGCGCGACTGCGCGCGTCCTCTCATCCCACGCCAGCGTGCCGTCGCGCACGTCGCGCGCCACGCGTTCGAGCCCCTGCGCGACCTCGGCGATGCCGGTGAGCTTGGCCATCGTGGCGCTGCCGCGCAGGCCGCGCGCGGCGCGCGCGAACGCGTCCGGTTCGGGCGGGCCGCTGGTCGCGCGCGAGGCGAGCGCGTCGAGCGTGTCGACGTACTCTGTGGCTTCCAACGTGAAGAAATCGAGCAACCCGCCCGTCATCCCGCCTCCGCTGCGTGAGCGCTAATGGTGGCCGACGGCGAGAGCGTGGTCAACCGGCGCGCCCGCGCGAGTGCTGCGATGCGCCCTCGAGCCCAGGCGCGCGCGCGGCGTCCATCGCGGCGCGCATGGCGCGCACGGCGGCGTCGAGTCCCACGAATATTGCGTGCGCGATGATCGCATGGCCGATGTTGAGCTCCTCGCATTCGGGGATGGCGGCCACGGGGCCGACGTTGCCGAGTGTGAGGCCGTGCCCCATGTGCACGGCGAGCCCGCGGTCGGCCGCGTAGCGCGCCGCATCGCGCAGCGCGGCCAAGGGTGCCGGGTCGCTGGGCGCGTTGCAGTAGGTGCCCGTATGCAGTTCGATTGCGGGCACGCCCATCGCGGTGGCGAGGTCGATCTGGTGCCGGTCGGGGTCGATGAACAGTGACGTGCGAATGCCGGCCGCCACCAGCCGCTCGACCGAGGCGAGCGTGCGGCGCGGTTCGTGGTCGAGGTCGAGCCCGCCTTCCGTGGTGATCTCCTCGCGCTTCTCCGGCACGAGCGTCACTTGGTGCGGCCGCAGTCGCTCGGCGAGGGCGGTCATCTCCGCCGTCGCCGCCATTTCGAAGTTGAGCGGCGTGCGCCGGCCCGTCGCGAGCGCCTCGATGTCCGCGTCCTGGATATGGCGCCGGTCCTCGCGCAGGTGCGCGGTGATGCCGTCGGCGCCCGCGGCCTCGCACTGACGCGCGGCTGCCACGGGATCCGGGTACGTCGCGCGTCGCGCCTGCCGGAGTGTCGCGACGTGGTCGATGTTGATGTAGAGGCGCAGGGGGTTCATCTTTGCAGGAAGATGTGGGATGGTCCTCGTTCCGGGAGAATACAGGTGAGACGAATCGTCGCGCTGGTCGTGCTGGTGGTGCTGGCTTCATGCCGGACGGCGCCGTTGGGCGGGCCGGAACCCGGCGCCCGCTCTTCGGAGGCGGCCGTGACGCAGTTCCTCGCCGCCGCGCGCGCGCAGGACCTGCAGGCCATGTCCGCGATGTGGGGCAACTCGGAGTCCCTCGTGCGCGACCGCGCGGACCGGCAGGAACTCGAGCGTCGCCTCATCGTGATGACGTGCCACCTCAAGCATGATGAATCTCGCATCGGGCCGTCGCGGAGGGGAGAGGGCGGGCGCATCCTGCACGACGTCGAGCTGACGCAGGGTCCCAAGCGCGCGACCTCGACGTTCACCACCGTGCGCAACAGCAAGTCCGACCGGTGGTTCGTGGAGAATTTCGACATCGAGGCGTTGCAGGAGTTCTGCGCCTCCGCGCCACGCGCTTAGTATTCAGTCAGTTCGACCAGCACCCCGCCGGTGGATCGTGGATGCAGGAAGGCGATGCGCTTGCCCTCCGCGCCCAGCCGCGGCGTCTCGTCGATGAGTTGGATCCCCGCGGTGCGGCAACGATCGAGCGTGGCGTTCAGGTCGTCGACCGCAAAACAGATGTGATGGATGCCCGGCCCGCGCCGGGCGAGGAACTTTCCGATCGGGGACGCGGATTCGTTCGGTTGCAGCAGCTCCACGAGGGAATCGCCTGCCGCGAGGCCGCTGATGCGCGCGCCATCGGCGTCATCGAGCGGCACCTCGGGTAGGCCAAGGATGTCGCGATAGAACGGCAGGATGCGTTCGATGTCCTCGACGGCGATCCCGATGTGAGCGATGCGGGTTGTCATAGGATTTGGCGTCTGGTTTGAAGCACTCGCAGGAGACGCCGTAACGTTAGCGTGGCGCGGGGGTGACTGTCACCGCCGGCCCCAGCCAAAAGGAAGACGCACGATGTCGAAGACGATGGTGGTGACGGACGATTCGTTCGCGAGCGAGGTCGAGAAACACGAAGGCCTCGCGGTGGTGGACTTTTGGGCGACGTGGTGCGGCCCGTGCCGCATGATCGCGCCGATCCTTGAGCAACTCGGCGATGAGTACGCCGGCCGCGTGAAGGTGACGAAGCTCGATGTGGACGCCAACCAGAAGACGGCGATGCGGTTCCAGGTGCGGTCGATCCCGACGCTGCTGTTCTTCAAGAACGGCAAGCTGGTGGATCAGGTGATCGGCGCGGTGCCGAAGCCGGCGCTGGCGGCCAAGTTCGAGCAGCACGCCGCTTGATTCGGGTGCGGCCTCTCCCACACTGATGCCGCCCCTCCGGGACGCACTACGGTATCCAGCCAAGCGGGTCCTGTTGCAACGGACCCGCTTGGCGTACGTGCACCTCGGGAACCTGCTCACCGACGCCAAGCGCGACCGCGCCGCGCGCGTGTACGGCTACGTCGCCGTCTGGATGCCAGAGGAGTTCATCGTGCTCTACCTCGAGGAAGGTGAGGTGGTGAACGCGACGACAAGTACCGACGGGGACACGTTCCATCCGATCGCCATCAGCGACGCCGTGGGACGGGTGCCCGCGTCGGCCGAGTATGGCAGTATCTGCTTCCATGAAGCGGCTGACGAGCAGCTCGATGCCATGTTCGCGTCGCAGGTCGGGACGCCGCTCGCCTGGCCGCGCGAGCTCTTGCCCACGGATCCGGACGCGTTGCTCGCGTACCTCTACGCGACGATGCACGACGGCGCGGTCGAGATCAACACCGACGGCTGCGTCCATTATGTCATGGTGTCGAGTGGCGCGCCCGTGCGTGGGTACTTCTCGGACCAGCGCTCAGGCGACGCGGCGGCGCATATGCGGGCGCTGTTTGAGCCGCACGCATATTCTGCCCTGCCACGCGTGCGCCTCTGGCCACGCGCCGACGCGATGCCGGCGCAGGCGTCGCCGGCGCTCATCCAGTCGTACCGCGACGTGATGACATCGCTGTGTGCGCGACTCGCGGACGCGGGCGTCGGCGCTGCGGCCGAGATCACCGAGGGCGCACGGCGGTCCCTCGTGCAGCGCTATCCGTTGCTCGACCGATTTTCGCCGTCGCATCCCGTCATCAAGGACCCGGTCACGGACACCGATGGCCTTACGAGCGCGATGAGCGCGTGGATCGGCGACGTGATGTGGGCGGCGGCGCCGGACGGCCTGCCGGCGGAGCAGTTGATCCGCGAGCTCACGGCGTCGCGCCGGCACGTGTTTCAGGCGGCCGGGCTGTACGACGCGCTGCCTTGGAAAGTGCACTGGTGAGCCGCGCCGGCGCGCCCGGTGCCGGTGCGCCCGCCCCCGACACGCCGGTCGGCGTGCTGCACGTCGTGAGTACCCCCATCGGCAACCTCGGCGACATCACGGCGCGCGCCATCGACGTCCTGTCCAGCGTGACCGTGATCCTTGCCGAGGACACGCGGCACTCACGCGTACTGGCCGATCGCTTCGGCATCCGCACGCCGATGCAATCGTATCACGAACACAATGAGGCGGCGGCCACGCCGAGACTCATCGAACGGCTCGCCGCGGGCGAGTCGATGGCGCTGATTACGGATGCGGGCACACCGCTCGTGTCGGACCCGGGCGCGCGACTGGTGCGCGCGGCGATCGACGCCGGCGTGCGCGTGTCACCGGTGCCCGGCGCCTCGGCGGTGCTGGCGGCGCTCGTGGGCGCTGGCCTCGCCGCCGACCGCTTCACGTTCTTCGGCTTCCTGCCGCGCAAAGGCGCCGACCGCACGCGCACCCTCGAGGAAATCGCCGCGCTCGCGCATACCGCCGTGCTCTACGAGGCGCCGGGCCGCACGGCGGAGACGCTGCGCGCGCTCGCTGCGGCGGGCGCGGGCGCCCGGCAGGCTGCTGTGGCGCGCGAGCTCACGAAACAGTTCGAGGAGTTCCGGCGCGGAACGGTGGATGCGCTGGCCGCGTACTATGAGGAGTCTGAGCCGCGCGGCGAGGTCGTGGTCGTCATCGATGGTGCTGGCCCCGTGGTGGTGGACGAGGCGGCGCTGCGCGAACGCGCGGCGGCGTTGCGCGCGTCGGGCATGAGCGCCCGCGACGTGACGCGCGTACTCATGGAGACCGCGCACGCCCCGCGGAACCTCGCCTACCGTCTTGCCCACGAGTGATGCGCCACCGGATCGTGCTGCCCTTGCTGGTCGTCGCTGCTGCGCTCATCCAGGGCGCGGCGACGCCACCGCGTGCAGGGACCGCGGGGACGGCGGCGATCGACGCGGCCAACCCAGACGCGGCCGTGCCGCGGCTCGCGATCGCGCGGCTGCAGTACGAGGGCGACGATTGGTACGCGAACCCGTCCAGCCTGCCGAATCTCATCGACGCCGTGCGGGCGCGCACCACCTTCCAGGTGGAGGAGGCCGAGGCGCGCACGACGCTGCTGGACGACCGCCTGTGGGACTATCCGTTCCTGCATCTCACGGGGCACGGCAGCATCCGTTTCAGTGACGTCGAGGTCCAGCGGTTGCGCGACTACCTGCTGCGCGGCGGCTTTTTGCATGCCGATGACAACTACGGGCTCGATGAACACTTCCGGCGCGAGATCGCGAAAGTGTTTCCCGACCGGGAACTCGTCGATGTGCCGCTCGACCACCCGATTTACCGCATCATTTACGGGTTTCCCGAAGGCGTGCCCAAGATCCACGAGCATGACAACAAGCCGGCGCGTGGGTTCGGGATCTTTATCGGGGACCGGCTCGCCGTCTTCTACTCGTACGAGAGCGACCTGGGCAACGGCTGGGAGGACATCGGCACGTATCCCGACGACCCGCCCGAGGCGCATGAGCGCGCGCTGCGCATGGGTGTGAACCTGTTCGCGTACGCCGTGACGAGCGCACCCGGACGATGACGCACGCTACGAGCGGAACGACGGCCACAGCAGCCGGAGCGCGCGCATGACGCCGGACCGGGACGTGCTTGCCCTGGTCGCGCATGAGACGCGCCGGGCCTCGCGCGCGGCGCGCATCACGGGCACGGCGTTGCCGCTCGTCGCCGCGTTAGCCGTGATCACCTGCGGCGCGATGTGGCTGTCTCGCGGGCGCTGGATGGCGATGCCGCGGGTGCTGCCGTTCATCGTGTGGACGCTGGGCGCGGTGCTGCTCGTGGTGCTCGTGCGCCGCGTGCGCGCGCGGCTCGCGCGGCGGTCTTCGAGCGCGAGCGTCGCGCGTGCGATCGAGGACGAACAGCACCTGCGCCGCGGCTCGCTCACGGGACTCGTCGAGGTCGCGGGCACGGGCGGCGCGTTCGTGCGCAAGGCGTCTGCCGCGCTCAGCGACAAACTGGTGGCGGTCGCGCGCGAGCCGGCCCCACGGCACCATCGTCGGTTGCGCGGCGCGGCCGTGTTGTCGGTCATCGCGCTGGCACAGGTGCTGTTGCTTGCGACCACCTCGTGGGCCACGCGCGCGGACGGGTGGCGCGCGCTGCTCAACCCCGTAGACGCCTGGCGGGGTACGCTGCTGCCGCGGCTTGAGATCGTGGACCTGCCCAGCCGGCTCGCGCGTGGCGCGGTGGCGTCGGTCGGTGTGCTGGCCGAGGGCCGGCCGACCGTCACGGTGCAGTGGCGCGCCACGGGTGGCGCGTGGCGTGACACGCTGCTCACGGTGGATTCGGTTGGCCACGCGGCGCTCACGTTGGGCGCGGTCGATGCCGATCTGGCGCTCGTCGCCGCCGACGGGCGCACGCGGAGCGACACGGCGCACGTGCGCGTCGTTGACCGGCCGTTCGTGGGCGATGTCACGATCCGCGCGACGTTCCCATCGTACCTGGGTCGGGATCCTGAACGGCTGGCCGCGGATGAACCGCTGCGCGTGCCGGCGGGCACGCGGCTCGACATCGCGGGGCATTCATCCGAACCGCTGCAGGCGGTGTCGCTCAAGGCCGATGCGCTGGGTACGACGGTCGCGCTGGCGGCCGAGGGCACGTCGTTCCGCGGGATGCTGCGGCCGACGCGCACGGATACATGGGTGTGGGATGCGAGCGGCGCGCGGCAGGGCATCGCCGACCTGCCGGCCGCACTGTACATCGAGGTCGTCGCCGACTCCGTGCCGCGCGTCGAGATTCTGGCGCCGACGGGCGAGCTGCTCGTCGGCCCCGGTGAACGCGTGACGCTCGACATCCTCGCGCAGGACGACCACGCGCTCACGGGCGTCTGGCTGCGCCGATGGATCGTCGATGAGCAGGGACGTGCGCGCGACACGGTGGACCAGCGCTTGAGCGATGCGCGCGACCCGGAGTGGGTCGGCCTGGCCAGGGAGGACCTCGAGCCGTACGCGCTGACGCCGGGCATGTCGGTGCACCTGGTCGCGTTCGCGCGCGACGCGGCACCGGGTGGCGTGCGCGAAGGACAGAGCCGACCGCTGGTGCTGCGCGTGCCGACGACGGCCGAGGAGCGTAAAGCGGCGCGCGACGTCGCTGAGGCAGCGGTGGCCGCGGCCAATGCGGCGGCGGACGCGCAGCGTCAGCTCGAGGAGCAGACGGCCAGCGCGGCGCGCGCGCGTCCGGAGCGCACGGCGAACGCGGATTCCGCCCAGTCGAGCGCGTCGCCGGAGCAACAGGCGATGGGCTTCGAGAACGCGGAGCAGGCGCGCGACATCGCCGAGCGGCAGCGCGAGCTGCAGAAGCGTGTGGCCGGCCTCGAGGACGCGGCGCGCGACATGGAAGATCACCTGCGGCGCGCAGGCGCGCTCGACACGGCGCTCGCGCGGCAGTTGCAGGACGCGCAACGACTGCTGCGCGAGGCGATGACGCCCGAGATGCTCGAGGCGATGAACCAACTCGAGAGCTCCGCGCAGCAGCTCGACGGCGCGCGCACGCGCCAGTCGCTGAGCGACCTCGCCAAGCAGCAGGAACAGTTGCGCGCCGCGCTCGAAAAGAGCGCCGAGATGCTGCGCCGTGCCGCGCTGGAGGGTTCGATGCAGACGCTGGGCGACGAAGCGCGTGACCTCGCGCAGCGGCAGCAGGAGTTCGCGGACAGCGCGGCCAAGGGGGCGGCCGAGCAGGGCGCGCCGCCGGATCCGAACGCGGCCCAGCAGCTCGAACGGCAGACGAGCGACCTCGCCAAGTCCATGGAGGCCCTGCAGCAGCGGCTCGAAGAGGAGCGCGCGCGCACGGGCGCCAACGAGGCGAGCCGTGCGGCCGACGCGGCGGCACGGTCCGAGGAGGCGCTGCGGCAGGCGCGCGAGCGCGCGGCCGAGGCCCAGTCGATGGGCGACTCGACATCCACAGGGAAGGCCCCCGAGCAAATGACGGACGCCGAGCGGCAGGCGGCGGCGCAAGCGGCATCACAGGCGGCATCGCAGGCCGCGTCTCAAGCCGCACAGGCCATGCAGCAGTCGGCCGATGCGATGGCGCAGGCGCGCGAGCAACAGGTGGCCGAGTGGAAGGGCGAGCTCACGGACGCGCTCGACCGTTCGGTGCAGGAGATGCTGCAGCTGGCGCGCGAACAGGATGCGTTGGCGGCGCAGGCGCGTCAGGACCCATCGAACCCATCCACGCGCGCGCAGCAGTCGGCGCTGCAACAGGGCGTGCAGACCGCCCAGCGCCGGCTCGAGGAGGAAGGGCAGAAGTCCGCGCTCGTCTCACCGCGCACGCAGCAGATGATGGAACAGGCGCGGCAGCGCGTGGCGCAGGCCACGCGGCAGGCCGCACAGGGGCAGCCGGGGCAGACGTCGCAGACGATGCGCGAGGCCGCCGACGCGCTGCGCGAGGCGGCGGCGCAGCTCACGCGCGACCGTGAGCGCGCGACGAACTCCGAGTCGGCGACGGGCATGCCCGAGCTCATGGAGCAACTGCAGCAGCTCGCGCAGCAGCAAGGCGCGCTGAATTCGCAGATGCAGGGCCTCTTCCCGCAGCCGTCACAGGGGCGGCCATCGACACTCGACGAGGCGGGCCGTGAGAAGGCACGCGAGCTCGCGCGCTCACAGCGCGAAGTCGCACGCCAGCTGGATGAAGTGTCGGACGCCGATCCCACAGGCCGCGCACAGGAGATGGCCCGCGAGGCGCGCAGCCTCGCGCAGGCGCTGGACCGCGGCGCCGCGGACCCGGCGACGCTCGCGCGCCAGCAGCGGCTCTTCCGTCGCATGCTCGATGCCGGCCAGTCGCTCGAGCAGGAGCAGCAGGACGAGAGCCAACGGCGCGAGTCGCGCGCCGCGCGCGGCACGGAGCGCTTCACGCCGCCCGACGGCCCCGCGCGCGGCCGCGCCGCCGTGCGCTACACGGTGCCCTCATGGGAGGAGCTGCGGGGGCTCAGTGCGGATGAACGACGACTGGTGATCGAGTACTTCCGGCGCCTCAACGCCGAGGTCAAGCCTTGAGTCGTCGCGCCGCGACGGCTGCGTTCGCGGTCCTGCTCGCCACCGGGTTCACGACGCTTTCGCCGCTGGCCTCGCTGGCACCGGGCTCACCGGCCTGGCTGGCGGCGAGCGGCGTGCTAAGCGCGCAGACGACGCCCGACTCCGCACGCAGCGCTGACCTCGTCGCCGCCGCGCTCGAACTCGAAGGCGCCGGCCGCAACCGCGAGGCCGTGACGGCCTGGCGCGCGGTGCTCGCCTCGGGAGCCGTGACGCCGGGCGCGCTCGGCCTCGAACGCGTGTTCTCGATGCTCGGGCAGGAGGACTCGCTGCTGCTCATGCTGGACACGCTGCTGCCACACTTCCCGCGCGAGCCATCACTGCGTTCGGCGCAACTGCGCGCGCTGACGACCATCGGCCTCAACGACGAGGCCGCCGAGGCGTTTGCTGCCTGGAGCGCGCTCGCGCCGCGCGAGGTCGCGCCGTACCGCGAGTATGCGCGCGTGCTGCTGTTCAACAATCGCGCCGCGGCCGCGGATACGGTGCTGCGCGCCGCCGAAGCCGCCTTGGGTGACACGCGCGCCCTCGCGATCGAGGTCGCGCAGATGCGCGCTGCCCTTGGGCTGTGGAGCCAAGCCGCCATCGCCTGGCGTGAGGCCATGCGCGACGAGCCGTACTACGAGTCATCCACAGTGTTCTCGCTGACGCCGACCCCGGAGGCGCATCGCGATTCGGTGCGTGCGGAACTCAGTGTCGCGGGCGCACCGCTCGGCGCGGCACAGGCGCTCGCATTCCTTGAGGTCAACTGGGGCTCGCCGAGCAGCGGGTGGCGCGTGCTCTCTGCACTGGCGCCGTCGGATACCGTCGTGGCGATCTGGCGCGACTTCGCCGACGAGGTCGAGCGCGCGCGGGCATGGGCCACGACGCGTGATGCGCTGGCGGCCATTCACGCCGCGCGTCCGGATGCCGGCACGGCGCTGCGCGCGGCCCGCGCTGCGTTGGCGAGCGATGATGCCGCCGCTGCCCTGACTTTCGCGCGCGACGCCGCCGGCCGACTCGACGAGTCGCGGGCGCTGGCCGAGGCCATGCCGCTCGAACTCGAGGCGCTGGCGCGTCTCGGTCGCGCACCAGAGGCCGAGCAGGTGCTCGGGCGCGCGAGGCGCGTGATCGGCGAAGAGGGCGCGCGCGGCTTCGCGCGGCTCATCGCGTGGGCGTGGATCCGCGCCGGCGATGTGGACAAGGCGCGTGAGGCGCTGAAGGATGCGCCGTTGGCGGCCGAGGACGCGGTCTCGGG
>JAKFFA010000041.1:0-26672 GCA_036675455.1 Gemmatimonadaceae bacterium | reverse complement strand
GTTCTTGTCCGGGTTCTGCGACTCCTCCTCGATGATGTGCCACTGCACCGCGGTGCCGCGTGCGGCTTCGACCACGCCCTTGACGTTGACCTCACCGGTGCCGAGCGCCACGCTGGTGGAATCGTCGGCATGCCCGGTGAAGTCCTTCTTGGTGCCCGGCTTCATGTCCTTCATGTGGGTGAGCACGAAGCGGTCGGGATACTGCTTGAGCAGGGCAACGGGATCGGCGCTGCCGTGATGCGCCCAGAAGATGTCGAGCTCGAACTTGACGGCCTTCGGGTCCGTCTGCGCGACGATCATGTCGAACAGGGTGCGCGTGCTGGTGCCGGGCGCGAACTCGAAGCCGTGGGCGTGATAGAAGAACTGCAGTCCGGCGGCCGCGGCGTTCTTGCCGGCCGCATTGAAGGCCGCGATTGCCGCCTTGGCATCGGCCTCGTCGAACGAGCCCTCGTGCGGGAACCACGCGTTCCCGATGAACTTCACGCCGTAGAACTTCGCATCGTCGAGCAGCTTGGCCGAGTCGGTCGCACTTGCCAGGGCCTTGATGTCGGTGTGCATCGAGATGGCGGTGAGCCCGGCTTTCTCGAGTTCCGCCTTGAACTGCTCGCGCGTGAGGCCGTAAGTGCCGGCCAGTTCGACGTGCGTGAAACCCATGCCTTTGACCTTGGCCAGCGTGGCGGGCACGCCGTTGGTCTTGAAGCTCTCGCGGAAGCTGTACAGCTGTAACGCGACGGGATTCTTGAAGAGAGGACCTTGCACGAGATGGGCGGCGCCGGCGCCCGCAGCCGACACGGACACATCCGGGGCAACGGCACCGAGACCCACGAGCGCGGACGCAACGGCCGCGGCGAGCAGGGAGTGACTGAGACGCATGAACGCTCCTTGTGGAAGAACACGAGAAGTATATCCGTCGTGATCACTGCGAGCCATTTGTTCGAAATTGTCTGCGTTGTCGAAATGTTGTCCTGTATGCTCGTGCGCAGATCCTGCAGATTTCCTGTCGCGGTACCGATAACTGCGAGCAAGGAACGATAGCCCGCTCCTGTCGGGCGCATGTGCATGGGAGGCACGATGAACGACGTGAACGATGTGAACGACGCTGGCGGCTTTGCGGCCCCTGATGTGACGACCCCGGCCGAGCCCACACCGGCAGCTCCTGCGCCCAAGGCCGCACGCCGCCGCGCGAAGAAGGTCGCGAAGAAGGCCGCCAGGCCCGCGAAGGCCGCCAAGAAGGCCGCCAAGGCCCCGGCCAGGAAGGCTGCTGCGAAGAAGGCGACCAGGTCCGCGAAGAAGACTGCCAGGCCCGCCAGGAAGGCCGCCGCCAGGAAGGCCGTGAAGGCCACCCGCAAGGCCGCCAAGAAGACCGCCAGGTCAGCGAAGGTCGCCAGGCCCGCGAAGAAGGCTGCGCGCAAGAGCGCCGTCAAGCGCGCTGCCAAGCCGGCAAGGAAGGCCGCCAAGGCCGCGAGGAAGGCCACGCCCAAGAAGGCCGCCAGGAAAGTCGCCAGGAAGGCGCCGGCCCGCAAGGCCAAGAGCACGAAGCGCCGCTAGGTCTCACGGCCTGGCAGTGTCATAGCGCGAAACATGACAGGCGCGGTCCTTGGCTGCGCCTGTCGTGCATGGCACCATTCGGCTCGTACATCCGGAGTGGCGCGAAAACAACGCGCCCGGCAACCCCGGCAACACGCCAGGGTGCCCCGATGACCGGGATGGAAAGGGACGCCGCAAGGCGCGCCGAAGCCGCAAGGCAAAGGCGGGAGGCGTCCGACATCACGACCGGCATCGATGTGGCGACAGCAGCTGCTGTCGCAAGCGCGTGTTCCATGCCTCTGCCGGCATGGCGGCTGCTCCGGACCAGTTCTCGTCGAGGAGCCGTCATGTGTCTTGATCCCCGTCCCGATCGTCTCTCCCGCGCAACCCGTCCTTCCCGCCGTGCTTCGACGCGCGGCTACGCGTTCCAGGGCGCCGTCCTCGCTCATGCCCTTCAGCCCGCCCTTCCGGCGCCCGTCGTCCGTGCCCCTGCCCTGTGGGCGCTCGATACGCTGGCCGGAGACGACGAGTTGGTCGCCCGCGGGTGGGTCGTGCTGAGCCGCGAGAACTGACGCGTAAGGTACAGCTTGCCTGAACGCGCCGTCTCGGTCACTCTGACGGGATGCGTGCCGTGTCGCGACCGTGGCTGGCCGTGGCCGCCATCGGCCTGAGCCTGACCCTCCACCTGTCGGACGGCTTCTATCACCAACCGACGCTGCCCTGGCTGGGGATGTCGTTGCTCGCGGCCCTGCTGGGGGTCGCTGGCGTGCGTTGGCCGTGGGGCGCTGCCGATGCCGACCCGGCGGTGACGCGAGGGTTGCTGGCCACCGGTGTGCTCGTGAGCGCCGTGGCCCTGGTCAGCAAACCGCTGGCGCGTTACATGGCCGACCCACGCCCGTGGTCGCACCCCGACTTCCTCGCCGCGGTCGCCGTCGGCACGCTCGTGACGATCGGCGCGAAGGCAACGGTTGGCTCGGTCGCCTGGAGACGAACGGTGGCGGTCCTGCTCGCGGTGGGCCTGTGGCTGGGGGTGTGGACCGTTCGGCAGTCCCCTTCTCCGCACATCGACGTCATTCCGGTACACGAGCAGGCGTTCAGATCGCTGGCCAGTGGCGAGAGTCCCTACGCGATCACCTTCGACGACATCTACCGCGCCAACGAGGGCTTCTACGCCGAGGGCATGCGCGACGGGCGTCGCGTGCTCTTCGGGTTCCCGTACCCCCCGCTCAGTCTGCTCATGGCCTGGCCAGGCGATGCCGTCTTCGGGGATCTGCGGTACAGCGAAGTGTTCGCGCTCGTGCTCGCAGCGGCGCTCATCGCGGCGATGGGCGCGACCGAAGGCGTGTTGTGCGCGGGGGCGCTGCTGCTTGCGCCGCGCGTGATCTTCCAGCTCGAGCAAGGATGGACCGAGCCCTTCCCGATTCTGCTGCTCGCCTTGACGGTGTGGGTCGCGCTGCGGCGCCCAGCGGTCGCGTGGCTTCCGCTCGGGTTGCTGATGGCTTCCAAGCAGCACATGGTGCTGGGGCTCGTGTTTGCCCCGATGCTGGCGCGCTACGTCACCGAGTCCGATCGCGTGGCGGGTCGCCTTGCGCCGGCCACGTCCAGACAGGCCACCGTCTTCATGGCCAAGGCCGTCGGCGTTGCCGCCGTCGTGACCGTGCCGTTCGCGCTGCTGGATCTCGACGCCTTCATCCGCTCGGCGGTGCTGCTGCAGTTCCGCGAGCCGTTCCGGCTGGACTCACTCAGCTTCACGCGCGAACTGCTGCTGTACGGCATCCCTCTGGACAAGCAGGGCGCGCTAGCCGTGTCGCTGTCGGCCGGCGCCGCCGGCATCGGCTTGTCCTGGTGGCGGGCGCCACGTACGCCAGCCGGATTCGCGGCGTCGCTCGCGGTCACCCTGTTCCTGCTGACCGCGTTCGGCAAGAAGGCCTTCCTGAACTACTACTTCCTCGTGGTGGCGTTCCTGCTCGTCGCGATTGCCGCCTCGTGGCGGCAGCCACGCGACACCTGATCTGGTCGGACCCGGGCCGCGTTGGGACAACGGGCCCGGCCGTCGCCGAGCCCGTTCAACGGGCGACCGACTGCGCCAGGGCCTCGAAGGCCGCAGGGTCGATTCGGCCCCAGTAGTTCGCGTAGAGATCCTCGGCCTGCTCGCGCTCGATGTGTGGCAACCCTTCGAGAATCGTCGTGCGGTGGGGTTCCGGAAACGTCGCCCCCGCCACGACGATCACGCCGAACAGCGGATCGGTGGTCAGTCCCTCGGCATCGGCACGCGCCTTGGCGAGCACGCGGAGGGCCTCGATCGCGCGCGACACGTGATGTCGTTTCGCATCGGCCGCCGTGCCCGCCGGCAATGGCGTCGTCCTGGCGTCCTCCAGCGCCACCAGCAGCGTGTCGGTCTCGATGACGCACGGCAAGGTCATCGGGCCATCGACGAGCGGCACGTCGCGACGGGTGGGCCCCGTCGTCATGACGCCGGGCGCACGCAAGGCCCCCCAGTGAACCTCTTCGAGCTGTTCGAACATCCGGCGCAGCCACCCGCCTTGCGGGTCGGCTGCGGTCAATGCCTGCACGGTTTCGGTCAGCGACGCCATGGCATCGGCAGGGTGACAGCGCGTGGCGGGGCACGTCAATTTCAGAATCTCAGAACTTCACAATTTCATTACCAGCTGAGCGCTTCGACGGCTTGGCGGTGGTAGGACATTGTGAAGCTGGTGAGATTGTGACATTGGGCAAGTCGTCAGCGCCCCGGTGCTGGCCAGTCGCGGTCGCGCTCGTCGAGCACCAGCACCCAGTCATTGCCGAGGCCTGGCTGGCCCGGCGCATCCAGCGTCAACTTCGCCGTGCTCTCGAGCTCGCCGATGCGCTGGCTCTCGCCCGACCGCGGATCGAACCACCAGCCGATCAGCTTGCGCCCGTTGAACGGACTCAACGTCAGCGTGACCGTCTGGCCGAGGGGCAGGTAGACGAACGCGAACCCTTCGCCCCGAAGGACGCGGACATGGCCGTCGGCGTTCGGTGCATTGGACTCGAGCAGCGTCTGGTCAGCGCGCGCGGTGATCCAGGGCCGCGACTCGACCAACCGGCGCAGGTGTCCCATCTGCGTGGCGCCTGGGCGGTCGATGGCGACGTGCCACGGCATCTCCGGGAAGGCGATCGGCGTGCGGCCCGTGTCGTACATCTGCCAGACACACTGGTTGCCGTACGTCACGCCGGCCGCGCCGGCAAACACCGTGCGCCAGGCCTGCCGGCGGACCTCCGCGTCGCGGAAGTAGCCGTTCAGGGCATTCCAGTTGATCGGGTGGTCCTCGTAGTTGATCTCTCCGTCCAGTGTCGGCTTGGGCCGCGCCAGCGCCAGATCGCTCTCGACCCACTCCCACGTCTTCTGGTCGCGCGCACCGTGGCCGCCCTGCATCATGTGGACGTCGAGCCACGGCTCGTTGTGCAGCCACGTCGACGATCGCTGCCCGCCATTGGGGTGGTAGGTGATGAGATGCGCCCGATCGGCAGCTCGAATTCCTGCCGCCATCGCTCGCCAGATGGGCAGCGTGTTGACGTTCTCGTCGACGACTGGACGATCGCCACCGAGGATCCAGATCACGTTGGATTTGCCGGCCAAGCGCGACGCGATGAACTGGCCGAACGTCCGGGCATTGGCCTCCGTGAAGACCACCGGATCCTTGGTCCACATCGGCAGGACATGGGCGCCCCACGTCGGCACCAACCCGACGTAGAGCCCGCGCTCCGCGGCCATGTCGACGATCTCCTCGACGTGGTCCCAGTAGTCGTTGCGGGCGCCCTCCTTGACGTCCGGGCGGGCGGGGTCCTGATCAACGAGCGGCAGATGACCGTAGGCATTGGGCTGCGTCAGCCCGCCGAACTCCGCCAGCCCGACGGCTTGAATGACCGTGAAGCCCCTCGCACGGCGGTTGTCGAGGTAGCGCGCCGCTTCCTCGCGCGTGAGCCTGTGGAACAGCTCCCAGGCCGTGTCGCCCAGCCAGAAGAACGGCGCGCCGTCGGCCCGGACGATGTGCCGCCCGTCGGCCTGCACCTTCAGCGGCCCCGTCTGGGCGAGAGCGGGCGCCGCTGCCGCCAGCGCGAACACGAGAGTCAGTGGTAATTTCACAACTTCAAGAATTTCAGAAGTTGCTCCCCACCGCCAGGCGTCGATGCGCTATGGTGGCGGTGAAATTCCGAAATTCTGCAATTCTGAAATTACCCGGTACGATCCCATGGTGAGTACCCAACCCGATTCCGAAGCCGGCACCGGCTTCGCCTCCCTCGGCCTCTCCGACGCCCTCGTCGCCGCCGTCTCCGCCCTCGGTTACGAGGAGCCCACCCCGATCCAGCGCGAGGCCATCCCGGTCCTGCTCGATGGCAAGGACGTGCTCGGCATGGCCGGCACCGGGACCGGCAAGACCGCCGCATTCGCCCTGCCGATGATCGAACTGCTCGCGCGCAAGGGAGCCAAGAGCCTGGCGCCGCGCGGGCTCGTGCTCGTGCCGACGCGCGAACTCGCCATGCAGGTGTCCGAGGCCATCCATCGCTACGGCAAGGGCATCGGCGCGGTCGCACTGCCCGTGTACGGCGGCGCATCGATGGAATCGCAGATCCGCTCGCTCAAGCGCGGCGTCGACATCGTCATCGCGACGCCGGGTCGCGCGCTCGACCACATCCGGCGCAAGACGGTGCACCTGTCGTCGGTGCGCATGGTGGTGCTCGACGAGGCCGATGAGATGCTCGACATGGGATTCGCCGAGGATCTCGAGGCGATCCTGGCCGCCACGCCCAAGGAAAAGCAGGTCGCGCTCTTCTCGGCGACGCTTGCGCCGCGCATCTCGGCGATCGCGCGCACGCACCTGCGCGATCCGGAAGTCATTCGCATCGACCGTGAGGCGGTGAAGCCGGGCAAGAGCGCCAAGGTACGGCAGGTGGCGTACATCGTTCCGCGCGCGCACAAGATGGCGGCGCTCGGACGCATCCTCGACGTCGAACACCCGCACTCGGCCATCGTCTTCTGCCGCACGCGCACCGAGGTGGACCAGGTGGCGGAGACGCTCAACGCGCGCGGCTACCGATCGGAGGCGCTGCACGGCGGCCTCTCGCAGGAACAGCGCGACCGCGTGATGAAGAAGTTCCGCGCCAACACGGCCGACCTGCTGATCGCGACCGACGTCGCCGCGCGCGGGCTCGACGTGGAGCACGTCTCGCACGTGGTGAACTACGACGTGCCGTCGGCCTCGGAGGCCTACGTGCACCGCATCGGCCGCACGGGCCGCGCCGGCCGCACGGGCACGGCGATCACGCTCGCCGAGCCGCGCGAGCATCGCATGCTGCGCAACATTGAGCGCGCCACGGGGCAGACGATCGAGACGCTGCAGGTGCCGACGGTCGCCGACCTGCGCGAACGCCGGCTCGAGGTCGCGCGCGCGGCCCTGCGCGAGGTGATCCTCGCCGGCGACTTCGAGGCTTACCGCGGCATCGTGGCCGATCTCGCCGAAGAGTTCGACATCATGGACATCGCGGCAGCGGCGGTGAAGCAGGCGTCCGCCACGGATTCCGCCGACGAGGCCGAGGTCGAGATTCCGGTGGCGCGTGAGCGGCATCCCGCGCGCGAGCGGGCGGCGGGGCGGGCCGAGCACAAGGCCGCGAAGCCGGCCAAGGGGGCTAAGGGTGACGGCGCCGCGGCGCACAAGGCGGCGCCAAAGCGTGGGAAGTTCAAGCCAGGCGGCGAGGCCGCGAAGCTCTACATCGGCGCCGGTCGCAAGCTCAAGATCCGCCCGGGCGACATCGTCGGCGCCATCGCCAATGAGATGTCGATGGACGCCGCCGCGATCGGCACCATCCAAGTGTGGGACCGTCACTCGATCGTCGAAGTCCCCGAGGCGCTCGCCGACGATATCGTCGCGGCGCTCTCGGCCACGACGATCAAGGGGAAGAAGGTTCAGGTGCGCCGGGATCGCGCTGGTCGTTGACCGCGTTCGCGCGCAGTGACGCGCGCAGCGGCCGGCGGTAGAACGTCGTCATGAGGGAATCGAACGCGAACGCATCCGCGCTGCCGGGCTCGAATGGGTTCCCGCTCGCGCGGCGCATCACGAGCGTCTCGTCCTCGTCGCGGCTCACGGCCTGGCCGAACCGCGCGGCTGCGGAGTCCGCGACGATGCGGTCCCACGCCTCATTCCCGAACACCAATGCCACGAGCATCGCCGAGTCCGCGTCGACGCTGCCGTCGGCGCGCACGAAGCGCATCGTCAGCTGGTGCGCCAGCCCGTTCACCGGGTCGCTGATCTCGCGCTCGAGGCGGTAGCGCCCGCGCCAGGTGGAGGGCAGGTCCAGCGCGACCCCCGAGAGTGAATCGAGGAACAAGTGCCCGATCTCGAGCGGAGCCGCCTCAGCGGACTCCTCGGCGGGCGCGCAGGCGGCGGTGAGGAGAGCCAGGGGAAGGAATGCGGCGACGATGAGCGTACGCATTGAGGGCGCTGGGTGCGGGAAGGGCATACGGGTGTGTTCTGTGTGCTGGGGGACATCCGATGACTCAGGACGTGGGAGCGCAGCGTATGGTAGGATGACGCACAGCCCCCGCGCGGGGATACCCCTACGCTCCCGCCGTGACACCCCAACGCTTTTCCGCCACCTCGTGTCCAACCCCGCGAACCAGATGACGACACCTGCGATGGCCCTCGACGCCCCGGACGCGGGGCCGGACGAGCGGACACTCATCTCCCGCACGGTCGCGGGTGATCGCGTGTCCGCCCGGACGCTCTATGACCGCCACGCCCGGCGCGTACACCGGGTCGTGTTCCGCATCTGCGGGGACGAGGAGCTCGCCTGTGATCTGGTTCAGGATGTGTTCGTGCGGGCGTTCGGCCAGCTGCGCGCCTTCCGCGGCGATTCGGCCTTCACGACCTGGTTGCATCGCATCGCCGTGACGACGGCGCTGAACCAGATGCGGAAGGTGAAGCGGATCCGCGCAAACGAGGAACCGCTGGTGGATGATGACCGTCACGCGTCGCCGGCGCGCGAGGCGGAGCCGGACCTGAAGGCGCGACTGCACGCGGCGATCGACGCGCTGCCGGAGATGCTGCGGCTCACGGTGGTGCTGCACGATGTGGAGGGATACACCCACGGCGAGATCGGCCTGATGCTGGGCATCGCCGAGGGAACGAGCAAGGCCCGACTGTTCGAGGCGCGCGCGAAGCTACGCGTGGCGCTGGCGGACTTCGCGCAGGGAGCATGACGAGAATGCATGGGAACGAGGACGGATCGATGACGGACGAACAATTGAAGGCGCTCATGGATGATGCGGCGCGCACTTACCGCGTCCCCGCGGATCCGCCGCTTGAGCGCATCTGGACGCGCATCGAGAGCGAGCACTTCGGTTCATGGAGTGCGCGCGGCGCGCGCCGATGGCTGGCGCCGGCGGTCGGCATCGCGGCGACGCTGTTGGTGGGCATCGGCATCGGCCGCTTCACGGCGACCGGCGCGGAAGGCCTGACGGGCATCGTGGGCCGCGACGCAGCGACGCGGCAAGTGGCCGATGGCGCTGGCACTGCGGGTGCGCCCGGGACGCTCGATGGCAACGGACAGGACGTCGGGTCACGGGTGTCTGACCCACTGCAGCGCACGACGTCGGCGTACCTCGACGATGCGGAGATGCTGTTGGCGTCGATGCCGCGCGATGCCAAGGGCGTTGATGCGGCCTTCGTGCGCGACGCCCATCGGTTGCTGACCACGACGCGCGTGTTGCTCGATTCGCCGGTCGGGACTGACCCGCGCCTGCGCGACATGCTGGAAGACCTGGAACTCATTCTCGCGCAAGTCGCGCGCCTGCGCTCGGCGCCGCGACCCGACGAGCTCACGTTCATCGCCGAGGCGATGGACGAACGTGATATGGTGCCGCGCATCAGGTCGGTCGCGGCCGCGCTTTCGTACTCCGACTACTGAGGTTCGACATGGATCGCCGTCGATTGATCATTGCGCTGGGCTTGTGTTCGTTCGCGTTCGTCCCGATGCTGGGGGCGCAGGGGTACCCCACGCCGGCGCCGCCCAGCGAGCCGCTGCCTTCGTTGCCGCCTGAGGCGCCGTCGCCCGCGCTGCCGCCGGATGCGCCGTCTCCTGTCCTTCCGCCGGATGCGCCGCTGCCCTCGGAGGCCTCGTGGGCACCCGGCGTCCCCGGCGCGATGTTCTACGGTGACTTCGCGACCGCGCCGGCCGCCGTCGCGCCGTTCGAATATGAGTTCGCTTTCCAGTCGGGCCGCGGGCTATTCGGTCCGTCGTCGTTGAACCTGCCGCAGGACCCGGCCGACTCGCTGTACCGGGAGGCGCGGCAGTTGCTCAACCGCGGTGACTGGCGCCGGGCCGCAGAGCGTTTCGCGGCCGTCGCCAACCACCGTCCGCCGTCCGGCTACGCCGCGGATGCGCTCTACTGGCAAGCGTTCGCGCTGCACCGCATCGGTGGCATCACCGAACTGCGCCAGGCGCTCGCCTCGCTGGAGACGCGTCGCACGAGCTATCCCGACGCGCGCTCTGAGAGCGACGCCGAGACGCTGCGCGCGCGCATCCGTGGCGCGCTGGCGGCGCGGGGCGACGACCGTGCGGCTGCGGCGCTGGCGGCGTCGGCCGCGCAGGGCGGTGCGGCCTGTGATTCCGAGGAGCTTTCCGTGCGCTCGTCCGCGCTGAGCGCGCTGATGCGCGCGGATCCGGCGCAGGGCGAGACGCTGCTGCTGCGCGTACTCGAGCGCAAGGACGAGTGCTCGGTGCCGCTGCGCAAGAGCGCGGTGATGCTGATCGGCACGCGCGGCGATGCGTCGGCGAAGGCGCGCCTCACGTCGGTCGCGCGCACCGATCCGTCCGACGCCGTGCGCGCCGATGCGATCGGCTACCTGGCAAGAGTCTCGGGCGACGAGGTGGTCGCCACGTTGGAACAGGTGATCCGCGGGGACGAGGAGGAGCGCGTGCAGCGCGCCGCCGTGCGCGCGTTGGGCAACCACGAGAGCCCGCGCGCCAAGGCGGCGCTCAAGGCGCTCATCGTGCGCTCCGATGCGCCCGAGCGCCTGCGTCTCGAAGCGCTTGGCACGTTCGACGAAGGCGCCCGGGGTGTGTTCAGCTACTCATGCGACGGTGACGACTGCCGGACGCTGACGGTCGCGCCCGCAGCGCCCCCCGCGCCGCCGGTACCCGGGGCATACACGGCGGGAGCCGCCACGGCACCGAGCGGCGCTCCGACGCCCCGCGCGCGCGGCGCGACGACCGTGAGCTCCGCCTCTGGCGTCGTGGTGAGCGGCGAAGCCGCAGTGGCCTGGTCGTCCGATCGTGCGCGACGCCGGATGTCGCCCGAGGACGCGGCGTGGCTGCGCGGCGTGTATCCGCGGCTCGAGACGACGCGGCTCAAGTCACGCGCGGTCACTGTGCTCGTGCGCTCCGGCGACGAGGCCACCATGAAATGGATCATGGATCTCATCGCGCGCGAAGACGAGCCGGCCGACATCCGCGCCGCCGCGCTCTCCCGACTCGGCCGCGACATGCCGATCGAGGCGCTCGTGCGCTTCTATGACAGCGCCGGCAGCCGCACGATCCGCCGGCAAATCGTGTCCACGCTGGGCTCGCGCGACGAGCCCGAGGCGACCGACAAGCTCATCGACATCGTCCGTACCGGGACCGACCCGCAGCTGCGTCGCTCGGCCATCTCCGCGCTCGGCCGCAAGAAGGACCCGCGCACCACGCAACTCCTGCTGGAGCTCATCGACAAATGAAGACTTCGGTGAAGGTCCTCGCGCCGACGATCGCCATCGCCGGCTTGAGCGCGGCCATCGTGGGGACGCTGCTCGCACAGGGCAGCGCACTCGATCGCATCGGCGCCGTGCGTGACGGGATGGTGGAGTTCCACTTCGCGTCGCACAGCGAGACGTGCGGCGATGGCCTGCACTGGATGCGCACGGGAGAGAACTCATGGTCGGGCTCGTTCATCAACACGAGCGATCCGGCCCTGCGCACGCAATGCGAGCGCGGCCCGGTGCGCGTGTCGCTGACCAAGGCGGGTGGCGAGGTCGTGCGCATCGAGGCCTTCGTCGGTCCGCTGCGGCACGCGGCCGACGCGACCGATCTCGGCGCGGTCCCGGCGCGCGACGCGTCGGCATGGCTGCTCGCGCTCGCCGGGCGCGTGGATGGCCGGCCCGCGCGCGACGCGATCCTGCCCGCGGTACTGGCGGACTCCGCGGCGCCAACGCGCGCGCTGATCGCGCTGGCACGGGATACGGACCGCGCCCGCGCGACGCGTCGCAGCGCCATCGGTTGGCTCGCGCGCGTGCCGGGCGCGACGGAGGCGGACGTCGCCGCGGCGCTCTCGTCGCTCGCGCGTGATGCGGACGATACGCCGTCCGTACGTCAGTCGGCCGTGGCTGCGCTGGGGAGACTCGAGGGTGTGGGCGTCGCGGCACTGAGCCGACTGGCGCGCGAGGCCACCGACGATGCCTGGCTCGGACGTGAGGCCACGCGCGCGATCGCCCGCAGCGGCGACCCGCGCGCGCGCGACTTCCTGCGCGACGCCGTCGCGAACGCGCAGTTGCCAGACGCGCAGCGCGCTGCGGCCATCGCAGGACTCGGTAACGACCTGGCGACCGGTGCCGATGCGCAACTGCTGCGCGAGTCGTATGGCTCGCTCGCCGAGTCGAGCTTGAAGGACGCCGCGCTCAACGCGGTCGCGGCGGTCGGGGGACGCACGAACGCCGACTGGCTCATGAGCGTCGCGCGCGATCGCACCGAGGACCGCGCGCAGCGTCGGCGCGCGGTCGCGCAGGCCGAGCGCGCCGGCGCATCGGGCGAGGACCTCGCGCGGTTGTTCGACGAGGTCGACGACACCGACACGCGCAACGCAGTGATCAGCGCGCTCGCGCAGGAAGGCTCGAAGCCGGCGCGCGACAAGCTGATAGCCGTGGCGAAGTCCACGGAACTGGGCGCGCTGCGGCGGCGCGCGATCTCGGCGCTAGGACGCTTCGACGGTCCGGAAGTCCGCGACGCGCTCATCGACATCGGCGACGGCCGGCCGTGATCGCCGGGCCGTGACGGGTGGCCTGAACCAGGCGGCCCGTCACGGCCAGGCACTTCCCCAACCCATTGCCCGTCACGGCCAGGCACTTCCCCAACCCACTAGTTTTCAGTGGACGTTTTGGGGTGTAGCTCAATGGCAGAGCGCTCGACTGTTAATCGAGTGGTTGGAGGTTCGAGTCCTCCCGCCCCAGTGGTTCGACCTACTGCCGCGGCGGCCCGTGTGTCGCGAACACCGCTTGTGTTCCGTCAGCGGTGAAGCTGATCACGTCATACCGGTCATAGTTCGCCGGCGAACCCTGCTCCATGCCAGGTGAACCGACCGGCATGCCGGGCACCGCCAAGCCGCGCACCTTCGGCTTCTCGCTGAGCAGGCGCTTCACGTCCGCCGCGGGCACGTGGCCCTCGACCACATAGCTACCGACGAGCACCGTGTGGCACGACTGCAGCCGCGCCGGCACGCCCATATTGCGCTTCACGGCCGCAAGGTCGTTGGTGTCGATCGTCTTGACCGCGAAGCCGGCCTCCTTGGCGTGCTCCACCCACTGCGAGCAGCAGCCGCAGGTCGCCGACTTGTACACCGTCATCGACGGCAGGCTGCCTTGAGCGGCAGCGCGCGTCGCGCCCGAGCCCTGCGCGGCGAAGGCGCCGCCGGTGCGCACGGACTGCGCCTCCAGCAGGCTCGAGCCCGCCAACGAACCGATTGCCGCGCCAAGGGTGGCGCCGAGTGTGTTGCGGAAGAATTCGCGGCGTTCCATCAGCGTCCCACCCCCGCGAGCGCCGCGACCAACAACAGCGCGAACTGCGGACCCTTGTATGAATCCGGCGTGTCCTCGTACCACTCCTCGGTGCCGTGCGCGCCGCCCCCGCGCCCGCCGCCGTCGATCGTGATGCCGGGAATGCCCAGCGAGATCGGCAGGTTGGCGTCCGTGCTCGACGCGCTCGTGCGCGGCGTCCAGCCCACGGCCCGCGCCGCCTCCATGGCCGTTTGTACGATCGGGGCGTCGTCCGCCTGGCCGCCCGTCGGGCGGATGCCGATGGTGTCGTACCTCACCGTGATGTCGGCGCGCGAGTTCGGCCAGCGCGCCTTCTCCTCGGCGACGCCCGAATCCACGGCCGCGCGGATGCGCCGGTCGATGTCGTCCAGCAAGGCCGCGTCCGCCGAGCGCATGTCGATGTCCATCTGCGCGAGTGGCGTGATGGTGTTGACGCTCGTGCCGCCGCGCACGATGCCCACGCTGTACGTCACGCGCGGCTGGCGCGAGACCTCGAGGTCGGCGATGCGCGCGATTGCGCGTCCCATGGCGTGCATCGGGTTCGCCATGCCGAACGCACCGTAGCTGTGCCCGCCTGGCCCTTCGAACGAGATCGTGTAACGGTGGCTGCCGACCGCGCGCGAGACGATACTCGCCTCACCGGCGCCATCGACCGAGATGAAGTAGTCGACTTCATCCTTGAATTCCTTCGTGAGCAGGTGCCGCACGCCGCGCAGGTTGCCGGGGCCTTCCTCGCCGACGTTGCCGACGAACAGCACGCGACCCTGCGGCTCGATGCCGGCGTCCTTCATCACCTTGGCCAGCGTGAGCACGACGGCGAGTCCACGGCAGTCGTCGCCGATGCCGGGACCGTCGATGCGGTTGCCCTTGCGCGTCGTATTGACGTCGGTGCTCTCAGGAAAGACGGTGTCGAGGTGGCCGGCCACCATCACGGTCGGACCGGCCGCGCTGTCGCCGAGCTGCGCGATGACATTGCCCTCGCTGTCAATCCGCGCATCCGGATACCCGAATGAGACGAGCCGGCGGCGGAACTCCTCGGCGCGCTGCTGTTCCATGAACGGCGGCGCGGGCACTTCGCAGATGGAGATCTGCTGGTCGAGCGTCCACGCCTGCTGCGCCTGGATGGCGTCCATCGCCTTCTGCACCGCGGCGTCGGCAGACGGAATCGGCAGGGCCTGCGCGCTGAGGAAGGCGGGTACCAGCAGCGCAACGAAGGCGCGCGCCGGTGTGAGGATCGAGAAGGAAGTCGGCATATTTGAAATCTACCCCTTGAAGCCCTTGAGCGACCATATGCGAGCTGGCATCCGTCCGCTGTTCCTTGCTGTTCTCATGCTGGTCGCGGGCTGCGCCGGGCCGGCCCGGACGCCGATTGGCGCGCCGACTGCCGCGCCGGATGCCGCGGCCGATGGGCAACGTGTCCTGCTGATTTCGCTCGATGGCTTCCGTGCCGATTATCTCGACCGGCCCGGCGCCGTCCGGCTGCGCGAGCTCGCCGCGCGCGGCGTGCGCGCCGAGGCGATGATACCCGCGTTCCCCTCCAAGACGTTCCCGAACCACTACACGCTCGTCACCGGCCTCGAGCCCGACGAGCACGGGATCATCGCGAACGTCATGCGCGATCCAGTCCTCGGCACCTTCCGCACCAGCGATGTCGCCGCCCAGCAGGACCCGCGCTGGTGGGGCGGCGAGCCGATCTGGGTGACGGCCGAGCGGCAGGGCCGGCGCGCGGCGTCACTGTTCTGGCCGGGCTCCGAGGCGGCGATTGACGGCATTTCACCGACCTGGTGGACGCGCTACGACCACGACCTGTCGCACGCCGAGCGCATCAAGCGTGTGCTAGCGTGGCTCGCGTTGCCGGCCGATTCGGCGCCGGCGGTCATCACGATGTACTTCCCCGACACGGACGACGCGGGGCACCGTTACGGTCCGATGGCGGTCGAGGTGGACTCGGCCATCGCGCGCGTCGATCGGTCGATCGGGGCAATCGTGGACGGCATCGACCGGCTCGGGCTCACGGACGTCGTCAACGTGCTCGTGGTGGCCGACCACGGCATGGCGCCCGTCAGCCGCGACCGCGTGATCGTGCTCGATGAGCTCGTGGACATGTCGAGCATCGAGGTGGTGGACTGGAGTCCGGTGGCGGCAATCATTCCCGATGCGGGCCGGGCGGAAGCGGTGTATGCGGCGCTGCACGGCGCGCATCCGCGCTTGCAGGTCTGGCGCAAGGGTGAAGTGCCTGCGCGCCTGCACTACAACGACCATCCGCGCATCACGCCGATCATCGCGCTGGCGGACGAGGGCTGGACGATCGCCTCGCGCGCGCAGGTGGCGCGCATGGACGCGACCGGTTGGACAACCGGCGGGGCGCATGGGTATGACCCCGCGCTCCCGTCGATGGGCGCAGTGTTCGTGGCGGCTGGGCCGGGCATCGCGCGCCGCGGCGTGGTCCCGCCGTTCCGCAATACCGAGATCTATCCACTCATGGTGCGACTGCTCGGGCTCAGAACTCGCGGCGCTTCATCTCCTTGAACATCTTCTCGCGTTCCTGATCCTGGTCGTCCGTCACGCGCTGCGGTGCGGTGGCGTCGTACG
The DNA here is from genome assembly GCA_036675455.1 of Gemmatimonadaceae bacterium. Lineage (GTDB taxonomy): Bacteria > Gemmatimonadota > Gemmatimonadetes > Gemmatimonadales > Gemmatimonadaceae > Pseudogemmatithrix. Next base: position 10,734 of record JAKFFA010000041.1, on the reverse strand, counting down.
TCTTGGCCTCGACATTCCGGGGCTTGGCCTGCTTCTGCATCTTCTTGACAAGGTTCGCAATCGACTTGTCATCCAGGCGTGACATCAGTGCCCTCCGGGGCTGGGTTCCTAAATGGTACCCCGCCAAGGGCCGCAGCGCACGTCCTTTTTACGCCGACCGGCGCAGAATCCTGCGGGGCTCACGAAACGCGGCTCATGAAACGGGGCTCATGAAGTGGGGCTCAGGAAGTGGGGCTCAGGACGCTGATGGCGTGACCACGTCCGGCGCCGGCTTACGCGTGCCCCACAGCCAGCGCACCAGCCAGACGACGATCAGCACCGGAATCAGCACCTTCGCGAGGGCGATCCCGACCGTCAGCAACGTGCCGACGACCGCCATGAGCATGCTGCCGAACAGGAACACCACGAAAAGCGGCAACCCGATCGCCACCAGCAGCACGAGCACCGGCAGCGCCAAGACGGAGAGAACCGCAAGCAGCGGCAGCCCGACCCATTTCAGCAGGAACCCGAGCGGCAGCAGCCAAGCCAGCCAGCCAAAGGAGCGCAGGGCCGTGCGGGCGAGCACGCCTTGGATGAGCAGCGACTTGAGGATGGTCCACATGGCGGCGTCCTTGAGCGGGGAGGCGAGAGACCCCCGCGGACCCAGCGGTCGCGCGGGAAGCGTTCGTCCACACTACATCAGGGGCAGAGTGGCAGTTTCACCCCGCATCGCAGGCAGCCTGCCGTCTGCCGTCCGCCGTCTACCGTCTGCCCCTCTCTCACATCGCCGGCCGCGGCTCCACCCGCTTGAACTCCGCATCAGGACTCCACGACGGCCACCCATTCGAGTTGGCCAGCTGCCGCGCGAAATCCAGCACGATATTGCTGAGCTGCACCGCACCGCTCAGATCCCACGACTCATCGAACTCATCGCCCGGCTGGTGGTAGCGGTTGGCTGTATAGTCGTCCGTTTGCTGCCGCGCCCACGCCACGGTCTGGCCCACGAACTTCTCGCCCTCGCCGATGCTCACGGACGGCACGCCCGCCTTGGCGAACGAGAAGTGGTCCGAACGGTAGAAGAACCCGCGCTCCGGGTACGCGTCCGGCGTGAGCGACATGCCGCGCGGTTCGATGAGCTTCGCGAGTGACGGCCCGAGCGAGCTCTTCACGTCGCCGAGCACAGTCAAGTCGGTGGTCTCGCCGAGCACGTTGCCGCCGTCGACGTTGAGCACGGCGACCTGCTGCGCCGTCGGCACGAGCGGGTTGAGCGCCAGGAACTCGGATCCCAGCAGGCCGCTTTCCTCCGCCGTGACGAACGCGATCAGCACCGAGCGCTTGGTGGGCGCGCCGCGCGAGAGCTGCCGCGCCACGGCGAGCAGGTCTGCCGTGCCGGAGGCGTTATCGAGCGCGCCGTTGTAGATGGAGTCGCCATCGACGGCCGGGCCGATGCCCAGGTGGTCCCAGTGCGCGGAGAGCATCACGTACTCGTCCTTCGACTGCGGGTCGGCACCCTCCACGAGACCCACGACGTTGTTGCTCTCGAGGTGGTCGACGGTATTGGTGAAGTCGATGTCGAGGATGAGGCCCGTGTCCACCGGCCTGAAGTCGCGCGACGCCGCCTTGAGCTGCAAATCAGCGAGGTCGATGCCGGCCTCGTCCAGCAGCGTCGTGATCGCGCTCTCGGTGATCCATCCGCGGAAGCCAAGCGGCGGCGGCAACGTGGAGTCGCGCGGCAGCATGCGCTGTTCCTTCGCCCAACTTCCGACGACTGTCGGCCAGCCGTAGCCCGCGCGTTCCGTGTTGTGGATGATGAGCATGCCTGCCGCGCCGCGCCGCTCGGCTTCCTCGAACTTGTAGGTCCAGCGGCCGTAGTAGGTCATCGCCTTGCCGCCGAACAGCGTCGGCTCCGCGGCCGGCGCGGGCGGGTCGTTCACGAGCACGAGCAGGATCTTGCCGCGCACGTCGACGTCCTTGAAGTCGTCCCACTTGTACTCGGGCGCCGTGGAGCCGTAGCCGACGAAGACGATCGGCGCGTTGGCGCCGCTCTCGGTGACGGATGCACCGGCCCAGACGGTGATGTCCTCCGGGTAGCGCAGCATCGCCGCCGCCTTGCCCGTGACCTCGGCGCGCAGCGTGGCCGAGTCGGCCTCGACGATATCGATGGGCACGCGCTGGAAGTACGAGCCGTTGTTGGCGGGGGCGACGCCGTATGCGCGGAGTTGGTTGGCGAGGTACTCCTCGGTGATGCGGCCGCCGCGCGTGGCGGGTCCGCGGCCTTCGAGGAGGTCGCTGGAGAGGAAGCGGATGTGGGATTCGATCTCGGCGGCGGAGATGGGCGGGGGGGCGGGGCGCTGCGCCGGGCGCGCGGCTGGTTGCTGCGCGGAGAGCGGCGCCAACGGGGGGACGGCCAAGACCACGGCGATTGCAAAAAACCAAGCGCTGACCAATGGGCGATCATGGGACTTCTGCATAGCGGCGAGGCCTTGTAAGAGGTTGCTGATCAAAAGGTTACGGCACGAAGTACTAACGAATTACCAATCAAAACAGATTTAGTAGTTCGCTGCTGCGTCCGACGGGGCAGGTGAATCTGTCCGCCCAGGCGCTCGCACGGCCCAAGCCAGCACCAGCGACAGACACACGACCACCAGCGCGCTGACCGCCAGGCCGCCGCGCGCGTCCGGCTCAAGATCGATGATCGACGCGAGCATCCCAATCATCGTACCCGTCACGAGTCCGTACAGCACTGTGGCGGCGGGCGCCCACGACCGCAGGCGCCAGGCACCGATCGCGGCGACACACGCGATCGCCCCGGACACCGCCTGCCACGCAATCAGCAGCGGCGGGTTGTCGTCCCAGCCGACGAGCGAGCGGAAGACCTGCGCCCACGCGTTGAGACACAACAAGGCCAGCAGTACGACGCCGATGATGAGGCCGAGGCGTCGACGCGGGACGGTGCTTTCACTCACGGGCATTTTTGCCGCTCCTGGCAAAGCTTTCCTGTTGAGTCGGGACGATTGCTGGTAAACTTGCGCGATGCCCCCACGATCGGTTTCGCGCGGCCTCGGGCTTCGCTCACTCGCCTTCAGCTTTCTCATGCTGGCGTTGGGCACGGCTCCGGCGCAAGCGCAGCAACGCGCCGGCGCAAACAGAGCGGCTGACCGGCCGCGGGCCGACGCCCCGTACCGCGACGCCTCGCTCCCCACCGAGCAGCGCGTGCGCGATCTCCTCGGCCGCATGACGCTCGAGGAGAAGTTCTGGCAGCTCTATATGAGTCCGGGATCGCGCGATGATCCCACGCATGACTACTCGAACGGCGCGTTCGGCCTGCAGGTCGGCGTCGACACGGCGGACCGCTCGGGGGACGTCGCGCGCGCGCACGCCGAGCGCATCAACGCGATCCAGCGTTACTTCGTGGACAGCACGCGGCTCGGCATCCCGATCATCCCGTTCGACGAAGCCCTGCACGGCCTCATGCGCGAGGACGCGATCGTGTTCCCGCAGGCGATCGCGCAGGCCGCGACGTTCGACAGCGCGCTCGTGGGGCGCGCGAGCGCGGCCGTGGCGCGCGCGGTGCGCAGTCGCGGCATCCGGCAGGTGCTCTCGCCCGTCGTCAACATCGCCAGCGACGTGCGCTGGGGTCGTGTCGAGGAGACGTATGGCGAGGACGTGCATTTGACTGGCGTGATGGGCCGTGCCTTCGTGCGCGCCTTCGAGCGCGAGGGAATCATCACGACGCCCAAGCACTTCGTGGCGAACGTGGGCGAGGGCGGGCGCGATTCGTACCCAATCGACATCAGTGAGCGCATGCTGCGCGAGCGGTTCTATCCGCCGTTCCGGTCCCTCGTGCAGGACGCGGGGTCACGCAGCGTGATGACCGCATACAACTCGGTCGATGGGTTGCCTGCCACGCAGAACGGCCCGCTGATGAACGGTGTGCTCAAAGGCGAATGGGGCTTCACCGGCTTCGTGATCTCCGACGCGGCGGCCACCGGCGGCGCGACGGTGTTGCACCACACGGAGGCGAGCACGGCGACGGCCACGCAGCGCGCGTTCGCGGCGGGGCTCGATGTCGTTTTTCAGAGCACGTATGCGCAGCATCGGCCCTACCTCGAGGCGTTCCGTCGCGGCCTGGTCAGCGACTCCGTGATGGACGCCGCGGTCGCGCGTGTGCTGCGCGCGAAGTTCGAACTCGGGTTGTTCGAACGGCCGTTCGTCGACGTTGACTCTGCGGGCTACTGGAACGGGCATGTCGATCACCGTGCGCTCGCGCGCGAGGTGGCGCGGAAGTCTCTGGTGCTGCTGCGCAACCGGGCCGGACTCCTACCCTTGCGCAAGGACCTCGACACCGTCGCGGTGATCGGCGCCGATGCGTTCGAGGCGCGGCTGGGCGGATACAGCGGGCCTGGCAGAAGCCGCACGACGATCCTGTCTGGAGTCCAGTCGGCGGTGTCTCCGCGCACCCATGTGAACGCCATCTCCGCGCCCGGACGCCTGGCACCCACGCACTGGGTGGTGCCGGCCGAGTTCCTAGCACATGACGCGGGGGATGCGCCGGTCACCGGCGCTGGCAATCGATCTGGCACGGGGCGACGTGCCGGCCTGCGTGGCGAATACTTCACGAACAATCGCCTCGATGGGATTCCGGCGGTCGTACGCGTCGATGAGAACATCGATTTCGGCTGGACGCTCAACTCGCCCGCGCGCGGTATCCCATATGACTGGTATTCCGTACGCTGGACGGGATCAGTGATTGCGCACCCCGCGGGCGTCATGCGCATCGGCGTCGAGGGCAACGACGGATACCGCCTCTGGGTGGACGGCGAGTTGCTCGTGGACAACTGGGAGAAGCGCTCGTACGGCACGCACATGGCGGACGTGGATTTCGCGCCGGGCAGCCGGCATGACATTCGGCTCGAGTATTTCGAGAGCACGGGCAACGCGCGCGTGAAGCTCGTGTGGGACGCGGGGGTCGCCGGCGAGGCGCGCCGGCGCAGCGAGCGTATCAGCGAAGCCGTGCGGATCGCCGCAGCGGCCGACGTTGCCATCGTCGTGGCGGGTATCGAGGAAGGTGAGTTCCGTGATCGGTCTTCGCTCGCGCTGCCCGGCGAACAGAAACGCCTCATCCATGAGGTCGCCGCGACAGGAACGCCGGTCGTCGTGGTGCTCATCGGCGGCAGCGCGATCACCATGTCCTCGTGGCTGGACGAGGTGGATGCCGTCGTGCACGCTTGGTACCCTGGCGAGGAGGGAGGCAATGCCGTCGCCGATGTGCTGTTCGGCGACGAGAACCCGGCCGGCCGGCTCCCAATCACGTTCCCGATCAGTGAGGGACAACTTCCGCTCACGTACGACCACAAGCCGACCGGCCGCGGCGACGATTACGTGGACCTCACCGGACACCCGCTCTTCCCGTTCGGCTACGGGCTGAGTTACACGACGTTCGAGTACGCCGACCTGCGAATCTCGCCGGACACCATGGCGCCGGGCGGTACGACCACGGTGCGCGCGCGGATCACCAACACCGGGTCGCGCGCGGGCGACGAGGTTGTGCAACTCTATGTGCGTGATGTGCTCGCCACCGTCGCGCGCCCGATCATCCAGCTCAAGGGATTCACACGCATCCATCTGCGCCCGGGCGAGAGCCGCGAGGTGGAGTTCCCGCTCACCCCGGAGCAGCTTCGCATGCTCGATGAGCATCTGCGCTGGGTGGTTGAGCCCGGCACGTTCCGCGTGCTGGTGGGCGCTTCGTCACGGGATATCCGCTTGCGCGGGGAGTTGATCGTCCAATGAGCCACACACACGACCCCGGCAGGCGTTCGTTCGTCCTCGGCGCATCCGCGGCGCTCGGAGGCCTGGGCTTCGGACATCCGCGCGCGGGACAAGTCTCCGCCACAGAGCGCTCAAGCCGGAGCGGCGCGCGCGTCGCGCAACGTCCACGCCCCTCGCCGTCGCAACTCGCCTGGCAGCGCGACGCACTCGCGATGTTCATCCACTTCGGCGTCAACACATTCACCGACCGCGAATGGGGCGACGGCACCGAGAGCCCGTCGATCTTCAACCCGTCGGCGCTCGACGCACGGCAGTGGGCACGCTCGGCGCGTGCCGCCGGATTTCGCGCGATGGTGCTCACGGCGAAACATCATGATGGCTTCTGCCTGTGGCCCACGGCGACCACCACGCACTCCGTGGCGAGCAGTCCGTGGCGAGGCGGTTCCGGCGATCTCGTGCGCGAGTTTGTGGACGCATGCCGCGCCGAGGGCCTCAGGCCCGGGTTGTATCTCTCGCCATGGGACCGCAACGCGCCGGCCTACGGCGATTCGCCGCGCTACAACGATATGTATGCCGCGCAGCTCACCGAACTCCTCACGCGCTACGGCGACATCCACGAGGTCTGGTTCGACGGCGCGAACGGCGAGGGTCCCAACGGCAAGCGCCAGCAGTACGATTGGCCGCGTGTGTGGAGCCTCGTCAAGCGATTGCAGCCCGACTCGGTGATCTTCTCCGACGCCGGCCCCGACGTGCGCTGGATCGGCAATGAACGCGGCGTGGCCGGCACGACCAACTGGTCGACGGTCGATCCGTCGATCGTCCCGGTGCCGGGCATGAGCGGTGATGAGGTGATGCGCTCGCTGCAGCACGGTGACCGCGACGGCTCGGTGTGGCGGCCGGGCGAGACGGACGTCTCGATCCGTCCGGGCTGGTTCCATCATCCGGCCGAGGACGCGCGCGTGAAGTCGTCGGATGATTTGGTGGAGATCTATTTCTCGAGTGTCGGGCGCAACTCGAAGCTGTTGCTCAACGTGCCGCCGACACGCATGGGGTTGTTGCACGACACGGATGTCGCGCGGTTGAACGGCATGCGGGACCGGCTCGACACGCTCTTTGCGGAGGATCTTGCGAACGGCCCTGCGGGCACGCACGGGCGTGCCCGCACTGCTCGCGAGTCGTCGCCGCGCTGGAAGGTGCTCGGCCCAACGACTGCCGTCGGCACGATGATGCTTAGCGAAGAGCGCGCGGTCGGCATCATCGACCTGCGCGAGGACATTGCGCAAGGCCAGCGCGTGGCCGCATATGCAGTGGAGGGGCTTGTGGGCAATGCATGGCAGCCGCTCTCGAGCGGCACCACCATCGGCTACCGAAAGCTCGATCGCTGCCGCCCGACTACCGTACGCGGCGTCCGCGTGAGCGTGAGCAATGCGACAGAGGTGCCATTGCCGATTGGAATCAAGCTGTACCGTTGAAATGAAGACGGCGCGGCGCACCCCTGTGCGCCGCGCCGTTCCCGTACGACTGACCCGACCGCGTCAGTTATCCATCTTCGGCTTCGTGTCCGCGCGGACCGTCGGATACTTGATCCCCAGCTGCTCGAGGTACGTGTCGTACTTCGATGCGTCATAGTAGTACTTCTCGAGCTGCGGCTTGAACCGCGCCATGATCTCGGCGTTGAGCCAGATGGGCGGCTGGTCCGTGGGCGAGATGAACGGCGTGTACTGCGTGTCCTTCGTCTGCACGTCACGGAAGTACGTCCACGCGTCCGCGACCACCTTGGGCTTCATCAGGATGTCGATCATGGTGAGCGCCTGCACCTTCGCGCCCTGCACCGCGCCCTTGTGCGCGATCGGCGTCGCCGACGCAATCGAACTCGACCAGTTGTGCCCCGGCAGCCCCGGGATGTTTGACGGATAGCGCAGCGTCACCGTCGGCACGTTCCACGACACGTCACCGATGTCGTCCGAGCCGCCGCCCAGCATCCGGCTCTCCGGCACCGGACCGCCCAGGTTGAACTCGGTCGCCGACGACAGCCCGCGCTCGCGCCCGCCAACCTCCGCCTGCAGCCCCTTTGCCAACGCGATGTCGGCCTCGCTCCACTCGGGCATGCCGACGCGCTTGATGTTCTCGAACGTCACCTCGGCGATCGTCTTGTTGAAGTGACCGCTCCAACCCGAGCCGACCATCATCACGGTGTCGAGCTCGACGTTCGCCATCAGTGCCGCGCCGCGCGCGACGCGCTTGCCGGCCTCGAATAGCGCCTTTGTGCGCTCGTAGTCACGCTCGCGGAAGTAGAACCAGATGCTCGCCGTGCTCGGCACGACGTTCGGCTGGTCACCGCCGTCCATGATCACGTAGTGCGAGCGCGTCGGCAGCTCGTTGTGTTCGCGCTGGTACTCCCAGCCCGTGCCCGTGAGCATGGCCGCGTCGAGCGCGGAGCGGCCGCGCCACGGCGAACCCGCCGCGTGCGCGCTTGTGCCCTTGAAGCGGAAGATCGCCGAGATCAGCGCGGACTGGCCGCTCTGGCCCCACGACACGCCAAAGCCCGAGCTCACGTGCGTGAACAGCGCGACGTCCACGTCCTTGAACAGGCCCTCACGCACGAAGAACGCCTTGCCCGACATCTGCTCCTCGGCGATGCCCGGCCACAGGATCAGCGTGCCGGAGATGTTCTCGCGTGTCATCATCTCCTTGAGCACGAGCGCTGCGGCGATGTTGACCGCCTGCCCCGTGTTGTGGCCTTCGCCGTGCCCCGGCGCGCCCTCCACGAGCGGGTCGAGGTAGCCGACGCCGGGCTTGTTGTTCGACTGCGGGATGCCGTCCACGTCGGAGCCGAGCGCAAGCACCGGCTTTCCGCTGCCGTTCGACCAGCGCGCAATCCAGGCACTCGGCATGCCGGCGTAGCCGAGTTCGATGTCGAAGCCGTTCTCCTTGAGGATGCCCGTCAGGTACTTCTGCGTCTCGAACTCCTGGAAGCCGAGTTCGCTGAACGAGAACTGGTGGTCGATGATCTCCTGTACGAGCTTGGCGCGCGCCTGGACCTTGGTCAGCGCCTCGGCCTTGAGACGTTCGATGCGTGCAGAATCCGGTGCGGCCTGCGCCTCGGCAGCGCTCGGCGCAGGTGCGACGAGGAGCAGGGGGACGAGGGCCAGCATAAGCGCGCGGCGAATCTTTTCGGCGCGGGGTTCATTCATCGTGCGACTCCTGGGGGGTGAGCTTTGGGCGCCAGACTGGGGACATATGGCTACGCTGGACGCACCGGAGAGGTTGACGTGGAGCAACATATGGCTCATTCCGGGCGTACTCACAAGATGAAGATCTCCATTCTCTCCCGTCGATTTCACCGTTGGGGCGCCATCGCAATCGGCCTGCCCCTCATGCTGGTGATCGGATCCGGCCTGCTACTCCAGGTCAAGAAGCAGTTCACATGGGTGCAGCCGGCCGAGCATCGCACGGACGTCCCCGTGCCGGCCATGGACTGGGATGTCATCCTGCGCGCCGCGCAGGCCGTGCCGGAGGCCGAGGTGACGGGGTGGGAGGACATCGACCGGCTCGACGTCAGGCCCGGCAAGGGCATCCTCAAGATCATCTCGGTGAACCGCTGGGAGATCCAGATGGCGCTGGGCACCGGTGAGGTGCTGCAGAGCACGTACCGGCGCAGCGACCTGATCGAGTCGCTTCACGACGGCTCGTTCTTCGGGGATTCGGCGAAACTCACGATCTTCCTGCCGTCGGGCATCGTGCTGTTCGTCCTGTGGCTCACGGGACTATACCTTTGGCTGCTGCCGTACCTGACCAAGCGCAAGCGCCGGCGTCTCGAGGCGGCCAAGGAGCGCGAGGCAAAGCTCAAGGGGCTCTGAGAAGAGACTGAGTGCGCGGCTCGCGTTGGCGCCAATGCCTTCGTAGTTTCGCGACGAACCCTTGTCCGCCCTTCCGAGGCAATCGATGCGATTGAGAATGCTCCTGCCCCTGCTCGTGCTGCCGACGATCGCCGCAGGGCAGGCCCGTGACCCGCAGTACGTACCCGGCGCGACCTGGGAGCATCGGTCGCCCTCGCAGATGGGCGTCGACAGCGCCGCGCTCGCCGCGGCCATTGCGTTCGCGATCGCGAACGACGCCAGCGCGCCGCGCGACATGGAGCAGTCGCACTACCGTAGTTTCGGACGCGAGCCGTTCGGGCAGGGCATCGGCCCGTTCAAGCCGCGCGGCGAACCGACGGGCGTGGTGCTGCGCGGCGGCTATGTGATCGCGAGCTGGGGCGAGCCCGACCGCGTCGACATGACGCACAGCGTGACGAAGACCTTCCTCTCGACCACCATCGGCGTGGCATTCGATAGCGGGCTCATCCGCTCGGTGCACGACCCCGTGTGGAAGTCGCAGGCGCCGACCTATGCGCTCCGATTGACGGCGCCGGCCGAACCGGGTTCGCGTTATGGCGAGCCGATGTTCCTCGAGCCGTTCGCGAGCGAGCACAACCGCAAGATCACGTGGGACCACATGCTGCGGCAGACGAGCGACTGGGAAGGATCGCTGTGGGGCAAGCCGGAGTGGGCCGACCGGCCGTCACGCGATCCGTCGGAGTGGGGCACGCGCGCGCGCAAGGAGCCGGGGACGGCGTACGAGTACAACGACACGCGCGTCAACGTGTTGGCGTTGGCGGCGACGAACGTCTGGCGCCGGCCGTTGCCGGACGTGCTGCAGGAGTACGTGATGGGTCCCATCGGGGCCTCACGCACGTGGCGTTGGTACGGTTACGACAACGCGTGGATCGTCCTCGATGGCTACCCGGTGCAGGTGGTCAGCGGTGGGGGGCATTGGGGCGGCGGCATGTACATCAATGCCTGGGACTTGGCGCGCATGGGTCTGCTCACCGAGCGGCGCGGCATGTGGGGCGACAAGCGCATCTTCTCCGAAGCGTGGACGAAGATGGCGCTCACGCCCACCGGCCCGCAGCCGACGTACGGCTTCATGAACTGGTTCCTCAAC
>JAKFFA010000071.1:0-26689 GCA_036675455.1 Gemmatimonadaceae bacterium | reverse complement strand
CCTTCTTCTGGCGCTTGGTCGAGATCTCGAGCAGGGGCCGCTGCTTCTGCGTGACGGTGGCCTCGGTCACGCGGACCTCGATCACGTCGTCGCGACTGGGCAGGTCGAACATCGTGTCGAGCAGCATCTCCTCGAGGATGGCGCGCAGGCCGCGCGCGCCGGTGCCGCGCTGGATCGCCTTCTTGGCGACCGCGCGCAACGCACTCTCTTCGAACGACAGTTGCACGTCCTCGAGTTCGAACAGCTTCTTGTACTGCTTGGTGAGCGCGTTCTTGGGTTCCTTGAGGATGGTCACGAGCGCCTCCTCATCGAGCCCCTGCAGCGGCACGGCGACCGGCATGCGGCCCACGAGCTCGGGGATGAGCCCGTAGCGCAGCAGGTCCTCGGGCTCCACGTCGCCGAACACGTTCTCCTTGGTCGTCGCGGGCTTGCCGTCCTTCACCACGCTCTCGGTCCCGAAGCCGATCTGCCGGCGGCCGAGGCGCGCCTCGATGATCTTCTCGAGGCCGTCGAACGCGCCGCCGCAGATGAACAGGATGTCCTTGGTGTTGATCTGGATGTATTCCTGCTGCGGATGCTTGCGGCCGCCCTGCGGCGGCACGGATGCCACCGTGCCTTCCAAGATCTTGAGGAGCGCCTGCTGCACGCCCTCGCCCGACACGTCGCGCGTGATGCTCGGGTTCTCCGACTTGCGCGCGATTTTATCGATTTCGTCGATGTAGACGATGCCGCGTTCGCACTCGGCGACGTTGAAGTCACCGGCCTGCAGCAGGCGCACGAGGATGTTCTCGACGTCCTCGCCCACGTAGCCGGCCTCGGTGAGCGTCGTCGCGTCGGCGATCGTGAACGGCACGTCGAGGATGCGCGCCAGCGTCTGCGCGAGCAGCGTCTTGCCGACGCCGGTGGGGCCGAGCAGCAGGATGTTGGACTTGTCGAGCTCGACCTCGCCCTCGCGCTTGGCGCCCGAGTTGATGCGCTTGTAGTGGTTGTACACGGCAACGGCGAGCGCCTTCTTGGCGCCTTCCTGGCCGATCACGTACTGGTCGAGGACGTCCTTGATCTCCTGCGGGGCCGGGACGGGCGTGACGCTGTCCGCGACCTCGCGCTCTTCGTCTTCAGCGAGGATCTCGTTGCAGAGCGCGATGCATTCGTTGCAGATGTACACGGACGGGCCGGAGATGAACTTCCGGACGGCGTCCTTGGACTTGCCGCAGAATGAGCAGCGCAGGTGGCGATCGTGGGACATCGGCGTTCTCGGTGGTTCCTGTGAAACGTCAGCTGCAGGGTCCCAACTGGCGGCTTCGAATCGACGCGCCGCCTTCCAGATGAGTAACGCCCTGCTTCGGGAGGGTCAAGCAAATCCTTGGGGCGCTCGTGAATTCCTTCACAAGCGCCCCAGTAGTATCGTCACTTGGACGACACCAGCGGAGGGGTCTCCACCTCTTCGCGGTTTGTGACAACGTGATCGATGAGCCCGTACGACTTGGCCTCCTCGGCGCTCATGAACCGGTCGCGGTCCACGTCGCGCTCGATCTGCTCCAGCGGGCGACCCGTGTGCTTGGACATGAGCTCGTTCATCTTGGCGCGCAGATAGATGATCTCGCGGGCCTGGATCTCGATATCCGAGGCCGTGCCCTGCGTGCCGCCCGAGGGCTGGTGGATCATCACGCGCGAGTGGGGCAGGGCGGAGCGCTTGCCCGCGCGGCCGGCACCCAGCAGGAACGCACCCATGGAGGCCGCGAGTCCCATGCAGATCGTGTTCACGGGCGACTTCAGGAACTGCATCGTGTCGTAGATCGCGAGCCCCGCCGACACGCTGCCGCCCGGCGAGTTGATGTACAGGTGGATGTCGCGCCCCGGGTTGTCCGCCTCGAGGAACAGCATCTGCGCGATGATCATGTTGGCCACATCGTCGTTGATCGGCGTGCCCAAAAAGATGATGCGATCCATGAGCAGGCGCGAATAGACGTCGTAGCTGCGTTCGCCACGGCTCGAGCGCTCGATCACGTAGGGGTTGGGGATCATCGGCATCGGTTCATCGTCCTCGTCGTGGGATTGGTCCTGCGTCCTTACGCTTGTTCCATCGTGTTGCGCTCGAGCAGCCATGTGAACACGCGCTCCTCTGTGATACTCCGCTCCAGCTCGCGGAGGCGCCCCGCCTTCTGCAGCGACGCATACAGCTGGCCCGGCTCGATCGAGCGCTTGGCCGCCAGCTCGGCCACCTTGTCGTCCACGTCGGCCTCCGTCGCCGCGAGCTTCTCGCGCTCGGCGATGGTGTCGAGGATGAGGTCGCGCCGCACCTGGCGCTCGGCCATCCCGTGCACCTCTTCCCCGAACTTCAGCATCTCCTCCTCGGGGATCTTGTAGGCCTCCGCGTAGGCCTGCACCATCTGCTTCACCCAGCTCGGCGGGATATCGAACGGGTTGGCCTTCACGATCTCATCGAGCAACTGCGTGCGCGCGGCCGAGTCGGCGTCGCGCGTCGCGGCCTCTTCCATGTCGGTGCGCACGACGGTGGTGAAGGCATCGAGCGAGTCAAAGTCGCCCATCTCCCGCGCGAACGAGTCGTCGAGCGGCGCGAGTTCCTTGCGCTTGACCTCCAGCAGCTTGGCGCGCACGGCCTTCACCTTGCCGCGCTGCGTCTCGTCGGGGAAGTCGTCGGGCCACTTGACCGGCCGCTCGGTCTCCTCGCCCTGGTCGAGCGTCATGATCACTTCCTCGATGGCGGGGATCGCCTGGCCGGCGCCCATCACCACACGGTATTCCTTGCCTTCAGGAATCGTGCCGTCGTCGTCCGCCGTCGCGAGCATGACTGTGACCAAGTCGCCCTCGAGGGGCTTGCCCTCGGCCGGCGCCCATGTCGCGCGCTGGTCGCGCATCTGGTCGAGCTGCTCCTGCACCTGCTCGTCCGTCACCTTGTCGGTAGGACGCATGACGCGGTGCCCTTCGAGATGGTCGAGCTTGATCTCCGGGCGCACTTCGCAGTGCAACTCGAAGCTGAGTCCGTCATCCTCGCCGAACTTGACGTCGTGCGCGTGCGGCTGGGTAACGAGCTTCAGGTCTTCCTTGGCGAGCACCGTCTCGAACGCCTCGCGCAGCAGCGCCTCGACCGCCTCTTGGTCGATGGCGGCCGCGTACTGCTTGCGGATCATCGCGGTGGGCGCCTTGCCTGGGCGAAATCCGGGGATGCGCACTTGCTTTGCCACGCGGCCGGCAGCCTTGTTGCGGGCCTGCGCGACACGCTCGGGGGGAACGGCGACCTGGAGTCGGCGTTCGACGCCCTCGCTCTTGGTGGCGGTGATCTGGATGTCCATGTAGTCAGTGAAGCGATTCGTGGGGTCAGGAATTCAATGGGCACGAAACCCCGCTGCCGGGCGCTGCTTCCGGAGCGGGGGTGAGGGTGGGGGCGCAGTACTATAGAGGAGAAGTTAATCGGGGGGAGCGCGACGGCCAAGCCTGTACTACGATGCGAGGGGGGATGCGGGTTGCACGGGCGGTACGGGTTGCGGGGGGTGGTTGGGGATGCGAGGAACTACTGATCGTGCCGTGTGATGCGGGATGCGGAACCTCGCATCCTGCCCCCACCCCGCACCCCGTACCGCAGGGCGCCTCGCATCCCTCCCCGCATCGTAGTGCTTAGCGGCGGACGTGGGGTTTTTCGCGGGCGACGATGTCCGCCATACGGGCGAGGTGCGTGTACACCTGGTCAATCAGCAGCGCCTGCGGGAAGGCGCTGTCCATGCCGCGGTGGCGGCCGAGCACGCGGATCATGCGGCCGACGGTGGATGCACCCTCCTCGTTCACGTAGTGCAGCAGATGCGTGCCCAAGGCGAAGAGCACCAAGGAGACCACCACCATGATATGAAACGCGCGCGCGCTGTCGAACCCGAAGCCCTGGATCGCCACGATCACCGCGCCGCCGAGGATCGGCGCGACGGTTTCCGATACACCGTTTACGGCGCCGTAGGTGGCGAGGTATGACGGCCTCGCCTTGGGCGGCGAAATGTTCAGGATGAGGTTGTTGAGACTGAGATGGTGCGCGCCCCAGCCCAACCCCGAAAGCAGCTGGATCACGACGATCAGCCACAGACTCCCGGGGCCGGTGAACAGCCACAGCAGCGGCACGATCGTGACGATGTAGGTGCCCACGCGCAGCACGGTCTTCGCGCCGAAGCGGTCGCCCAGCCGGCCCCAGTACAGCTGCACCAGCGACATCGTCGCGCCGGTGAGCGTCGTCAGGATCGTGACTTCGAGAATCGAGAGCCGCAGATCCTGCAGCATGTACACGGTGAAGAACGGCGCGATGAGCCCGCCGGCGAACCCCCACCATGCGACGAACGTGAGCAGGCGACGATAGTTGGCGTCGCGCGTGGGACGCCGCAGTGTCTCGGCGACGGACGGCTCCGACTCACGTGTCTGCTGGCGGCGCGAGTCGGGCACGCGCCGCAGGAACAGCAATCCCACCAAGCCCACGAGCGCGCCAAACGCGAACATCCAGCCGAACGGTTCGGCGTCCGCCGCATCGGTCTGCAGCCGCTGCACGACGAATGCGGCGATGACGCCCATCGTCAGCGCGGCGAAACCCGACATCCGGCCGCGCTTGCCCCAGAACTCACCGCGCCGCGATTCCGGGATGAGTTCCGCCAACCACGTCAGGTAGCCGAGCTCGAACACGGTGGACCCCAACGCGAAGATTGCCATGATCGCGGTCAGGGCGATTGCGCCGAATGGGGCGCCGGCGAGGGTCGCCACCCCCACAGGCACGAACGCCGCGAGCAACAGCGCGGCACGCCCGAGTACGGCGCCCCGGAATGCGGTGTGGCGCCAGCGTCCCAGTTTCTCGACGCGCCACGAGAGATAGAGCTGCGAGAGCTTCATCACGAACGGCAGCGCCGCGATGATGCCGATCAGCAGCTCCTTGGCACCCAGCGCGAGCGCGAAGCCCGTGAGAAACACGCCGCCCGACAGCTGTGCCATGACCGTCTGCGCGATTGCATGCAAGTCGACGGAGCGACCGACTTCGTCGAGCGTGGGCTGGCGCGCGTGTGGCTCGTGCGCATCGAACAGCGCAGGTGTGGTAACGGCTCCGATGGAAGAGGAACGAACGTTCATGGACGAGTGTTGAGCGGGGAGCCGGTTCCACATCAGCGAGGTACGACTTGATCCTGGACAAGCATCCCGAACGCATCGCCATTCTCCGCGCGCTCCAACTCGGCGACATGCTCTGCGCGGTGCCCGTGTTTCGCGCCATCCGCATGGCGCGCCCCCAAGCGCACATCACGCTCATCGGTTTGCCGTGGGCCCGCGCGTTCGTGCGGCGTTTCTCTGCGTACCTCGACGATTTCATCGAGTTCCCCGGATTCCCCGGATTGCCCGAGCGTGAGACGGCACCACAGCAGGTGCTGGAGTTCCTGCTCGAGGCGCAGCGCCGGCGCTTCGACCTCGCGATCCAACTGCAGGGCAGCGGATCGCATGTGAATGAGTGCGTGCGCCTGCTCGGTGCGCGCCGCAGCGCCGGCTTCTATCGCGACGGTGACGTCGTGCCCGACGAGGCGCTATTCGTGCCGTGGCCCGACACAGGTACGGAGACGCAGCGCCTGCTGCGCGTGCTCGAACCACTCGGCATCACGCCGCAGGGTGAGGCGCTGGAGTTTCCCCCGCTCACCGAGGATGTCGCGCACCTGCGCGCCGTGCCTGAAACCATCGCGATGGGCGCGTACTGTTGTGTGCATCCGGGGGCGCGATTCGCTTCACGCCGGTGGCGAACCGAACGCTTCGCTGCCGTCGCCGATTCGATCGCCGCCGAGGGCTTCGGCATCGTGCTCACCGGCGTGGACGACGAGGCGTCGGTCACGGCGGATGTGAAACGCCAGATGCGCGCGCCGTGCCTGGATCTCACCGGCCGTCTCACGCTCGGCGCGCTCGCCACCGTGTTGCGCGGCGCGCGGCTCGTCGTGTGCAACGACACCGGCGTCTCGCACATCGCGGCGGCGCTCGGCACGCCCAGCGTCGTGGTGGCCTGCGGATCCGATGCGGTGCGCTGGGCGCCCGCGGACGCCCAGCGTCATCGCGTACTGTGGCACGATGTGCCATGCCGGCCGTGCATGCACGCCGAGTGCCCGATCGGCCACGTATGTGCACTCGGCGTATCGGAGGCGGACGTCATGGCCGCCGCCTCGGCGGCGCTGCGCTCATGAGACCCCGCGGCCGTCCGCTGCGCATCTTCACGTGGCATGTGCACGGCAACTACCTGTGGTACCTCTCACAGGCACCGCACGAGTTCTACGTGCCGGTCAAGCCCGGCCGTCCCGCAGGCTATTCCGGCCGCGGCGGCACGTTTCCGTGGCCAGCCAACGTCCACGAGGTGCGCGCCGATGAAGTCCGGCAGTGTTCGTTCGACCTGATCCTCTACCAGAGCCATGAGAACTGGCTCGTGGACCAGTACGAGGTCCTCAGCGATGCGCAGCGCGAGTTGCCGCGCATCTGCATCGAGCACGATCCACCGTTGGAACATCCCAACGACCAACGGCATCCGGTGGACGACCCCGACGTGCTGATCGTGCATGTCACCGACTTCAATGCGCTCGCGTGGGACACCGGCAGCTCACCGACGCGCGTGATCGAGCATGGTGTGCTCGTGCCCGACGACATCCGCTACACCGGCGAGCTGGCCCGCGGGCTCGTCGTCATCAACAACTTGCGCACGCGCGGTCGGCGGCTCGGCGCTGACCTTTTCCTCGATGCGCGCGCCGACGTGCCGCTTGACCTCGTCGGCATGGACGCCAAGTCGCTCGGCGGCATCGGCGAGGTCGACCCACCGGACCTGCCGGCGTTCGAGTCGCGCTATCGCTTTCTGTTCCATCCCTCGCGCTGGAGCAGCTTGGGGCTCGCGGTGATCGAGGCCATGAGCATCGGCATGCCGGTGGTGGCACTGGCGACAACCGAGATGGTGACCGTCATCAAGGACGGCGAAAACGGCTTCACTCATACGAGTATGGACCGGCTGCGCGCATGCATGCAGCTGCTCGTCCGCGACCACGCGACGGCGCGCGCCATGGGCGATCGGGCACGCCGATATGCGCGCGAACGCTTCCACATCGGGCGCTTTGCCGGCGACTGGGACCGCACGTTCCGTTTCGTCGCCGGGACCCGGCGCACACCGGCCGTGCTCACCTCGGCCATCGGAGCATGATCATATGACCACACGCATCGCGATGATCAGCGAGCATGCCTCACCGCTGGCGCGGCCGGGGAGCATCGACTGCGGCGGGCAGAACGTGTACGTGGCCGAAGTCGCCAAGCGGTTGGAAGCGGCGGGCCATGAAGTCGATGTATTCACCCGGCGCGACAACCCGGACTCCCCCCGCGTGTCGCGCTGGTCGCAGGGCGTGCGGGTGGTGCATGTGCCGGCGGGACCGGCGCGCTTCGTGCCGAAGGAAGACCTGCTGCCGTACATGGATGAGTTTGCCGCCAATATCATCGAGTATTGCCGACGGCTCAAACGACGTTTCGATGTGAGTCACGCCAACTTCTTCATGTCCGGGCTGGCGTCGCTCGCCCTGCGCAAAGCCATGGGCACGCCGTTCGTCGTCACGTTCCATGCGCTTGGCCGTGTGCGGCGCCTGCATCAGGCCGAGGCGGATCGGTTCCCGGCCGAGCGCGCGGACATCGAGGAACGGCTCGTCGCGTCCGCGGACCGCATCATCGCGGAGTGCCCGCAGGACGCCGGCCACCTGCGCGATCTCTATCACGCCGAGGAGGCGCGCATGCGCGTGGTGCCGTGCGGAGTGGATCCGTTCGTCTTTCATGCCGTGCCGCGCGACCTGGCGCGCGCTGCGGTCGGGTTGCCGCGCGATAGCTTCGTCGTGCTGCAGTTGGGCCGGCTGGTACCGCGCAAAGGCGTCGACGATGCGATCCGCGCGGTCGCGAGCGCGCGGCAGCATCACGGTGTACCGGCGACGCTGCTCATCGTGGGCGGCGACCACGAGGAGCCCGACCCGCAGCGCACGCCCGAGATCGCGCGGCTGCGCGGCATCGCGCAGGAGCTCGGTGTCGGCGATGCCGTGCGATTCGTCGGCCGGCGCGATCCCTCGGTGCTGCGCCTCTACTATAGCGCGGCGGACGTGTTTGTCTCGCTGCCCTGGTACGAGCCATTCGGCATGACGCCGCTCGAGGCGATGGCGTGCGGCACGCCCGTCGTCGGCTCGGCGGTCGGCGGACTGACGCACACGATCGAACACGGCAAGACGGGATTCCTCGTACCGCCGCACGATCCCGACGGGGCGGCCGGCCGCATCGCGGAGCTCTACCATGCGCCCGCCCTGCGCCTGGCCTTCGGACGTGCAGGTTTGCGCCGCACGCGCGCGCGGTTCAGTTGGGATGCCGTCGTGGCATCGCTCGGCCGTGTGTACGAGGAGATCGCGGACCAAGTGCGCACGCCGGCCGCTGCGATGCAGCGCGCCGTGCGCGAAGCCGCCGAGGCGGCCCGCTATGCGGGCCTGGCAGCGCCGGTGGGCGAACTGGCCATCCTTGGCCACAACGGGTGACCGCGTGCCCGGCGCCCGCTTCGCGTTCCTCGACAAGGACGGCACGCTCGTGCACGACGTGCCTTACAATGTCCTGCCAGAACGTATCACGCTCGCGTGTGGCGCCGCTGCGCTCACGCAGTTACGCGACGCCGGGTTCCGGTTCGCGGTGATCAGCAACCAGCCCGGTGTCGCACTCGGGCGCTTCCCGGAGGAGGCGCTCGAAGCGGTGGAGCACTGTCTCGGCCGGCTGCTCGACGAGGTAGGCATACCGCTTGAGGGTTTTCTCTACTGTCCGCACCATCCCCAGGGGGTTCGCGCCGAGTACACGCAGGTGTGCTCGTGCCGGAAACCGCAGCCGGGCCTGCTGCGCATGGCTGAGGAGTCGCTGGGCGCGGACCTCGCGCACTCGTGGATGATCGGCGACACGCTCGACGATGTGGAGGCCGGTCATCGCGCCGGGTGCCGCGCAGCATTCCTCGATAACGGCGGCGAGACCGAGTGGGTGCTGACGCCGGCGCGGCGGCCGGACGTCACCGCGCGCGATCTGGAGGAGGCGACGCGGCGGATCCTCGCCATAGAGGCGGGGGCGCCTGACCCCGAGACAGGCGCCGAGGCGAGCGCGATGGGGCACGCGACATGATGTCTCGCGGCCGGAGCGGCCGCCCGTGATGCCGCGTGGCTGGAGCGATGCGCGGCGCGTGTTGTGCGTGCGCCTCGACGCCATGGGCGACGTGCTCATGACGACGCCGGCGATACGCGCGCTGCGCGAGAGTGTGCGGGGACGGGAGATCACGTTGCTGACGTCGGCGGCCGGCGCCGCCATCGCGCGGCTCGCGCCGGAAGTGGACGAGACCATCGTCTACGACGCGCCGTGGCTGAAGGGCGGCGGGATAAGCATTGAATCGACGGCCGGCGCGTCGGCCGCAACATCCCGCACGGCCGTGGACGCCGCCCTCGTTGATCATGCGATGATCGACCTCCTGCGCGCGCGGGGATTCGACGCCGCCGTCATCTTCACCGTGTACAGCCAGAGCGCGCTGCCGGCGGCGCTGTTCTGCCGCCTGGCCGGCGTCCCGCTGCGGACGGCCCATTGCCGTGAGAAGCCGTACGGCCTGCTGACGACGCACGTGCCCGAGACGGAGCCTCAGCACGGCGTACGGCACGAGACGCGACGTCAACTCGACCTCGCCGCCGCTGTGGGATGTCACACGCGCAACGAGCGACTCTCGCTGTCGGTGCCGTCCGATGCAGCGGCCCACGTGCGCGCGCGGTTGCACGCGCTCGGCATCCGGCCGGGGGATGCCTGGATCGCCCTGCATCCCGGCGCGACTGCGCCGTCCCGCCGGTATCCGTCGTCGTCGTACGCTGACGCCGCGCGACGCATCGCCGCGCGCACGGGCTGCACGATCGTCGTCACGGGCGACGCGTCCGAGCGCGCGCTGGCCGATACCGTCGTGCGCGAGAACCATCGCGCCGTGTCCCTGGCCGGCGAGCTCGACCTCGCGCAGTTGTGCGCGCTCATCGCTGCGGCGCCCTTGCTCATCACGAACAACACCGGCCCCGCACACATCGCGGCGGCGTGCGGCACACCGGTCGTTGTCCTGTACGCACTCACCAACCCACAACACACGCCGTGGATGGTGGCCAATCGCACGCTGTCGTTCGATGTGCCGTGCCGGCACTGCTATCGCAGCGTGTGCCCGCTGGGCCACCACGACTGCCTGCGGCGCGTCACGCCGCAGGAGGTTGCCAATGCCGCCTGCGACCTGTTGGCCGCGACCGGACGCGCATGGTCGCGGCCGGTCGCCGCTCCCAGTATCGCATCGCACCTGGTCGAGGAGGCCACCGCATGACACCCACATGGACCCTCGGCATCAACGCCGCATTCCACGACTCCGCCGCCTGCCTCGTTCGTGACGGCCGCGTGGTGGCGGCCGCCGAGGAAGAGCGGTTCACGCGCATCAAGCACGGTAAGCGCGCCGTGCCGTTCTCGACGTGGGAACTGCCGTTCCATGCGATCGACCACTGCCTCAAGTCCGCCGGCATCTCCTTGTGCGATGTCAACCACGTCGCCTACGCGTTCGACCCCGCGCCGTTGCTGGGCGCGCGCATGCAGGACGCGACCATCGAGATCCCGCTGGGGCGGAACGGCAAACGCAGCGCGGTCGAGGCGAGCCGGAGTGATCATCCGGACGGAGCGCACGGCGACGCCCGTCATGCGGGCTGGGATGCACTGTTCCTCTCGTCGATCGTCAACGCACCGGGGCAACTCGCCGACGGCGCGCCGCACCACATGGCGAAGCGGTTTCGCGGATGCGACCGCGACGGGCCGTACACGTGGCACTACGTGGATCACCACGTGGCGCACGCGGCCAGCGCATTCCTCGTGTCACCGTTCGATGAAGCCGCCGTGCTGTGCCTCGACGGCCGCGGGGAGCGCGCGACCACGACCTACTGGCACGGCAAGGGCAACGACCTCCAGCGGCTCGGCGTCGTGGAACTGCCGCATTCGCTCGGCCTGCTCTACGAGGAGGCCACGCAGTATCTCGGGTTCCTGCGCTCGTCGGACGAGTACAAGGTCATGGCGCTGGCCTCGTACGGTGAACCGCGCTTCGCGGATGAGTTTCGCTCGCTGGTGCGCATGGGCGCCGACGGTACGTACGAGATCGCAAGCCCCTCGCTGGAGTCGGTGTTCGGCCCGGCGCGCGAGCGTGAGGCGCCGTTCGAGTCGCGGCACTTCGACATCGCGCGAAGCCTGCAGCTCGTGACGGAGGAGATGGTGATCGAGATGGCCGCCTGGCTACGGCGCGCGTCGAACTCGCCGCGGCTCTGCATGGCGGGCGGCGTGGCGCTCAACTGTGTGCTCAACGCCCGCGTGCGCGATGCCGGCCTGTTCGACGAGCTATGGGTGCAGCCCGCCGCGGGCGACGCCGGCACGGCGCTGGGCGCGGCGGTGTGGACCGACCTGCATGAGCGCGGCGCCACCGGCCGCGGCTGCCGCATGGAGCACGCATTCTTCGGCCCTTCGTACGGTGATGACGAGATCGAAGAGTTCCTGCGCTGGTCCAAGCTGCGCTACCGGCGACTCGACGACATCGCGTCCGTGACGGCGGACCTACTCGCCGGGGACAAGGTCGTCGGCTGGTTCCAAGGGGCGATGGAGTTCGGTCCGCGCGCGTTGGGGGCGCGATCGATTCTCGCTTCGCCGATCCATGCGGAGATGCAGGCGCGGCTCAACGACATCAAGGACCGCGAGGACTTCCGTCCGGTGGCGCCCGTCGTGCTCGAGGAGGACGCCGCCGAGTGGTTCGATGGCGCGCGCGTGTCGCCGTTCATGCTGTTCGTGTATGACGTGCGTGCCGACAAGGCCGACCGGATTCCCGCCGTGCGGCACGTGGACGGCACGGCGCGCATCCAGACGATCCGCCGCGACCAGAACGCGCGCTACTACGACTTGTTGCGTGCATTCAAGGCGAGGACCGGGGTGCCGGTGCTCATCAACACGTCGTTCAACACGCGTGGGGAGCCGATTGTGTGCACACCGCGCGACGCGGTCGAGAGTTTCTGGACGTCACCGCTCGATGCGCTGGTGATCGGGTCGTTCCTGCTCGAGAAGCAACCGGCTGAGACGCATCGGCTTAGTGTGAAGGCCGCCGAGAATGGCGAGCGGAGCGAGGATCGGCAGCGCTCAGTCGCTGAAGAAGACGCGCTTGCAGGCGTGGGGAGTGACCAGTGAAGTGCTCCGTCGTGGTGCCGACCCATCAGCGGGCCGACTTGCTCGACCGGCTGCTCGCGTCGCTCGTGCACCAGGACCTCGCCGACTCGGCGTTCGAGATCATCATTTGCGATGATGCGCGCAGCGTCGAGACGCGCGAGCAGGTGCGGCGTTGGGCGGCGAAGTACGTGGTGGAGGTTCGCTACGCGAGCGCCGAGGGCGACGAACGTGGACCGGCGGCCGCACGCAACCTGGGATGGAAGGCCGCGCGTGCGCCGATCATCGCGTTCACGGACGACGACACCGTGCCCGCAGGGGACTGGCTGCGGCGCGGACTCGCGGCGTTCGTCGACGGTGTCGACGCCGTCACCGGCCGCGTGGTCGTGCCGCTCTCCCGCGCGCCGACGGATCACGAGCGCAACACGGCTCGGCTCGGCGATGCGGCCTTCGTCACCGCCAACTGTTTCTGCCGGCGTGTGGTGCTCGAGCGGCTCGGCGGGTTCGACGCGCGCTTTCGCGCAGCGTGGCGCGAAGATAGCGACCTGCACTTTCGCCTGCTCGAGCACGGTTACCGCGTAGCCAATGCGCCCGATGCGGTCGTGGTGCACCCGGTGCGCGCCGAGGGGTGGGGTGCGAGCCTACGCGCCGAGCGCAAGCATGTGTTCGATGCGCTGCTGTACAAGCTGCATCCCGAGCACTTCCGCCGGTTCATCGGCCGCGAGTGCCCACCGCTGTACTACATGATCCCGGTGATGGCGTTGTTCGTGCTCGTCGGGGTGTTGGCGGGCCGCCCGTGGATCGCCGGGCCCGCGGCCGCCGGTTGGCTGGCCGCGACCGCGGTGCTCACCGCGCGGCGCCTGCGTTCGACGTCACGTCGCGCGGGGCATGTCTTTGAGATGATCGTGACGACAGCAGCGCTGCCGTTCCTCTCGCTCTACTGGCGCCTGCGCGGCGGCATCCAATACCGCACGGCGTTTTGGTGAGCTCAGGAATGTCGAATGCGAAAGGTGGGACTCGAACCCACACGCCTTGCGGCACGGGATCCTAAGTCCCGCGCGTCTACCAGTTCCGCCACTCTCGCGATGCGGGACAAATCTAGTGCGGGAAACACGATGCGGGATGCGGGTTGCACGGGCGGTACGGGTTGCGGGGGGGGGGTAGGGATGCGAGGAACTACTGATCGTGCCTCGTGATGCGGGATGCGGGATGCGGGATGCGGGTGCAGTGCTCGCATCCTGCCCCCACCCCGCAACCCGTACCGTAGCATCCCCCCTTGCATCGCCGTTGTTACCGGGTGCGGATATTCACCACAAGCGTGGTGCCGCTCCCATCCGTCGCCGGCCGATACACCAGGAAGCTCACGATCTCGCCGCTCTTGACGTCATCGAGCGCCTCCTGCAGGTCGCGGGTCGTCTTGATCTGCTTCTTCGACGGCAGCACCTGCACAATCACGTCGAGGCCTGGGGCGAGGCGACCCTCGGCGGGGCTGTTCGCGTCGATGTCGGCCACGAGCAGGCCGCGGTATTCCTGCGGCATGTCGGTGGCCTGGATCAACTGCTCAGGCACGGGCTGCACGCTGATGCCGAGTCGTGAGGAGGCCGGCGTCGCGGCCGGTTCCTCGCGGTCGGACGAGGCGACCGTGGCGTCGAGACTGGGCGCCGCGGCGAGCTTCACGCGGAAGTTCTTCCGTGCGCCGTAGCGCATCGCCTCAAGCTCCACGACATCGCCCGGCTCCTTGGAGCGGATGATGCGCTGCAGCGAGCTCACGCGGTCCACCGTGCGGCCGTCCGCCTTCACAATGATGTCGCCGGGTTCGATGCCGGCCTTGAGCGCGGGCGAGTTCTCATCGGTATAGCCGCCCACTTTCACGCCGGCGATGCGGTCCAGTCCGGCCACCTGTGCGTCCTCGGGGAACACCTCGCTGATCGACACCCCGATCACCGCGCGGCGCACCTCGCCGTGCTCGATGATGTCCTCCATCACGTTCTTGGCCAGTGTGATGGGAATCGCGAATCCGTAGCCCGAATAGAAGCCCGTCTGCGACGCGATGGCCGAGTTGATGCCCACGACCTCGCCGCGGCTGTTGACGAGCGGGCCGCCCGAGTTGCCGGGGTTGATGGCCGCGTCGGTCTGGATGAAGTCACCGATGTCGTACGAGGTGCGCTGCAGGCCGGGCAAGCCACGGCCCTTGGCGCTCACAATGCCAGCCGTGACCGTGAAATCGAGGCCGAGCGGATTGCCGATCGCGAGCACCCACTCGCCAATCTGCAGGTCCTGGTCGTTGCCGAAGGCGACGGTCGTGAAGTTGTTGCCCTCGATCTTGAGGACGGCGACATCCGTGGTCGGGTCGCGCCCAATGACCTCAGCGTCATACACGCGGCGATTCTGCAGCGCGACCTGCACGCGGTCCGCGCCCTCGACGACGTGGTTATTGGTCAGGATGTAGCCGTCGTTGCTGACGATGAAACCACTGCCGGAGGATTCCTGCGTTTTCGGCTGCTGTGGCTGTTGCTCGAACTGCCGGAAGAACTCTTCGAAGCCCGGTGGCACCGACTGCGGCAGGCGCTGCCGCGGCCGGGCGCGCGCATCGCGCTCCACCGAAATGGATACGACGGCCGGCGTCAGGTGCTCGGCGATCGAGACGAAGGCGTTGCCCGTCTCGGCCAGTGACTTGACCGCCTCGCCGCGCGGCTTGGCAACGCCACCTTGCGCGAACACGCGGTCGGTCCAGTCCATCGAGGAGGCGAAGAACACGCCGCCGGCGAAGGCGAGTGTAGAGAAGAGAATGATTTTTGTGCGGTTCATAGGTGTGAGGCGGTGCGGGTTTCGGCCTGCGGGGTACGCGAGAGGCGCGCTGAGATGGCGGCTATGGGCTGAGGTCCGCGGGCCACTCGCCAGCGTGCCATCGGTCCGGCGCCGTGTGCGCGCCGGTCACTCAAAAGATAAGTACCGGATGGCATGCGAAAGGTTTCCGGTGCAACGAGTTGTGACAGTCGCAGCCTATCCGAAAATGGGGAGCGCGACGTACCACGCCATCGCCGCAGTCCATGCGGCCGAGACCGCGACGGGACCCATCAGTGCATGGATTCCGGCGAAAAAGGCGAGGGAGAGCGGGTACGCGAGTCGGCGCTGTCCGGCACGGCGGTCGGCGACGATGAGTACCAGGAGAATCACCTCCACCGTCACGAAGCTCAGGTGCAGCGCGCCCATAAATCCGACATTTGGCGCGAGCACGCGCGCGTACAGACGCGTGAGGGCCGGTGGGAGCCCGAGCAACACCGTCGCCGCCATGAACCGCTTGTGCGCCGCCGGTGTGCCCAAGTTGCGCAGCGCCAGCGTCACCAGCACGATCAGGAACAGCACGGACGGAAGGTCGATGAACGCCAGCAAGGGCGGGAGGAACGGCGGCATCTCTGGATTGGAGAACATCACCGCAACCATCTGGAACGCGCTTACCACCAGAACCGGCAAGAGCATCAACGCGACGACGGCAACGCGACGGTGCCACCGAACCAGCCCACGCGACATCAGCGCCGATTGTACGATGAGTGCGACGACCCAGAGTGTCGCCGTGAGGCCGTGGACGCTGTGGGCGATGTCGCCAGCGCCCAACGGCCGAAAGAACGACGGCCAGAAGCCCGCCACGATCGCCGCGAGTGCGGCTAGGAAATACCAGTGGGCATGCCGGTAGGACGCAGCCGTTGCGGAAGCGGCTGATGCGGGCGCCGGAATCGCGATAGACGACATGTCGGTGTCCGATGAAGGTCGTCAGAACATACGAACCCCGGCACGACGCGGGAAGCCAGACCCATGCGCGGGGCCCCCCCTCGAACTAGGAAAGAGGCCGACACGGATGCCCGTGCCGGCCTCTTTCCTCGCAAACACCTCTCCGCGCCTCCGCATCTCCGCGTGACACGCAGTCTCTCCCAGCCCGCCCCAAGAACACAGTCGGGACGGATCCGAGTCTTACTCCTTCTTCTCGTCCACCACCTCGAAGTCGGCCTCGGCGACCTCCTCTTCCTTCTTCGCGTCCGTCGGCGGCACACCGTCGCCACCCGCGGGCGCCTCGCCCTGCGCGGCCTGCGCGGCGTACACCGCCTGGCCCGCGGCCTGGAACGCGGCGTTCAGTTCCTCGAGCGCGGCCTTGATCTCCGTCATGTCCTCACCGCGGTGCGCCTTGCGCGCGCGCTCCACGGCCGACTCCAGGCGCGTCTTGAGGTCAGCGGGGACCTTGTCCGCCCACTCCTTCGACTCCTTCTCCACCTGGTAGGCGAGCGTGTCGAGGCGGTTGCGCGTGTCAATCTCCTCGCGCTTGCGCTTGTCTTCGCCCGCGTTCTTCTCGGCGTCCTTCACCATGCGGTCGATCTCGGCGTCCGACAGCCCGCTCGACGCCTCGATGCGGATCTTCTGTTCCTTGCCGCTGGCCTTGTCCTTGGCCGCCACGTGCAGGATGCCGTTGGCGTCGATGTCGAACGTGACCTCGACCTGCGGCATGCCGCGCGGGGCCGGCGGGATGCCCGTCAGCTGGAACTTCCCGATCGTCTTGTTGTGCAGCGCCAGCTCGCGCTCGCCCTGCAGCACGTGAATCTCGACCGTCGTCTGGTTGTCGTCGGCCGTCGAGAACGTCTCCGACTTCTTCGTCGGGATCGTCGTGTTGCGCGGGATAAGTACCGTGGTCACGCCCCCCAGCGTCTCGATGCCCAGCGACAGCGGCGTGACGTCGAGCAACAGCACGTCCTTCTGCTCGCCCGTGAGCACCGCGCCCTGGATGGCCGCGCCGACCGCGACGACCTCGTCCGGGTTCACGCCCTTGTTGGGCTCCTTGTTGAAGAAGTCCTTCACGATCTCCTGGATCTTGGGCATGCGCGTCGAACCACCGACGAGGATCACCTCGTCGATGTCCGCCGGCGTGAGGCCCGCGTCCTTGAGCGCCTTCTGCATCGGCTCCTTCGTGCGCTGCAGCAGGTCATCGACGAGCTGCTCGAACTTGGCGCGCGTGAGCTGATAGTTGAGGTGCTTCGGGCCGGACTGGTCGGCCGTGATGAACGGCAGGTTGATGTCCGTGCTCATCGTGCCAGACAGTTCGATCTTGGCCTTCTCGGCGGCTTCCTTCAGGCGCTGGAGCGCCATCGGATCCTTCGAGAGGTCGATGCCTTGATCGCGTTTGAACTCGTTCACGAGCCAGTCGATGACCTTCTGGTCGAAGTCGTCGCCGCCCAGGTGTGTGTCGCCGTTCGTGGACTTGACCTCGAACTGGCGCGTGCCGTCCACTTCGTAGAGTTCGAGGATGGAGATGTCATACGTGCCGCCGCCCAGGTCGAACACGGCGACTTTCTCGTCCTTCTTCTTGTTCTTGTCGAGGCCGTAGGCGAGCGCCGCGGCTGTCGGCTCGTTCACGATGCGCAGGACCTCGAGGCCGGCGATCTTGCCGGCGTCCTTCGTGGCCTGACGCTGCGAATCGCTGAAGTAGGCCGGCACGGTCACCACGGCCTTGCTCACTGAGTGGCCGAGGTAGTCCTCCGCGGTCTGCTTCATCTTCTGCAGGATCATGGCCGAGATCTCGGGCGGCGTGTACGTCTTGCCCTGCACCTCGACGGCCGCGACGTCGTTCGCGCCCTTGACCACCTTGTAAGGCACGCGTGCGATCTCGGTCTGCATCTCGCCCATCTTGGCGCCCATGAAGCGCTTGATGGAGAACACCGTGTTCGCGGGGTTGGTGACGGCCTGGCGCTTGGCGATGGTGCCCACGAGCCGGTCGCCGTCCTTCGTAAAGCCGACAACGGACGGCGTCGTGCGCCCGCCCTCGGCGTTCGGGATGACGACGGGATCGCCTCCCTCCATCACGGCCACGACGGAGTTCGTCGTGCCCAAGTCGATGCCAATCACCTTGTCTGCCATTTTTTCCCGGTCCTCGAAGAAGTATCTTGCGTACTGAAGTCCTTTGACCGCCGCGCTTCGACCACAGGTTCGGCCCGCGGCGGAAGTCCGGCTACACGATCAATGGCAAGGGTGGGGCCACAGATTCCCGCCGGATTGGCGGTCTCGCCTCGCTCTGCCGGGGCATCACCTGACAAAACGACGCGATGATCCCGCTCAGCGACGACAACCCGACGGTCCGACTGCCGCTGATGACCATCGTCATCATCGGCGCCATCGCGGTGATGTGGTTGTTCGTCCAAGGGGGCGGCTTGGACCATCGCGTACTGGCGATGAGCGTGTGCAACCTTGGGCTGGTTCCCGCCGAGCTCACCGGTGCCGCACCGCTCGGCACGGCGATTCCGATTGCCCGGGGCCTCGACTGCGTGGTGGACGCGCAGACGATCAACTGGTTCACGCCGGTCATCTCGCTGTTCATGCACGGCAGCTGGGCGCACCTGCTCGGCAACTGCCTATTTCTCTGGGTGTTCGGCAATAACATCGAGGACGTGATGGGGCGGGGACGGTTCCTCGCGTTCTATCTCATCTGTGGTCTCGCGGCCGCCGCTGCGCATGTGTTCGTGGCCCCCGCATCGCCGATTCCCACGGTCGGCGCGTCCGGGGCCATCTCGGGTGTGATGGGCGCGTACCTGATGCTGTTCCCGCAGGTGCGCGTGCGCATGCTGTTCATCTTCGTGATCTTCTTCAAGATCATCCCGCTGCCGGCTTGGCTTGTGCTGCTCTGGTGGTTCGGCCTGCAGGTGATCATGGGGCTGCCAGAGCTCGATCCCACGGCAGACCTGACGGGCGGCGTCGCCGTGTGGGCGCACGTCGGCGGCTTCGTCGCCGGCGCAGGGCTGATCCACCTTTTCACCGCGCCGAAGCTACTGGCGGCACGGCGCGCATTGATCGCACATCGGGTCTGATCTCGCTTCAGCGAGCGAATCTGGGTCGCGCCCTTCGCATCCTGCCCCCACCCCGCAACCCGTACCGTAGGGCGCCCCGCATCCCCC
This sequence comes from Gemmatimonadaceae bacterium, assembly GCA_036675455.1. Classification (GTDB taxonomy): domain Bacteria; phylum Gemmatimonadota; class Gemmatimonadetes; order Gemmatimonadales; family Gemmatimonadaceae; genus Pseudogemmatithrix. The sequence continues at coordinate 7,517 of JAKFFA010000071.1, read as the reverse complement.
CCCGCACCGCAGTTTCTGTTTGCGGGCAGCGTCCGCCGCCCGATATGTTTACATGACATACCGCCCTCTGCAGAAGCGCGCGACCGCGCCCCCCTCTCCATGCCGCCAAGCCGGCTCCCCCACTGTGAGATTCCTCCCGAAGAACGAAGGCTTTTTTGACCTCTTCGACCAGCTGTCCGCGCACCTGAACACGTCGGCCCTGATGTTGCGCGAGCTGTTCGAGGACCCGCGCCGGATCGACGAACTGCTCGCCAAGATGAAGGCCGAGGAGCATGCGGCGGACGATGTGACGTATGAGATCAACCAGCGCGTGGACCGCAGCTTCGTGACGCCGCTCGACCGCGAGGACATCCACATGCTGGCCCATCGGCTGGATAACGTGGTGGACCTTATGGACGGCAACGCGCGCCGTGTGGCGATGTTCCATGTGACCGAACGTCGCGAGGCGGCACTCGAGCTCGTCGACGTGCTGGTGCAGTGCTCGCTGGCCATCGGCCGCGGCGTGAAATCGATCCGCAAGCGCGAGGGCGTGCACCAGGCCGCGCGCGAAGTGAAGGCGCTCGAGGAGCGGGCCGACATGCTGTATGCGAAGGCCATCGCCGGCCTCTTCGCCGGTACGCCGGATCCCCTTGAGGTCATCAAGTGGAAGGAGATCTACGACAACCTCGAGCACGCGGCCGATGAGTGCGAGGACGTGGCGAACGTGCTGGAGAGCATCTCCCTCAAGAACTCCTGATCGTGGTCTGGTACATCCTCGCCATCGTCGGGGTCGCGTTCGTCTTCGACTACATCAATGGCTTCCACGACAGCGCGAATTCGATCGCGACGATCGTGGGCACGCGCGTCCTCAGTCCGTTCACCGCCGTCGTCTGGGCCGCCACGTTCAACTTCGCGGCCCTGTTCATCTTCGAGACGCGCGTCGCCAAGACGATCGGCACGGGCATGATCGACATGGCCATCGTGAATCCCGACGTGATCCTGGCCGGCCTGCTCGGCGCCATCACGTGGAACCTCGTCACCTGGTATTTCGGCATCCCCTCAAGCTCCTCGCACGCGCTGATCGGCGGCTACGGCGGCGCGGCCGTGGCCAAGGCTGGTTTTTCCGCCCTCATCGGGTCGGGCTGGGTAATGCCGGTGCTGTTCATATTTCTCTCGCCGATGGTTGGCATGGCCGCAGGGTGGGGGCTGATGGTCGGCACGACCTGGTTGTTCCGCAAGGCCCGGCCGATGGCGATGGAGCCGGTATTCCGCTTGATGCAGATCGTCAGCTCGGCGCTGTTCTCGCTCTCGCACGGCGCCAACGACGCGCAGAAGACGATGGGCATCATCGTGTCGCTGTTGGTGGCGGGCAACGCGTACTTCATCAACGAGACGGGTTTCCTGCGGCACTTCTACCTCGCCGACGGCAATGAGATCCCGTTCTGGATCAAGGCGGGCGCGCACTTTGCCATCGCGATGGGCACGCTCATGGGCGGCTGGCGCATCGTGCACACGATGGGCTCGCGCGTGACCAAGCTGCGACCGATCGGCGGGTTCTGCGCCGAGACGGGTGGCGCCTCGGCCATCTTCCTCGCGACGGCGATGGGCATCCCGGTGAGCACGACGCACACGATCTCGGGCGCGATCATTGGCGTGGGCGCGACGCATCGGCTTTCTGCGGTACGCTGGGGCGTCGCCACGCAAATGGTTTGGGCGTGGGTGCTCACAATCCCGGCGGCCGCGTCCGTCGCGGCGATTTCATACTGGATCGTCGCCTCCATTACGGGGTGACGCGCCATGGCCGCGGATCAGCTCCCTCGGGATGAGCAGGTGAACGCGGCGCCCACACCGAACCCGGCGTACTTGAATCGCGAGCTGTCCTGGCTCGAGTTCAACGCCCGGGTGCTGCATGAAGCGGAGGACGACCGGACGCCACTGCTCGAGCGTGTGCGGTTCCTCGCGATCTACGCGTCCAACCTGGACGAGTTCTATATGGTTCGTGTGGCCGGCCTGCGCCGGCAGCTCTCGGCCGGCGTGCGGCCGGCGCACGCGGACGGGCTCACGCCCGCGGAGCAGCTCGCCCTCATCGACACGCGTGTCCGAACACTCAATGCGCGTGCGCGCGCATGCCTGCACGAGGTGCTGCTGCCGGCCCTGGCAGCCGCTGGCGTGCGACTGCTTGCCGCGGACGAACTCGAGCCGGCCGAGCGCGAGCGCATCGCGGTGTTCTTCGATGAGCACGTCTACCCCGTGCTCACGCCGCTCGCCGTGGATCCGGAGCACCCGTTTCCCTACATCTCCAATCTTTCGCTTTCGCTGGCGGTGGAGTTGCGCGACCCGGAGTCGGGCACGGTGCGCTTCGCGCGGGTGAAGGTGCCCAAGAGCCTGCCGCGCTGGGTGCCGACGGGCCGGCTACACGGCTTCATGCCGCTCGAGCAGGTGATCGCGGGGCGGCTCGATGCGTTGTTCCCCGGCATGGAGGTGCTCGGCTGCCACGTGTTCCGGCTGACGCGCTACTCAGACCTCGACATGCTCTCCGCCAACGCCGAGGAGCCCGAGGACCTGCTGGCGACCATCGAGGAGCAGCTGTTCCAGCGACGCTTCGGCGAGGTCGTGCGACTCGAGGTCGCGACGGAGATGCCGCTGCACATGCGCGAGCTGCTGCTCGAGGAGCTCCGTGCGAGCGAGGCACCGGAGCTGGCGCCGCTCTCAGAGCGCGAGGTGCATGCGCCGGGGCCGCTGCTCGATGCAAGCGACCTCATGGCGCTGGGTTCGCTGGACCTTCCCGAGCACCGCTTTCCGCCGCTCATCGCCTCCGTGCCACCGGAGCTGCGCGACACGTCGCGGCCGATCTTTGACGTCATCCGTGAGCGGGAGGTGCTGGTGCACCATCCGTTTGACTCGTTCGGCGCATCCGTGGAGACGTTTGTCGAGTCGGCCGCGCGTGACGAGCAGGTGCTGGCGATCAAGCTCACGCTGTACCGCACGTCGGGCGACGGCGCGATGGTGCAGGCGCTGATCGACGCGGCGCAGCGCGGCAAGCAGGTGGCGGTGCTCGTGGAACTGCAGGCGCGTTTTGACGAGGTCAACAACATCGCATGGGCGCGCACGCTGGAGTCGTACGGCGTGCATGTGGTGTACGGCGTGCCGGGCCTCAAGACGCACACCAAGACCGCGCTGGTGGTGCGCCGCGAGGCGGACGGCATCCGGAGGTATGTGCACATCGGCACGGGCAACTACAACACGCGCACGGCGCGCATGTACACGGACCTCGGCCTCCTCACGTGCGACGAGGACATCGGCGCGGACATCAGTGACCTGTTCAACGCGATCACGGGATACGCGCGCCGACAGGACTATCGGCGCCTGCTCGTCGCCCCGGTGAACATGCGCGAGCGCGTACTCGCGCTCATCGACCGCGAGACGGCGCACGCCGAGGCGGGCCGGCCCGGGCGCATCATCGCGAAGATGAACGCGCTCGTGGACGAAGCCTGCATCGATGCGCTCTACCGCGCCTCGCGCGCCGGCGTCGAGGTGGATCTCATCGTGCGCGGCATCTGCTGCCTGCGGCCCGGCGTCGCCGGGATGTCGGAGCACATTCGCGTGAGCAGCATCGTCGGGCGGTTCCTCGAGCACTCGCGCCTGTGGATGTTCGGTAACGCGGGCGAGAGCGAGTACTTCTTCGGCTCGGCCGACTGGATGCCACGCAACCTCGACCGTCGTGTCGAAGTCGTGACGCCGGTGACAAACCCGCTATCCATGGCCCGGCTGCAAGGCGTGCTCGACGTGTACCTCGCGGACAATCGGCAAGCGTGGGACCTACACAGCGACGGCAGCTACGTGCAGCGCCTGCCCGGCGCGCATGGGGAACGATCGGCGCAGCGCATGTTGTTGCGTGACTCATGGGGAGGCAGCCGCGAGAGCGGCGCGTTCATCGTGGAGGCAAGTGCGCTGGGGCAGGAGGCGGCGCGCGGGCCGGGGCGGCCGCCTTCTTCGAGTGCGGCGTATGCGGCGATCTTTGGCGAGCCTTAACGGCGATGCGAGGCGCCCGACGGTATAAGGCTGCGAGAGGCCCGCGATACGAGGAGGAACGGCGGTGCGAGGATTACGGCGATACGAGGATTACGGCGATACGAGGATTACGGCGATACGAAGGGAGCTGAGGTCCCCTCGCATCCCGATCCCACCCCGCAACCCGTACCGTAGGGCGCCCCGCATCCCCCCACGTATCGCCGTTACTTCTAGACCTCCACAACCCCGTCCGGGCCGACCACCTCAACCGGCACCCCCGCCACCTCCGCCAGCAGGCCCGCCTTACGATGCGCGCCCCAGAGTTCCAGGCGCAGCGAGGTCGACGCGCGGCGCGGGACGGGCGTGATGCGGATGCAGCGTTCCAGCCAGCGCACCTTCACGCGCTCCACCGCGTCCGCGTGGCCGCGGTCCAGCCCGTCCGCCACGCGCAGGATCGCGCCGAGCCGCCGTACGCGCTCCCGCGCGTCGCGGTCCAACGCCGCCCACTCCACATGCTTGCGCCGTGGCACTTTGCCGCGGTGGTACCGCGCGACGTGTGCGATCACGACCTGTTCCTCGGGGTCCATGCCGAGCAGCTCCGCATGCCGGATCAGGTGCAGCGCGTGCTTGTGGTGGTTCTCGTAGTTGATGTGGTAGCCCACATCGTGCAATAGCGCCGCGTCGGCCAGCGTCGCCCGATCTGCGGCGTCGCAGCCCAAGCGTTCGCCCAGCGCGTCAAAGAGCTGCAGCGCGAGCCGGCGCACCTGCTGCGAATGCGGCGCCTCGTAGTGACAACGCTCGGCGAACGCCAACACGGAGCGCTCGCGCGCCTCGCCCGGGTCTGCGATCACGGGCGCGACGTGCGCGGCCTCAAGCAGCAGTCCCTCGCGGATGCCGTACGCCGAGGCCGTCAAGGCGCGCGTCTCGAGCAGCGCGAGCAGCTCGGCGGCCACCGCGAGTCCCGCGACGATGATGTCGGCCCGCCCCGCGTTGAGGCCGGGCACCGCCAGCCGCTCGTCCGGCGACATCGCCGTGAGCTTCTCAAGGATATGCTCGAGGTCCGCCTGCGGGATACGCGTGCCGTGGATGCTCGTCACGAGCGTTTCCTGTCGCGCGAGGTGCATGCCGGCGAGGTTGGTGAAGGTGCCGCCGGAGCCGATCACGGTGGCGCCGCGCCAATCGCGGCGCGGCACTGTTCTCCTGAGTGTCTCGCGCACATGCCGACGCAACCGGCGGACGGCTTTCTTGCCGGGGCCGTCCGGCATGAACTCTTCGGTGAGACGGATGGCGCCGAACGGATGGGACTCGAGCCGCTCGACGAGCCCCTCGGCCACGAGCGCGAGCTCGACGGAGCCACCGCCGATGTCGATGACCACCGTGCGACCGCGGCCGAGTTCGAAGTGCGCGAGCGCCGAACGATATGCGAGCCGTGCCTCCTCCCGGCCGTCGAGCACGCGGGGCTGCAGGCCCGACTCGCGGCGCACGCGCGCCAAGAAGGCACTGCCGTTGGCCGCCTCGCGCACCGCGCTCGTGGCGACCACCTCGATGGGGCGCGCGCCGAGTTGGCGCGCGAGCGCCGCCATGCGCACGATGGCCGCCACGGCCTCGTCGACGTGCGACTCGTCGAGGGCGCCGGTGGCGGCCAGGCCGGCGCCCAGCCGCGGCGCCGCCTTCATCTCGTCCACGATGCGGATCGCACCGTCGGCGGAGACATCGGCCACGATCTGCCGGATGGACTTGGAGCCGATGTCGATCGCGCCAATGCGGCGCTCGGGCGGGTCAGAGGTCGTTGGAATAGCTGACGAATCTGTACCGCCCGTCCCGGTTCAGCAATGAACCGAAGAGCTGCAGGTCGCGCGTCGCAGAATCGGCGGCGGCGAAGCGGACCCGGCAGCCGGAGATCACCACATTCGGCCCTTCGCGCGCGCCCGTGTCCGGACAAGCCAGCGACTCGAAGCGCAGCCGGCTACCGCCGTAGCGCCGCACGAGGCGGACGAAACCCTTGTCGCTGGACGCGGAGATCTGCAGCCACACGAGGCCGGGGCCCATCTCGTACGGCGGGCGCGTCCACTTGGCGTGCGGGTAGTAGAGCCACGCGAACTCTGCGCGCGAGATCGCCAGGTTTCGCACGGCGCTCGTGTCACCGGCCTCGAGCGCGGCCAGCAGCGCGCGCGTCAGCGCTTCGGGAGAGTCGGCGCCGCCCGTGAGCACGCTGGGCGTGTCGGTCGTCGTCGCGCGGAAGCGGTGCAGCAGCGTCTCGATCGGCAGGGCGCTGTCGACGATGCCGCGCGCGATGCCCGCGTCGCGTGCGCTCGCACCGGCTGCGGCAGCCTCCAGTGTGCGTACGCCGGCTGCGGGGGCGTCCGCCGCACAGGCCGCGATCGTCGCCGCAAGGGTCAGTGAGAGGAGCATGATCAACGTGCGTCGTCCTTGCATCGGAGGTCCTCGAATGGAATGGGGCAACGCGGAAAGCGGCCGGCGCCGGCTGCGTGCCAGGCGCCGGCCGCTTTCTCGCTCAAGCGTTGGATCAGTTGCGGGCGTAGTTCGTCCAGCCCGCCCACCACTTGGCGCCACCGGGCGCCGCAGCGCCGCGGTAGGCGGTGCCCTGCACAAAGGTGCCGGCCGCCGTCGCCATGTTGCCCGTGAACGTGGTCAGGCCACCGGTTGCGGCGCCCGAGCCCGCGCCGGGCGTCCAGTCGAACGACGCGGTGCCCGTCGCCGGCATGCTGAACGTCGTGAACAGACTGGCGGTCGTGGCGACTGCATCGCGCTCGATGTTGCGCTCGACGGAGTCCGGCAGCACGATGCCGCTCGACGCCGTGGTGAAGATCGACGGCGACTCGGCCACCAGGATGTTGCGCATGTCGAACACGCCCGCATCGATACGCGCCTGCGTGGAGGCGTCGCGGATGCCGATCGCGCCCTTGGGGAAGCGCGCGACGAGGCCGTTCACGTAGTAGCCACCGGTGCCGCGGCGCAGGACCATGCCGTACCCACCGTTCGTGGCGTCGAAGTCCGTGCCGGCGCCCGTGCCGACCAGCGTGAAGTTCGCGACCACCGGGGCGGTGAAGGGCGTGGAGTTCTGGCCGTCCACGCAACCGGCGCCGGCGCAGCCGTCGTTCTCGATCGCCTGCGGATCGCCGGAGGCGTTGCCCGCGCCCGGACGGTTGATCACCCGCGCGGTCTGGTACGAGATCAGGTGCTGCAGCCGTCCGACGTAACCTTCCGACATGTCGAAGTGGTCGTCGCCGGCCTCGTACGAGACGAGGTAGCGGCCGTCCACCGCGCCGCCGAAGAACTCGAACGCGTCGTCCAGTCCGTAGAGCGCCTGCACGTACTCGATCGTCGTCCCGCTGCCGACCGCGGCCAGCGTGAAGGTGTTGAGCTCCTGGTCGGCTGCGGTGCCGTACCCGGCGAACTCGACACGCACGTAACGCAGCGTGCCGCTGTTGTCGGCGTTGTCCGCGCCGCCGCTGTACTCCTGCGCGGGGTTGTCCGCACCGGTGCCTGTGCCCTCGAGCTCCACG
>JAKFFA010000086.1:0-98440 GCA_036675455.1 Gemmatimonadaceae bacterium | reverse complement strand
CTCGGGTCCGGCGACGCGGCGGGCTCACCTGAAGTGGTGATCCGCATCGGCGAGGTGCTCGTGCGGTCGTTCGACGCGGCCGCGGCGGACGCCGAGTCGCGTCGCGACCGGTTCGAGGGCCGGCTCGGGGCAGCACTTGCCGCGGCGGCGTATCCCGCCGCCGCGGATCCGGAGGCCATCAACCGCCCGATGGTCGTGCTGCTGCTGTGGATCCTGGTTCTCTATGTGACCATGGTGTACGGGCCGATCGCGGCGGCGCTGGTTGAGATGTTCCCCACGCGCATCCGGTACACGTCGATGTCGCTGCCGTACCACATCGGCAACGGCTGGTTCGGCGGGTTCCTGCCGACGACGGCATTCGCGATCGTCGCGGCGAGCGGCAACATCTACTCGGGGCTGTGGTACCCGGTCGTGATCGCGGCGATGACGTTCGTGGTTGGGGGCCTCCTCCTGCCCGAATCGAAGGACATGGATTTGGAGACGGCAGACGGCGGACGGTAGACGGCAGACGGCGGAAGTCGATGCGGGCTGACACGGGGCAGTCAACCAACGCATAATTCAGGTATCCGTCGTTCGCATCTTGCCGAGTACGCCGAAGGAGAATCTCATGCGCTTCACATCTGTCATCGCCAAATCAATTCCGTTCGCGCTGTTCGCGGCCTGCTCCCAGGACCCGACGGCTGCTGCCCAAGGGCCGGCCCAGGCGTCACCGCAGCCCGAGTCCATTGAAGGTGTCGTGCGCGCCGAGACGGTGGCCGAAGGTCTCGTGCATCCGTGGGCACTGGCGTTCCTGCCCGACGGACGGCTGCTCGTCACCGAGCGTCCCGGCCGCCTGCGCATCGTATCAATGGATGGGACGCTGTCTGAGCCGTTGACCGGTGTGCCGGAGGTCATGGCGTCCGGGCAGGGCGGGCTACTCGATGTCGCGCTCGACCCGGACTTCGCGACGAACCGGCTCGTCTACCTCTCGTTTGCGGAGGCGGGCGAAGACCAGACCAACGGGACGGCCGTCGCGCGTGGACGCCTGGGGGACGCCGGCCTCGAGAACACCACGGTGATCTATCGTCAGCGGCCGAAGGTGAACTCGCGTGGCCACTTTGGCTCACGACTCGTGTTCTCCAACGACGGCAAGTTGTTCATCACGCAGGGCGACCGGCAGGCCACGCAGTTCCGCGTGCTCGCGCAGGATCTGACGAAGGGCATGGGCAAGGTCATGCGCGTGAATCCCGACGGGTCGATCCCCGAGGACAACCCGTTCGTGGGGCGCGAGGATGCGCAGCCGGAGATCTGGTCGTACGGGCACCGCAACGTGCAGGCGGCGGCGCTGCACCCGGAGACGGGCCAGTTGTGGACGGTGGAGCACGGTGCGCGCGGCGGTGACGAGCTCAATCATCCCGAGGCCGGCAAGAACTATGGTTGGCCGGTCATCACCTACGGAGTCGACTACTCGGGCGCGAAGATCGGTGAGGGCACGACCAAGGAAGGCATGGAGCAGCCCGTGTACTACTGGGACCCGGTGATCGCGCCGTCGGGCATGGCGTTCTATACCGCCGATGTGATTCCCGGTTGGCAGGGCAGTGTGCTGATCGGCTCCATGACGCCGGGCGCGCTCGTGCGGCTCGTGCTCGAGGACGGGCGCGTCGTGAAGGAAGAGCGCTACCTCGGCGACTTGGACGAGCGGATCCGCGACGTGCAGGTGGGTCCGGACGGGTTCGTCTATGTCGTCACGGACAGCGAGATGGGGCGCGTGTTGCGCGTGCGGCCCGTGAACCCGTGATCCGCGTGCGGTGGGGGGATGCGCGAGCGACGTTGTCGCGGCTGAGACGAGCGGCTGCGCTGCTGTGCCTTGCCGGCGTCGCGCCGGCAACTGTGGCGGGCCAAGACGCGGCCATGGCGGTAACGCGTCAAGAGCCCATGCGGCCGGCCGTGCGCGAGGGCGCCGACCCGAACGACTGGGAGGCCTACTTCGATCGCGGCGTGCAACTCTTTCGCGAGGCACCGGCCGAGGCCGGTCCGTACTTTTACTGGGCCTCGCGGCTCGACCCCTCGCGGGCCGAGCCACTGTTCGCGCGCTGGGCGAATTTCCTGTATCGCGCGCAGAACGATGACATTTACGCCATCCTGCGCCGCGACTACTCGGTATTCGAGAAGCCGGCGTTTGCCGCGGCCGATAGCCTGCGCGTGCGCGCGTTGATGCGCAATCCGTTCGTGCATCGCGGCCTCGAGAGTCTCGCATACGACCGTCTGCCCGGCGACTTCCGCGGTGGCCGTGACACGCGCGCATGGATCGCCTATACCGAGGGAAAGTTCAAGCAGGCGGTCGAAATGCACACGCGCACGATCGAGCGTGGGGGGCCCGACGCCGTGTGGAACCGCTTCGACCGCTCGCTGGCATCGGTGGCCGCCGGGGACTTGCCGTCGGGCCTGGCGGACCTCCAGGAGCTGGTCGCGGAACTGCGCCGCCGCGAGGAGGCGCAGGCGCTGCTCGAATTTTACGTCTCGAAGGAGCACCTGCTGTACATGATCGGCCTGATCCAGAACCAGATGGGCGACCGCGTTGCGGCACGCGAGGCATTCGGTGAAGCCTTGCTCGAGGATGCATCGTTCGCCTATGGGTACGTCGGGCTCGCGGCGCTCGACCGCGCGGCGCGTCGCAATGCAGATGCGGCTGGCGAGTTTTCGCAGGCCGTCGCCTTGGCAGGTGAAGACGGCTACCTACACTACCTGCAGGCCGAGGTTCTCTTCGACCTGCGACGCTACGCGGCTGCGGCATCCGCGCTGGAGCGGGCGATCGCACTCGAGCCCTGGTACGCCTCGCCGCACTACCTGATGGGCCGTGTTCGCGAGCGGCAAGGACGTGAAGCCGAGGCGTATCCGCACTATGAGCGCTTCGTGGCGCTCTCCACGAGCGGCGACTCGCGCGCGAAGTCAATGCGGCTGCGGCTCAAGCTGCGGGCGCAGGCGGCCGCCGATACCACCTCCTCCGCCCAGCAGCCATGACGGATCGCACGTCGCTCCTCTCCGCGATGACGGTCGCCTTGGGCGTGGCGCTCGGCGGCATCGCCATCGGCTACGGCTTCTCGTCCGGGCGCGCGGCGGATCGCTTCGTCGAGGTAAAGGGACTCGCCGAGCAGGACGTCGAGGCCGACCTCGCATTGTGGCCGCTTCGCTTCGTCGCCACGGGGGACGACCTGTCGGCGGCGCAGGCGCAGGTCGAACGCTACACGCGGCAGGTCATGAACTTTCTCGTGGCGCACGGCGTCGATACCGCCGGCGCCGAGTTGCAGAACCTTGAGGTCTCCGACGCGCTCGCGAATCGCTATCAACAGAATACGGGCGGGCCGCGCTTCATCATCCAACAGACGCTGATGGTGCGGTCAGACGAGCCGCGCGTGGTGCGCGCCGCTAGCCAGCGCGTGAGCGAACTCGTCAGCGCGGGTGTCGTGCTGCAGCAGTCGGGCGACTACGGCATGGGCGGGCCGACGTATGTGTTCTCCGGCCTCAACGCCCTCAAGCCGGACATGATCGCCACGGCGACCGCGAATGCGCGCATCGCGGCCGAGCAGTTTGCGCGCGACTCGCGCACGACGCTCGGCAACATCCGTCAGGCGAACCAAGGCGTGTTCGTGATCCTGCCGCGGGACCAGGCGCCCGGTGTGCAGGAGGGGGGGCAGCTGAATAAAACGGTCCGCGTGGTTTCGACGGTGCAGTATTTTTTGCGATAGCGCGCGCTTCGCGCGCGCTATCGCAGACGGCGGATGGCAGACGTCTGCCCCTCTCACACCAACAGCAGCGTAGCCAGCCCCAAAAACATCCCCATGCTCGCGACGTCGGTTGCCGTCGTGAGGAAGATGCTGGACGCGGTCGCCGGGTCGGCGCCGACGCGGCGCAGGCCCAATGGAATCAGCGCGCCGGCGACGCCACTGATCACGCAGCTCGCGACCATTGCGAGCGCGACGATGCCGGCGAGCGCGAATGGCGCGGGGTTGCTTTGCATGCGGGCCACAAAGTACATGCCCGCTCCCGCGGTCAGGCCGACGAGTACGCCGTTCAGCAGGCCGAGCAACGCCTCTTTTGCGACCAGCGTGCGCTCCGTGCCCGCGCTGAGTTCGCCGAGTGTCATGCCGCGCAGCGTCACGGCGAGTGCTTGGCAGCCGGTGTTGCCCGACTGACCGGCGAGCACGGGCAGGAAGAGCGCCAGGATCACCATCTCGTCGAGCGTCGACTGAAAGATGCCCACCACGCCGGCCGCGAGGAACGCGGTCACCAGGTTCAGCTGCAGCCAAGGGTGGCGGAACTTGAGACTGCGCAGCCATGGCGTGAGCAGGCGCTCCTCTTCCGCGACACCGACCATGCGGCCCGGCTGGGCGCTGATCTCGAACGCCTGCTCCTCGAACATCGCGCTGCCGCGCACCTGTCCGATGAGGCGGCCCACATCGTCAACCACCGGGTAAACCGGGTAATGCCGATGCACCACGAGCCGCATGGCCTCTTCGAGCGGCATCGCGGGCGACAGCGTGAACACGTGGCGCAGCATGATCTCGCCGAGTCGCTGGTCATCGTCGGCAACGACGAGGTCGCGCATCGTCACGAGCCCCTCGAGGCGTCCCTGCCCATCGACGACGAAGAGGTACGTGAGCATCACGCTGCGCGACGCGTCGCGCACGCGCTGGGTGGCCTGGCGCACGGTCTGCTCCGCGCGAAACACCGCGGCGGGCGCCTCCATGAGCCGGCCGATGCTGTCCTCGTCGAACGAGAGGTTCATCGACCACTGCTGCGTCACATTGGCCGGCGCGGTCTCAAACAACGAGGTCCGGCGCGACTCACCGAGCTCGGGCAGGATGTCGCCGGCGACCGCCGGATTCACGCGCTGGAGCGCTTCCAGCACCGTGGCGTCGTCGAGGGTGTTGAGCAGTTCGGCGGCCTCGGTGGGTCCGAGCTGTGAGATGCGCATCGCGACCTGGTCGGCGCGCCTGGGGGATGCTTCCACGTCGATCTCCGGATTCTATGGGGCGGTAGGCGGGGAAGATGTGGCGCGCGGGCCATCTTGCGCTACCTTCGTCGGACGCGGCGTACGAACGTCCGGACCCGCCCAACCGTAAGCGTAGAGAGCCGATGGCAGGTCCAACCTCCGTCCGCCCGGCGTGCCGTTTGCGCTGGCGGACCAACTCCGTCCTGATTGCCATGACCAGACCCTTCCGGATCATCCCCGCGACGCTGCTCGCGCTGGCGCTCGTCCCGACTCACCTCCTCGCGCAGGGGCGGTTTGGCCGGAACGAGCCGCGCGACACCGTCCGGCACGTGCTCGTCATCCCGGGCCAGCGCGACGGCACGAGCATGTTTCCGCTCGCCAACTACCCTGAGGTCCAGCCCAAGGAATGGGGTGTGATGGACTTCGAGCACTACCACACGACGGCCGAGATCGACTACTGGATGGAGCGGTGGGCGACCGAGAAGCCGGATCTGGTCGAGCTCTATTCGGTGGGCACGTCGTTCGGCGGCGCGCCGCTCATGCAGATGACGTTCACCAACAAGAAGACCGGCCCGCACACGGACAAGCCGGCAGCCTTCTTCGAGGGCGGACGCCACTCGGGCGAGATCACCGCGACCGAGAGCGTGCTCTGGCTGGCGTGGCACCTGTTCGAGAACTACGGCAAGGATCCCGCGATCACCAAGCTGCTCGACGAGAACGCGATCTACCTGCGCCCGTACAACAATCCCGACGGCGCGGACCTGTACAAGCTCACGGCGCAGGCCAACCGCAGTTCGGTGCGGCCGGTCGACAATGACGGTGACGGCCTATTCGATGAGGACGCGGCGGAAGACCTCGACGGTGATGGGCATTCGCGCCAGATGCGCCGCTACGTCGGCATGGGTAAGGGCAATGCGATCATCGACACCATGGACGCCAAGGGCCGCCTGATGCGCCGCGTGCGCATGGGCGAGGGCGATTACATCCTCGAGCAAGAGGGCATCGACAACGACAAGGATGGCCGGATCAACGAGGATGGTGTCGGCGGCCTCGACCTGCACCGCAACTACCCGTACAACTGGAAGCCGATGCAGGAGGCCACGGGCCGCGGCTACACGCAGTTCGGCGCGGGCGAGTACCCGCTCTCCGAGCCCGAGACGCGCGCCGTGTACATCTGGCAGCTCACGCATCCGAACATCAGCGTGACCAACTCGATGGACACGTCGGTGCCCATGCACCTGCGCGGCCCGTCCTCCTGCGAGGAGGAAGAGTGCGTGTTCCCGAAGGACCTCGCACTGATGCACCACTATGACTCGGTCGGACTCGCGATCACCGGGTATCCGTGGGCCGGCAACACGTACCGCACCTATGCGACGCGCTTTGCCCCGCCGGGCGAGGGCGAGCCACAGGCGTTGTTCGGCCACGGCCCGGACTTCGGCTACTTCCAGATGGGACAGATCTGGTATGGTGACGAACTGTGGAACGGCGGCCGCGAACGCGACTACAATGGCGACGGGCGCTGGGACCAGTACGAAGTCCTGCGTTACTGCGACGAGGAGTTCGGCGGCACCTGCTACCAGCCGTGGACGAAGGCCATCCACCCGGAGTACGGTGAAGTCGAAGTCGGCGGTCCGAACCCCAAGTTCTGGTCGCAGAACGGCCCGCCGCAGGTGCTCGAGAAGTGGGCGAAGAACCAGGCGCTGTTCAATCTGGCGATGGCCAAGGACCTGCCGCGCGTCGAGATCACCAACGTCGTCGTGACGAAGGTGCGCGCCTCGGCGGACTCGGCGACGCACGAGGCCAAGGTCACCGTGCGCAACCACGGACGGTTGCCCACGGCGCTGGAACAGGCCAAGCGCGTGAAGGCAGTGCCGGAAGACATGCTGACCATCGAGGGTCCCGAGGGTTCGCGCGCGCGTGCCGTTGGCCGGGCGCCGCGGTTTTTCCTCGACGGCTTCGAAACGCGGACGGTGACGGTGCGCCTGCGCGTGCCCGCGGGCGCCGAGACGGTGATGAACGCGCGGCTCACGAGTGCGCGCGGCGGCGTGTCGGACTACGAGGTGCGAATCCCGCGATAGCGCGGGCCGATCGATGGCGCCGCCTTCGCGGGGCGTCGTCGAGTCACACCGTCAGCGGAAACCGCCGGTCGAGCCAGACCCCGAGCACCGTGAACACGGGCTCGGGGTCTGTCTCATTCATGATCTCGTGTCGCAAGGTCGCGAACACATGCGACTCCACGACTTCAGCGGGCGCACGCGAGGCGAAGTCCGCGCTGCCGGTGGGCGACACGAGATGGTCGTCGCCGGCCCACAGCAGCAGCGTGGGCACGGGCCAGTCGGCCGCACGCGCGAGCACGCGCGGCCCGGCGTCGAGCAGCGACTGCGCAAGCTTGGCCGAGACGCGATCGTGCACGAGTGGATCGGCGCGATAGGCACGCGCGACCTCCGGATCGTGCGAGAGCGTCGATGGGTCGAAGCCATTAGGGACGGCGAGGTCCGGCGCCAGCGCGCGTCCGAGCGCGAGCTTGACGCGTTGGGCGGCTGTCAGCTTGCCGGCGAGTGCGGGTGAGGAGAGCACGAGGCCATCGACCGGACGTACTGCGTCAGCGACGAACTGCGCCGCGACGAGCCCGCCCATGCTGTGCCCGAAGAGCAGGAACGGGGTGCCATCGGCCGGCCGCGTGGTGTCAACGATCGTGGCGAGGTCGGTGATGAGGTCATCGCGGCGGCGCAGGACGCCGCGCCGGCCACCGGATGCGCCGTGCCCGCGGTGGTCATACGCCACCGGCGCCCAGCCCCACGCGCGCAGGCGCGTGGCCAGTCGCGCGTGCCGCCCGCTGTGTTCACCGATGCCATGCACGATGAGGACCGTGCCGCGCACCCGCCCTGCCGGTGCGGGCCAGGTACGAATGGCGAGCGGTGTGCCATCGGCGGCGTTGACACTGAAGGACTGCGTCCCGGCGCTCAGGGCATTATCCTCGAAGTCGTGACTCCCAACGTTACCCCGATGCCGGCGCCGATGCTCGTCTATGACGGCGAATGCGGATTCTGCTCGCGCGCGGTGCAGTTCGTACTGCGGCGCGACCCGCGCGGCGCGCTGCGGTTCGCGCCCCGGGAGGGTGAGGCGGGCCGCCAAGTGCGCGTGCGCCATCCCGATCTCGCCACGGTTGAGTCCCTGCTCTGGGTCGAGACCGTTGACGGCCGGGAACGGGTCCGCACGAAGTCGGCGGCAGCGCTTTCTGCGCTCGTGTATCTGGGCGGTGGATGGGGCGTGTTGGGCCGCCTGGGGCTGGCCGTGCCTCGTGTACTGCGCGATCCGGTGTATGGGGTGGTCGCTCGGGTGCGGCGCCGGATCTTCGGCCGCGTCGATCCCAGTTGCATGGTGGTGCCGGCCGGGGAGCGCGCGCGGTTCCTGTCGTAGCGGCCCAGATCGCAGCGGCCCAGATCCCCGCACCAGGCGATTTCGGCGGTCCATTTGGCCGCTTTAGAATGCGTTTTCCCCCTTGCGTGCCTGAGTGCCTCTGAAGATGTTCGGTGCGTTCGCTGATCGATCTCTCCCACCGTGATCGAGAGGTTGTCACATGTGCCGTTTGCCTCGCCGGGCCGACTGTGCCCTGGCTCTGACCCTCGTTGTTGCAGGGTTCACCAGCATTCCTACGCCGCTTGCAGCGCAGCGACTCGGTCCCGAGCAGGATCGCCCGAAGCTGGAAGCGGGCGCGGATACCAATGACGCCGCGGCGTACTTGGCGCACGGGGCGCGCGAACTCGAGTATGCGCCGGATGAAGCGGCGGCGGCGTTCTACTGGGCCGCACGTCTTGATCCCTCTTCGGCGGATGCGCTCTACGGTCGCCGTATCGCGCTGCTGATGCGCAAGCCGAGCACGCTCAAGAGCTATATGAGCGGCAATCGCAAGGCGCGCGCGTCGAAGGAGTTCAAGATGATCGACTCCCTCCAACTGCGCGCCCTGCGGCTGAACCCGCTGTTCTACCGCCGGTTCGACCGCACGATGATCATGGCCTACTACCGCAACCTGTTGCGCATGGATGCCGGATCCATGTCGCCGGGTGAAGTGGACCAGTACATCATGCAGGAACTCGACCGGCGGCCGGCCTCGACGCGCGCCTGGCTGGCCTACAGCAACGGGCGAATGGACCAGGCGTTGATCCTGTATTCGGACGCCATCAACCGCTCGAAGAAATCCCCGTTGCTGCGCATGGACCGCGCGCGTGTGTACGCCACGCAGGGGCAGGTCGCGCCGGCCATCGACGACTTCAAGGCGGCGCTCGGACTGCTCCAGGCGCAGGATGACGAGGAAGACGAAGACGTCATCTTCTACGATTCCAAGGCGCTCGTGGAGCACAGCATCGGATTGTTGTGGCAGCTGAAGGGGAATCCCGACTCCGCGCGGGCCGCGTATGGCCGCGCGACCATCGAGGATCTGTCGTACTTCCCGGCGCACGTCGCCTTGGGCATCCTCTCGCTGGCGCAGGGCGATAGCGCGACGGCGGCCGTGGAGCTCGCACTGGCCGCGGGGTTGGCCACCGACGATCCATACGTGCATCACCTGCACGGCAGCGTGCTGGTGGCGATGCTGCAGTTTGCCGAAGCCATGGAACCGCTGCGCAAGGCGATCGACCTCGAGCCGTACTTCGCGGCGCCGCATTTTTCGCTGGCGCAGGCGCTTGAGCGCAGCGACGATTTGGCCGGCGCACGAGCGGAATATGAACGGTTTGTCGCGCTGGCAAGCCGCCGCGATGCCATGCGGCCCACCGCCATGCAACGGGTTGCCGGGTTGGCCGGCAAGTGAAGCGCGCGTGGATGATCCTGTTCGCGGCGCTGGCGGCGATCCCGTCGGCCGGCGCACCACGCGCGCTGCACGCGCAAGCCAAGACCGATAAGAGCCAGCCCGTGATCCGGCCGCGTACGATGGCGGAGGACCTGCAGCTCTTCACGCAGGTGTTCAACCAGATCCGCGTGAATCACCCCGATTCGCTGGATTCGCACCGGCTGTTCATGGCGGCGATCCATGCGATGGTGCGGGCCACGGATCCACATTCCTACGTGATCCCGGCGATGCGGCTTGCGCCGGGGAAGCACGAGAAGTGGATTGACGGCAAGCTGCATCCCGTCCCGGTCTCATTCCAGTTCATCGGTGGGTCCGCCGTCGTGCGCGGCGTTGCGGCCGGCACGGCGGCCAGCCGCCAGGACATCCTTCCGGGCGACGAGCTAGTGGCCATCGAGGGAGCGCCCGTCGTGGCCGAGAGCGCGATGGAGCTGGAGATCACGCTGTCGGGCGATCGCGGCAGCGGCGTGCACCTGACGTTCGAACGCAGGCGGGCGGACGGCACCTACGTCACGCTCGACCGGACGGTGAAGCGCGAGCGTTTCGCGGAGGAGTCCGCCGTGCCGGCGTCGTTGATGCTCGACGACAGCACGGGATATGTGCGCATCACGACGTTCGTGGGCGAGAAGGTCTCGGCGGACCTGCGTTCCGCGCTATCGGGTCTCGAGGACGATGGGATGCGCCGGCTCGTGCTCGACCTCCGGCAGAATGGCGGCGGCAGCGTCGAGGAAGCGGCGCACGTCGCGGGTGAGTTCCTCCCGACAGGCGCAATCGTGTACACATCGGAGGGACGTCGCGCCTCGTCGGTGGACACGGGCCGCGTCAAACGCTCGTTCTGGCGCAGCGAACGCTCGTACCCCATGGTCGTGCTGATCGATGATGGCACCGCGAGCGCCTCCGAGCTTGTCGCGGGCGCACTGCAGGACCACGACCGCGCGCGCATCGTCGGCCAGCCGAGCTTCGGCAAGTCGCTCATGATGCGAGGATTCCCGCTCGCGGACGGTTCGATCCTGGTGCTCGTCGTGGGACAAGTACGCACGCCCTGCGGCCGCGCGGTGCAGCGCCAGTATCGCGGCGTGAGCAACCGCGACTATTTCCGCATGGCGTCGGCCGAACGCGATACCGTGGGCCGGCCCACGTGCAAGACGAAGTCGGGTCGCGTCGTGTACGGCGGAGGCGGCATCTACCCCGACGTGCGCGTGCCGGCGCCTGCTGATCCACCGCGCTGGTTTGCGAAGGTGAATGAGCTGGAGCTGCCGCTCGCCTGGGTGGGCGGCTTCATGGGTGAGCATGGCGCGTCGCTGGGCACGCTCGAGTCGTTTCGCGCGACGCCCAAGTTGCCGGCCGGCACCGCAGACCGGTTCCGTGAGTTCGCGTCGAGTCGCGGCGCCGAGATTCCCCGCGACGCCGAGAGTGACAGACTGCTCGAGCGCCTGCTGATTCAAGCGGTCGCGTACGCGAAGTGGGGCGGGGCCGGCGTGTACCAGGTCGAGGCGTATCTGGATCCGGCGGTGCGGGACGCGATGACGCACTTTCCGTAATGCGGGCATTGGTTGCCGCGCCCGATGTGACTCGCTACGGCCGCAGCATCACCAGCTCCGCATAGTTCGCCACCTGCCCGCGCTCGATCGCCCGCAGCATCGGCTGCATCGGCATCGCCAGCTGCGCCATGCGCGAGCGCGGGTTGCGCAGCGGCACCCACCCGCGGCCCGTGACTGACCGCACGAACGTGCTGGTTGAGTCGAGCGGCAGCGTGCGCAGGTTGGCGTAGAATCGTGCGGCCGAGGGCGACTGCCGGAACAGATACTGCTCGACGTTGGAGGCATAAAAGACGCCCACGATCGCGCCGTGCCGCCTGAGCCATGTGCCGACGGCGCGCAGCGCCTGCTCGCCGCCGAAATCACCCACGACGGGAATGATCAGATTGCGCTCGTGCAGCTGGCGCACCGCGTCGTAGTTCTCCTCCGACGCCAAGTACCCGCGCTGCACGCCATGCTCGTCCGTCTCGGTCATGATCTCGGCCAGCGTCGGCATGCGCCCGCCGAAGCGGCGCCCGTTCATCTGTCCGAACGAATACGTGAGATCGCCGCCCGCTTCGGCGAACGCGCCGAACACGTACAGCAGCGTCGCCGCATCCTGCGCATCGAGCGGGCGGCCGCGATGCGCCTCAAGGTGGCGTTCGATGCTCGCGAGCGTGGTGCGGAACAGCAGCGTGTCCGGCGCGACCATCGCGAAGCCATTGAACAGCGCGCTCACCGTGCTCGTGGAATCGACGCCGTCCGGTCGCGGTCGCGAGAGCAGGCGTTCCAAATAGTCGACGCGATCGCCCGACATCTCCATCAACGCCTTGAACATCAGGTGGTGCACCAAGTTCTGCCGGCGGATGTCGACGATGAACGCCACGCTGGGTTCGAGCGCGGCGATGTACGTCAGGTTCTGCTCCGGGCCTACGCCGACGTAAGCGCGGCCCTTCGGCACGACGCGCTCCAGTTCGCTGATCACATACTGCAGTTCGCCTTCGTTCGAGACGAAGTTGTCAGAGCGAAAATAGCCGCCTGGCTCGGACGTTTCCTCGACGACCTGCCAGAACGCGGCGTCGGAAAGCCGCTCCGGGACATCGCGGATGCCGGTATCCGGCGCCCCGATGACGCCGAGCATGGCCACGGCGAGGAAGGCGCGCATGACGGTCGTCTTCATCGCGTGAGCGCCTCATAGTCGGCCGGCGTGTCGATGTCCTGCAGGGCCGCGGTGGGCCAGTCGACCATCAGCGCATCGCGCCGATGCGCCATCACGACCGCCTTGCCGCAGCCCTCGCCATGCCACGCGAGCAGCTCGGGCCAAAGCGTTCGGCGAAACAAGAGCGGCGGTGCCAGCACCTGCTCGTCCCCTGTGCCGTAGCGCGAGACGACCAGCGGCGCGCGACTCTCGCGTGCGGCGTCGATGATCGTGCCGAGCATCTGTTCAGTGACGTGCACCATGTCGCCGAGCATCACGAGTGCGGCGTCGACGGGAAGCGTCCCGTGAGATGCCAGCGCGCCCAGTCCCGCGTGCAGCGACGCGCTCGTGGGTCCCGTGAAATCGGGACTCACCGCGAAGCCGCATGGCACGCCGTCGAGTGCCTCCCGCACGCGATCAGCTTCGTGGCCGAGCACCACGACGGTGCGTGTCACCCCCGAGTCGACCACGCGCTGCACCGTGCGGCGCACCATAGGCACACCGTCCACCTTGAGCAGCATCTTGTTTCGCCCCATGCGGCTCGATGCGCCCGCCGCGAGCACCACCGCGCCGATGCGGAGCGTCGTGTCGCCGTCGGACGACCGCCGCGCATCCGCGAGTCCCATGGTCAGTCGCTCACTCGATGTCCGCATGGATCGGGACCCGCCGCTCGCGCAACGACCGCGGCCGGCGGCCGCTGCGCACGGCGAGGATCTCCGCCACGACCGACAAGGCCACCTGCTCGGCGCCGTCGGTGCCGATGTCCAGGCCGACGGGTCCATGGATGCGCGGATCCTCGTCCGCACCAAGCGCGCCCTCGGCGCGTAGGATGCCGAGGATGCGCTCCGTGCGCTGGCGCGGCCCGAGCACGCCGAGGTAGCGCGCGGGACTGCGCAGCAACTCGCGCAGATAATCCGTGTCGTCGGCGAAGTGGTGCGTCATGACGACCGCAAAGCTGTCATCGTCGAGCACGATGCGCTCCATGAGCCGCGCCGCGTCGGTCTCGACGAGCAGAACGCTGGGCGGGAACCGGTCGGGCGCGAGCAACGCGGGACGGCGGTCGGCGACGATGACGCGAAACCCCACGTCGTCCGCGACGCGTGCCAGGTGGCGCGCATCATCGCCGCCACTGACCACGAGCAGGCGCGGCGGTGGGACCATGACGTCCACGAAGACCTCTGTGCCGTCACGCGCGATGAGCTGCGAGCGGTCGGTGCGCAACCATTCCTCGGCCTCGTCGCCGCTGACGACGAGGCGCGTGGGTTCGCCCTGAGGTGCGGTGAGCGACCTGTCCGCGCCGCCTATGCCATCAACGCGCGTGATCACGACGAACGGCACCTCGGCGGCCATGAGCAGGCCTTCCGTCTCACGGTCGGTCAGCACCGGTTCGATGAGGATGTCGACCTCGCCCTCACAGCCGACGCCGAGGTCCCACGCGGCGACCTCGTTCGTGCCGCCACAGTACGTGCGCCGCTCAGCGATGCCGCTCGTCATGACGCGTCGTGCGACCTCGCGGACATCCTCCTCAAGGCAGCCGCCGCTCACGTTACCCGTGGTGCGGCCATCCTCCTCGACGAGCAGTTTGGCGCCCTCGTGGCGGTAGGCGGAGCCGCGCACGCGGATCACGGTGGCCAATGCCGCACGCGGCGCCGTGCCGCGCGCATCCCGGGCGAGTAGGATCCCGGCGATCCGGTCCAGCACCTGCCGAGTCTCCAACCATCGTTTCATCGAGCCGCTCCGACTGGTGACGTTCAGCTCCAACCGAGGTCATGCTTGCGCAGCGGCAGCGACCGGATGCGCTTGCCCGTCGCCGCGAAGATCGCGGCGGTGAGCGCCGGCACCACGGGCGGCAACGCCGGCTCACCCATGCCGGTCGGCGGAAAGTCGGTCGTGCGGAAATGCACTTCCACCGGCGGCGCCTGTGTGAGGCGCAGCAACGGGAAATCGTGGAAGTTGCTCTGCACCGTCTTGCCGCCGTCGATCACGATCTCCTGCGCGAGCGCTTCGCCGATCCCATCGAGCACCGAACCCTGCACCTGATTCACCGCACCGCTCGGATTGATGATGTGGCTGCCCACATCGCCTGCGGCCCAGACCTTGTCGACCGTCAGCGCCCCGTCGCGGGTGACCGTGGCTTGCACCACCTCGGCGAAATACCCGCGATGGCTGAAGTGGAACGCAACGCCCATGCCAGTTCCGCGCGGCAACTGGCGCGTGCCCCAGCCCGACTTCTCGGCCACTAGGTCCAGTACGCCGCGCATGCGATCGGCATCCATTGGCATGGGCGCGCGACGACCCGGCTCGGCTACCGGGCGCTTGACCTGTGCGAGCAATTCACGACGGAACTGCACGGCGTCCTTGCCCGCGGCGTGCGCGAGTTCGTCGACGAACGACTGGAACGTGAACGCCAGCGCATTGCTGGCAGGCGCGCGCAGGAATCCGGTCGGCACGCCGAGCGGCATGGTCGACACGCCCATGGAAAGGTTGGGCACGAACATCGCCGGGAATTCACCGGCACCTAAGCCGGCGCTCTGCACGAAGTCTTCTCCCTCGCCGAAGCTCACGAAGTGGTTCTGCCACGCGACGAGACGACCGGCACTGTCAACGGCGCCCTTGAGCCGATGAAAGCCGGCCGGTCGATAGAAGTCGTGCCGGATATCGTCCTCGCGCGACCACACGAGCTTGACGGGCGCACCCGCTTCGCGCGCGATCCACGCGGCCTCGACCATGTAGTCGTTGTTGAGGCGTCGTCCGAAGCCGCCGCCGCTGCGCATGATGTGGATCGCGATGTCGGCGGGGGCAATGCCCAGCGTGGAGGCGACGAGCTGTCGCCCCGACTCGGGATTCTGCGTGGGCGCCCAGATCTCGAACTTGCCATCGGCGAAGTGCGCGGTGCAGTTCTGCGGCTCGAGCGTCGCATGCGCGAGGAATGGATACTCGTAGGTGGCCTCGACCACCTTGACGTCGCTCGAGGCGAACGCCGCATCCACGTTGCCGTCAGCGCGCAACGACCGTTGCGGCCCCGCCGCGAAAAATTCGGCTGCCTTGGCCGCGAACTGGGCCGTGCCCTGCGCCGCCGTCGGATGCTCGGCCCATGTCACGCGCAGCGATTTGCGCGCCGACTGCGCCGCCCACCACGTGTCCGCCACGATCGCCACGCCGCCCAGCAGGCCGCTCAAACGCTCGCCGCCATCGACAATGAATGCCTTGCGCACCCCAGGCAGTGCACGCACGGCATCCAGGTTCGCCGACGACACCTTGGCGCCGAACACGGGCGCTTTTTCATAGGCGGCGTACAGCATGCCAGGCAGCGTGACGTCGATGCCAAAGAGCGGCTGCCCGGTCACGATCCGGTGATTGTCCACGCCGCCAATCGCGCGGCCGATGATCTTGAAATCCTTCGGGTCCTTGAGTTTGACCGTCTCGGGGTCGGGCGACGTGAGCGTGGCGGCGCGCGCGGCCAGCACGCCGTACGCGAGTCTGCGACGCGTGGCATGGTGGTGCACCGCGCCGCCGCCGGTCGTGAGCTCCGATTGCGGTACGCCGAGCTCCTGTGCGGCCGCGGCGACGAACAGTTGGCGGCCAGCCGCTCCGGCGCGACGCAGCGGCTCCCAGTTGGTCGGCGTCGAAGTGCTGCCGCCGGCGACTTGCCGGCCGTAGCGCTCTTGGTCGCTCATCGCCTGTTCGACGGTGATGTCCTCCCACGCGACGTCCAGCTCCTCGGCGACCAGCATGGGCAGCATCGTCTTCACGCCCTGGCCCATCTCCGGGTTCTTGGCGAGGATCGTGATGGCGCCGTCAGCCGAGACGCGGATGAATGCGTTGGGCGAGAAGTCCGCCATGGTGCGCGCGGCGAGGTCGCCGGCCTGCAGCGCGCCGGCGCCCAAGTCGAGCCACGTGCCGAGCAGGAGTCCGCCACCCGCGAGTGCGGAGACGCGTAGGAAATCGCGGCGGTCGATGCCGGTGTTCGCTGCTTCGGTGGCGTCGCGTGAGTTGCGGTCGAGGGTTTCCATGGGGCCTCCTACTCGTTCGCCGCGAGGGACGCGGCGCGGTGGATGCCCTCACGGATGCGCGCGTAGGTCGCGCAGCGGCAGAGGTTGCCATTCATCGCCGCGTCGATGTCGGCGTCGGTCGGCTTGGGCTTTGTCTTGAGCAGCGCGGCGGCCGACATGAGTTGGCCGGCTTGGCAGTATCCGCACTGCGGCACGTCGAGCTCCTGCCAGGCGCGCTGCAACGGATGCTCGCCTTCGGGGTCGAGTCCTTCGATGGTGGTGATGGCCGCGCCTTGCACCGCGCTGGCGGGCAGCACGCACGAGCGCGTCGGCGTGCCATTCAGGTGGACGGTGCACGCGCCGCATTGCGCCACGCCGCATCCGAATTTGGTGCCCTTGAGGTCGAGCACATCGCGCAACACCCACAGCAGTGGCATGTCCGCGGGGACGTCGACCGTGTGGGACGTCCCATTGACCGTCA
Source organism: Gemmatimonadaceae bacterium (assembly GCA_036675455.1). Taxonomy (GTDB): domain Bacteria; phylum Gemmatimonadota; class Gemmatimonadetes; order Gemmatimonadales; family Gemmatimonadaceae; genus Pseudogemmatithrix. Next base: position 81,437 of record JAKFFA010000086.1, on the reverse strand, counting down.
GCGTGACCTGCATGAAAGGCGGCTCCGAAGAGGTTTCTTGCTCTGGCTCGCGGAGAACTTCGCACCTCATGACGGCGCCCGCAACGCGGTCACGCCATTGGTACGCCGACGGCGCAGGAAGGTTGCCGCGTCAGGGTGCGGCGGTCGAGTACTCGCCCTGCACATCGATCGCGCCGGGGAAGAAGACCATGGGCTCGACGGTGCGCACGGCCGTTGCGGAGGCTGCCGTGACTGTGAACTCGCGCGAGCGCAGCGTGGACGAGAAGACGAACGTATTCCCGGCCTGCGTGATCGTTCCCTCGTCGACGGTGACCTCGGTGCGGTCGAGCAGCGCGTTGTGGAAGACGCGCGTGGTGTAGGTCTCCGACCACTGCGCGCCGGCGACGTCGATCACGAGCGTCGACTCATCGAGGATGGTCTCCTCGAACGTGACGCTGATGAAGCGCTCCGCGATCTTGGCGGGCAGCTCCAGCGAGTTGGCCGTCTGCATGTGGTAGGTGCCGCTCGTGAGGGGCTGCGGTCCAGCCGGCGGCAGCGGCCCGGTCTCCTCGCCGCAGGCGGCGAGGGCGACGGCGAACAGGAGCGTGGCGGCGCGCGACAGGAACGACGAACGGGACATGGCTCTCATGGCGGCTTGTCGGGGGGTGATCCGGGCGGCACGCACACGATGCCGTGCTCCACAATGAATACGCTCGAGCGGGGCGAACGTTTCCCGTTCGTCGGGCCGGACACCGGCGTCGCGTGATGCCGGCCGCGTGGCGCGGGCCGCGTCCCCATGTCAGCTTTCGCCGTCGATGCGCTATCCCGACCTGAGCTCCCTGCCCGGCTGGTGGCCATACGCCATCGGCGTGGCGATCGCATTCGTCGACATTGTCGCGAGCATGCACGTCGTCATCCGTAAACGCGACGTGCGGGCGGCGATCGGCTGGGTAGGCCTGATCTGGCTCGTGCCGGGTGTCGGCGCGGTCTTGTACGCGATGCTCGGGCTCAATCGCATCCGGCGCCGCGCCACGGCGTTGCACCGGGACCGTCGCCGGCTCTCGCTCTCGACGCCCAGCGCGACGAGCATCGCGCGACCCGGGACCGCGGCGGCAATCGCGCCGTCGATGGCGCCCTTCGCCCGGCTTGCCGAGGCGCTCAGCGCACGGCCGCTCCTGAGCGGCAATCATGTCGACGTGCTCAACAACGGCGACGAGGCGTATCCCGCGATGCTCGCCGCGATCGACAGCGCGCAGCGGTCGGTGGCGCTGTGCACGTACATTTTCGGTGACGACCGCGCGGGCCGTATGTTCATCGACGCGCTTGCGCGTGCGACGGCCCGCGGCGTCGAAGTGCGCGTGCTCGTGGATGGGTTCGGCGTGCGCTACACGTTTCCGCCCGTGTATCGTGCGTTGCGGCGCGCGGGTGTCCGCACGGAGTTGTTCCTGCCGACGATCACGCAGGCGGGCCTGGCGTTCTTCAACCTGCGCAACCACCGCAAGGTCCTGACGGTGGATGGCCGTGTCGCGTTCACCGGCGGCATGAACATCCAGGCGCGCAATATCCACGCGGACAATCCCCCGCGCATGGTGCGAGACATGCACTTCCGGCTCGAAGGGCCGATCGTGGGGCAGTTGCAGGAGACCTTCGCTGAGGACTGGGCGTTCGCGACGAGCGAGGTGCTCGATGGCGCCGCTTGGTACCCGGCGCTGGCGCCGGCCGGCGACACGACGGCGCGCGCGTTCACGGACGGGCCCGACGGCAGTCTCGAGATCCTGCGCACGCTGCTCATGGGCGCGCTTTCGTCGGCGCGCGAGTCGGTGCGCATCCTCACGCCGTACTTCCTGCCGGACCAGGCGATGATCGCCGCGCTCAGCGTGGCCGCGCTGCGCGGCGTGCGCGTGGAGATCATCCTGCCGTCACGCGTGAACATCCCGATCGTGCAGTGGGCGGCGATGGCGCAACTCTGGCAGGTGCTGCGACCCGGCTGCCGCGTGTTCGTGACGCCGCCGCCGTTCGACCATGCCAAGCTCATGGTCGTGGACCGTGTATGGGCGCTGCTGGGGTCGTCGAACTGGGATCCGCGCAGCCTGCGGCTCAACTTCGAGCTGGACGTGGAATGTCATGACGCGGCGCTGGCCGGGCGGCTCGATACGCTGATCCAGGCACGGCGCGCGGCGGCGCGGGAGGTAACGCTGGAGGAGGTGGATGCGCGGTCGTTGCCGGTGAAGTTGCGGGACGGGGTGGCGCGCCTCGCATCGCCGTATATCTGACGGCAGACGGCAGACGGCGGGTAACTGCGATGCGGGGTGCGCTACGGTACGGAGGGCGGGGGTGATGCGGGGGGGCGGGGTTGCCGGTGGCCTCCCTTCGCTCATATCAATTGGCTGTCGCCGGAACCTTCCGCAGTGCATGGGAGTGGGGGGCCGGGGTCGGGGCGACTTCACCATTCCCATGCGTGGAATGGAGGTCAAGATGTCCGCGGAGAACAGTGGATCCACCGGAAGCGGGCGCCATCTGATTGCCGGCTTGCTCGTCATTGTCGGCATCGCCACCGGGTTTGTCACGGCGCGCGCGACCGGGTTCAGCAGTACGTCGCAGTCGGCCACGGTGGAACAACCGGACTGGCTGGCGGGGCTCAACGGCGAACACCGCCAGTTGTTCGACTCGCCGGCCGCCGGTGGCGGGGTGCCGCTCGTGCACATGATGAACTTCCTCGACACGTACAACACCGCGTTCGGTGTGCCGGACGATCGCCTCAACGCCATCGGCACGTTCTACGGTACCACCGTGTTCCACGGCCTCACCGACGAGATGTGGACCAAGTACGGCATCGCCGACTTCCTCGTGTCGATCGGCGCTGAACGCTCGGCTGGCGGCACACCCAGCCCCTGGCGCACGTCGCCGGTGATCATGGGCAACTCCATGCCACAGGCGAGCATTCAATCGTTACAGGCGCGTGGCACCACATTCATCATGTGCGACAACGCGCTCGGGATCCTGTCCGGGATGCTGGCCGGCGCCAAAGGACTCGACGCGCCCACCGTCTATGCGGACATGAAGTCGAACCTGTTGCCGGGCGTCCAGCTTGTGCCGGCCATGGTCATCGCAATCGAGCAGGCGCAGAAGGCCGGCGTCAGTTATCACCGGCAGTAGCGAGGACGTCAGGCGAGCCGTCGCTCAGCCGGGGCGGTTCGCCTGATTCCCGCTATCGCCACCCGCTCGCGACCAACATCACCATGATTGCGACGGTCAGCGCGACCTTCACACCCATCGCCATGAAGCGGCCAACGAGCGCGCCCCACGCGACGCGGCCCGCATCGACATGCCGGCGGCTCACCGAGAACTCGGCCAGCAGCGCGCCGATGAACGCGCCCGCGAACGAGCCGATGATCGAGCCGACCAGCGGCACCGGCACGCCGACGATGGCGCCGATGATGCCGCCGGCAATCGCGCCCCAGCCCGCGCGACGTGACCCGCCGTATTTCACTGCGTAGCGCGAAGCGAGCGTGAACTCCACGAGTTCGGCCAGGCACGCGATGGCGAAGGCGATGAGGAACACCGTCCACGAGATGGCGGCCGACTCGTCGAAGATCTTCCACAGGCCGACGAGCGCGAGATAGATCCACGTGCCGGGAAGGCCCAACGCAATGAGGGGCAACGCGAGCAGGCCGCCCACGATCAGGAGGATGGTGACCATGCCAATCATACGTCGGGGCGCGGGCGGTGTTTCGCGGGTGTAGTTTCCGCACATGCCCACTTCCCGATTCCGCGCCACGCTCGTGCGCGTGCTGGCGATCCAGGTCGTGACCCTCCTGCTGCTGTGGCTCGTGCAGCTCCGCTATACGCCCTGACCCATGCATTGGATCAACTGGGTCATCGTCGGCGTCTATCTGGTGTTTGTGGTGGGGGACGGGCTGCGGCGCACACGGGGCACGACCAACATCGAAGGCTACTTCCTCGCCAACCGCAGCCTGCCGTGGTGGGCCGTCGGCCTCTCCGTCATGGCCACGCACCTCTCGGCCGTCACGCTCATCGGCACAACCGGCCAAGGCGCCACCGACGGCATGCGATTCGTGCAGTTCTACTTCGGACTGCCGATCGCGATGGTGATCCTCGGCGTGACCATCGTGCCCTTCCTGCATGGCGCCAAGGTGTACACCGCGTACGAGTTCCTCGAGCGGCGGTTCGACGCGAAGACGCGCTCGCTCACGAGCTTCCTGTTCCTGCTCTCCCGCGGCATGTCGTGCGGCACCATCATCGCCGCGCCGGCCGTCGTGTTCTCGGCGATCTTCGGCTGGGACCTCACATGGTCGGTGGCGCTGATTGGCGTCCCCACCGTGCTCTATACCGTGTTGGGCGGGGTGCAGGCGGTCACCTGGGCGGACGTCAAGCAGATGGTCGTGATCGTCGGCGCGCTCGTCGCGATCCTGGTCGTGTTGATCGTGCGCATGCCGGTGCCGCTCGACGACGCCCTGCGCATCGCGGGCGCCACCGGACGGCTCCAGGTGTTCGACTTCTCCTTCAACCTGACGGAGACCTACACGTTCTGGTCCGGTATCCTGGGCGGCACGTTCCTGATGCTGAGCTACATGGGCACGGACCAGAGCCAGGTGCAGCGCTACCTCACAGCCAAGTCCGTGGACGAGGCGCGCAGCTCGCTGCTCATGAGCGCGTACTGGAAGATCCCGCTGCAGGCGCTGGTGCTGCTGGTGGGCGTGCTGGTGTTCCTGTTCTACGTGTTCCAGCCGCCGCCGCTGTTGTACAATCCGGCGCACGAACAGCAGGTGATCGCGGCGGAGCCGGCGGCATACCGCGCGCTGCAGGAGCGCTATGCGAGCGCCGTCGAGGCGCGCGACGTGGCGGCGCTTGCCGCGGCGGACGCGCGTGACGCGAACGATGCGACGGGTCAGGGAGCCGCGTCGGACGGTTCCCCGGCCGGTGGCACCACGACGAGCGGTTCCATGACGGCCGGTTCGATGTCGGCGCTCGACGTCTTCAATGCCCGCGATGCCGACGTCATCGCAGTCCGCGAGGAAGCGCTCGCGCAGGCCGAGCGCGTCACCGGTGAATCCTCGCGTGACGTGAACTACGTGATTCCGCGGTTCGTGCTCGACAATCTGCCACTCGGCTTCGCGGGACTCTTCCTCGCCGCCGTGCTCGCGGCCGCGATGTCCAGTATCGCGGCGGAGCTCAATTCGCTCTCGACCGCCACGGTCGTGGACTTCTACAAGCGCTGGGCCAAGCCGGAGGCCAGCGACGCGCACTACCTGCGCGTGTCGAAGATATCCACTGCCATTTGGGGCCTGCTCGCCTGCTTCGTGGCGACGTACGCAGCCACGCTCGGGTCGCTGATCGAGGTCGTCAACCGATTCGGCTCATTCTTCTATGGCTCGATCCTCGGCGTATTCATGCTGGCGATGATCGGTCGCGCGCGCGCCCTGGGCGCGTTCGTGGGGCTGTTGTGCGGCATGGCCGCGGTGGCCGCGGTCTCCTTTGGGGCGCCGCAGATTTCGTTCCTGTGGCACAACGTGATTGGAGCAGTGACCGTGGTCGCGGTCGGGCTGGTGCTCAGCGCGGGCGTGAGGTCAAAGGACGCCGCGGCGTCCTGATCGGTGTCGGCCGGGCGTGGTTGGCGGTGACTTTTGGGCGACGCGCCGGGACGACGGCCGTTTTGCTTGGATATGCCACCTCTGTGGCATAGCGCGTGCATGCGGTGCATACCGATGCGTTCCCCTTCCAGTCCTTCGACCGGCGAATAGGCTACGGGCATGTCAAACGTGAGAATCATCGGCGTCCCCATGGACCTCGGCGCCAGCCGCCGCGGCGTCGATATGGGGCCGTCCGCGATCCGATACACCGACCTGCGCGAGCGCGCCGAGAAGCTGGGCCACTCGGTGGAAGACGCGGGCAATGTTCACGTGCCGTTCCGCGAGGACGCCGCGCGCGGCGCCCAGCGAGGCGCGCGCTACCTTGGCGCCATCACCGATGTCTGCAGCGAGGTGGCGGCGCGCACGCGCGAGGCACTCGAAGCAGGACAGCTTCCGGTCGTGCTTGGCGGCGATCACGCATTGGCCGCCGGCTCCATCGCGGGCGCCTCGGCGCATTTCGCCGCGAAGGGTGAGCGATTGGGCGCCATCTGGATGGACACGCACGCCGACCTCAACACGCCCGCGACCTCGCGGTCGGGCAACGTCCACGGCATGCCGATGGCCGCGTTGCTGGGCTATGGCGACAAGGCCATGGCCGGCATCGCGGGCGGCAAGCCGGCGCTGCGGCCTGCCGATGTCGCGTTCGTCGGTCTGCGCGACCTCGACCAGGCCGAGCGGAACCACGTGAAGAAGTGGAACCTCTCGGCGTTCACCATGCGCGCGCTCGACGAGCGTGGTGTGCGCGGCGTGCTCGAGGAAGCCATCACCATCGCGACGCGCGAGACGGCGGGCCTGTGGATCTCGTTCGACATGGACGTCATCGACCCCGAAGAGGCGCCCGGCGTCGGCACCGCGGTCCCGGGTGGCATGACTTACCGCGAGGCACACTTGGCGATGGAGATGTTCGCCGACACCGGCAAACTCGTGGGCCTCGACATGGTCGAGGTGAATCCGGTGCTGGATGAGCGCAATCGCACGGCGGAGATCGCGTGCGAGCTCATCCTCAGCGCGCTCGGCAAGCGGATTCTATGATGCGTCGGCGCGCGAGGATGGCGTCGTGTGCCGGCGGAGGCGCGCGATGAGCGGGCTGCCCGACATCCGCTACGTGCCGCCGAGCTTCACGCGCTCGCCCCTGGCCGACGCGCCCGCGGCGCGCACGGCAAAGGTGACGCAGGATGGCGTGCTGCCGGACGGCTTCTTTGCGACCACCAACCTGCCGACCTATGTAAAGGAGGCGGACGGCCAGTGGCGCATGCCGCGGCATCCGCGCATGGACGGCGTGCTCGTGCGCGACGCGGACGGCACATGGTGGGTGCGCGAAGGGCGTCGCGTGAAGCGCGGCGACGTCGTCGCGATGGGCACGACTGAGGACGGCAGCGAAGGCCTGCTCGCGCACGCGCACGGATTCGTGAGCGATGGTGACGCACACGGCGATTTCCACTTCATGTCGAGCCAGGTCTCGCGCGAAAAGCCGATCGATTACCGGTTGATCGCGCGCATGCTGATCGAGGAGAAGCGGCGCGGCGGCTACGTGATCTGGGTGACCGGACCCGCCCTCGTGCATTCGCGCGCGCGCGACAACCTTGTTTGGTTCATCCGCAATGGCTACGTGCAGGCGCTGCTCGCGGGGAACGCCGTGGCCGTGCATGATATCGAGGCCGCAATCGTGGGCACCACCCTCGGCATGACGAGCGAGGGCGAGCCGACGCCTGGGGGCCACGCCGCGCACATGCGCGCGATCAACGCGGTGCGTCGCGCGGGGTCGATCGCGGCGGCGGTCAAGTCAGGGTTGATCACCGAGGGCATCATGCACGCCTGCGTCGTCGAGGAGGTGCCGTTCGTGCTGGGCGGCTCCATCCGCGACGACGGCCCGCTTCCCGACGTGATCGCCGATGCCGTGGCGGCACAGGAGGCCATGCGCGAGCACGCCATCAAGGCGACGATGGCGGTCATGATCGCCACCGCGTTGCATTCGATCGCGGTGGGCAACATGCTGCCCGCGTACTACGAGGACCCGCAACGCGGCATTGTCGAGCTACCGACGATCTGTGTGGATGCCAGTGAGTTCTTGGTGAGTAAACTCAAGGACCGCGGCACGCACCAGGCGGTGGGTGTAGTGACCAATGCGCAGGATTTCATGAGCATCCTGCGCACGACGGTCGAACGCGAGATCGGCTAACCGCGCTTAGCCGACCTTGATCGCCGCGGCCGTCCAGGCCGCCGCGTCATCGCTGCTGCGGATGGTCGTCGAGGTGTCGACGATGACCTTGCCCTCCTCGAGGCGGACGGGGTGGCGATCCATGTTGCGCGTCGCCTTGCCCTGGATGAGCGTGCCTTCCGGCTGGAACGTGCTCTTGTGCTTGGGGCAGTAGAAGCGCGCATTGTCGGGCTGCCACTCGAGCGGCGTCTGCTTGTGCGGGCATCGCATGGAGAACGCGCTCACGGCACCCTGGTAACGGACGAGGATCACCGCATTCGCGTCATCGATCGTCGCGCCGTCGGCAACGGGCACCGGGTATGAGACGATGTCGCCCTGCCGCCGACCCTGCGCGTACGTTCGCGCCATGGCGTGCAGCGGGACGCTGCCTCCCGCGATCGCCGTCAACGCCGCGACGGCCATGAGTCCGCTGCGCATGAACGCGCGTCGACCTGCGTCGAACTCGCAATCATCGGTGCAGCCGGCGGCCGTCGGCGCCTGTGCGGTCTTCGTCGACTCAAGCATGGGTCCAGCGTCGCGCATTTTCTCCCCGGGAACGGGTGCGTGTATCGTGGAATGGCGACGACGGCGGGCGTCTCGCCGGGTCGGTCGACGTTTGTCGCCGCGCCGAGCACGGTGCGATTACGGAACCCCGGCCCCCGGCGTTGGGTTCCACTGGTGGCGGACGTCCGGATTCGGTGGCAACGTTGGGAAGCATGGACTCCAAAAACGAGGCACCGATGGCGTTCACGCCCGAGGCGCAGGCAATCTGGGACAAAGTCCCCGAAGCCACACGCGCGAAGTTGCTCGACAGCGGCTTCTGCGCTCACTGCCTCGCGACGCGGCACTTCGAGCTGACTGAGGCGCAGGTGCGCGGACATGAGCTCGCGCTCATCGGTCGCTGTGGTACCTGCGGGCATCGCGTGGTACGGAACGTCGAAATCGGCTAGCGCGCGGCTCCGTTCCTGCCATTGAGTGCCGGATGCCGATACGCGTAGAGGAGCCCAAGCAGCCCAAATTGGACGAGCGTGCCCGGGGCAAGCGTCGGCAGGTCGCCGCGCACCACCTCGAGCCAGAACGCGAGTCCCGACGACCCCGGGTTCAGGTCGAGTTCCGTGGCGACGTTCTCACGCAGGTGCAGTCCGATCCCGATGGTGCCGGCGACGACCATCAACAGCATGACCACCTGGAACGCACGCAGACTACGCCGGCCACCGTCGATCCAGTGCCAGAGGATCGTCGCCAGGGTCAGCGCGAGCAGGGCGAGCGGCACGAACTGCGCCGGCTCCTCATAGTGCTCCAGCAGGATGAGCTCGGTGATGACGCCCATGGCGCCGAGCGCCAGCAGCGCGAGGATGCCCCGTCGCAGGATCGGGATCGCATCTTGGGACGTCATGGGATCGCCCGGGCTGCGGTGTAGAATGGGAAGGTCATCCCCTCACTTTCGCACGGAGTTCATCGATGGGCAAGCAACCGCGCCTCTCCGACATCGACATCCAGCGCCGCCTCGGCGCCCTCACTGGCTGGACCCGGCGTGGCGACGCGATCACTAAGACGTTCAAGTTCCGGGGATTCCCGCAGTCGGTCGAGTTCGTCGAGCGGATCGTGGCGCCGGCAGAGCTTATGAACCACCACCCGGACGTGGACGTGCGCTACGACAAGGTCAGCATCACGTTGTCGACGCACGACGCGGGCGGCCTGACGACGAATGACTTCGACCTTGCGGCGGAGATTGACCAGTTGTGATCGGGGCCGTGAGCGAGTCGCGGGTCACGCCGGCCCTGTGGAGACGGGTGGCGCCGTGCGCCGACGCTGCCGCCGCGCTGTGAACGGGTTCCCGCACCCGGTATATTGCGGGGAAGCCCCAAACCCGAGCCCAGACATGGAAATCTCGATCCCACATGCCGGTGTAGCGGTCCGTACGGGCGCCGAACGCGCCACGCTGGTGCGTCGTACGTATCTGCTCGTCCTGGCCGGCGTCGTGCTGACGGTCGGCGGCGTGATGTTCGCGTTCTCGCAGCCGGCCTTGCTGGAGACCGTGGCGCGGCACCCGTTCATCACGATGATTTGCGCGTTCATTCCGCTGCTCATGGCGACGCGCGTGCGCGCGACGTTCCCGGCCAACATCGGTCTTGCGCTGCTGTTCACGTTCACGATGGGCGTCGCGATCAGCCCGATCATGTACGTGTATTCACGCACGCAGCCCGAGTTGCTGCCGCAGGCGGGCATCCTCACGCTGACGACGTTCGGCGTGCTGACGGCGTACGCGTGGGTGTCCAAGCGCGACTTTTCGGCGTGGGGCAGTTTCTTCATCGTGGGTGTGTGGGTGCTGATCGGCACGTCGCTGCTCAACATGTACTTCCAGAACGAGACGGCGTCGCTGTGGTTGGCGGGCGCCACGGTGCTGGTGTTCAGCGGGCTGCTGATTTTTGATACGTGGCGCCTGCGGAATGTGTATGGGCCGGATGACTATGTGCGGGCGGCGGTGGCGATTTATTTGGACCTGCTCAACATGTTCCTCGCGATCCTGCGCCTGCTGGGCGGTCGGCGGGACTAGCTCTCTTTAGTACTGCGATGCGGGGGCGGGGCGCGTTTTGGCGTCCGGCCCTTCGGGATCGTGCTCCGGGCCCTGTTGGAGGCGAATGCTTGCGCGGTTCACAGGCCGGACTTGAGACGCCCGGCGCCTCTCCACTCGCATTTTGGCGAACTACTCACGCCATGACCGCGACGCCGGCGCACTCACGGCTCGCCGCTTACACTCGCGGACTTGAAGCGTGTAAGCGCCGTAGGGCGCGCGAAGGGATGCCTCGCTCGACCGACCGGGAGCACGAAGCGAAAAGTCAAGGCGAATCTGGCCGACCCTGAGCGTCCAGCCGACGCAGCGCCACGTCGCCGTTGATCGACTTCAAATGAATCGGATGCGTCCCCGCGCCGAGCACGCCGCCCACGCGCTTTGACTCAACCGTGCCGCGCACGGCGAACGCCGAGCTCGCCGAGCCGGTCGCCGTGGACATGTCCACCGTCGCGTCGATGCCGTCGGGAATGTAGACGTACACATCGCCGTTCATCGTCGTCGCCACCACCGAATCGGTCCCCACAATGCTGGACATGCGGACGTCGATGTCGCCGTTGAGCGTCTCGGCCTGCACTGGACCCACGGCCGTCGCGACGACAACGTCACCGTTGAGCACCTGCGCGTCGACGGGCGCACTCGCGGCCGCGCGGATGTTGCCGTCGAGAGTCATGAGGTCCAGCCGAACGCCCGCGGGCACCTCGATTCGGAAGAACACCTTCGCGTCGGTGCTGCCGCGCCCCATGTTCGCATTGTAGTCCTCGCGGTCACATGAGCCACTGCCCCAGACCGCGCACAAAACGACACCGGTGCTGTCCTGGCTGACCGAATAATTGAGGTCGGTGGCAGGGTCCCCGCGACGCCACTCGGTGCGCGTGGTCACGCGCACGGAGTCACTGGTGGACGGCACGACGTCGATGCCGCCGCGCAGCTCTCGCACGGTCAGGGTGGCACCGGGCTGCATGGTGCCGAGCCAGGTGAAGGCATTCTCGCGCACGTGCCACGGGCCGCTCTCGCCACGGCATGCGAGACCGCCCAGTGCAGCCACCAACAGCAGGCTGCGGTTGAAGGCCCGGCGTCCCCGGCTCGATCGGCTTGCGACGGTGGAAAACATCTGCGGCTCCGTAGAGGGGAGGATTCTCCCCAATCTACGGAGCCGCGAGACGACCGGTTTCCTGTCTTGGCGCGCGGAGCGCCGATTCCTACGTCAGCACCCTCACTGCTTTCGCAACCGGATACTGCCGTTCACGGTCCGCACGCGCAGCTGCGGCCCGCCGTTCCCGATCGTCGCGCGCACATGCCGCGGGTTGATACGGCCGTCGAGCGTCATCGGAAAATCCGACGTGATGCTGCCGTTCACGGTCGAGAGATTGACGTCGAGGTTCGCGTCCGACACGATCTGCACCGTGACGCTGCCGTTGACGGTGGAGTAGTGCAGATCCTCCGTGCCGTCGGCCGCGGTCCGCACGGTGATGCTGCCGTTCACCGTGCCGGCTTCCACAAGGCCCGCCGTCGAGTATGCCTCGAGGTCGCCATTCACGGTATGCGCCTCGATGTCCGCTCTCGTGCCATCCACGCGCAGGTCGCCGTTGACCGTGGATGCGCTCACGCGCGCGTGGGCCGGAATGCGCACCGTGAATTCGACGGACACCCCGTCCTCATCGCGATCGTCGCGGTCCCGGCTGCGGTTGCCGTGGTAGCCGTCCTCATCGCACGTCGCGTTGTCGTTCCAGAACGCACAGATGACGATGTCGCCGCTGCCGACCTGCCGTGCCTCAATGCGCACACCGCTGCCGTCGCCGCGTCGCCAGCGCTTGATGGCCGTGACTTCGACCGTGTTTCCCGATCCCGCTTCGAACGTCACGGCGCCGTTGATGTTGTGCAAGAACACGGTGCGCCCATCCACGAGCTGGGCATCCCACTTGAAGGTCGAGTTGTCCTGGGCGCTGGCAATCGTGCTGGCGGCAAGCGCGAGGGTCACCAGCGCCACCCGCATGGTCATGGTCTGTGTCGCGTGCATCGTCTCACTCCCGGTTGTCGCGCGCCGACTGGCGGCGGATGGTGATGTCACCGCTGAAGGTGTGCGCGGAGATGCGCGCGCCTCCCGCGCCGATCCTGAATTCCATGCGGCGGTTGCGTCGCCCGCCTGATTCGCCCGGCTGCAGCGTGAGCGGGAAGTCGCTCTCGATGTCGCCGCTGAATGTTTCGATATCGAGATCCGCGCCGGCGTTCGCGGGCAGCGCCAGGTCGACGTCGCCCGAGTGCGTGTTGAACCGATAGACGCCCTCGGCCGAGAACGGCCCCTCGTACGCGAAGTCGCCGCTCATGCTCGAGGCGTCGATCCTCGTGAACCGGCTGCGTCGCAGCACGATGCTGCCGCTCACCGTCTCCATCTCGAGAGTGCCGGTGACCTCGTCCGCGGTGAGGTCGCCGCTGACGGATTCCACGCGCAGCCGTCCTTGAAGGCGCGCCACGTCGGCTTCGCCCGAGACGGTTTCGACCTCAACCCGGTCGGCAGCGTCGTGCACGGTGATTTCGCCGCTGACCGTCGCCACCGTGACGGGGCCGCGCGTGTCACGGATGACCACATCGCCGGACACCGCGTTCGAACTCACGCGGACACCGTGCGGCACCGTGATTTCGTAGTAGCCCTCCCCGAGTCGTCCGTTGACGGAGCGCGACTCGATCGAGACGCGGTTCCGGCTGAGCGACGTCTCCAGCCGTCCGCGTTCGACTGAGGCAACGATGCGGATCTCCCGCGTCGCCGCGCCGCGCACGTGGATCTCGCCGCTCACCAGGCCGAGATGCACGACGCCGTTCGCGTCGAACGCGAATGTGGTGTCGATGCGCTGACGGTAGTCGTCGCGGTCGCGCTGCGCCTCGAGTGGCGAGGCAAACAGCAGCGCGCCGGCCAGCGCGGGAAGGATCAATCGGGCGGTCGTCATGGTGTTGGGTTCAGGTGCCGGCGGGCAGCGTCGCCGCGTCCCGCATGAGGGTGAGTTTGCTGGTGTAGGCCCGCGCGACCTGCGTCGCGAGGAAGCGGCTCGCCGGGTCCGCCGCGAGCGCCGCTCGGCTCTCGGCGATCGCGCGGTCGATCAACGCGAGGTTCTCTTCGAGCACGGCCACCGTGCGCGGGTCGAGCGCTCGGCGGCGATCGTCGATGATCGCCTGCAGCATGGCGATCTCGCGGTCGAGGGTCGCGACCGTGGCATCCATGGATGCCGGCCGTACGAGGCCAACCGCGTCGGCGGCATTGTTTGCGCGAGTCGACGGCACCGGCGACGTGGCGACGACGGGCGCGTCATCGCCGCGCGTCGCGAGTGACCACGTGATGCCCGCGGTCGCCGCGATGAGCAGCGACGCCGCAGTCGCCAAACGCACGTGCGACGACGTCAGGCCGGGGATGGGTCGCGCACGCTCCTGCGGACCGAGCCGCGCGGCGATGTCAGGCCACAGGTCGTGCGAAGGCGAGAGTCGCGGCAGCCGCGCAGCTTCTGCCGCGATGCGCTCAAGCTCCTCCGGCTCGACTTCATTCCAGTCGCGATCGTTCATTGCGTCAGCACCCTCCTCAAGAGCATCCGCGCGCGATGCAACTGCGCCTTGCATCCCCCCGCGGTCACGCCCAGCATCGTTCCGATCTCTTCATGCGTATAGCCTTCCACGTCGTGCAGCACGAACACCCGTCGGGCCCCTGCGGGCAGCGTCGCGATCGCGCGTTCCAGGTCCAGCGAGAGGCCCGGCACCGGCAGCGGCCGCACGGCCTCCGACGACATCGTATCCAGGTCCTCCGCCGTGCCGGCGTGTCGCGACCGCCGTCGGGCATCGCTCTCGCGCTCATTCAACACCACGTTCACCGCCAGCCGGTGCAACCATGTGCTGAACTTCGCATCGCCGCGGAACGTCGGCAGCTTCTCCCAGCAACGGACGAACACGTCCTGCGTCAGCTCCTCGGCGCGCACCCGGTCGCCCACCATCCGCACGCAGACCGAGAAGACGCGGTCCACGTGGCTCCGGTAGACCCGTTCGAAGGCGCGCCGGTCTCCCTTGGCAGCGAGCGGCACATCATCGAGGGGTGCAGACGGGGCGGAGGATGGAGTGAGTGGCAACGGAAGCGTCATGCAGATGATGGGATGGACGGGACACCGGAAGGGTTTGAACCCCCTGAGATCACGCCGTCGGGTTTGAACAGGGGACGCTGCGGCGCTATATAGGGGTGGCGAACAAAGACGCCTCCCCGTCGCCGCAGACGACACCTCGGCCCGGCCCGCCCCGTACGGAAGGCGTTGGTCACCTCAGCAGAGTCTGCCATGCCCTACGTCATTGCGTACGCTTCGATTCAGGCGACGACCGCCCCGCAGCAGCCCGCCGAGGCGCCACAGGCGCGGTCGGCGCCGCCCATCCCGCAGCTTCCGAGCGAGGCCGGCGGGGCAGTGATCGCGGGGGCCCAAGGCGCCGGCCAGACGACGGCGGGCACGCTCCAGCCGCCGTTCCGGGAGACTTCCCCGATTCCGCAGGAAGTCATTCCTCTCGTTGGCATCGTGTTCACCATGATCGCGCTGACGGTGATCGGCTACCCGATCGCGCGCGCGATCGGGCGTGTGATCGAGCGGCGTGGCCAGGCGGGGGTTATGAAGGCGGCGGACGTCGTGCCGCAGCTGCGTCAGCTGCAAGAGAGCGTGGATGCGATGTCGATTGAGCTCGAGCGCATCGGCGAGGCGCAGCGCTTTACGGCGAAGCTGATGTCTGAGCGTGTCGCGGAGTTGCCGGCCGGCGGGCGGCCGCCGGCGTAGGGGCCGGCGCGACGAGGAGTGCGACCAGCGTAGGACGCGGCCGCTCTAGGTGCGGCTCCGCCGAATTGAGTGGCATATCGGTAGCGGGACGCCGTTCTGTGTCTAGAAGCGCGGTCGCTTGCGCAGCAGCGGCGATCGCACGCAGGCCCGGCTCGACCACTTCGATTGCGACGCCGGGGCGCAACAGCACCATGAGCTGACGCTCGACGCCAGCGCCGGCGGCCGCGGAGACCGCACGCACGAGCGCCTCGAGCTCGGTGCCGCGCGACGCGCGGGATGACAACGGGGTGGCGCGCATCGCGCGCTCCACGAATGCATGCAGACGCTGCCGCAGTGGCGATCGCGCATCGCGCGTCGGCCCAATCAAGGCGCCCTCGTTCGACCGGCGCGCCCAGTGCGCGAGAGCCCGTCGCACCGCACGCAACTCCACGGCGGATGGCTGGCGGAGGGCATCGCCAAGCTGTACCGCCTCATGCACGAGTCGCGGGGCGGCCGAGACGATCCAGCGACACTGACGTGGATCGGCGCGGCCGCGTCGCCGCCGGCCCGCGAGGAGCCGGCATGCGTCGCCGATTCTCACAAGCGCGAGGAACATGTGGACGGCACGCTCGTGCGAGAGGCGTGCGGCGAAGGCGCCCGGTGCGCGCGCGGCCGACCCCCGTGAGGTGGTTACCCGAGTGACTGCCGCTCGCAGCCACCCGTGAATGGCCATCTCCACGTCCGAGCGCACTCCCGCGTCCCGTACCGCCCGTGCGCGCACTCTCTCCTTATGACGCAGGCGCGCGCCGAGGCGCAGCAAGCGTGTAGCCAGCGCAGGCGCGCGTATCGTGCCGATGAACACTTCGCGCTGCGTTGCGCTGGTGTCTCGCCGCGTGCGCAGCACGAGCCGCGTGATGCGGCCCTCACGCTGCTCCAACCGCGCCGGCGTCCATGGACGGTCGGCGTGAATGAGCATGCCCACGCCCTGCATTTCGATGCCCTCCGACAGCATGTCCGTGGCCAGCAGCACGCGAATCGCGTCGCGTCGCGCGGGGTCACCAGGATCAGTGGGCAACGGGGCCGCACGCGATCCCAACGCGCGCAACACGTCGTCGCGGCTCCAGCGTCCGGCCGCCGCACGCACGGTGCCGCCGCTTCGCGATCCACTGATGGCCACGACACCACCGTCGGCGCGCATGGCGCTCCACAGCGCGTGGACCGTCGCGGCGTGGCTCGTGAACACCACAAGACGCCGTGTCGGGTGTCTCCGCATGAGCGCGCGTAATGCGTCGGCGCGCGCGGCCGCGTCGGCTTTGATCCACGGCGCGATCCGCGCCCGAAGCGAACGCACGGCGACGAGATGCGCGCGCAAGATGGTGACGGCATCGCCGGGCACGCAGTCGCTCGCCACGTCGAGTGCACTGAACACGAGTTGTGTCGCGCCGTCGCCCACGACCCACTGGCGCAGCGCGGCGCGCGTCGGCCAACGCCCCGCCTCGAGCGCGTCGGCGAGTGCCTCTCCCCGCTGCACGCGACGTCGCAACGCCGCGTCGAGTGCGGCGAGACTCGAGCTCCACGCCATCGCCAGTGTGACGCGAACCAGGGCGAGTGCGGCCGAACCGTCAGCCGCCGGAAAGGGTGGCGGCAAACGCATCAAGGCGTCGGCGATAGCGCCCTCGGTGGGCGGGGGCGGAATCTGAATGGGCCGCAGCCGTTGCACGACGGGACGGGCGGCGTCGGGATCGCCGTCCGCCTCCGCGCTGCGCACGATGCAGCGCGCGGCCTGGTCGGCAGTGAGCGTCGTGGCCGCGGCGCCAAGGAACAGCCCGAGCAGTGCGTCGCGGTCCGCCCATTTGTTCACGACGGGCGTGGCCGTGAGCAGCAACACGCGCGATCCGATGCAAGCGGCGGCCACGCCAGCGTACCGGCGCGTGCCGGGTGTGCGCACATGATGCGTTTCATCGATGATTACCAGGCCGGGAGACTGGGCCGTGGCGCCGCGGCTCATCGCCTCAAAGGCCACGAACCGGATCGCCACTCGGGCGCGTCGCGCGGCGCGTTCCCATTGGTCGCGTAGCGCCGAGGGGGCGAGGACCAGCGCAGAGCCGCCCACGCGCGCCGCGACTGCCAGTGCGACAATCGTCTTGCCCGTTCCGGGCGGATCCGCCAGCAACGCTCCGCCGAACTCGACGAATGCGGCACCGATGCGCTCGACGGCGCGCACCTGCGCGGGCCGCAACGTCAATGCACCCAGCCGCGGTGACTTCCCCGCGTTTGCGCGCCGCATCCAAGCGCGCGCGAAGGCCCGGCGCGCAGCGCGGCTATTCATCATCCATGAGCGCCGCGACGTCCGACCGCGCGAGGCCGAACGCGCGCAGCACCGCCTCTGTGAGCACGCCCTCTCCTGGCGCATCACCCGCCGCGGCCGCGAGAGCGATCGGCGCCAGTGCGGCGCGCGCGCCGATCCAGTCACTCGGCACCGGCAACCGCGCGCACGTCCATCCAAGGAATCGTCGGTATCCACCGCGCGCAGGTTCCGCCAACACACGGAGCCACGCGAGCATCACCCTCGAGTTGAGCAATGCGGCCAACGCGTAGGCGTCGTCCGCGAGGGCGGTACGCACCACATAGCACGTGTTGAGTGGGACGGTCTGATCCCCAGCCTCAAGGACCACTGCGCGCACAGAGCGCCCGATGTCGCCCCAGACGACGCGCGCGCGATCGCAGCGAGCGGCCTCCGTGCGAAATAGGGCCCACCAGCGGTCACTGCGGCCATCGGTGCGTCGCTCGAGTCGGCTGCGCCATGGCCGCAGGTGCTCCAGCGCCTGGTGCGGCAGCGCGCGCATCGGTTCTCCTTGCTCATCGTGCGTCCACAGAATGCGTGCGCTCGACCGGCGGATGCGCCACGCGCGCAGGTCTTCGCCGCGCACGAGCGGACGCAGCAACGACCGGTCGATGGTCGCGCTGCCGGACATGATGAACGCCTCGTTGCAGCCGGTCTTCACGCCCAGGATCGGCCGGCCCAATGCGGACGAAGCGAGCGGCACGCCGGCGGCCGCCAGTCGGTCGAACGCCGAGCGCTGGGCGCGCGGCAGCAGCAGCCACGGCGCGCCCGGTGAGTCGTCGAGCGCGAGTGCGGCGCGTGGGATTCGCCATGTGTTCGGTGGACGATGGCTCGCGCCGGATGTCGCCTCATGGTGCACTGCCAGCGTGACCTCCTGTGCTGCCTGGGGCGGTCCGACGCGCTCGTGCGCGGGCTCGCATCCGCGAGGAGGCTGCCCGACACGTGCCACCAGCACTGAGGGATAGACCGCCGCATCGAATCCGGCAGTGCCGCCGTGCCACGTCTCGATTGCGACAGGCGGCGCCTGCTCGGCGAGCAGACGGCGCACGCCGCCGCCCGCCAGCGCGATCCACAACTTCGCCGGCAGCAGCAGTGCGATCACTCCGCCCGGCGCGGCGAGTCGCACCGCGCGTTCGGTGAAGAGCGCCGACAGGTCCGCCTGCGATGAAAAGCCGCGGCCTGCCGCGGCGGCCGCCGCGCCCTCCGGCCACGCGGCACAGCGATACGTGAAGAACCGCTCGCGGAGCGCGTCACGCATCGCGGGCGCGAGCGCGTGCGGGCGCACCCACGGCGGGTTGCCGAGGATCACGTCGAACCCTCCGGCGCGGGCCGCTTCCGGAAAATGTGTCGCGAACGAGAACGGCAACGCGGCGCCGTCACGCAGGCGACGCAGCCCGGTGCGGGCTGTGCGGGCGGCGGACCGCAGCGCGAGCAGTGCTCTCCGCGTGAGCGCGTCCGGTGCGCGACGCTCCCTGAACAGGTCGCGGCTGCGCACAGCCAGCAACAGGTCACGTCGTTCGGCGGTGACGCGCTCGATGGTCTGTTCGGCCACGGCGATGGCGCGCTGGCGCTCCGCGCGGTCGAGTGCGCGGCCGAGCGATCGCTTGCGCACTCCAGTGGCACGCACATAGCGCAGGCGCAGCAGTTCGAGTGACCGGTCGCCCAGCGGCGTCAAGGTACCGTCGCCGAGCGCGTCACCCTCGCGGATGTTCCGGTCCAAGTTGGGCAACGGTGCGAGCCGCCACGGCTCGATGGTTTCATCCTCCACCACGACCGAAAGCCAGAGACGCAGCTGGCAGAGCCACACCGCGATCGGATCCACATCGACGCCGAAGATGCATCGCGCCAGCACGTGCCGGCGCCGCACGGCGAGTTCGCGCTGGTCGCCCGCGACGAGACGCCGCTCGGCTAGCCGCTCCAGCGCGTACACGAGAAACGCGCCGGAGCCGCAGGCGGGATCGAGGATGCGCAGCGCATCCAGCCGCGCGAGCGCGGAAGGGTCCGTAGGCGCCGGACCGTCGCCGGAGAAGAGCGCGTGCTGCGTGAGCCGCTCAATGAGCGGCCGCGGTGTGTAGAAGGCGCCGTGTGCACGACGGTCGGCGGCGCCCATGAGTGACTCGAACGCGCGACCGAGCATCTCCGGGTCAACCGCGGCATCCGACCACTCGACACTCGCCTCGCGCGCCGTAAGGCGATAGTTGCCCAACAGCCCGATGATGACATCGCCCAAGGCCTCGTCGGTGAAGCGCAGTGTACGGTGCCGTGTCTCGAGCGGCGTGCGCGTGAAGAGTCCGCCGTTCAGGAACGGCACGCGGCCGAACGCGCGCGCCGCCGGCGCGCGCTTCGCGGCGGGCGTGTTGAGCGTGCCGAAGAAGAGCGGGTGCAGCATGCGCTCATGCGCACCCCGACCACCGGAGCGGTCTTCGAAGGCGCGCCGCAAGAAGCTGCGGTCGCGATTGAGCCAGCCCTTGGCCTCAAGGAAGGCCAGAAACAAGAGCCGCGACGTGTGCAGCAGCGCAATCGTGCGCCGGGCCGCTTCGTCGACCCGGTTGCCCGTCGCCGTCGACGCCAACGTATGCACACGCTGCTCGAGGTCACGATAGAATCGCCGGGTGAGCGCGTCACGGCCGAGCGTCTCGCGCCAGCGCAGATGCACAAGCAAGTCCGCATCGCCGGTGGCAAGCCCGCACGCCGCGAGCGTCGCGAGAGTCTCGGCGTCGGACTCCATCACATGGTCGACCTCGACCTCGAGCGCGCTTGTACGCGGACCCGCACCGCCCGGTGCGGCGATGACGAGCGAGCCCGCCTGCCGGTCGATCGCGACGACGAGCCAGCGGAGGTCGGGTGCCTCGCGCGGCAGGGCGCGGTTGAGCGGCACGAGCCGTGCCCGGAGTGCGGACGGCGCCGTCCCACTCCACTCGACGAGCAGCGCGCGCAGCGTGCCGTCGTGTCCGGCGGCGGCGACGCTCACACGCTGTGGGACCGAGGTGCCGGACGCTCGCTGAGCGCGCCTCGGGCCGGCTCCGGAGACCGGCGCCGCGGCAGCCGGCCCGAAGAACCGCTCCTTGGCGCGCTTCCCCAACGGCACGGGCGGACTGAACCCGAGCGCGTGGGTTATCGCGGAGAGGTCCTCCGTTGAGCGAACGGCGGCAAGCAGTCGGGCCGCATCACGGGTGGTGAGCACGCGCGCATGATGCGATGCGCGCGCCGGAAACAATCATCGAAAAACCACGTCCGCCATCGCCAGCGTTCCGGCCAGTGGCGTCACCTCGTGCATGCCGGTGAGCCAATGCTGCGGCTGTGCCGTCTCCAACTGCGCGCGCGAGAACGGGCCCCAGAGCGCTGCAGCCGTGACCACGCCCGCGGCATTGCCCGCGTGCATGTCGTGGGTGGAGTCGCCGACGAACAGGGCACGCTCGCGCGGGACGCCCAGCCGCCCGAGCGCGTGCCACACCGGCTCGGGCTGCGGCTTATGGCGCGTCGTGGCGTCGATGCCGACGACGGCGCTGAAGCAGTCCTCGATGCCGATGTGGGCCAGTGAGCGGCGCGCGCCGGCCTCGAGCTTGGACGTCACGATCGCCAGGGGGTAGCCGGCGTCGTACAGCGCGCGCACGACCTCTACGGCCTGCGGATACGCCGCCGTCATGGCATCGTGATTCTCGAGCTGGTACTCGCGATAGCGCGCCCGCAGCTGCGCGACATCCGCGTCGGACACGGCCCAGCGGCGCAGCATGGCGTCGAGCGGCGTGCCGATCGCCGCCACCCACTCGGCCACCGGCGGGCGGTGCTCACGATCGTCAAAGGCGTATTCCATCGACGCAATGAGCAGCGCGATCGAGTCGATCAGTGTGCCGTCGAGATCGAACAACACCGCGTACGGCGCGCGCGTGCGGGACTTGGCGCCGGCGTGGGAACTCGTCGCGCTCACGCGCTGCGCTCGCCGCGACTCAGCATCGTCGCCGCGGCCATGTCACCCGTCACGTTCGACGTCGTGCGGAACATATCGGGAATCGTGTCCACGCCGAGCAGGATCCCGATGCCTTCGATCGGGATGCCCGCGGTCATGAGCACGGGCACCATGACGATGATCGAGCCGCCCGGCACGCCGGGCACGGAGAACGACGTCACCATCGACGTGAGGCCGATCGAGAACAGGTGCGCCACGCTCAGGTCCACGCCGTAGAGTTTGGCAATGAACAGGACACCGACCGTCTGGCCGATGCCGGCGCCGACGCGGAACGTCGACGCGGCGAGCGGGATGAAGAAGTTGGTGATCGACTGCGGCAGCTTGAGCGTGTCGGTCGCGCTCTCGAGCATGGCCGGCAGCGAGGCGAGCGATGATCGCGAACTGAACGCGATGCCCTGGGCCGGCAGGCAGGCGCGCGCGAACTCGCGCAGCGACACGCGCCCGAGCGCGACGGCGGCCGGGTACAGGATCGCCACCATGAAGAGGATGGAGATGGCCGACACGATGAGCACATAGCCCATGAGCGCCCCAGCAGCAGCCAGTCCCATTCGGGCCGCCAACGGGATCGCGAGCGCGAACACGCCGACCGGCGCGAGCTCCAGGATCCAGCGCACGAGCACCAGCGAGGTATCCTGCACGCCCTCGAAAAAGCGCACCACCGGCGACCGGCGCTCGTTGGCGATGCCGATCAACGCGGCTGCGAACGCCACGCTGAATACGATGAGCGGCAGCATGGCGCCGTCCGTCGCGGCTTTCACGGGGTTCGGCGGGACGAGCGCAATCAACCATTCCGCGGCCGTCGGAATGCTCTCAGCGCCCTGTGCGACCGACGCGCCGGCGGAGGCCGCGCTGGCGCGCAGCGCCTCCACGGCGGCGGGGTCGAGCGTGAAGAGTCCGAGCAACGGCACGCCGAGCACGATACCGAACACGCACGCCGCCGAGACGAGCACCACGAAGATCACGATCGCGCGCGCGCCGATGCGTCCCACAGCGCGCGGATCCGGCGCCGAACTGACACCGACGATGAGGCTCGCGACCACGAGCGGGATCACCGTCATGCGAATGGCGTTGATGAAGATCGTGCCGGCCGGCTCGGCGATGGCGATGATGTTGCGCACGATCGCGGAGTCGGCGTCGAGACCGGCGAGGCCGATGCCGAGGGCGAGCCCGGCGATCAGGCCGATGAGGACTTTCGTGGTCAATGACATGGGAAGCAAAGATGCGGCGCTTGCCGGCTGTGTGCCATCGCTGCCTATTCCAGCATGACACACACGCTCTCGATTCTCGCGCTGGCCTTGAGTGCCGTGAGCGCCGTGGCCGGCGCGCAGGCCCCACCCCGACAGTACGTCGCGGTTGATACCGGCT
Organism: Gemmatimonadaceae bacterium; assembly: GCA_036675455.1. Classification (GTDB taxonomy): domain Bacteria; phylum Gemmatimonadota; class Gemmatimonadetes; order Gemmatimonadales; family Gemmatimonadaceae; genus Pseudogemmatithrix. The sequence goes on along the minus strand of JAKFFA010000086.1, from coordinate 58,593 downwards.
TGATCGCCCTGCGACACGTGCGGGTGATCGACGGAACGGGTACGCCGGCGCGCCCGGAGCAGATGATCATCGTCCGCGACGGACGCATTGCCGCGATGGGCGCGGAGGGCGAGGTCGCCATCCCGGCCGGCGCGCACGTGCTCGACCTCTCGGGCAAGTCGGTCATCCCCGGGCTCGTGATGGTGCACGAGCACCTCTACTATCCCACGGGCGGCGGCACGTACGCCAACCTCAGCGAGAGCTTCTCGCGCTTGTACCTGGCCGGCGGCGTCACGTCGATGCGCACGGGCGGTAACATGAACGGCTTCGGCGAGATCAATGTCGCCAGGGCCATCGAGCGCGGCGAGAAGGCCGGGCCTTGGATTGACGCGACCGCGCCCTATCTGCAGGGACCGGGACTCGGAATCGAGCAGCTCACCACGGTCAGCACGCCTCATGAGGCGCGGCGCCTGGTGGACTACTGGGCAGACGCCGGCGCGACGTCGTTCAAGGCGTATATGCACATCTCGCGCGCGGCGCTCGGCGCGGCCATCGACGCGGCGCATGCGCGCGGGTTCAAGGTGACCGGTCATCTCTGTTCCGTCACCTATGCCGAGGCGGCGGCGCTCGGCATTGATGACCTTGAGCATGGGTTCTTCGCCGCGACCGACTTCGTGCCGGACAAGAAGCCAGACGAGTGCCGTCAGCAGGCGCCGGCCGAGCTGGCGGCGTCGCTCGACACGGCCAGCGTCGCGATGAAGGCGCTGATCGCGAACCTCGTCGCGCATGACGTGGCCGTCACGTCGACGCTCACGATCTTCGAGACGTTCGTACCCGGTCGGCCGATGCCGCCGGGCCTCGATGTGCTCGTGCCGTCACTGCGCGAGTCGTACGAGCGGCGGCATGCGGCCGTCGCGCAGCGGCCGTCGGGGTACACGGCGCTCTTTGCGGCCGCGCGGGCGGCGGAAGTGGCCTTCGCGCGCGCGGGTGGGCTGCTCATCGTCGGCACGGATCCCACGGGCGGCGGTGGGGTCGTGGCTGGGTACTCCAACCAGCGCGCGCTCGAACTGCTCGTGGAGAGCGGGTTCACGCCGACAGAGGCCATCCGCATTGGCACGCTCAACGGCGCCATTTTCCTCGGCCGCGACTCGCTCGTCGGCTCGCTCGAGGTGGGCAAGCAAGCGGACTTCGTGGTGATTGGCGGGGATCCCTCGACTCGAATCGCCGACGTGCGCAACGTCGAGCTCGTGTTCAAGGCGGGCGTCGGGTATGACCCGGTGAAGCTGATTGAGTCGGTGCGCGGACGCGTGGGGTTGTTCTGACGCGAGCGGCAATGATCGCTCTCAGTGTGGCGCTTACGTGCGTCGCCTGTGGCGAGTCGGTTTCCCCGCTCGATCCCATCGGCCCGGGCCCGGACGACGAACTCCTGCTCGACGTGCGGCTTGCCACGCCCGCCAGCACGACCGTCGGCGGATTCCTGACCGTCATCGTGACCAACGCATCACCGGAGACGATCGGCTGGTTCACGTGCCAAGAGTGGATCGAACGAGGTGTTGGCAGCTCATGGGCGCGGCCACAGTTCGAGTTCGCGATCATGCCCTGTCAGCAGGTGCTTGCCATTGTTGCGCCGAGTACCTCATTGCAGTTCCAGCGCGTGTTGAGCAGCCAGATCACGCCGGGGCGCTATCGTGTGCGCCTGCCGCTCGCGGCGCTCGTGCCAGGTCAGCCGTCGCCGGGCATCGCGACGTCCTCCGCGTTCGAGATTGTGGCGCAGTGAATCGCCGGTGTGCATGTGGTCCGGCCATGGCGCCGGAGAGTCTGGCCCGCAGCGGGGTATGGAATTGGAACGCCACACTCATCCTGCCCGTGGGGGCGCGAACATGGCACTCACGAAGTCCCAGCGGACGCAACTGGAGAAGTTGCTGAAGGAGGAGCGCGACCGCACGCTGCGCGCGCTGAACCGGTCGACCCAGCGCGAGGCGTCTGAGAGCACACGCGAGCAGGCCGGTGACCTCTCGGCCGTGCCACACCATCTAGCCGACCTCGGCACCGACACCATGCAGGAAGAGCTCGACCTCACGAATGCGTCGCGCATGTCGCAGCAGCTCAATGAGATTGACGCCGCGCTACAACGGCTGTACTCGGCGCCCGAGGAGTTCGGCATCTGCGAGCGCACGAAGAAGCCCATCCCGTTCGCGCGGCTAGAGATCATTCCGTGGGCCCGTACCTGCGACGAGGCCGAAACGTGATGCGGCGACGCAAGGCGGGTGGCGACAGCGTCCGGCCACGGGCGGCACCGGTTCACGCGGCCGCACCGCGATGGTACGATTAGGGGACTCCAACCAAGGCTCATTGCCATGTCGAACAAGTCGGGGACGGACCTGATCAACGAAGCCAAGCAGCGCATTCGCGAGGTGAGCGCGGCGGACGTGAAGCGCGCCCTCGATTCCGGCAAGAAGCCCGTGCTGCTGGACGTGCGTGAACCGAATGAGACGAATCTCGGCCGCATTCCGGGCGCGATCGTGATTCCGCGCGGGACCATGGAAGGGAAGATCGAGGCCGCCGTGCCGCGTGACGCCGAGCTCGTCGTCTATTGCGCGGGCGGCAACCGGTCCGCTCTCGCAGCCGACACCCTGCAGCAGATGGGCTACACGAATGTCGCCTCGATGGCCGGCGGCTGGGGCGCGTGGGTGAGCGCCGGCGGCCCAGTCGAAGGCTGAGGAGCGCGACGACCGCAGCCACCCAGCGCGTGAGTGCCGTGCCGCGTGGACCGGAGTCGTTCATCGATCGCATCACGCGCGCGATGCACGCGCATGTGCCGACGCCCGCCGAGCGCGACGAGCCGTTCCGTGAAGCGGGCGTCGCGCTCGTGCTGCGTCCGCACGGTGCGACGGACGCCGACCTGCTGCTGATCCGCCGCGCGGAACGCGCGGGCGACCCCTGGAGTGGCCAGGTCGCGCTGCCGGGCGGCCGCTACTCGGCGACGGACAACTCGCTCGAGGACACGGCGGTGCGCGAAACGCTCGAGGAGGTCGGCCTCGACCTCCGGGCCAACGGCACCGTGCTCGGCGCCCTCGATGATCTGCGGCCACGCACGCCAGCGCTACCGCCGATCATCGTGCGGCCGTTCGTCTGTGTGGTGCCTGAGCCGCCGCCGCTCGAGCTCAACTATGAAGTAGCCGCGTCGCGGTGGATTCCCGTATCGGAGCTGTTCGCGCCAAGCGCGCGCGTCCAGACGACGGTCGAGGTGCGCGATTTGCACTTGCGGGTCGACGCGTATTTGGTGGACGACTACCTCGTGTGGGGCATGACGGAACGCATTCTCTTCACGCTGCAGCACCTCTCGAACTCCAATGAGGCCGATTGATGGGACAGTCCCGTGCCGCGTGGCGCGCGCTGGCGATCACGCTCGTGGCGTTCGTTGCGGTGTCGTTCCTGGACACGTGGGCGTATCACAACATCCGGCTCTCCGGCGTGTACAACGAGGACTGGGGCCGCCTACTGCGCGTGATGGGCTTCATGGGCACGTGGGCGGCGCTCGCGCTGGCCGTCGGCCTGCACGACGCGGGCGTGCGGCCGCCGCTCGAGCGTCCGCGGCGCCGCGCGTGGTTGCTGCTCTGGTCGCCGGCGCTCGCGGGCGGCGCCGCCGAGCTGCTCAAGCTGGTGTTTCGCCGCGAGCGCCCCGGGCTGCATGACGGCTTATACGGATTTCGTCCGTTCTCAGAGCGGCTGTTCCATGGCGGTGGCCTGGCGTTGCCGAGTTCACACGCGGCGGTGGCGTTCGGCGGTGCGGCGATGCTCGCCTACCTGTTCCCGCGCACGCGCTGGGTGGGCTATTCGCTTGCGGCCGGTTGCGGACTCACGCGGGTGCTCGCGGGCGCGCACTTCTTGAGCGACGTGGTGATGGCGGCTGGAATTGGGTGGCTGACGGCTTGGCTGCTCACGCGCAAATGGCCGGTGCCGCGCTAGCTTTTCCGCATGGACCCAATGACGCACACGTTGGCGGGCGCGGTCATGGCACGCGCCGGCCTCGATGAGCGTACGCCGCTCGCCGCCGCGACGCTCATGCTGGCGGCCAACGCGCCGGACATCGACATCTTCATCATGTTCGCGGGCCAGTACGATGGGCTCGCGTTCCGGCGCGGGTGGACGCACGGTCCGAGTGCATGGTTGCTGCTGCCGGTGATCCTTACCGGCTTGGTGATGGCGTGGGACCGTTGGGTGCGCCTGCGTCGCGATCCGGCGAAGACGCCGATCGATCCGGCGGGGATCCTGCTGCTGGCCGTCATCGGCGTGTTGAGCCATCCCGCGCTCGACTGGCTCAACACCTACGGCATTCGCCTGTTGATGCCGTTCAGCGACCGGTGGTTCTACGGCGACGCGGTCTTCATCATCGACCCGTGGATCTGGCTCGCGTTGGGCGCGGCGCTACTCTGGCCACGACGCACGGTGCGTCGCGTGCGGATCGTCGGCGGGGTGGTTGTTGGCTATGTGCTCGCGATGATCGTGATGAGCAACGTTGCGGAGTCGATCGCGCAACGCGCGGCAGTGACGCAAGGCATCGCGTCAGTGGAAGAGGTGATGTACGCGCCGCAGCCGGCGCAACCGCTCAAGGGCGGGCTGATCGTCGTCACGCCGGAGGAGTATCGCTTGGGCGAGTTCCAGTGGATCGGCGGCGAGCGCGTGCGACTGGACGGACGCGTGATTGCGCGCGGTGACTGGTCGGCCGATGTGGTGCAGCGGGCGATGCTCCAGGAAGACGTGCGAGACTATCTGACGTGGTCGCGCTTTCCGTTCGTCCGCCTCGAGGGCGCGACGTCGGGTGGACGAGCTGTGTTCTTCGGCGACGCGCGATTCACCGATGGAGTGGGCGGCAGCCTTGAGGGTGTGCGCGTCGTCGTGCCTACAGGAACTGAATAGGCGGACTGATCCCGATGGCGACGAGGTAGCACGGCACATCGAGCGCCGTCAGCTCCGCCTCCAGTTCCGCCCGCGCCGCCTCGTTGTACACGCCGTACTCGATTCGGTTTTGCGCCTCCTGGACGTCCGCCGACGCGAAGCCCTCCGGCCATTCGACGTTCGCGGCCAGGTATCGCTTCCAGTCGAACATCTCCGCGAAACTCCAGCGACCTTTGAGGACGACCTGCGGTGCCTGCGGAATGGCTCCCAGCGCGAGCAGCTCGGTGGTGGCCTCATCGCGCATGGCCGGATTGACCAGGTACATCGTCCACACGCCGTCGGGCACCATGATACCGCCGAACCCACCGGTGACATCGCGAGTCAACTCGGCGAGCATGTAGTCCGAGCTCGACGAGGATCCGGGCACCGAGGCGCGCTGCTCCGCCGTGAGCGGCACCGCCGGCGTGGACGGATCGCAGACCTTGCCGACATTGGCCCAGCGCATCGTGCCGTCGCCGTGGAGATCCGGCAACTGCTCGACAGGCGCCGTCGCATCCGAGCAAGCCGCAGCGGCCGAGAGAAGCGTCAGGACGAGCAGGCGTCGCATGGTTGAGTCCGGTGAAGGGTCCGTCCGAGATACCCCGCGGTGCAGGTAAGTGTCACGCGGAGCCGCGCGCGCGAATGGCTCTGTAGGTGTCCCTCCCCCGTGCGCACCGGTATCTTTCATGGAGCAGCTCCCCGCTCGAACCCGAGGAGACCCACATGCGTCTGCCCAGCGCCGAATCGAACCGTTGTGTGGCGCGACGCATCGCCGCGATCGCCGTCGCCCTGTTGGCGATCGCCAGCCCGTCGCGCAGCGCCGTTGCGCAGGCGACGCCCAGCGATACCGCGCCCGTCGCCAGCCGCGTGGTCCATGTGATTCCCATCGAAGGGATGATCGACATGGGCCTGGCACCATTCGTCGAGCGCATCCTGCGCGACGCGGCGGCCAACGACGCGGCCGCCGTCGTTCTGGAGATCAACACGTTCGGCGGACGCGTGGACGCCGCCGTCGCCATCCGCGACGCGCTGCTCTCGTCCGATGTGCTCACGATCGCCTACGTCAACCGCCGCGCGATCTCGGCGGGTGCGCTCATCGCGCTCGCGGCCAACCACATCGTCATGGCGGATGGCAGCACCATCGGCGCGGCCACGCCCGTGCAGATGGGGCCCACCGGCACCTCCGAGCCAACGGCCGTCGATGAGAAGGGCGTCTCGTACGTGCGCGGGGAGTTTCGCGCGACAGCCACGGCGCGCGGCCGGCCCGCCACGGTCGCCGAGGCGATGGTCGATGCGGACATCGTGATTCCGGGACTCATCGAGAAGGGCAAGCTGTTGACGCTCACCACGGACGAAGCGCTGGAGCACGGCATCGCTGATTTCCAAGTGCGCGACATCAACGATGCGCTCTCGCGGTTTGGGCTGACCGGCGCCGAGCTGCAGCGCACGTCGCCCAACTGGGCCGAGGGTTTCGTGCGGCTGATCACGCATCCGTTGCTGGCCTCGCTGCTGCTCTCGGTCGCGATGCTGGGCATCCTGCTCGAGATCCGCACGCCGGGCTTCGGCATTCCCGGCGCGCTGGGCGTCACCGCACTCATCCTCGTCATGGGCGGGCATTGGGTGGTGCAGCTGGTGGGCTGGGAGGAGATCATCCTGGTGGGACTGGGCATGATCCTGCTCTCGCTCGAACTGTTCGTGATCCCGGGATTCGGCATCGCGGGCATCGCTGGCATACTTTCGCTGCTCGCGGGTCTTTCGCTTGCACTCGTGGGACAGGGAGCGACCATCGGGGCAATGCTCGGCGCGCTGGGTCGCGTTGGCATGTCGATGGTTGTGGCCATCGCGGCCAGCCTGCTCATGATGCGCTACCTGCCATCGACGCCGATGGGGCGACAGCTGATGCTGGATACCGCGCTACCGCGTGGTGGCGGCGACGATGCGGAGCCGGAGCCGAACGCACCGAGTCCGTGGCTGCGGCGCGTGGGACGCACGACGTCGCCGCTCAGGCCGGCCGGCATCGCGGAGTTCGATGGCAAGCGCGTGGACGTGGTTTCGGAAGGCGACTTGATCGAGTCGGGCACGGCGGTTGTCGTGACCCGCGTGGATGGCAACCGGATCGTCGTGCGGCGTCAGTCTGCATGACCTGGAGACGCATCAATGAGTGAGCTCATCGGCGGCGGCATCGGACTCCTGCTGCTTGGCATCATCGGCCTGGCGATCATCTTGTTCCTGGTTCCGCTCAACCTATGGATCGCGGCGTGGGCATCCGGCGCATACGTCAGCCTCGCGACGCTCGTGGGCATGCGTCTGCGTCGCGTGCCTCCGGGCACCGTGATCAACGCGCGCATCAGCGCGGTGAAGGCGGGGCTCGATGTGTCGCTCAACGATCTCGAGGCGCACTACCTTGCCGGCGGCAATGTCGTGCGCGTGGTCAACGCGCTCATCTCGGCGGACAAGGCGAACATCCCGCTGCCGTTCCAACGCGCGGCGGCGATCGACCTCGCGGGCCGTGACGTCCTCGAGGCCGTCAAGATGTCCGTCATCCCCAAGGTGATCGAGACGCCGCGCATCGCGGCCATCGCCAAGGATGGCATCCAGCTCATCGCCGTCTCACGCGTAACCGTGCGCACCAACATCGACCGGCTCGTGGGCGGCGCCGGCGAGGAGACGGTCATCGCGCGCGTGGGCGAGGGCATGGTCAGCGCCATCGGTTCGTCGGAGTCGCACAAGGACGTGCTGGAGAACCCGGATCGCATCTCCAAGTACATCCTTTCCAAGGGACTAGACGCGGGTACCGCGTACGAGATCCTGTCGATCGACATCGCCGACGTGGACGTGGGCGAGAACATCGGCGCCAAGCTGCAGATCGACCAAGCCAATGCGGACAAGCAGATCGCGCAGGCCAAGGCCGAGGAGCGCCGTGCGATGGCCGTGGCACTCGAGCAGGAGATGCAGGCGCGCGTGGTCGAGGCGGAGGCCGACGTGCCGCGCGCCATGGCCGACGCGTTCCGCCAGGGCAACCTCGGCATCATGGACTACTACCGCATGAAGAACGTCGAGGCCGACACCGGCATGCGTGACTCGATCGCGCGCGAGGGTGGAGACCCGAACGCCGGCGGTCCGCGGTAAGGGAGGCCTGAGATGGAAGAGCTCATCGGCAGGTACTTCTTCATCGTCGTCGTCATTTTTGCGACGGTGATGGACCTGGTGGGGCGGTGGTACAAGAATCGGCAGCGGCGCGATCGGCAGTCGCGCCGCACACCGGAGGCGGAGCCGCGCGCGCAGGTGGACTGGCGCAAGACGCGCGCGCCGGAACCTACGTGGCGGCAGACGGCCGCGGCGCGCGAACGCGAGGATGAGCCGGTCGTGCCGCGCGAGCGGGCGACCGGGTTGCCAGATTTCGCGCAGATCCTGCTCGAGGAGCTCGGCCCGCCCGCGAGCTGGACGGAGGTTGGTCGGGCGGGAACGTCAGCGACGCCGATCGAGCAGCCGATGATCGCCCGGGTGGTGCCGAAGACGCGTCATGCTGCGCGCGAAGCGGTTGAGGCGCGGCGCCAGGAAGTGAAGGCGGTCGTTCCGTCGCAGGCGAAGATGCGAGCGGGGGGCGCGCGGTTGCGGCACCGCGCGTTGGGCACATTGCGCGCGGCGTTGGACGATCCGGCTGCGGCGCGGCGGGCGGTGGTGCTGGCGGAGGTGCTGGGGCCGTGCCGCGCAGCGGAGCCGTACGGGCAGCGTCGGTGAATCGACCGTAGCGTGACGGGAGACGCTGCCTACGCCGGGGCGTGCGGTGAAGCTCACGGCGTGAGGAACGAAACACTCGTCGCGACCCAGTCACATCCACTGTCGTCCAGGCGGAACCGATGCAGGACGGCGTGTGCCGTGCTGTCCGTCGCCACGCTCCGCGTGAGGAAGAAAAGCGAATCCGCGCTGAAGTACGGGACGATCATGTTCTCCGGTTCGAACGGTACCCTGATGTCCGGGCACGCCCGAGCGAGGTCTTTGGAGAGGAAGGTCACCCAGTAATTCGTGTTCCGATATGTGATGCCGCCGGCGCCGCTCGACGCGGCGTAACTCGCTGCGTTGAGCTCGGGATCCGTGTCCATGTGCACGAGCGCATAGTTGCCGTTGGGCAGTTCCCAGAGGGCGAAGACCAACGACGCCGAATAACGGAACAGACCGGATGCCTGGATGGCCTTCACGGAATCCGCCAGGTCGGGCGGCACGCCGCGCCTCCGTGTCTTGGGTATCTCGATCGCACGCTGGAATGCACCCTCGCGCGTGAGCGCGAAGACCCGGCCGTCGCCGGGATACACGGCCAACCACCCGCCGCCCCGTCGTACGATCGATGGTTCTCCGCCCTGGGAATAGGCGGTGATCGACTTGGTGTAAATTTCGGGGACCGTCCCCCAGGACCAGATTGAATCGGTCGATGGGACCCATGACGTGAAGGGCGTCGCACTCAACTTGCTGGCGAAGACCACAGTGTCGCCGTACCACCGCCATTGCTGCCCCGGAAAGAACGGTGACACCGCGACCTCGCGACGAAGGGTCCCGGTCGCCGTCTCGAAGATGACGATCCGAGCCCGTCGCGCGTCCACCGCCGCGAAGAGCGTATCCCCCGGCAGGGTGAGGATCGTCGAGATGCGCCGGAACTCGCCGGGACCGCCCCCATCCCGCCCGACGCGTCGGACGAACTTGCCGGTGGCGTCGAAGTGATCGATCGCGTTCCCGATGTCCGCCAGCAGGCTCCCGTCGGAGAGGTGAGCCTGCGCCCGGAGGGGCATGAAGAGACCCTCGGCGTCCGGCTCGATCATCACGAGCGAATCTCCCGAGATCTCTACTTCAGCGGCGCCACCGGCGGCACCACGGTCGCAAGCCGAGACGCAGAGGACCGCGATGATGATCATGGCGTAGCGGTCGACTTTCATGAAGTACTCCTGTGTGTCACGCCAACAGCGCCGCCGCCTCCTCCGCGAGGTGCTGCACGCACGTCTCCATCTCACCTTGCCGCGTGCGGAAGCTCAGCACGCATACGCGCGCCAGATAACGGTCGCCCACTGTGCAGCCGGTGAGCATCACCTTCCCGCGCTTCGTGACGCGCTCGACGAGTTCACGCGTCGCGGCGTTCTCCGCGTCGCGCGTGGCCAAACCGGGGCTCTCGAGATGGAATGCAAACAGTGAGAGCTGCGGTGGGGCGTCCATGACGACACCCGGAATACGTGCCACACGCTCGGCGGCCCACACCGCGAGTTCGCGTTTCTCCGCCACGGCCGCCCGATACTTGGTCGCGCCGAACAGTTTGACTGAGAGCCATACGCGCAGCCCCGGAAACCCGCGCGAGAGATCCGGGCCATACTGCGCCGGATCGTAGAACTCGTCCTGGTTCGGCGGCAGGTAGCCGGCGGTGGCCGAGTGCACCGCGCGCAAGACTTCGCCGTCGCGCACGAGAAGGGCGCCCGTGCCGTATGGCAAGAACATTCCCTTGTGTGGATCGAGCGTGAGCGAGTCCGCGCGCGGGAGTCCGGCGAGCAAAGGCCGCAACTCGGGCACCATATGGAAGAACGCGCCGTACGCACCGTCCACGTGATGCCACATCGACTCGCGCGCGCAGAGATCGGCGACGGCCTCGATCGGGTCCACCGCGCCGGTGTTGGTGGTGCCCGCGGACGAGATTACCATGAACGGCTTGAGCCCGGCCGCGCGGTCGGCGGCGATCGCCGCGGCGAGTGCGTCGGGCCGCATGCGGAAGTCGTCGTCGATGGGAATCGCACGTACGCGGTCGAATCGTACGCCGGCGAGTTTGGCGGCCTTGAGGATACTGTGGTGCGCCTGCGTGGACGCGTACATCGCGCCTTGGCGGATGTCGTCGCCCAAGTGCGTCTCACGCGCGCAGACGATGGCATTGAACATCGACATCGAGCCGCCGGTGGTCAGCAGGCCCGCCGTGCCGGCGGGGAAGCTCATCCAGTCGCGCAGCCACTCGAGCACGTTCGCCTCGAGTTGCACGAGCGCGGGCGACGCGGCCCAGACGCCGGTGTAGCGGTTGGTTGTGTCAGCGATGAAGTCGGCGAGCGCCGCTGGATAGATGCCGCCGCCCGGGATGAATGCGAGGTAGCCTGGCCCGGGCGTGTTGTACGACCGCGGAATCAGTTCATCGAAGAGTTGGTCGAGCAGCGGGTCGAGCGCGGCACCGGCTTCGGGTGCGGTCGGCTCCCGCAGCGCCCGGCACAAGTCGGCCGCGTTCATGTCGCCGCGGCTGGGCTGCTGGTCGAGAGAGGCGAGGTGCGCGACAGCCCGCTTGACGACGGCGTCGCCCATCGCCTGCATCGTCGCGGGTGGGAGGTCGAGATCGGCGAGGTCCATGAATCAAGAATAGTGGACGAGCGCCGGCCGCGCGGGTGCGGGACGGCGTCCGTGTCATGTGCCACTCAGGGTGCCGAAGCCACGACTGGCGCAGGCACGGGTGCATCACTGGTGAAGCTCAACGCGGCGACCATCCACTCTCCATCGACCTTCTTCCAAACTGCGAGATACTTCCCGACGTCGAGCATGTCGCCGCTCTCGCCGACCAACACCAGGCGGTTCACGCCGTAGTCGAAGGCTAGGTCGCCCGACGCCTCGATATGCGACGACGTCCCCTCGAACGACTTGACCTGCATGGTCGTGAAGCCGCCGTAAAGGTCTTTGATGGCTTCGTGCCCGCGGATTTGCGGCATGCCGGAGGGTTGCACGATGGCGTCAGGCGCCCAGAAGGTGAGTGCCGTCGTGAAATCCATCGCGGCCTCGGCTGCCGCAAGCGCCTCACTGCGCGCACGCACGGCGTCCACCTCCGCCGTGCTGTCCATGGGAACCGATGCGCAACTGCTGCACACGGCGAGCGCGAGTACGGTGATGAAGTCGTTGGGTCGCATGGTACCTCCGGAGGTGGTTCCCGCCTGCGGTCGCGAGGTGGGAAACGGGCGCATTGATCGTAGCGCGCCTAGGCGATTCCCGATAGCGCGCCACTTTCCCTCGAAACCGAAGGCCGCGCGCAGCCGTAGCGCAGAGTACCCTCGCGCCGCCGGGCAGCTCGGCAGCGCCGGCGCCTCATGCGGTTACAACGAATGCTCGACAACGACTGTCCAACTGACGTCCTTGGGTCGTCAGCTGGGCTGTTCGCCCGGCTATTGGTTCACCTCTAAACAGACTCAGCATGCGTCGCACCGTCGCCCTTCGCTGCACCGTTCCTGTCGCCGTCGTTATCCTGGCGCTGCTGATGGATGCCACTGTGACGCGGGCACAAGCGCCGACGCCGGGTGGAGCAGCCGCGCAGGTGTCTGGCGTACGCGAGCACAGCGCCGCACCGCACGCGGCTGCCGCACGACGCACGGGGCAGGTCACCATCGACGGTCGCCTCGACGAGGCCGCCTGGCGGGCCGCGACGCCGATCACCGACTTCACGCAGCTCGACCCGCAGGAGGGCCAGCCCGCGTCGGAACGCACGGAAGCGCGGATCCTCATCGACGACGCTGCGATTTACGTGGGCATGCGCATGTATGACGGGGAGGCGGCGCTCATCCAGAAGCAGCTCGCGCGCCGCGACGAGAGCATCGAGGGCGACCTCGTCGAGGTGACGTTCGACAGCTATCACGACCACCTGAGCGCATACATCTTCCGGCTTTCGCCGCTCGGTGCGCGGCGCGACGCGACGGTCAGCGATAACAATGGGCAGGACAACTCGTGGGACGCCGTCTGGGAAGGCGCTGCCTCAGTGGACGGCGAGGGGTGGACCGCGGAGTTCCGCATTCCGTTGTCGCAGCTGCGCTTCAACCCAAACGCGTCCGAACAGATGTGGGGCCTCCAGCTCGGCCGCAAGATCGCGCGCAAGGCCGAAGTCAGCTACTTCTCGTTCGTTCCGAAGAACCAGCAGCAGGGCATCCACACGTATGGGCACCTGACGGGCCTGGGGAGACTCCCGTCGCCGCGGCGCCTTGAGCTCGTGCCCTACGCGCTGGCCAAAACGGAGAATCCCCGCGTGGAGCCCGGGGATCCGTTCCGCACGCGCAACGACATCGTGCCGGGCGTGGGCGTCGACCTCAAGTACGGCATCACGAGCAATCTCACGCTCGATGCGACGATCAATCCGGACTTCGGCCAGGTGGAAGTGGACCCGGCGGTGGTGAACCTCACCGCGTTCGAGACGTTCTTCCCGGAGCGGCGCCCGTTCTTCGTGGAGGGTGCGGGCATCTTCGACTTCGGCAGCATGCGCACGAACAACACGTCGAACAGCTACACCTTCCTGCACTCGCGCCGCATCGGGCGCGCGCCGCAGCGCGGCATCGGCGGCGGCGACATCACGTATGTGGACTCGCCCAACGAGACGACGATCGCCGGCGCGCTCAAGCTCACGGGTCGCAGCGCGGGCGGGTGGTCGATGGGCATCCTCGACGCAATGACGACGCGCGAGACGGCGCAGTTTCGGTCGGTCTCGCTCGGCGACGGCACGGCGACCGTGGAGCCACAGACCAATTACTTCGCCGGCCGACTCAATCGCGAACTGCGCGGTGGCAACACGACCATCGGGGTCGGCCTCACCGCGGTGAACCGGGATCTCGGCGATGATGAGCTCAAGCCGCTCTTCCGCAGCGCGTCGTATGTGGGCGGGTTCGACTGGAATCACGCGTGGGCCAACCGTGCGTGGGCATTCGACGGCAACGTGGTGTTCAGCCAGAACATCGGCAGTGCGGAGGCCATCGACGCCTTGCAGACGTCGCCGGCGCGCTACTTCCAGCGTCCCGACCGCGAGAATAACCGACGTGACCCCACGCGGACGTCGCTCTCGGGGCACATCGCCGAGGTGACGCTGGCCAAGACCGGCGGCGCGCATTGGCGCGGGAGCCTGACGATGCAGGAGTACAGCCCGGGTTTCGACAACAACGAGCTTGGGTTCCTCGGCAGCACCGGCATGCGCAGCATCGCGCCGCTCATCCAGTATCGCGAGACGCGACCGGGCCGGTATGTTCGCACCTGGCAGCAGTTCCTGTTCTGGAACCCGACGTGGAACTTCGACGGTGACCTGACGTTCACGGGCGTTGGTGCCATCACATTCGCCGAGTTTGCCAATTTCTGGGCGGTCGAGACGCGTGTGGACTATCGGCCCAAGACGATGGACGACGACCTGACGCGCGGTGGTCCGACGGCGGGCCTCGCAACGGGCGGAGGGGCCAGCATCGACATCACGTCGGACCGGCGCCGCAAGACCACGTTCGGCCTGTTCATGAATTATTCATGGAACGAGGCCGGCGGACGCGGACAGGTGTTCGAACCGAACGTGACCTTCCGGCCGACGAGTGCCTTGCGCGTGACCTTCTCCCCGTCGTTGAGCGCGACGCACGCGATGGCGCAGTACGTCACGCGCGTGACGGACCCGCTGGCCACCGAGACCTACGGCGCGCGCTATGTATTCGCCACGCTCAATCAGCGAGTCGCGTCGATGGTGACGCGAGTCGACTGGACGTTCACGCCCAAGCTTTCGCTGCAGTTGTTCGCGCAGCCACTCGTGGCGACGGCGGATTTCACGGACTACAAGGAGTTCGACCGGCCGCGCCGGTTCGAGTTCGACATCTACGGGCGCGACGCCGGCACGATCACACGCGACGCGGCCGGGCTGTACACCGTGGACCCCGACGGCGCGGGCGCGGCGCCGGAGTTCACATTCACCGACCGGGACTTCAACTCGCGCTCGTTGCGTGGCAGCGCGGTCCTGCGCTGGGAATACCGGCCGGGCTCTGCGCTGTTCTTCGTGTGGCAACAGAGCCGGTCGGGATTTCTCCCGAACGACGGCAGCTACGACCTCAGCAACAACCTGGACGCGCTGTGGGCGGCGACGCCGGAGAACGTGTTCGTGATCAAGGGGACCTGGTGGGTCGGGCGCTGAAGAATCGAACCCCCGGCAGGCCGTCGAAATCCGCGTCCATTGTCCAGAGCGTCGCGTCGAACCGTCTGGCCGTGGCGAGGATGATGCTGTCCGCGAGCGGGAGCCGGCGCGCGACGCCGAGCTGAGCGGCGGCCAAGGCGAGGTCGCCATCGAGGTCGACCAGGCGCCCTTGCCGGAGCGCGGAGGCCGCAGTGAATGCGGCTGCCTCATCGCGCTGCTGCAGAATGCGTCGCGTCACTTCGAGCAGCACGACCGTTGGTACGATCAGCGACTCGACGGCTTCGATGACGGCTGCGAACCGCGCCGCGTTCGGCCCCGCAGCGAAATACTCCAGCCACGCCGACGAATCGACGACGTTCATACGCGGTCGCTATCCCGCGGAACATCGGTGTCGATTCCCTTGAGGAATCCCTTCAACGCGCGCATGGGCGTGACCGGAACGAACTCGATCCGCCCCTGAGCATGAAACACCTGCAGCTTCTGGCCTGGCTCGAGCTGCATGGCTTCGCGCACATCGCGCGGGATGACCACCTGGAACTTCGGCGAGATTGTCACGACGGACACGAGTACCTCATCGATAGGATACTCGTATGACGATATACCCATCGATAGACCCCGGCAAGACGTGAGACGCAATGGCTGCGTCCGAAGTCTGCGTCAGTTCCTGCCGGGGTCCACCATCATTTCAACGCATCCAGTGCCAGGTGGATGCTACTTGCTCCAAGGCGGCACGACGTCATTGCTGCGCGCGTAGGCGATCGACTGCCCGAGGTGCTCGTGCAGGTGCGTCACCGTCAGGACCACGGCGCGAAGGCGCGACCAGTCCTGGCCGAAGAACTTGACCGTCTCGTTCAAGTTCGCCTGCGTCGTCAGCCCCAGCGCCTGATGCAGGTGCTTGAACGACGCTTCGAGTTCTGCAACGATCTGGTCCTTGGACATGTCGCGTTTCTCGAATGCGGTGGCGCTCGCGAAATCCGAGGTGATGCCGCTGGCCTCAGGCGCCGGCTTGCCCATGGCAATCGGAATCAGGTAGTTGTCCGACGCCACGTGCAGGAAGACTTCGCCGATCGAGCGCACGCCCTCGGCGGGGCGCCAGTCATACGCGGACTCGGGAATTGCCTTGGCAAGGTCGATGAACTTCTGCTGCGCCGTGTTGACGTCGCGGTGCATCTCGGCCATGACGTCCTGGGCGACGGCCGGGGTGGCGACGGCGAGTGAGAGCGCGAGCGCGAGGAAACGGGGACGCATCGGGGACTCCTGGGCGTGACGGGTTCTAGGGGCCAGAGTGGCGTAATAAATACCCGCGTGCCACGCGCCGCGCCACAGTTCGCTGAGCTGCTACGGCGTCCGGCGGACCGCACCTGCTTGTGGTGCGGTCCGTTGCGCCGGCTCACTATTGTGTGCGGCCGTTGCGTCGGCTCGCTAGACGGTCGTCGTGCCTCCGTGCTGCCACGCCTTGTTCACGACGTCCTCGACGCCGTGCA
Source organism: Gemmatimonadaceae bacterium (assembly GCA_036675455.1). Taxonomy (GTDB): domain Bacteria; phylum Gemmatimonadota; class Gemmatimonadetes; order Gemmatimonadales; family Gemmatimonadaceae; genus Pseudogemmatithrix. The sequence continues at coordinate 42,276 of JAKFFA010000086.1, read as the reverse complement.
GGACGCTTTCGTCAACGGCGTTGCCGTCCTCGCGCAACAGCTCGACCACCGTGGCCGGAATCAGGTCGGTGAGCGTTTTCACCATCCCCGTGTAATCGCGCAGGTGTGACTCGGCCAACGACGCGACGCGTTCTTCGTTGAGGGCACGCGCGGTGGTGAAGAGCATCACATAGCCGATCGTGGCCAGCGAAAACGCCGTGTAGTCGTCGCGCAGGTTCTTCGGGAGCTTCTCGGAGCGCACCATGTCGAACGCCGCCGCGCCGACGCCGGCGGCCGTGGTTGCGGCGCGCTTGATGAAGTCGGCGATGTCGAGCCGCGAGCCCGCGTCGTGCATGTCTTCCAGCTGTTCCAGTGCGAGCGCGTGCCGCTCGGTCGTGTGGTGCATGTCGCGCAATGCACGCGCGACGGCAGGGTGACTCTTCTGAAAGTCCGAGATCTGACCGTTAAGCGCCTTGCCGATGTGATTCTCGAGCGCGTGCATGTCGCTCACATAGGAGTGGATCGATTCGTTCGCGGTGCGTGGCATCGTGGGTCCTGTTTTGGGGGATTGGGGCCGTACCCGACGTCTTCCGACAGGGTTCCAGTTGAGGGACGCGCGCCGCATCCTTGACTTAAGTCCGGCCATATCTCATAGTTAGGGTGTGCGAAATCTTGTTTTCTCCTTCCCTTTCGCCCTCGGTGCGGCCGGCGCGTTTGCGGCGCTCGCCTGCGACGCGGCCATGCCCGGCGCGCCCGGCGCCAGCGATGAGCTTGCCGGCACCATCCCCGGCCTCTCCGGTCCGCAGGTCGCAATGCACGCGGCCGGGGACGCCGAGTTCGCGCGCATCTTTTCGGCCAGCGCCGGTCTCGGGCCCGTCTTCGTCGCTGCGTCGTGCGAGTCGTGCCATGTCGGTGATGGCAAGGGCCATCCCGTGTTCAACATCACGCGCTTCGGTCGCGCGGAGGCTGGCGGGTTCGATGGCATGCGTGCCCGCGGAGGCCCACAATTGCAGGACCGCGCGGTACTGGGCTATGTCGCGGAGGTGCTGCCTAATGCAGCGACGGGCGTCGCGCGACTGACCGCGCCCGCCGTCACCGGCTTGGGCTACCTCGAGGCGGTGGACGACACGACGCTACTCAACCTTGAGGACCCCGACGATCTCAATGGCGACGGGATCTCGGGCCGCGTCCAGCTCATCGACGCCAATGATCTACTCGCCGACGTCGTCGCGTTCGAAAGCGTGGCAACCGACGGACCTGCAACCCGCGGCACGCTGATCAACGGCCAGTACATCGGTCGCTTCGGCAAGAAGGCGCTGTCGGTGAACCTGTTGCAGCAAGTGGCGACGGCGTATCACCAGGATATGGGCATCACCAGCGACCTGATTCCGGAGGAGATCTTCAATCCGGCGGTCGGCGCGTTCACCGGCGACGGGGCGCCTGAGCCGGAGGCGCCGTCGAGCGTGGTCAATGCGGTCACGTTCTATATCAAGACGCTCAAGGTGCCGCCGCGACGCAACGCGTCGGATCCTGACGTCGTCGCTGGCGAGCAGTTGTTCGCAGCGGGACCGTGCGCGAGTTGCCATCTCCCGACGCTCACGACGGGCGCCTCGCACATCGCCGGCCTGGACCGCGTGACGTTCCATCCGTTCACCGACCTGCTACTGCACGACATGGGTCCCGAACTGGACGATGGGTACACCGAGGGCCGCGCGACGACATCGGAGTGGCGCACGGCACCATTGTGGGGACTTGGCCTGGCTGCGAGCGCACAGGGCGGGTCGATGCATCTGTTGCACGACGGTCGCGCGAAGTCGATCGCGGAGGCGGTGTCGTTCCACGGCGGCGAGGCCGCGGTCAGCCGGTCGTGGTTCGACGGGCTGTCGGCCGAGCAGCGGCGGCAGGTGACTGCGTACCTGCTCTCGCTATAAGTGGACCCGATGATATGACTGGACTCGACGATATGCGTGGACTCGACGATTCCCCGTGCGAGGTACCAGTCGGGCGCTCGCTGATGGACCGGCGCGCGTTCGTGCTCGCTTGCGGTGTGGCGCCGTTGATCGGTGCCTGCGCGCGCATGTCATACGTGCCGGGCCGGCTCGCGAGCGGTAACGTGACCGTGTCACTGGCGGAGCTCGCCGACAAGCCGTTCGCGCTGGTGGACGTGCCGTCACTCAAGTTCCCGATCTACCTGCATCGCACGGCGACACGGCCGGACGCGTTCACGGCCGTGCTCACGCGTTGCATGCATCGCGGCTGCACCGTGGAGCCCGAGCAAGGCCGGCTGGTGTGCCCGTGTCACGGCAGCGAGTACACGTCCGAGGGCGCGGTGCTCAAGGGGCCCACGCAGGAGCCGTTGATCCGCTTCGCCGTGCGCGTTGATGCGGCGGATGTTCATATCCTGGGTGTCGCGTGAACGCGCGTCGCGTGTTCTTTTGCCTCGCGATCGCCGTGCCGGCCGTTGGCGCGCAGGAGCAAGGCGTGTTCGATCGCCCCGTGGTGCTCAGCGCCGGCGGCACGGCCGTCGGCGGATACGTCGAGGGCAACTCGAACTACATCGTGGAGAATGGTATCGGCGAAGGCTTCTCAATGGAGCTGCGCCGGTTCAACATCTTCCTCTTCTCGTCGATCGGCTCGCGCATGCGCTTCATCTCCGAGCTCGAGTTCGAGCACGGCACGGAGGAGATCGCACTCGAGACGGCGCTGATTGACGTCACGGTGAACCCCTCGCTCGTGCTGCGCGCCGGCATTCTGCTGCCGCCGCTCGGCGCGTTCAACGTGAATCACGACAGCCCGCGCTGGAACTTCATCGATCGGCCCCTCGTGTCCACGGAGATCATCCCCGCCACGCTCTCGGACGTCGGGTTCGGCGTGCACGGGCGGCTGGAGCCGCGCGGCCCGGTCTCGCTGTCGTACGACCTGTACGCGACGAACGGCCTCGGCGACGGTGTGATCCTCAATGACGAGGGCCGCACTCGCCTCGCGAGTGGCAAGGACGAGGAGCAGTTCGCCGAGGACAACAATGGGTCGCCGGCGTTCTCGGGCCGCTTCGCCGCCCGCCACGCGAGTCGCGGCGAGCTCGGCGTGTCGTTCTATACCGGCATCTACAACAGCTACCGTGCGGAAGGCGAGCCGGTCGACGACGCGCGGCGCGTGTCGCTGTACGCGCTCGATGGCGCCACGACGGTGGGAGCGGTCGGGCTGCGCGGTGAACTGGCGCTCGCCGCGATCGACGTGCCGGAGGACCTGCGCGAGCTGTTCGGCGAGCGACAGCTCGGCTGGCATATCGACGCGACGGTGCCGATTTGGGAGCCGACGTGGCGCGGATTCCCTGACGTGGCGCTGAGTGCCGATTTGCGCGTGGAGTATGTGGACTTCAACCGCGGCGAGTTCGCGGGCACGGGACGGCGGATTGGGGATGAGATCGGCGCCGTGGTGGTCGGGTTGAGTTTACGGCCGGTGAACGGGACAGTGTTTAAGGTGAATTATCGGAGGCAGCGAAATAGGGATTTGGTGAATAACCAGGCGATAAAGGTGGGGGCTTTCCAGATCGGCTTCGCGACGTATTTCTGAAGGGCAGACGGCGGACGGTAGACGGTAGACGGCGGATACGTGCGGGGTGGGATTACTTATGGCTGGCTGACTGAAACGGTGAGGACGGATGGGCAATGCGGGAGAGGGGGCGGGCGAACTACAGCCTCCCACGGACGAGCGGCAGTCGATCGATGGTGAACTGCAACCGATCACGGGTGAGCTGCCGTCGCATGTCGACGGGTGGCGGTTTTCGCGCGTGGCGCCTTCGCTGTCGGAGGTCTATCGCACCATTCCCGTGGATGGCGCGACGTGGCTGAAGAAGCTGCTGGCGTTTGCGGGGCCCGGTTACCTCGTCGCGGTGGGGTACATGGACCCGGGCAACTGGGCCACGGACCTCGCGGGTGGATCGCGCTTTGGGTACACGCTGCTCAGCGTGATTCTGCTCTCGAACCTCATGGCCGTGCTGCTGCAGGGGCTCGCGTCCAAGCTCGGCATCGTCACGGGGCGTGACCTCGCGCAGGCCTGTCGCGACCACTATTCGCGGCCGGTATCGTTCGTGCTGTGGGTGCTGTGCGAGATCGCCATCGCCGCCTGCGACTTGGCCGAGGTCATCGGCACGGCGATCGCGCTCAATCTGCTGTTCGGGATCCCGCTCACGTGGGGCATCATCATCACGGCCATCGACGTGCTGATCATTCTGCTGCTGCAGCAGAAGGGGTTCCGGCTGCTCGAGGCGCTCGTGATCGTGCTCATGGCGACGATCGGCGCGTGCTTCCTGTTCATCATCATCATCTCGCGGCCGGATATGGGCGCGGTGGCGGCGGGGTTCATTCCGAGTCCATCGATCCTCTCCGACCAGACGAAGCTCTACATCGCGATTGGCATCCTGGGCGCGACGGTGATGCCGCACAACCTGTACTTGCACAGCTCCATCGTGCAGACGCGACGGTACGCCGAGACGTACGCGGGCAAGAAGGAGGCGGTGAAATTCGCGTTCGTCGACTCCACGATCGCGCTGAGCTTCGCGCTGTTCATCAACGCGGCGATCCTCATCGTGGCGGCGGCGACGTTCCATACGACGGGCAACACGGAGGTCGCCGAGATTCAGGACGCGTACCAGCTGCTGACGCCGCTCTTGGGCGTCACCGGGGCAAGCGCGGTGTTCGCCATCGCGCTGTTGGCGAGCGGCCAGAACTCGACGCTGACGGGCACGCTCGCCGGGCAGATCGTGATGGAGGGATTCCTGAACATCCGCCTGCGGCCGTGGCTGCGGCGCCTCATCACGCGCGCCATCGCGATCGTGCCGGCGGTGATTGTGAGCATCATGTATGGCGAGAGCGGCACGGCGCGCCTGCTGATACTCAGTCAGGTCATTCTCTCGTTCCAACTCGCGTTCGCGGTCTTCCCGCTGGTACAATTCACCAGTGACCGCGTGAAGATGGGTTCGTTCGTGAACCCGCCGTGGCTCAAGGTGCTGGCCTGGGTGATCGCAGGGTTCATCGCCACGCTCAACGCATGGCTGCTGGTGCAGACGTTCAGCGAGGGGATCTTCTGATGTACGAGCGCATTCTGGTGCCCGTGGAGAACAGCCGGTGGGACAAGGTGATCCTGCGGCACGTGCGTGAACTCGCGCGCATTCACGGCAGCGAGCTGCTGCTGATCCACGTCGCGGACGGTTTCGTGGCGCGCAACGTCGCGCAGCTCGACCTGCGCGAGAGCGAGGAGATGCGCGCGGACCGTGATTACCTCGACGCGTGCTCCGCCGAGCTCGCGGCCGAAGGCTTCAAGGCGGACGCGATCCTCGCCTGCGGTGACCCGGCCAACGAGATCGCGGCGGCGGCAGAGCGCGAGTCCTGTGATCTGATCGCGATGAGCACCCACGGACACCGCTTCCTCGGCGACCTCATTCACGGCTCGGTGGCGAGTTCGGTGCGGCACCGCTCGATGGTGCCGGTGCTGCTCGTGCGCGGGAACCCCGAGGAGCTGCGCGCGTGAAGGCGCAGCTCACGGGACAGGCCGAGGACTACCTCAAGGCGATCTACGAGCTGGAACAGCGCGGTGACGCCGCCGGCACGAACGACATCGCCGCGCGGCTCGGTATCGCCGCGGCGAGCGTGACAGGCATGATCCAACGTCTCGCGCGCCTCGGGCTCGTGGAATCCGAGCGCTACCGCGGGGCGCGACTCACGACCGCCGGCCGCGCGGCGGCGCTACAGCTCATTCGTCGGCACCGCATCATCGAGAGCTATCTCGTGGAGCGGCTCGGCTTCGGCTGGGACGACGTGCACGAAGAGGCGGAGCGGCTCGAGCACGCCGCGAGCGATGAACTCATCACTCGCATGGCGGAGGCCATCGGCAATCCGACGGCGGACCCGCACGGCGCACCGATCCCCACTGCGTCGGGCGAGGTCGACGAGACGCGCCTGCCGAGCATCAATGACCTGGAGAAAGGCGGCAGCGCGACGGTCGTGCGCATGTCGGACCGCGATCCCGAGTTCCTGCGCTACCTCGACGGCATGGGCATCCGTCCCGGTGCGCGCGTGCGCGTGACGGCGCGTGCGCCGTTCAGCGGGCCGATCACGCTCAAGGTGGAAGGCGAGCGGGGAACGCATGCGGTGGGCACCGGCGTTGCATCGCAGGTCTACGTCCAGGAGTCGTGACGGTCAACATCGCGTGCGTGCTGTCTCTGCTGGCGGCGCAGGGTCTACCGGTCTCGAGCGGGCCGCAGGCGCAGCAGCCGGCCCAGGCACCGCCAGCGGCGAGTGTCGATTCAACGCGTCTCCGGACGATCGCGATCGACGAGCGACTCGCAGAGGAGGCAGGGCTGGGCATTGGTGATCTCGTCACGGTCACGACGGTCGCCGGCACGCCGGGCGACACGGTGGGCATCGCTGCGATCACGCGACGCGGCGCGGATCCCAGCGACATCTCCCGTGGCGAGTTCAAGGTGCGCCTGCACCTGGACCACCTGCAGCAGCTCACGGGCGCCGGCGACCGCGTCGGGCGCTTCGCGGTGCTCGCGGAGGACGCTGCCGTTCCGCGCATCAACGCCATGGCCTTCGGGTTCCAGGCGCATCGCGCCGCCGACGTGGCCGTCGAGACATCGACGACATTTCGCGTCGTGAATCGGTTCCATCGCGCAATCGGCGTGATCACGATTGTCGCGAGTGCGATCTTCCTGTTGTGCATCACGCTGCTCAAGGTGGATGAGCGCCGTCGCGACGTGGGCGCGCTGCGGCTGCTCGGGATCTCGCGACGCACTGTCGTGTGGAGCGTCGTGCTCGAGGCGTCGCTGGTGGCGCTGGTCGGCAGCGCGATGGGAGCGCTGCTCGGCTGGGGCGCGAGCGCCCTGGTGAATCATTACTACCAGGGGCTATACTCGACGCCGTTGCGGTTCACGCTCGTGACGCCGGGCATCATCGGGTTCGCGGTGGTCCTCTCGCTGGTGCTGGGCATCGGCGCCGGGCTCATCGCGGCGCAGCGTCTCGTGCGGCGTTCGCCGCTGGAGCTGGTCGGCCGATGATGCTGCGCCTTGCGCTGCACTCACTCACGCGACGGCGTTCGCGCACCGCGCTCACGGTGGCCGGCGTGGCCGTGGCCGCGGCCATGCTGCTCGACATGGTCATGCTGGGCTCGGGCATGCGCGAGTCGTTTCGCGGGTTCGTGGAGCAGCAAGGATTCGACCTGCGGCTCACGCCGCGCGGCACGATGCCGTTCGATACCGAGGCGACCGTCGGCGGCGGCGCGGCGCTCGTCGCGCGGCTGCGCGCCGATCCGCAGATCGCCGAGGTGGCGCCGGTGCTGGGCGGGCGCGTGTTCGTGTCGGAACCGGATCCGGTGGCGGCTTTCTCGATTGGGTTGGAGCCTGCCGTGCAGGCGGACTACGTGCTCGAGGACGGCCGCGACATCGCGGCGGGCGACGAGATGGTCGCGAACGCGGCTCTCCTCGCGGCCGTCGGCGCCGAGATCGGCGACACAGTGCGCGTCGCCGGCGGTTACGACCCACAGATGCGACGTGTCACTGGCGCGCGCCAGCTCGCGCTCGTCGGTCGAGGCCGGTTCGTGATGCTCGCCGCCGACGAGCGCGCGGTCGCGATGCCCCTGGCCACGTTGCAGTCGATGGTCGAACCTGCGCGCGCGGGAGCCGCGACGAGCGAGCCCGTGCGCGCAGACCGCCTCTCCGTGATCCTGATTCGCGCGCGCGACGGCGTCGACATCGAAGCATTGCGCACGCGTCTTGAGCGGGAGGATCCGCGCCTGAGCGCGCTCTCAACCGCCGCCGCGCTCGAGTTCATGGATGAGCGCCTCGGCTATTTCCGCCAGCTGGCGTTCATCCTGGCGTCCGTGTCACTGCTCGTGGGCTTCCTGCTCGTCACGACGCTCGTGACGGTCTCGGTGAATGAGCGCATCGGCGAAATCGCCGTGATGCGCGCCATTGGCGTCGCGCGCGGCCGTATCGTCGCGCAGGTGATGGCCGAGGGGCTCGCGCTCTCCGCGGTGGGCGCGACGCTCGGTCTCGGACTCGGTCTGCTTACGGCGCGATGGCTGAACGGCATCCTTGCGGCGTTCCCGGGCCTGCCGGACGCGTTCGACTTCTTCCTGTTCGAGCCGTCGTCGGCCGTGCGGTCGCTCGCGATGCTTGTCGCGTGCGGTGTGCTCGCGGGCATTTGGCCGGCGTGGCGCGCGGCCACCTTGCCGATCGCGCGCACGCTGCGTGAGGAGGCGGTCGCATGAGTGTGCGCTCCTCGCGCGACGGCGTGGCCGGCCACGCGCCCTCGATTCCGTTGGGAGCGCCGGTGCTGCGCGCTCAAGACGTCCGACGCGACTACACGGTCGGCGGCGAGCCGGTGCATGCCGTGCGCGGCGTCTCGCTTGATGTGCACGCCGGCGAGTGGGTTGCGATCGTCGGGCCATCCGGCTGCGGCAAGTCGACGTTGCTCAACCTGCTGGGTGCCATCGACCGGCCGACGTCGGGCAGCATCACCATCGCGGGCCGCGACGTTGCGCGCATGGACGATGCCGAGGCGACGCGCTTCCGCCTCACGGGCATCGGCTTTGTCTTCCAGCGATTCTACCTCATGCCGACGCTTTCGGCGGCCGAGAACGTGGAGCTGCCGATGGCCGAGGCGAGGCGCCCACGCACACGGGATGAGCGCGCCGCGCGTGCGCTCGAACTGCTGCGCTATGTAGGGCTCGAGGCGCGCGGCGACCACCGGCCATTCCAGCTGTCGGGCGGCGAACAACAGCGTGTGGCCATCGCGCGCGCGCTCGCCAATGGACCGGCATTGTTGCTCGCCGACGAGCCCACGGGCGAGCTCGACGCGCGCACGGGCACGGAGATGATCGCGCTCTTCGACCGGCTCAACCAGGACGGCACGACGATCGTGGTGGTGACGCACGACGAGGAGATGGCGCGCGCGGCGCGACGCGTCGTGCATATGCGCGACGGCGCGATTGTCGATGACGTCGTGGTGCGGCCGATGGCGCTCGTGCCCGGCGGGGCCGCGGCGGACGTGCCGCGTTCCGCGTCATGATCGCACGACTCGCCTTTCGCGGCCTGCTCGACCGCCCGTGGCGGTCACTGTTCCTGCTGACCGGGTTCGGGCTCGGCGTCGGTGTGATGATCACGCTGCTCGCCATCGGTGAAGCGATGGTGACGCAGGCGCGCGACGAGAAGCTCGTGGGCGGTGGCACGGTGACCGTCCTGCCCGAGGGACTCGACATCGAGGTCATGAAGACCGGCGGCGTCGGCGGCATGTTCGTCTCGATTCCCAATGCCCGGTTCGTGTACCGGCAGGTGCTCGCCTCACCGCGCCTGGCCGACATGGTCACCGCCGTGGCGCCGCAGACGGAGGGCGTCCTGCTCTATGTGCGCACGGCGGGCGGGCGTGAACACGCGGTGCGGGCGATGGGCGAAGTGCCGTCGGCCACGCGCGCGGTGGGCGCTGCACCGACCCTGGTGGCCGGCGCGTGGGTGGATGACGAGGGCGACCGCCGTTGGATCGCGCCGAGCGACGCCGAGCTGCGACACGAGATCGACCGCTTGCACGTCACGCCGTCGCAGTTGGCGCCGGCGGAGTCGCGCACGTGGGCCGAGTGGCACTACTTCAACGTGCTGTCGGAAGACCGACGCCGGTGGGCGTTCCTCACGCTCGCCGTCGGTGGCGACGTGCCGGACGGTGACTGGGGCGGCCAGGTACTGCTCACCGTGCATGAACAGGGGCAACCCGCGCGCCGGTTCGTGCGCGAGGTGCCCGCACGAAGCGTGCGCCTTGATACCACGCGCGCCGATCTGGAGCTGGGTGACGATCGCGTCGAGGTGTTGCCCGATGGGCGCTACCGTGTGACCGCGCATGCCACGGCGGAACGAGGCGGCGCGCGTGCGCGCATCACGCTGACCGTCTCGCCCGCGCCGCGCGCGTATTTTCCCGGCGCCGCGATCGGCGGTGAAGCGCTGGTGAGCGGCTACGCCGTGCCTGCGCTGCGGGCCGTCGCGGATGGTGAGCTGTGCATCGACGACCGCTGCGAACGGTTCGCGGGCGCACAGTCGTACCACGATCACAACTGGGGCGTCTGGCGCGACGTCGAGTGGGAGTGGGGGGCGTCGCGCGCGGGCGACTTCACGTTCCTCTACGGTCGCGTGATGCGCGGCGGCGAGGACGATGTCGCCGAGCCGTTGTTCCTGTACCTGGTGGATTCCCTGGGCTTCCGCGCGCTGTTCCGGCCGCGCGTCATCCAGTACGAAGACACGCGCACGGCGGTCTCGCCGAGCGGGGAGCGGGTGCAGGTGCCGGCGCGCGCCGTCATGATCGACGTCCGCGGTGCGGACACGCTGCGCGTGGAGATCGACGTGGAAGACGCCGTGGTCTCGGCGGTGCGTCGAGTCGACATCGGCGCCTCGAACGAGGGCGATACGACTCAGGCGCGTCTGCGCCGCTGGTTCGTCCAAATGAAAGGGACAGCGCGGCTCAGCGGGCGCATTCGTGGCAGCGTGGTCTCGGGGGAGGGGACGGGGTTCTTCGAGACGTACCGATAGCGCTCAGCCGAGCCACACCTTCACCGAAACGATCAAGAGGAACACCGCGAACGCGCGGCGCAGTTGCACGTCGCTCAAGTGCTGCACCAACTGTGCGCCGAGGAACGCGCCCGCGATCATGCCGACCGCGATGAGCACCGACGCGCGCACGTCGAGATTGTCGTTGCGGTAATAGGTGAGCGCGCCGATGAACGCGCCGACCGGCAGCATCAGCGCGCCCAACGACGTGCCCGTCGCCTTCACGGCCGGGAATTTGGCCAGGATCATGAGGGCCGGCACGATCACCACGCCGCCGCCGATCCCGAAGAGGCCGGAGAGGATGCCTGCGAGCAGGCCGATCGCCAGGAAGGTCAACATCCGGTGTCCGTGGTCGAAAGCGTGCGGTGAAAGGCGGGAAAAAGCGCGCCGTTGGAGCGTACGATGAGGCGCAAGGTGCACGGGTACGGTACAACGTGTACGGTCAGGGCTGTCGGGCGAGCGCGCGCAAGCTGGTGTGCAGGTACTCCACGCGACCGTCGGCACCGCGCACGAGCCGCAGGCGACGCTCGGTGTCGCCGGGATACGTCACGACCAACTCGTCGTTGCTCATGAGCATCGCCGGGACCTGACTCGTTCCCTGTCGCACGGCGAGCGCGTCGCCGGTATCTGTGATCACGACGCGCATCCGTCCCTGCGCGTAGCTGCCGACGAGGCGCGCGCGCGCTGCGGCATCGAGGTCTACCGGCGTGGGCTTCGCAGGCGCCGGCGCGGGCTCGATGCCGGCGGCTTCCCGCACTACGAACTCCGTAATGCCGCGCAGGTCCGCCCCGCTCCGATTGTCAAACACGAGCACCGCAAGCTTCCGGTCCGGATACATCGTGACGTCCGCATCGAATCCGTTGATCGACCCGCCGTGTGACCACACGCGCTCGGCGCCCTGCGTCCCAACGCGCAGACCATACGCATAGCGCGCGGACGCGCTGCCGGGAATGTCCATATGACCGGTGGTCATCATCGTGATGGCCTCGCTCGCCAGCACCTGCTCGCCGTCGAGCATGCCTCCGTCCATCAACGCGATGGTGAAGCGCGCGAGTTCCTCCGCGCTGGCGAACAGGAATCCCGCCGCCCACTGCGCCGTATTCTCGGTGAAGGGTCGCACGATCACCGGCGCCTGGCCCGGAATACCGATATGGCCCTGCGAGAAATCATGCGTGAGCGCGGACAGCGGGCGGAATGTCGCGCGCGGCATGCCCATCTTGCGCAGCACGAGACGCTCGGCGAGGTCGCCAAAGCGAGCACCGCCGGCGCGCTCCGAGACATAGCCGGCCATCGAGTAGCCCGGATTCGAGTACGAGATCACGCGGCCCGGCTGCGTGAAGAACAGTGTATCGCTCACCTCGCGGAACACCTCGCCGAGCGCGCCTTCGCCCATGCGGCCGTACGCGGTCGCGTTGTCGATCCAGCCCGCCGAGTGCGTCAGGAGCTGGTGCGTCGTGACATCCGCCACGCGGCGGCCGGCGACCTCTGTCACATAGCGGCCGATCGGTGCGTGCAGGTCGAGCTTGCCCTGCACCGCCAGCTGCGTGAGGGTCGCGGCCGTCACCATCTTCGTGACCGAGCCCACGCGGAAGAGTGTCTGCGCGCTCACCGGCCGGCCGGACTCGATGTCCGCGATGCCGTAGCCCTTCGAGTACGCCAGTTGGCCATTGGCGACGATGGCCACTTGCACGCCCGGCGTGCCGGTGCGGGCCAGTTCGGCGGCGACGAGGGAATCGAGCGCGCGGGTCCACGTGGGTGCGGCGCCGTTCTGGGCGCTCAGCGCAGGGAGTGGCGTCGCGAGCATGGCGAGCGCGATGGCGAGCGGACCGGTGTTTGGCATTCGCGAAATAGACCGCCGGTCGCGCTCCGAGTCCAGCCGCGTCGGTATCAAGCCGTTTCTAGCGTGATCCCAGGTGCTGCGCGAGCCAGTCAGCGAGCACGCCGAGGACTTCTGCATCGACCTTGCCGCTGGGTAGCGTCGCGTATCCGCTCGGGTGCCCAACGGAGTCATGTAGGAACAGGTGATTACGGTTCTCGAACATGCGCAGCGTGACGTCGCGGTTGCCCGCCTCGCGCAGCGCCTTCTCGAGCATGCGCGCCTCCTCGGGGCGCACTTGCTGGTCGGTCGCGCCCTGCAGGATGAGCACGGGCTGCCGGACGCGGCGCGCCGTCGGCAGCGGGTCATACGCGAGGAAGTAGCGCATCCACGGCGTGCGTGCGGCCGTCGTGTCGAAGCCCGCGCGCATCGCCGCGACGATGGAATCCTTGCTCGTGGCCGGCACCGCCGGGTTGTTGCGCACGGCATTGTCCAACTGGAAGTCGATGATTGCGCGGCCGGTATAGGCGGTGCCGGCGAACAACGCCACGGCGGCAATCGCGGAGTCGGTCGCGGCGACCATGGGGGCGATCATGCCACCCTCACTGTGTCCCACCAGCGCGATGCGGTTCGGGTCGATGTCGTCGCGGTTGCGCAGATACGCGACCGCCGCGCGGATGTCGTCGGCGAAATCAGCCGACGTGCCGTTCACGTCCCCGCCGGAGCCGCCGATGCCCCGGTCGTCGAGCCGCAGCACAGCGATGCCGCGCCGTGTCAGCGTGTCCGCGACCTGGCGAAAGAGACGAAAGCCGCCGGCGACGGGAATGAACTCATCGCGGTCCTGCATGCCGGAACCGGTGATCGTCACGACGGCCGGATGCCGCGCAGCCTGGCTGGCGCGCGGAACTGATGCCGCGCGCGCTGCACCGGAGGCCTCCGGGCGGGACCCCGCCGCCGCTGGCAACGTCAGGGTGCCGGCCAGCACGTGCCCCGCCGGCGTCCGCACGGTGACTTCCTCGGCCGTGTACGTCGCATCGTCGGGCGGAGAGTAGTCGGGCTTCGCAATGCCCACCGCCGCCGCTGAATCCCCCTCGAGCACGACGATGCGGATCCCCTGCGCGGCGACCTCGCCGCCAGTGACGTTGCCCGCCGAGTCGATGGCGACGGTCGTGATGTTGTTCATGAGACTGAGCCGCGCGCTGTCGCTGCCGACCAGCACGAGGTTCGCATCCACCGTCTGCGCCGCGCTCAGGGCAAATAGCGGCACCGTCAGGTCCGTCACCCCCTGCGCACGCGCGCGGCGCACGGCCTGCTCGATTGCGACGAAGTCGTTGTTGACGATTGGCAGCGCGCCCGGCCGCGTCGCGACGCGGATGTCGCGCGTGGTGCCGCCACCCGTGATGGACAGGAATGCCGAATCGGCCGTGAGCGTGAGCGACCCGCTCTGCAATGGCGGCGCGTCGGCGGCGGCGTTGACCTGTCCGACGGTGAAGGCGGTGGTTGGGATGAGGTGGTCCGCGCCGAGCGCGTACTGCAGGGAGATGCGCGGTGACGCGGGTCCGGCGATCGTCGCGGTCACGAGGCGCGCGTTGCGCTGGATCCGCTCGACCACAAGCGTGTCTTCTCCCTTGAGCAACAGGATGACCACCGAGCGCGCGCCGGACTGGGCGGACGGTGTGCTGGCGGAGTCGCTGACCGCGGCCGACTGGGCCGCTGCCGCACGCGGCGTGAAGAAGATCAGGAGCCCGGCGATCGCGAGGCATGCGAGCACGATCGCCAGGATGCGCATCGCGTGGCCGGAGATCCGGGGACTCCTGTGCATGATCAACATCGTCACTTCTCCGTCGAAGGTTTGCGGGACGTCCCCCGATCAGGAGCGAGCGCCGGCTTGGGCGCGCGCCCCGCGCGCTTGAGCGCATCGCGCAGCAGGAACTCGATGTGCCCGTTCAAGCTGCGCAGGTCGTCGTTCGCCCAGCGCTGCACGGCGTCCAGCAGTTCCCGGTCGACGCGCAGCAGGAAGGGCTTCTTTTCGGCCACGATGGGCGGCGGTCAGGTGTAGAGCGAACCCGTGTTCACCACGGGCTGCGTCGAGTTGTCCGAGCATAGCACCACCAGCAGGTTGCTCACCATTGCGGCCTTGCGCTCGTTGTCGAGGTCCACGATGCCCTTGGCGAGCAGCATCTCGAGCGCGGTCTCGACCATGCCCACCGCGCCCTCCACGATGCGCTGCCGCGCGGCGATGATCGCGCCCGCCTGCTGGCGCTGCAGCATGGCGGCGGCGATCTCCGGCGAATACGCCAGGTGCGAAATGCGCGCCTCGATCACCTCGACACCCGCCTTGGCCAGCCGTTCCACCAACGCATGCTCCAGCGCCAGCGACACCTCGGCGGTATGCGTTGAGAGCGACTGCATCTCCTCGGTGTGCGAGTCGTAGGGGTACTGCGTCGCCACCGCGCGCAGCGCCGACTCGCTCTGCACGGCGACATAGCGCTGGAAGTCGTCCACCTCGAACAGCGCCTCGGCCGAATCGATGACCTTCCATACCACGATCGCCCCGATCTCGATGGGGTTGGAGTGATTGTCGTTCACCTTGAGCTTGGCCGTCTCGAAGTTGCGGATGCGCAGCGAGATCGGCGTCTTGGTGAGGAGCGGGTTGGCGAACCAGAAGCCGTCCTTCTTCACCGTACCCTTGTAGGTGCCGAACAGCACCAGCGCCTTGGCCTCGTTGGGGTGCACGATGAAGAGCCCGCCCAGCAGGAAGCACTCGAAGACGAGCGCGAGCGTGGCAACGATGCCCGTGATGTGACGCTCGGCCTGGAACTCGTTCACCATGAGCGCCAGAGTGCCGAGGATGGCGACGATGAGGACGAGGACGACGATGAGGCCGTTGGACGCGGCGTAGGTTTTTTCGCGGTACAAGTCGCGGACTCCGTTGAGGTGGTATTGAAATGATATCATATCGCTATCGGCCCGTCAAGAGCGGACGATCCGAAGCTGTGGACGACCCGGCGTTCGCCCGCGCGTTTCGTCCGGTCACCGAGCGTGTGGCGCTCGGGAGTTCGCGGTTGATGCAAACCTGTCCGTGTGCGATAGTTGTGTGCATCAACCTGCCCCGAGCGAACACCAAAACCATGACCGCTCCCGTCAACCACTCCACGTCCATCTCCCTCGGTCGCCTCGTGTTGCTCGTCAGGGACTACGATGCCGCGGTGCAGTTCTATCAGGACGCTTTCGGCGCGGTCGTCCTGTTCGATGCGACGTCGCCTGATGGACAGCGCTATGTGCACGTGGGTTTCGAAGCCGACCGGCAGCGGGAGGATGTTCCTGCGGCCGGCTTCTGGTTCCTGCAGGCCAATGGTGCCGACTCGAGTCGCGTGGGCAACCAGAGCGGCGGGCATCCGCTGGCGGTGCTCTATACGAAGGACTGCGCCACGGCGATGGACCGGTTCGTCGGCGCAGGCGGCACCGTGCGCCGGCCGATGACCGAAGCCGATGGTGCCGCCTTTGCGCACGTGGCCGATCTGTACGGCAATGAGTTCGTGCTCGTGCAGATGGGTGCGTAAGTGCGCGCGCGCGTCGCGCCGGTCCCGCGATGACCGCGGGCAGCATCCGACTCGGCTCGCAAGGCTGGAACTATCCGGCCTGGGTGGGACCGTTCTATCCGGAGCGCACACGGCCCGCTGATTTCCTCTCGACGTATGCGCGCGCGTTCGACACCGTCGAGGTGGACTCCACGTTCTATGCGGTGCCGGCGCCCAAGACCGTACGCGGTTGGGCCGCACGCACGCCGGACCACTTCACGTTCGCGCTCAAGCTGCCGCAGGAGATCACGCACGAGCGTCGGTTCATCGATGCGCTCGACGTCGCCGACCGTTTCTACGAGTCCGCGCGTGAACTTGGGACCAAGCTCGGGCCCGTGCTCATCCAGTGCCGACCGGACTTCGCACCCGACGAGGCGCCGGCGCTCGAGGCGTTCCTCGCGTCACTGCCGCGCGACGTCGCCTTCGCCATCGAGTTTCGCCAGCGCGGCTGGATCACCGAGGAGACCCACGCGCTGCTTGCGTCGCACGGCGTCGCGCTTGCGCTCGTGGACGGACGGTGGATTCCGCGCAAATGGATGCTGGAGCTCGCCGCGCGTCCCACGGCGCCGCACTGCTATGTGCGCTGGATGGGCCCCGACCGCGCCATCACGGATTTCTCGCGGATCATCGTGGATCGCACGCGTGAGCTCGAAGCGTGGGCCGAGGTGCTGCCGGCGCTCGCGGTGAAGGTGAAGGTGTACGGATACGTGAACAACCACTTTGCCGGGCACAGCCCCGGGAACGTGCGCATGCTGCAGGCGATGCTGGGTCAGACGCCAAAGGATCCGGCCGATCTCAGGGAGCAGTTGGGGCTGTTCTGAGCTTCGTGTTCGTCGTCGCATGGGGGAACGGGTGGGGCCCTTTCGGATCCAGGAGCGCCACATGCATCCGATCGCCTTCGCCGCACTGCTCGTCCCGGCTGGCTCCCTAACGGGGCGGAGTGACGCGGAACGAGCGCGTGCGGAAGATGCCGGAGGTTGCGGACGCTGCCTGGGAATCGCACGCGTTTGGTGCTCCCGCCGCTTAGACTGTGTACCATGCGAGCCCGTCCCGTGCTCAGTCTGCTCATCCCTGTTGCCGCCGCCGCGCTTTTTGTCAGCCTCGGCCTGTGGCAGGTCGACCGCGGCCGCGAAGTGGCGGCCGCCAACGAGGGTCTCCGGGCCCGTCTCGATGCCGCGCCGGTTCCGTTGGCGTCGCTACCCCCAGACACGGCAAGTCAGCGCCTGGTGCCTGTCTCGCTGGTCGGCCGTTTTCGCTATGACCTGGAGCAGGTCGAAGCCGGACGCACGAATCGCGGCTCCCCGGGCGTGCATCTGCTCACGCCGCTCGAGCGCGACGGCCATGACACGCTGGTGCTCGTCGTGCGCGGCTGGGTGTACTCGCCGAATGCGGCCGACGTGAACCTGGCCCGATGGCACGAGGCCGAGCGCGTGGAACTGACGGGCTACGCGATGCCGCTGCCGGATTCAGGGCCGCCGGCGCCAGAGGCCGACTCCGTGCCGCTGCGCTCGCTGAACCGCGCCGCGCTGGAGCAGCGCATCGGCGCGCCCTTGGCGGCGGCCTACGTCGTCATGACCTCCGACTCGACGGCGCGCATCGACTCCGTCCCACGCCGGCTGCCGCCCGCCGTCCTTAGCAATGGGCCGCACCGGTCGTACGCGATCCAGTGGTTCAGTTTTGCGGCCATTGCGCTCGTAGGCGGGTATGTCCTGTTCCGGCGATCGGTGTAGCGCTCCGCTACGCAGAGCGTCGCTTCACCGACTGGGGGTTCGCTCGGTTGTAGGGCATCGCTCCATTGTCGTAGCCTGTGCCCGCGCGTAGCTATCAGAGAGCGGGAAGCCATGCGACCCGCTCAATCCGAATGCCATACTGCCGTTCACATCCCGAAGGAGGCCGGTCGTGGCCGTACCCGATCGTCAGTCGCAGCCCGATGTCGCATCCGAGGAGGAAGCCCGCGACGTCGCGGAAGATGCGCGCGAGTCCACCTGGGAGCACCCCAGCTTCGTCAAGGAGCTGTTCCTGGGACGCTTTCGCTTCGACCTGGTGCACCCGCACCCAGTGGAAGACCCCGCGGCCGAAGCCGAGGCCCGGCCGTTCCTGGCAAAGCTCAAGGCGTTCCTCGACGAGCGCTACGACGCCGACATGGTGGACCGCACCGGCGACATCCCCGAGGAGTACGTGCAGGAACTGCGCGAGATGGGCGCCTTCGGCATCAAGATCCCGAAAGAGTACGGCGGCCTTGGCCTATCCCAGACGTCGTATGTGAAGGCGATGGAACTCGTCACGTCCAAGTGCGGCTCGCTGTGCGCGATGCTCTCCGCGTCACAGTCGATCGGCGTGCCGCAGCCGCTGAAGCTGTTCGGCACGGACGAGCAGAAGAAGAAGTTCTTCCCGCAGATCGCGGCCGGCGGCATCACGGCGTTCGCGCTCACCGAGGTGAACGCGGGCTCCGACCCGGCCAACATGACGACGACCGCGACGCCCAGCGCCGACGGCAAATCATGGTCGATCACGGGTGAGAAGCTCTGGACCACGAACGGTACGCGCGCCGACCTCTTCGTCGTCATGGCACGCACGCCCGACCGCATGGTCGACGGCAAGCTGCGCCGCAAGCAGATCACGGCGTTCATCGTTGACGCGAAGACGCCGGGCATCGCGATCAAGCATCGTTGCCATTTCATGGGATTGAAGGCCATCGAGAATGGCTGGCTCTCGTTCACCGACGTGCAGGTGCCGTCGGAGAACATCCTGTGGGGCGAGGGACGCGGGCTCAAGCTCGCGCTCATCACACTGAACACGGGACGGCTCACGATTCCTGCGTCGGTCGCCGGCGCGAGCAAGGCGCTCGTGCGCGGTATACGCGAGTGGACCAACGAGCGCGTGCAGTGGGGCCAGCCGATCGTGAAGCATGACGCGGTGGCGCAGAAGGTCGCGCGGCTCACGGCCAGCACGTTCGCCATGGAGTCGGTGGCGCTGCTCTCGACGGCGCTCTACGAGCGCGGCGGCACGGACATCCGCCTCGAGGCCGCCATCGCCAAGATGTTCAACACGGAACTCGCGTGGCGCAGCGTGGACGACGCGCTGCAGCTGCGCGGGGGCCGCGGTTACGAGACTGCCGACTCCCTGCGGGCGCGCGGTGAGAAGCCGCTGCCGATCGAGCGCATGATGCGGGACTCACGCATCAATCTCATCTTCGAAGGCTCCAGTGAGATCATGCGGCTGTTCATCGCGCGCGAGGCGGTGGACGAGCATTTCTCGATCGCGTTCCCGATCGTGGACCCGAAGTCGACGATGGGCACTCGCGTACGGTCGGCATTGAAGGCCGCGCCGTTCTACCTCACATGGTACCCGCGCACGTGGATGCCGTCCCTCCGTTCGTACCGCGGCTTTGGCCGGCTCGGCGCGCACCTCTCCTTCATGGAGAAGGCCACGCGTCGGCTCGGCCGCACGCTGTTCCACGCGATGGTGCGCTTTGGGCCCAAACTCGAGAAGCGGCAGATGGTGCTCTTCCGCGCCGTGGACATCGGCGCTGAACTCTACGCGATGTCGGCCGTCGTCTCACGCGCGCGCATGCTTGCGGACCAAGGCAACAAGGCGGCGATCGAGCTGGCGGATGCGTTCTGCCGCGAGGCGCGCGGGCGAATCGAGGCGACGTTCCGCGCACTCTACGGGCCACACGACGTGGCGCTCTACCGGCTGGCGCAGGCCGTCTCGCGCGGGGAGCACGCGTGGCTCGAGCACGGCATCGTGGAGGATGTCGAGGCGGAACCGGCTGGCGTCGCAGAACCGGAATCGGAGGCAGCGCTCGCCCTGAGGGCGTGACGAGGGCTACATTGGTTTCGTGCTCACGTTCGCATCCACGAGGATTCTCTCGCGCGCGAATGCCGTTCGTCGTCGCTTTTGCATCACGTCGATCAGCGCGCTCTTCCTCGCCACCACCGTCGCGTGCTCGGACCAGACGGACGGCGTCGTCCTTGGACTGTACAAGTTCCAGGAGAACTACTTCGGTGACGTAGTGGCCCGCTGCAATGAAGCGGCGGCGGGTCGTTACACGATCGAGGTACATGTGCTGCCGCGCGCGGCCGACGGTCAGCGCGAGCAACTCGTCCGCCGCCTCGCCGCGCGCGACGAATCGATGGACATCCTCGGGCTGGATGTGACGTGGATCGCCGAGTTCGCGGAGGCGGGCTGGATCCTGCCGTGGACAGGCGCCGACAGCGTCGCGGCCGTGGAGGGACTGCTGCCGGGCCCGCTCGCGACGATGACGTGGGAGGACACCGTCTTCGCGGTCGCGTCGCACACGAACGTGCAGCTCCTCTGGTACCGGTCGGAT
This sequence comes from Gemmatimonadaceae bacterium, assembly GCA_036675455.1. GTDB lineage: Bacteria > Gemmatimonadota > Gemmatimonadetes > Gemmatimonadales > Gemmatimonadaceae > Pseudogemmatithrix. Next base: position 21,979 of record JAKFFA010000086.1, on the reverse strand, counting down.
CTCGTGCCGGATCCGCCGGAGACGTGGGACGAGATGCTGGACATCGCCGACTCGCTCGCGGCCGCCGGTGCTCCGCATGTGATCGCGTTCACGGGCGCGCAGTACGAAGGCCTCGTGGTCGGCTTCAACACGCTGGTCGAATCGTTCGGTGGCACGTTGCTCAGCGACGACGGCACACGCTCGGCCGTCGACGAGCGCACGGTGCGCGCGCTCGAGCTGCTCAGGCGCTTTGCCACGTCGGCCGGCGCGAGTCCCGCGCTCGGCAACTCGCACGAGGCCGAGGCGCAGGCCCAGATGGAGAACGGCTACGCGGCGTTCGAGCTGAACTGGCCCTACGTGGCGGCCGCCATGAGGGAGAACAACCCGGCCATGGTGGACGACTTCGCGTTCACGACTTATCCGGCGGTGGTGCCCGGCCAGCCTGCGCGAGTAACGACGGGCGGACTCGATTACGCGGTCGGTGCGTACTCGCGGCAGCCGGAGTTCGCCCGCGAGGCCATCCTGTGCCTGCGCAGCCGCGAGAACCAAAAGTTCATGATGCTCAACAATGGGACGCCGCCGTCGTTCCGCTCGCTGTACGACGATCCTTCCCTGAAGGCCGCGTACCCGATGCTGGACGTCATCCGGGAAACGCTCGATCGCGCAGTCTCGCGGCCGAAGACGCCGTTCTACCAGAATGTCTCGACCGTGGTGGCCGACGTGTTGTCGCCGCTTGATCGCATCGACCCGAGTGAGACCGCGAAGGAACTGGACGAGCGCATCCAGGCCGCGCTGGAGTCGCGGGGCCTGCTGCCATGAGCGGTAACGCCGCGACGCGGGCCGAGCGTCGGCTCGCCCTATGGCTATGCGCACCCGCGGCGAGCATCATGCTCGCCGTGGCGGCGTTCCCGATCCTGTATGCCGTGTGGCTGTCCTTGCACCGCGCCGACCTGCGCGCGCCGGATCAGACCGCGTTCATCGGTCTCGATAACTATGTCACCGTTCTCTCCAGCCCGATCTGGTGGAATGCGTTCGGCGTGACGCTGTTCATCGCGGCGGTCTCGACGGCGATCGAGCTGGTGCTCGGCATGGCGCTCGCCCTAGTGATGCACCGTACGATCGTTGCGCGCGGTCTCGTGCGCACGGTGACCCTCATTCCATACGGCATCGTCACGGTCGTGGCCGCGTTCTCGTGGCGCTATGCATGGACGCAGCACACCGGCTGGCTCGCCGGTGCGGACGCGCCGCTGGCAGGGACCGGCTCCGCGATCTCGATCATCGTGCTGGCCGAGGTGTGGAAGACGACGCCGTTCATGGCGCTGCTGCTGCTGGCGGGCCTCGTGCTCGTGCCGCAGGACGTGCTGAAGGCGGCCGCGATGGACGGCGCCACGCCGTGGCAGCGGTTCCGGCGCATCACATTGCCGATCATGAAGCCCGCGATCCTCGTTGCCGTGCTGTTCCGCGTGATGGACGCGTTCCGCATCTTCGACAACATCTTCGTGCTGACGGACGGCGCGCACGGCACCGCGTCCGTGTCGATTGTGGCGTACAACAACCTGATCCAGGGACTCAACCTTGGTATCGGGTCCGCGCTATCGGTGCTGATCGTCATCTCGATCGCGTTGATCGTGCTGCTGCTGCTTCGCCTGTTCGGTGCAGTTGGGCCGCGCACGGCGCGGGGCTGGGGATAGGCGAGATGGCAAGCGGAACGGGACGTCGCCGCATCGGCTGGGGCCTGGTCGACCTGCTGGTCGTCGGCTACGCGCTCGTGCCCGCGCTGTGGATCCTGTCGCTGTCGCTGAAGTCGAACGAAACGATGACGGACGGGCGCTTCCTGCCGCACGACCCCACGCTGCAGCACTACGCGGCCATCCTGGGCGACGGCGCGTTCCTCAGGCCGCTGTTCAACTCGATCGGCATCGCGCTGATCTCGACCTTCTTCGCCGTCGTGATTGGCGGCTTTGCGGCGTATGCGATCGCACGGCTCGAGTTCGTGGGCCGCAGAACGCTCGTCGGGGCGGCCCTCCTGATCGCGATGTTCCCGCAGATCGCGCTCGTGTCGCCGCTGTTCAAGATCGAGATCGCGCTGGGCCTGTTCGACACGTGGCCGGGGCTGATCCTGCCGTATGTCACGTTCGCGCTGCCGCTGGCGATCTACATCCTCACCGCGTTCTTCCGCGAGATCCCGCGCGGGCTCGAGAAGGCGGCGTACATGGACGGGGCGACGCCGATGCAGGCGTTCCGGCACGTGATCGCGCCGCTCGCCATGCCCGGCATCGTCACCACGGCGATCCTCGTCTTCATCTTCTGCTGGAATGATTTCCTGTTCGCGATCTCGCTCACGTCGACGACCGCGTCCCGCACGGTGCCGGCCGCGCTCGCGTTCTTCACCGGCAGCAGCCAGTTCGAGAATCCGACCGGATCGATCGCGGCGGCGGCCGTCATCATCACGATCCCGATCGTGATCTTCGTGCTCCTCTTCCAGCGGCGCATCGTCGCCGGCATCACATCAGGCGCGGTCAAGGGATAATGGCGAAAATCAGCCTGCAGAACGTCAGCAAGCGCTACGCCGACGGCACGCTCGTCGTCAAGGATTTCAATCTCGATATCGCCGATGGCGAGTTCGTGGTGCTCGTCGGTCCGTCCGGCTGTGGCAAGTCGACGCTGCTCAACATGCTCGCCGGCCTGGAGCCGGTGACCGACGGCACCATCGCGATCGATGAAGACGTCGTCAACGACGTCCCCGCGCGCCAGCGCAACATCGCGATGGTCTTTCAGTCCTACGCGCTGTACCCGCACATGAGCGTGCGCGAGAACATGGCGTTCCCCCTTGAGTTGGCGGGTCTGAGCGCGGCTGAAATCCGCGAGCGCGTCGAGCGCGTCGCCGACATGCTCGAGCTCACGCCGCACCTGGATCGTCGGCCGGCCGGACTCTCCGGCGGACAGCGCCAGCGCGTTGCGATGGGACGGGCCATCGTGCGCCGGCCGCGCGCGTTCCTCATGGACGAGCCGCTGAGCAACCTGGACGCGCGGCTGCGCGTGCAGATGCGCCGCCAGATCGCGTCCATCCAGCGCAGGATCGGCACCACCACGATCTACGTCACGCACGACCAAACGGAGGCGATGACGCTCGGCGACCGCGTCGTGGTCATGCGGCGCGGCGTCGTCCAGCAGGTGGGTCCGCCCCAGTCGCTCTACGATGCGCCGGCCAACCTCTTCGTTGCGGGCTTCATGGGCAGCCCGTCGATGAATTTCCTGCCGGGCAGGGCGCCAGGCGAGCCGCGCGACGTGATGCTGGGCATCCGTCCCGAGCACTTGCGAAGCGCCGGAGATTCCGAGGCCCGTGCCGGCTCGCGTGACGAGCACGATCTCGATGTCGTCGTGGATGCCGTCGAATCGCTGGGCTCCGATACATACGCGTATTTCCCGATGCCCGGCGCCGACCGCCCCTTCATTGCGCGGCTCGACCCCTCGTCACCCGTGCGCCAAGGCGACACCGTGCGACTGCGGTACGCAGCGCGACACGTTCACGTGTTCGACCGCGCCACGGGCGCGCGCTTACGCCACGCGGTCCCGCCGAAACTGCAAGAGCACAACAGCCGCGACGATCAGCGCGCCACCGAGCAGCGTGCTGAATGACAATGCCTGCCGCAGCACGAACACGCCCAACAGCGCCGTGAGGAACGGCTCCACCGTGGAGATGATCGCCGTGCGCACGGGGCCGAGCCGGATCAACCCGCTCAGGAAGAACACACTGGGCAGCACGGTGCTCACGATGGCCAGCGCAACGATGATGCTCCAGGCTTCGATCGTCAGCTGCCACGTAAAGGACTGGTCGGCGACACTCATGACGAGGAACGCGAGCGCGGCGCCGATCTTGGAGTAGGCGGAGACCGGCGCGACCGGATGGTCGCGCTGGATGTGCCGCATGGCCGGGATGTATGCGCCATACACGATCGCGGCGGCGAGCGCGAGCGCCACCCCGCGCCAGTCGATGCCGCCTTTCTCACCCGGCAGCCCGACGATCACGGCGATGCCCGCGAAGGACAGCAGCAACGCCATCGCGCGCCGGCCGTCGATCCGCTCGGCGCCGCGCACGGACTGCACGAGCGCGACCCACGCCGGATACGTGTAGAACAGGAACGCCAGCGTGGCCGCGGTGATGAACTCCAGCGAACTCAGCGCGAGGTACACGAGCAACGCCTGGCCGAAGCCGCCGATCGTGACGAATAGCATCATCTCGCGCGGTGGAATGCGCTTGTAGTCCTGCGAGCCGACGTACGTGGTGAGCACCACGGCCGCGATCACGTATCGCCAGGCCAACACCGTGGCCAGCGTGATGCCCGTGGCCAGCGCGAGCGACGTGAAGATGCTGACCGCGGCGAAGCCGGCGGCCGCGAGCAACGTATAGATGGTGCCCGGAGCAAGCTGGCTGGCGTCGGTGCGCGGATCGATGGCAGTCATCAGTCGGGTGGCGGGGCGGCCGGGAGCACCGGCCGGGACGAGCGTTGCAGCATCAGGATCGCGATCATGATGCAGGCCCCGCCCGTGATGGTGGTCGCCCCCACCGGCTGTGCCAGCAGCAGCGCGCCGAGGAGGGCCGTCCAGAACGGCTCCAAAGTAGAAACTATCGCCGTGCGCACCGGTCCGAGCACCTCGAGGCCACGCAGGAACGCCACGAATGCCACCCCCGTGCTGAACAGCGCCAACACGAGCGCGATGGCCCACATGGCGGCCGTCATGCCGGCGAAGAGCGTGCCGCCTGTGCCGGCCGTCACGAGGAACACGGTCGCGGCGCCCGCGAGCACGTACGCCGACGCGACGGACGCGCTCAGCGGACCGCGCAGCCAGTGCAGCAGCGGGATGTAGAGCGCGTAGATGACGGCGGCGCCCAGCGCGCGCAGAACGCCCGGCAGCGGCATGGCGGCGCTCCACGGTGAGCCCACCATCAACGTGATGCCCACGAGGGCGAGCAATAGTGCGGCGATCCGCGTGCGCGTCAAGCGCTCGAGGCCCGCGAGCGCGGCGAACAGCGCCACCCACGCTGGATATGTATAGAACAGGAAACCCAGCGACGCCGCCGTGAGCCACTCCAGCGCGGACAGCGAGAGCCATGTCACGAGCGACTGGCCGATGCCGCCTCCCACGACGAGTGCCAACACGCGCATCGGGGCGGCCCGCATGCGGCGCGGTCCGCCGGCCGCCACGATCACCAGCGGCGCTGCGAGCGCGTAACGCCACGCCATGAGCGCCGTCAACGCGACGCCCGCGCGCGTCGCGAAGGTGGTGCCGATGGCGAGCGAACCGAACCCACAGGCCGCCACAGCGACGAGCAGGGCAGCCCGCCGCTCCGGCGTCGTGGTCATAGGATCGTGCCGCGCAACAAGGTCAGGGCGATCGTGAAGTAGAGCACGACGCCCGTCACGTCCACGAGCGTGGCCACGAGCGGCGCCGATGCGCTCGCGGGGTCAAAGCCCACGCGCCGCAGCACGAACGGCAGCATGGCGCCGGTGATGGTGCCGAACAGCACGACACCCACGACCGTCGCGCCCACCGTGGCCGCCAGCAGCACATAGTGGTCGCCGTATGGATACAGGCCGGTCCACTGCCAGATGATCACGCGCAGCACACCCACCAGTCCGAGCATGGTGCCCAGCACCAGCCCGAGCGCCAGTTCGCGCGCCATCACGCGCAGCCAGTCGCGGCCGCCGATCTCGCGCAGCGCCATCGCGCGAATGATCAGCGACGTCGCCTGCGACCCGGAGTTGCCGCCCGAACTGATGATCATCGGGATGAACAGCGACAGGACGACGGCACTCGTGATCTCATCCTCGAAGAACCCCATCGCCGCGGCGGTGAACATCTGGCCGAGGAAGAGGATGAGCAGCCACGGCGTGCGCTTGCGCAACAGGTCGAGGAAGCTGCTTTGCAGGTAAGGTTCCTCGAGGGCGTCCAAGCCGCCGAACTTCTGCACGTCCTCGGTCTGCTCTTCATGGATGACGTCGATGACGTCGTCCACGGTGACGACGCCGAGCAGGCGCTGCCGGTCGTCGACGACCGGCACGGCCGAGAGGTCGTAGTTGGAAGTGAGCTGCGCGACCTCCTCGCGGTCGGCGCTCGTGTGCACGGAGACGATCTCCGTCCACGCGAGGTCGGCGATGCGGGTGCCCTCGGGCGCCGCCAGCAGCTCGCGGAGTGACAGCACGCCGGCCAGCGCGCCACCGGCATTCAGCACGTACACCGTGTTCATGGCTTCGCGACGTCCGGCGCGCGCCATGCCGCGCACCGCTGCCAACGCCTCCTCGACCGTGTGCCCCTCGGGGACCGAGACGAACTCGGTCGTCATGAGGCCGCCAGCGGTATCCGGTTCGTACTGGAGCAACCGCTCGGTCTCCGCGCGCTCGCGCGCGGGGATGGCCTCGAGGATCTCGTCCGCGGCCTCCTCGTCCATCTCGTCGAGGGCGTCGGCGCGGTCGTCCGGCGTCATGCGCACGAGCAGCAGCGCCGCCTGGCCCGGGTCCATCTTCTCGAGCACGTCGACGCGCAGTTCCTCGTCGAGGTACTCGAGTACGTCGGCGGCGCGCGCGGGCGCGAGGGCGCCCAGCAGCCGCGGCACGAGCTCGCGCGGCAGCAGCTCGGCGACGTCAGCGAGGTCCGCGGGGTGCAGCTCCTCGGTCTCGCGCGCCACGGAGGCCGGCTCGGATTCGAGCAGGTCCAGGATGTCGGGCGCCACCAGCGCGGCGACCAATCGCTCGGTATCGCGCTGTTCTGGCGTCATGGCGGCCTCGGGGCGAAGTGAAACGAAGCTAACGAGTCGGGCAGCGCCTCTACAAGGCGAGCGGATGACGGGTGTGCGCGTGGCGCGACCCGGCGACGGCGCCACGCGCGCGGCGTCATGCGTCCCACAAGCAACGCTGTGCCCGATCGCGCTGTCGAATCTCCTGTCCACGTCCGTCCGTTCTATCTACATCCGATCGCGAGCACGAAGCCGCCGATCGGTCCCAGACGATCCCCCACCGGGACAATCAACCCGGATTTCATATGCTGTTACCGCTCGCGCTCGCCTTGCAGGTCGCCGTCGCCTCCGGCCCCGGCCTTGAACGAATTTCGACCAGACCCTCCGGTCCAGGTCCAATCCCGCTGCCCACCGCCACGGCGGCGACGGCGGCGCGCGCGACGTCCGCGCCAGAGCTCGATGGACGCGACGATGACGAGATCTGGCGGCTCGCGCCGCCCATCACGCAGTTTCGCCAGCACGATCCGGTGGAGGACGGCGACGCCACGCAGCGCACCGAGGCGCGCGTCGGTTATGACGACAAGTACCTGTACGTGTTCGTGCGCGCGTTCGACACCGCGCCCGATTCCATCGTCGCGCTGCTGTCGCGACGCGACACGCGCACGGAATCGGATTTCATCCACCTAATGATCGATTCCTATCACGACCGGCGCACCGGATACCGGTTCACCACGAATCCGGTGGGCGTGAAGCGCGACATCTACATGTCCAACGACGGCAACGAGGATGCCTCGTGGGACGCCGTCTGGGATGTGGCGACCACGATCGACTCGCTCGGCTGGACCGCCGAATACCGCATCCCGTTCGGCCAGATGCGCTTTCCTCGCGGAGAGTCGCACACGTTCGGGTTTGCCATCTGGCGCGACGTCGCGCGGCTCAATGAGCGCAACTCATGGCCGCTGTATCGACGGAGCCAGTCGGGTTTCGTGTCGCAGTTCGGCGAGGTCACCGGATTCGAGGGCATCGAGGCGCCGCGACGGCTCGAGGTCATGCCCTACATGGTGGCCACGAACGCGCCGCGACCGACGGCGACCGGCTTTGAGCGACGGCAAGACTTCGCCTTCGGGGCCGACATGAAGTACGGCGTCACGTCGAACCTCACGCTGGACGCCACGGTGAACCCGGATTTCGGGCAGGTCGAGGCGGACCCGGCGGTCCTCAACCTGACCGCCTTCGAACAGTTCTTCCAGGAACGTCGCCCGTTCTTCCTCGAGGGGTCGGCGATCTTCTCGTTCGCCAACAACCTATTCTATTCGCGCCGCATCGGCCGCAGTCCGCAACTGGGCGGTGTTTACGCCGATGACGACAACACGCAGAACAGCACGATCCTTGGCGCTACCAAGCTCACCGGCCGCACCGCGAGTGGGCTCAGCGTCGGCTTCCTGGACGCGGTGACGCAGCGCGAGGCCGGCGGCGGCGGCCGCACAATCGAGCCGCAGACCAACTATCTCGTGGCGCGCCTCCAGCAAGACATGCGCAAGGGCAACTCGGGCGTGGGCCTCATGGTCACCGCGACCAACCGCAACCTCGACGCAGACTCGCGCGACTATCTACGAGAGAGCGCATATGCCATCGGCATCGACGCGCGGCACCGGTTCGCCGGGAACAACTACCAGATCGGCGGGTCCGCGGTGGCCAGCCGCGTCGCCGGCAGCGAGGAAAGCATCCTCGCGACGCAGCTGAGTTCAGTGCATGCGTACAACCGCCCCGACTCGCGCCAGGATGTCGATCCCACCCGCACCTCGTTGAGCGGGTCGCGCGTCAACGCATATGCGGCCAAGGTCGGCGGCGGGATCCTGCGGTTCGAGACGGGGGTGACCAGCACGAGCGCGGGCTACGAGGTCAACGATGCGGGCTTCCTCTCGCGCGCGGACATCACCAGCAACAACAACTGGGTCGGGCTCCAGTTCACCGAGCCGACGAAGGTGTACCGCCGGCTGTTCGTGAACCTGAACCAATCCAACGACTGGAACGGCGACGGCCTGCGCCTGCAATCCGGCGCGCATCTCAGCGCGAACGGTGAGTTCAGCAACCGGATCTGGTTCTGGGCCAACTGGGGCGTGAACGGGCTCGGTGCCGCCTACGATGACCGGGCTGCGCGCGGCGGCCCAGCTCTGCGCCGACCGTTCCGCCAGAGCGGTTCGCTGGGCTTCGAGACCGACACGCGACGTCCCGTCGGCGTCGTGGTGCAGGGGTATTACATGCCGGAGGACGAGGGCGGCACCAGTGACTGGGGCATCGACCCCAGCGTGCGGTTCCGCGTCGCGAGCCAATTCCAGGCCAACATCGGCATGCACCTGAGCAACTTCGTGAACGACATGCAGTGGTACGGCAACGTGTCCGACGGCACGGGCACCAGCTACACGTTTGCGCGGCTCAACCAGCGCACGGCATCGATCACGGCGCGGTTTGACTACACGGTCACGCCGACGCTCTCAGTGCAGCTCTACGCGGAGCCGTTCGTCTCGGCGGGCGCCTATTCCGACCTGCGTGAACTCGCGGATCCGCGTGCGAAGGAGTACGACGACCGATTCACGCCATACGCCGGCACCACCGAAGACTTCAACTTCAAGCAGTTCCGGTCGAACACGGTCCTGCGCTGGGAATACCGGCCGGGGTCGACGTTGTTCTTCGTCTGGCAGCAGGGCCGTGGTCAGGGCGACCTGAACCCCGGCAGCTTCCGCGCGGGCCGCGATTTTGGGGATCTCTTCCGGACGCGGTCGGACAATACGTTTTTGGTTAAGGGGTCGTATTACATCTCGATGTAGGCAGACGGCAGACGGCGGACGGCAGATTGGAACTGCGATGCGAGGGGGGATGCGAGGGGCCCTACGGTGCGGGTTGCGGGGTGGGGGCAGGATGCGAGGTCCCGCATCTCGCATCACAGGGCACGATCAGTAGTTCCTCGCATCCCCCCCCCACCGCAACCCGTACCGCCCGTGCACCCCGCATCCCCCCTCGCATCGCCGTTCCAAGAAACCGGGTAAACCCTCTCTGCGTATTGGGTGTCTGAAGGACTGTAGGAAGTCTGAATGGCAGCGGGGTGCAGGTCGGTGCTGGTGGGGGGCCGGCCGGCCCCCTGTCCATTCGGATCAGAGCAGGACACAACTGCAGGAGAGAACCGAAGGCATGAGGCGCTGGGCGATGACGTGAAGGGCATCGCTCGGCGTTTCGTGTTTTCGCTCGTCTCGCGGGCGCGTCACGGGGACGCCTCTCCCGGCGCGCCTCAATGCGGCTCAGATCGTCGGCAGGATGCGCGGCAGTGCGCGCACCTCCAGCACATCGTAGCCCGCCGCACCGACCGCCTCACGGATCGCCGCCTCGGTGGCTCGGCCGTCGTGCCAGACCACGGCGCGGCCCAAGTCCACTTCGGCGCTCAGGGCGCCTTCCACGGCGCCCAAGGCCATGAACACGCCATGCTGCGCGTGGACCGACAACATGCCGCCGATGATGACCTCGAATCGCATCCGTGCAATCTAGGCAGTATCGTACGGGATGAACGTCTCCTTCCTCGGCCTTGGCGCCATCGGCACACCGATCGCCCGCCACTTCGCGGGCGCCTCATCCATCGACCTCTGCGTCTGGAACCGCACCGCCTCACGTGCGCAGAACTTTGCGGCCCAACACGGCGGGCGTGTCGCATCCACGCCGGCCCAAGCGGCGCAAGATGCGAACGTCGTGATCACGTGCCTGCCGGTCTCCCGCGACGTCGAGGCGCTGCTTGACGGTCCCGATGGGCTGCTCGCGACGCTCACGCGGGGCGCGACGCTCGTCGACTGCACGTCGGGCGACCCGGCGACCTCGCGGCGCATCGCGGCTCGCCTCGGCGAACGTGGGATCGGCTTCCTCGACGCGCCGGTGTCGGGCGGGGTCGCCGGGGCCGAGGCCGGTACGCTGACGGTGATGGTCGGCGGTGACGCCGCGACGCTCGAGTGCGTTCGACCGGTGCTCGAGATCTTCAGCGCGAAGATCGTCCCCTGTGGTCCGGTCGGCGCCGGTGACGCCGTCAAGGCGGTGAACAACGCGCTGCTTGCGGTGCACGTGTGGTCCACCGCCGAGGGATTGCTGGCGTTGCGCAAGGCGGGCGTATCGCCGGCGATCGCCTTGGACGTGATCAACACCTCCAGCGGCCGGTCGAACGCGTCGATGAATCTGTTTCCCGAGCGCGTGCTCACGCGCGCCTTCCCGCGTACGTTTCGGCTCGCCTTGTTGGACAAGGACGTTGGCATCGCGGCGCAGGTCGCACGTGAGCAAGGCGTTGCGTCGCCCCTGCTGCAGCTCACTGCGGAACTCTTCCGCGCCGCGCACGCGGCGCTGGGTGAGGAGGCGGACCATGTCGAGGCGGTGCGATGGATCGAACAGTTGGCCGGCGCGGAGATCGCATGACGCACACCGCATCGCACGCCGCATCGCACGCCGGCGACCAAGGCGCATCGCCGGCGCTTCCCACGGTTGAGCAGATCCGCGCGCGGTTCCCCGCGCTCACACGGCAGCACAACGGGCATTCGGTGGCGTACTTCGACGGACCCGGTGGCACGCAGGTGCCGCAGTCGGTCGCCGACGCGGTGGCCGATTACCTGCTGCACCACAATGCGAACACGCACTGGGCTTACCCGACCAGCGCCGAGACGGACGCGATGCTGGACGCGGCGCGCGCGGCGATGGCAGATCTTTTAGGCGCGTCCGCGCGCGAAATCGCCTTCGCGAACAACATGACGACCGGCACGTTCCACCTCGCACGCGCGCTGGGTCGCGCGTGGGGACCAGGCGACGAAGTCGTCATCACGGACCTCGACCATCACGCCAACGTCGCGCCGTGGACCGCGCTTGCGCGCGAGCGCGGCGTCGCGATCCGTCGCGCGAGTGTGCGGCTCGAGTCTGGTCAGCTCGATCTCGGTTCGCTGCGAGCGGCAATTGGCCCGCGCACGCGGCTCGTCGCGATTGGCGCGGCCTCCAATGCGCTTGGCACCGTCTCCGACGTGACCGAGGCCGCGCGCCTGGCGCACGCGGCCGGCGCGCTCGTGTTCGTGGACGCCGTGCACTACACGCCGCATGCGCTCGTCGACGTGCGGGCCATGGACTGTGATTTTCTCGGCTGCTCCGCGTACAAGTTCTATGGGCCGCATATCGGCGTGATCTATGGCCGCGAGTCGCTGCTCGCGAACATTGACGCGCCGCGGCTCGATCCGGCGCCTGATTATGCGCCGGAGCGGCTCGAGACCGGCACGCAGAATCACGAGGGGATCATCGGCGCTGCTGCGGCGGTTGATTTTCTCGCGTGGATCGGCGGGGCCGACGCGAAGGGCGTACGTAGTGCGACCGGCGCGGACGGCGTTGCGCCGCACGAGCCGCGCCGCGTTTACCTCGAGCGCGCGTACGCCGCCATGCACCAGCGTGGGTCCTCGCTGCTGCTGCGCCTGTGGGACGGCTTGGCCGCCATCGGCGGCGTCACGCTGTACGGACCGACGCCCGACGAACCGCGCACGCCGACGCTGAGCTTCACCGTGCAGGGTATGGACAGCGAGCGCGTCACGCGCGCGTTGGCCGACCGCGGAGTCTTCACGAGCCACGGCGACTTCTATGCGTCAACCATCGTGGAACTGCTGGGGCACGCCGCGGACGGTCTCGTGCGCGCCGGCGCCTCGTGCTACACGACGGCCGACGAAGTGGACCGGCTCGTGGACGGCGTGAGGTCACTGGCGCCCTGATATATTCCGGCATGCGCGCGCGCTGTCCCCACCGGCTGTCCGGTCTGTTCGTCTCCGCCATGCTCATTGTCGTCGCCTGCAAGCAGGAAGCGGTGCCGCCCTCTGTGCCGCAGGTGGAGTTCCTGATTGCGGCGGCGGACTCGACGTACTGGGTTCGTTCGGATTCGTCAGGGATCCGCGTACGTGGCGCGCCGATCGCGGTGGCCGAGGTGGACGGCCGGTTCGTGGAGATCTACGTGACCGACGAGGACCGCTCGTTCTACGACGCCGTCTATGTCGGACAGCGGCTGCTCAAGCGGGACTTGATCACGGGCGATTCCGCGTCGCTGTTCGTCGACACGCTGATGCCCGTGCTCGCACGCGCGTACGCGGCGGCGAATCCCGACGAGCGCCCGCTCGGCCCCGACGAGGCGGGCTACGACAACCCGCGCACGATCGCGACGGCCGAGGTCATCGTGCTCAACGTGCACGGTCCGTTCCTCTCGTACGAGTACCGCACCGACATCGACATCATCGGCGGGCCCTCGACGCACGGCGCGCGGCGCGGCGTCATCGACCTGCGCACGGGCGGTGAGATTTCGCTCGAGGCACTGTTCGGCCGCGAGACGGCGCGCGCGGCGACGGCGCTTGGCCGGTCACGCTGGAACGCGATCCATGACTCGCTGGCCGCGATGGCGGATGGCGCGGCCGCGGAGGTGCGGGCCGAGCTCGATCACCTGAGCTTCGACCCGCGCAGCTTCACGATCGGCGTCGAGGATCGCCGGCCGTTCGTGCGATTCTCGATCGCGCAATCCGCGGGCCGCAACGCGGGCCCGAGTTATGAACTTGCGGCCATCCCCATCGAGCCACCGGCGTGGTGGGCCGGCGTAAGCGGCGCTTACCCGCTGCGCGAGACGCGCGGCGAGCGGACGTGGCCGCGCGACGACTTCACGCTGGTGGCGCGTGCCGCAGTGCCGCGGCGTGGGCGGTCGTCGTTCGTGTTGCGCGATGCGGCAGGAGCCGAGTGGCGTCTGGGTTCGGTGCCGGCGCCGGTGTTGCGCGTGCTGTGGCTGTCCGACTCACTGCCGGCCGGCACGCGCGTGGCGCTCACCCGCGCGTTCAACGAATCCGCGTTTTACTCCGGGGACGTTCGAATCGTAAAGTCCACGGGCGACAGCATTCCGGTCCTCGCCCTCGGAAGCACCCGATGAGCCATCAGGAGATCGCATCATGAGTCCATCAGCCGCCGACACGCAGTCGTGGACCGCGGAGCGCGCCAACCGCGCACTGCCTCTTGTCCGCCGCATCACGGCCGACCTCGTCCGGCGCTACGCCGAGTGGCAGGCACTCGTGCTCGATTTCGAAGTCGCCACCGCGCGCAGCACGGCGACCCAGCCGGACCCCGAGGCGGAACGCATCGCCGAGCAGGTTCAGCGCGCCGCGGCCGAGATCGAGGGGTTCGTCGCGGAGCTCACGGAACTCGGTATCGAGTGCAAGTCGCTCGAGACGGGGCTGTTGGATTTCCCGGGCGATCGTGATGGCCGGCCAGTGTACTTCTGCTGGAAGTTGGGCGAGCCCACGGTCGCGTTCTGGCACGAGCTCGACGCGGGGTTCGCGGGGCGTCAGGGGCTCTAAACCAGTCAGTCCCGAAACGGGACGTCCAGCTCCAGTCCGTCCTTTGCCATGACGACGGTGCCGGCGAAGGCCTCGCGCGCCTCGCGCGCCAAGTCACTGGTGTCGCGCGAATAGCGCGCGGAGAAATGGGTGAGTGCGAGCGTGCGCACGCCCGCCAGGGACGCCACCTGCGCGGCCTCGCGCGCCGTTGAGTGCATCGTTTCCTTCGCGCGTGCCGCGTCCTCATCGCCGAACGTGGACTCGTGCACGAGCAGATCCGCGCCCTGCGCGGCATCGATCGTGGCGGCGCACGGCCGCGTGTCGCCCGCGATCACCACCGTGCGCCCCGGTCGCGTGGGGCCCACGATCTCCGAGTGCGGGATCACGCGGCCATCGTCGAGTGTGATGTCCTCGCCCTTGTGGATGCGACCCCAGAGCGGTCCCTCGGGAATGCCGAGCGCGCGCGCATGGTCCGGATCGAAACGCCCGCGGCGCTCGTGCTCGACCAGCGCGTAGCCCAAGGCAGCGCCGTTGCGGTGCTCGACCGTGAACGGCTTGATGTCGTAGTCCCGGCGCTTCACCGCCTCGCCGTGCGTGAGTTCCGTGACGGTGAGCGGAAACGTCAGCTTCTCCACGCCGAGCCCCTCGGCGCGCCGGAACAGCGCGCTGGCGCCGCGTGGTCCCCAGAGCCGCATGGGCTCCGTGCGACCCTGCAGGGCCAGTGTCTTGAGCAGCCCCAGCACGCCGAGAAAATGGTCCGTGTGGAAGTGTGTGAAGAAGATGTCCGACAGCGTGAATCCCACGCCCCAGCGCATCATCTGGCGCTGCGTGCCCTCGCCGCAATCGAACAGCATCGTCTCACCCTCGCGCACGAGCGCAAGCGCGGAGACGCCGCGCTCCACGGTGGGGCGCGAGGCGGACGTGCCGAGGAATCGGACTGAGAGGGACATCGCACGAATATAGGGAGGGAGGATGCATCACCGCGCGGGGCGTTCGCGCGGATGCCGCTCGAGCCGAAGCCGCCCTATCGTGGTCCGTCTTCTGCGACGATGCCTTCCCACCTGACCTTGTCGATGTTCGCGCCGCTGATCACGACGACGGCGGGCCATTCTATCGGCTTGAGCGCTCCGCTGCGCAGCGCCGCCACGCCGACGGCTCCGGCCCCCTCCACGACGAGCGCCTCGGCGCGGTGCAGCCACGCAATCGACTCGGCGATGTCGTCCTCGGAAACGGTCATGATGGAATCCAGCGCTGCCTCGCCCTGCGCGAGCATCTCTTCATTCACGAGGCCGGCCAGTCCCTCGGCCAGGGTGGGCCGGTCCGGGATGGTGGTCGCGCGGCCTGACCCGAGGGCCAGAGACATCGCATTCGTTCGCTCTGACTGCACGCCGATGATGCGCACGTCCTTCGCCGTGCCTCGGATGTAGCCACCGACGCCGCCGCAGAGGCCACCGCCGCCGACCGGGACGATCACAGTGCCCACATGCGGCAGGTCCTCGAGAATCTCCATGCCGACCGTGCCCGCGCCCGCGAGCAGCGTGCGCCCGGTGCATGGCCCGACGAAGGTCGCGCCGGTCTCACGCGCGAATGCCTGCGCGGCCGCCTCCGCGGCGTCGTAGTTGGGCTGCGAGGCGTCCACGCGGGCGCCGTGCGCCTCGATCGCGGCGCGCTTGACCACCGGCGCCGTGAACGGCACGAAGACCGTGGCGCGCACGGCAAGTCGTTCCGCGGCGATGGCGATACCGAGCCCGTGATTGCCCGCCGAAGACGCGACGATGCCGAGCGCCAATTCCTCCTCCGCAAGGGCAAGCAGGGCATTCAGCGCGCCGCGCACCTTGAACGAGCCACCGACCTGCTCCGACTCGAGTTTGAGGAAGACCTCGCCGCCGACCTTGGCCGAGAGCGTGGGCGAGTGTCGCAGCGGCGTGTGGACCGCCACGCCGCCGATGCGGACGGCGGCGTGGCGGACTTCGAGTGGGGTCGGAAGCGGGGACTGTTGGCTCACCTATCTAAGTATGCGCCGGGGGTGGCGCAGGTCCACGGGTGCCACTACTATTCCCTCATCGGCGGCCCCGCCAGGCAGCATCAGGCGGGGCCGTATGCGTGACCGGAACCAAGTTGGGTCGTCCTGAGTATGTAGGGTGTACTTGAGAGGCCCAAACCTGACCGGCGCGTGATGCGGGGCTGTAGCTCAGCTGGGAGAGCGCTGCAATCGCACTGCAGAGGTCAGGGGTTCGATCCCCCTCAGCTCCATATCGTTCATAAAGCTTCCGCTGGTTTCACGAGCAGGACAATAGCCCGCCGCCGTTCGGTAGGACGGAGAGTTCCAATGTCGGCGCGCGAGGCACCCTGATATTCGAGAGACCAGTTGGACCGTGACGCCGCCGATCGTTTAGATCGGCGGCGTTCTGAATTCTAGACGACAGACGGCGGACGGCAGATGTGTGCGGGACGAACCTGCGTTCCCATGGCCAGCGGCTAACGAACCTGCCACTGCTCGCTGCCACTGCTCGCTGCTCGCTGCCACTGCTCGCTGCGAATCTCTCGACGTTACCAGCCTTCGCGCTTCCTCAGCTCCGTCACGTGCGCCGTATGATGGCGGCCGTGCCAGTCGTACATCGCGACGAGTGCATCGACGGTGAAGGCGACGTTGCCCTCGGGGTGCGTGAGGGGGCGGCCGAAGTCGGCCGGTGGGGTCGCGCGCAGGAGCATGACCCAACGTTCGTGCAGTGCGGCCAGCAGGCGGAGCGAGACGTCGACCGGCATGCGCGAATCCGCGAGCATCGCCCAGCGGTCCTCGGCGTACGGCCGGATCACCGGATTTTCCTCGGTGAGGCCGAGTTTGATGCGGCAGTAGGCGTTGACGTGCGAATCGGCCACATGGTGCGTCACTTGCCGCACGGTCCACCCGTCGGGCCGGTACGGTGTGTCGAGCTGTTCGTCGGAGAGGCCGAGTACGGCGGCGCCCAGTCGTTCCGGGAGGGCGGCGATGTTGGCGATGCGCGCCTCGCGTTCGGCGGCGGTGGAGGAGGCCGGATGAGCGAACCGACCGATGGGATAACGGAGGTCTGTTGGCATGCGGCAAATGTAGCGTGCGGGCACGACAGGGGCCTTTTCGGGGTTGCCCGGAGGGGCCTTCGGAGCTAAAATACGGTTCGATTGTCGGAGAGAGAATCCGGCATTGAACACACTGCCCCTTGGTGTAACTGGCAACACGTCTGCCTCTGGAGCAGAAGAGTCCTGGTTCGATCCCAGGAGGGGCAACTCGCAGCAGGAGAGCATGCAAAAGGGCGCACCGGGAGACGGTGCGCCCTTTTGCGTGGGTCATCAGTCGGCCGTGACTATGGTTTCTCCTTCGTCGTGATGAGGATCACGCCCTTGGCGCCGCGCGGGCCGTACAGGCGCTCGCCAGCGGCGCCCTTCACGACCTCGACGGACTTGATGCTTTCCGGGTCGAGGTTATCGAGGCGCGACTGCTCCACGAGCACGCCGTCAATCACCAGCACTCCTTGGAATGACGCCGTGTCGGACTTCTCTCGCAGGAGGACCGTGGGGGCACCTGCTCGCTCTGCCTCGGTGAACGGTCGCCTGCGTTCAGCGGTCTCGGCCTTCTTGGCGGGCAGTTTCAACAACTCCGGCGCATCCGTCGTGATGACGTGAATGCTCGCGACCTCACTCGTGGGTACCTCGGCGACGCCGGCCTGCGTTCCGCGCTTCAGTGCACTACGGCCCACTTCGATGCGCGCGATCTTGTCAGCCGGCACGGCCGCCGCGACGTCGCGCGTGACGATCACGCCGTCAACCAAGTAGTGCGTCTCGGCATTGCCCAACCGGAGCAACGGCGAGGCCTGCGCTTCGACCTCCGCCACGCTCATGGCTTCGATCTCTGTTGACGTGGGCAGCTGCGAGTCGCAGGCGACGACGAAGGCGGCGACGGCAACAGCGCCGGCGGCGGCGAGGCGCGCACGGCGGTACGACATCGGTTTGGCGGTCATGGCGGCGAGTCTCCGTTCGAGATGAGAAGGGCGGTACGCGAATGCGGGTGCGCCGATGCCGCCGACTTTGCGTGGCAGGAGCGCGGTGAGTTCGATGAGGGCGGCGCCGTAGTCGCGCGTACGCGCGCCCGCGGCCAGCACGCGCCGGTCGCAGTCCAGTTCGATGGCGAGGCGCAGGCGGCCCAGCAGGTACCACATGGCCGGGTTCCACGGCATCGCGGCGAGCGCGGCACAGCCGGCAAGCAGCAGCAGCGGATCGCCCACGGCCATGTGGGAGAGTTCGTGACGAACGATCAGCCGTTGCTCAGCCTCTGGCCGGTCGAGCAGCCAGGAGGGCACTACGATGTCGGGGCGCCGCACGCCGACGACCGCAGGACCAAAGCCGTCGACCACACGGACCGCGGTACCGGCAATCGTGGCGTGCGACGCGCGCCCGGCATGACGGCGATGGCGTCGATACGACGTGAAAAAGACGACCGCGAACGTCGCTGACGAGAGAGCCCAGAGGACTGCCACCAACGGCGAGAGCCACGACGGCAGGCCCCCGGTCGCATACGAGAGGCTCATGAGTGGGGCATCGAATCCGCCTGCCATGCGCTCGAGGGCTCCCACATCGATCACGGACGCGCCGTTCGTCGCGGTGCCGACAATGCGCTGGCGAAGCGGGGCCACGAACAGCAGTGCGACTGCGGTCGCCATGGCGGCGGCCCACGCGAAGCGCTGACCGCGCATGGCGCTGCCGGCCAGCCGGGTCGCGAGCGTCGCGCCGAGGGCCAGCAAGGCGCAGGTCCACAGCGCAAAGAGGGCAAGGGGCAGGCTCATGTGTCCTCCTTGTCGCTGAGCCGCTCGAGTAGCAGCACGCGCATGCGCTCGAGATCCTCGCGGCTCAGGTCGCGATCAGACACCATCTGCGCGAACATGCGCTCCATGGAGCCGTGGAAGATCGCGTCGCGAATGCGGTGCAGGGCGCTTCCGCCAGCGCGCTCGGCTGCGACCAACGGGAAGTAGCGGTACGCGCGGCCCTCGGCCTCGTGCCGCACGCAGCCCTTCTCCTCGAGGATCTGCAGGGCGGAGAGCACGGAGGTGTAGGCGAGCTCATCGTCGAGATCCTCGCGAACCTCGGCCACGGTGGCGGATCCGCGGCGCCACAGACTACTCATGACGGCGAGTTCCCGCGGTGGGAAATGAATTTCCTTCACGACTGCCTCTCTAGTACTGGATTATCAGTAATATCAGGAGCTCCGTTCCCGTTGTCAAGTGTGGGGCCCACATTACCGGCCGACGACGCTTCGCGCTGACGGAACCATGAACTCGCTAGGTACTACACATATGCAAATGGTGCGGTCACTCTTCGTTGTTCTCCTGGCCTGTCTCCCGCTTGCCGCGCCCGTGCTGCAAGCGCAGACCGTCCGCGGCACCGTGGTCCGGGAAATCGATCGCTCTGCGATTCGCGGCGCGGTGGTCCTGCTGCTCGATGAATCCTCGGCCGTGCGCGCGCGCACGCTGTCGACGGTACAAGGCGTATTCGTGCTTCGTGCGCCGTCGGCCGGCACGTACCGGATCCAGACGCTGCGCATTGGCTTCCGTCCGCATACCACACAACTGTTCGAACTCGCGCGCGACACCTCGATGGCGTTGTCGCTGAACCAGGTGCCCGTGAACCTGCCGGCCGTGACCGCGCAGGAAGTCGCCGGCTGCTTCGAGAATCCGCGCGAGGGGCTCGCGACGTCGCTGCTTTGGGACGAAGCGAAGACCGCGATAATCGCCGCCGACATCACGATTCAGGAACTCAATTATCGCTTCGACGTGATGCTCCATTCGCGCAAGTACGACACGCGCGAGCCACGGGAGTTGCTCGAGTCGCTCTTCCTGCGCGAACGACATCAGGGATCGCGGCCCTGGAGCAGCTACCCGCCCGACACGCTTGAGCTGCGCGGGTACGTGACGCCGAGCGACTCGGGCCTGCGCTACGTCGCGCCGGACCTGGATGTGCTGCTCTCACCATATTTCACGCGTACCCACTGTTTCCGCGTGCGAGACCCGGAACAGACGGCGCCCCAGCGCTTGGCGCTCGAGTTCTGGCCGTTGGGCAGCATCCGGCGCTCCGAGATCAAGGGTGTGCTCTACTTCGACCGTGCGACGCGCGCGCTGCAGTCGGTCACCTTCGACTACGTGAACCTGCCCGCCACGGTGCGCACCAACGTCGCGGGCGGAGAGATCGAGTTCGCACAGTTGCCGAACGGCGCATGGATTCTCCCGCGCTGGCTCATCCGCGCGCCGGTGCCCGTGCGCGGGCAACTCGCCGACACGGTGCGGCGCGCGGGCTCTGCGGTGAACGTATGGTCGTACTTGCCGACGGCGATCCCGCAGACCGACCGGCTGCGCGTCACCGGCGGCGACCTGCTGGCGGTGAGCGCCGGCACCGGCGACGCGGAGACCCCGCTCTGGACACGTCCGTTGAGCTCCTTGTCGGTGGTGGTCGTGGAAGGTGATTCCGGGGACACCGAGCTGCGTCCGGTGGCGGGCGCGACGGTGGCCTTCGCCGGCTCGCCGCTGCAGGAAGTCACGGACATGCAGGGCCGCGTGGCATTTCGCGGGATGGTGGAGGGCGAGTACGTTGTCGAGGCCACGACGCCGCTCTACGCGGCGCTCGGTCTGCGTCCCGAGCGCATTCGCGTGCGGTTCCCTGCGACGATGGCGCAGCTCGACACGACCATGCGCGTAAAGACGCTGCCGGAACTCGTGCGCCAGGCATGCGGGCTCGACACGAAGGGTGCGGCCCTCATTGGCACCGTGATTCGCAGCGACGGCTCGCCCGTGATGCGCGCGCCGGTGAAGATCGACCCGGCGGCCGCGAAGCGCCCCGAGGCGGACACGCTGGGCAGCGCGGAGACGCGCACCGGCGGGGACGGGCGCTACGCGGTATGCAACATGCCGAAGGGTACGGACTACGTGATCACGGTGGTGACGCCGGATGGCACGACGGTGCGCCGCCCGGTGCGTATCGAGGTGGCCGAGCCGGTGACGTTCATGGATATCGTCATCCCCGCGCCCGAGATTCGCGAGCGCTGATTGAGGGCCGAGGGGAGCGCCCCAAGGCGCTACCCCCGGCGGCGGCCAGGCGACCGTTCCGCCCCATTGACTGACGCAACAAGAAAGAGCGGCGTCTCCGATTGGAGACGCCGCTCTTTTCCTGTGCTACAGTCCTGCATTCACGCCTGAGCCAACCTCACGGAACTGGCACGATTGGCGGAGCCGGATTCAGCGTCGCGGTGAGGACCGCACCGTCATGATCTGGCGCGCCATCCCAAGCGTTCACTTCAATCACCCAGCGACCGACCGTCGGGTTCTCGATGACGATCTGCTCACCCGGGCCGGAGTTGAACGAGGCATCCACGTTCTCACCCGTCGGATCGTACGCGTAGATGTCCGGGTCGCCGCCGGTGCCGCCTCCAAGCGTGAAGGTCAGCGACGTCGTGCCGCTCGGCACGTCGACCAGATAGAACACGCTCGAGCCACTCGCGAGCAGGCCGGTGTTGATGGCCTCGCCGCTCATGATCTGATCGTAGCTCGTCACGGTGACCGTGGCAGACTCGCCATCGACTGAGCCGGTGATGTCCGCTTCACCCTCTCCGACCATCTCAACAAGACCGGTGGCCGAAACCGTCGCGACGAGCGTGTCACTGGACTCAAACGTGACCTCACGACCGGCTGTGTCGAGCACGGTGCCAGACGGCGCGTGCGGGATGATCTCGAACTGGTCCGTCATTCCGACGGCCATGTTCGCGCCGAGTGTCGGCACGAGCTCAACTTCGACGACGACCGCAGGGCAGTTCGTCGTGATGTCGAACGTCGCGGACACGCCCTCAGACGTCGCCGTGATGGTGGCCGTCGACGGCAGCGGTCCG
>JAKFFA010000021.1:0-28343 GCA_036675455.1 Gemmatimonadaceae bacterium | reverse complement strand
AGGCCGACGACGCCGTGCTGATCTGTCTCAGTGGTCGCGGCGACAAGGACGTCGCACAGGTCGCGCAGATGCTGGGCTTCGACGGCGACGGGAGCAGCGCATGACCGTGCCGCAGGACGTCGACGAGGTCGGGCAGGAGACACCGCCGTTCTCGCCGGTGCTTGTCGAGGACATGCTCAAGCTGCTCGACAAGGCGATCCGCGCGCACCAGCTCTACATGCACAACAACCCGACCTACCTCAAGACGGTCGAGAATGTGCGCACGTCGTTCGCCAACCTGTGGCAGCAGGGCGACGGACTGCTGTTCAAGGTGACGGACACGCAACTCACGTGGTGCGGCGTAGTCGTGCACAACCAGCCGGAGAAGGGCGGCGACAGCCTGCCGTGGCTGTTGTTCAAGGACGGCCTACGCGAGCTGGCGCTCCTGCCGGGCTTCGAGGATGAAGAGCTCGAGAAGTTCCTGGCGATCATCCCTCGCGTGCGGCGCGCGCAGGCGCATGAGGATGACCTGCTGACGATCCTGTGGGAGCACGATTTCGCGTACCTGCGCTATCGCTACGTCGAGGCCAACGACCCCGCGGCGCCGATCGACTCGCATGCGGAGCCGGGCCGTTGGCCGGCGGTGAAGGGCCAGGAGTTCGAGTCCCCCAAGCAGGCCATCGACGAAGTGCGCCAGGAGTCGGCCGCGCAGGAGGCAGGCGACTCCGCGCCGCCGCGTCCATCCGGCGTGGTCAGCATGGAGGACTTCGATTCCACGCTGTACTTCCTCGACCCGAACGAGATCGACTACCTGCGCAAGGAGACGACGCGCGAGTACGGACTCGACCTGCGCCGCTCCGTGCTCATCGCGCTGCTCGACATCTTCGAGTTGCAGGCGGACGCGCTCGTGCGTGAGGAAGTCGCCGGTGACCTCGAAGCGCTCGTGCTGCACCTGCTCTCGGCCGGCCAATTCTCCTCGGTGGCGTTCCTGCTGCGCGAGATCGAGGGCACGGTCCAGCGCGCGCGCGACCTGCGGCCCGCGGACCGCGAGCGGCTCGCGCGCCTGCCGGACCGCCTGAGCCACCCGGACGCGCTGAGCCAGATGCTGCAGGCGCTCGAACTCGAACAGACGCTGCCGCCAAAGGACGAGCTGGCACAGTTGTTCGGGCAGTTGAAGCCGCAGGCGCTCTCGAGCCTGCTCGACGCGATCGACCGCACGCAGAACGCCGAGCTGCGGCCGCTGCTCGAGGCCTCGGCCGAGCGGCTTGCGCAGTCGAACACGGGCGAGCTCGTCAAGCTGGTGAAGGCCAACAAGCCGGCCGTGGCGCGCGAGGCGATCCGGCGCGCGGGCGCGATGCGCACGGCGGCGGCGGTGCCCTCACTGCACGAGGTGCTGCAGGGCAGCGCCGAGCGGCCGATGCGCGCGGCGGTCGTGCGCGCGCTGACCGACATCGGCACGCCGGGCGCGCTCTCCGCGCTCGAGATCGCGCTCAACGACGAAGACCGCGACATCCGTATCGCCGCAATCCGCGCGTTGGCGGCGCGCCCACACCGGCCCGCGCTCGCCAAGGTCGACGCGATCGTGCGCGGCAAGGACATCCGCACCGCGGACCGCACGGAGCGCATCGCGCTGTTTGAGTTCTACGGCTCCATCTGCGGCGACGGCGGCGTCGCGCTGCTGGACGGCATCCTCAACGCCAAGGGTGGCCTGTTCGCGCGCAAGGAGGATCCGGAGTTGCGCGCGTGTGCCGCGATCGCGCTGGGACGCATCAACACCAACGCCTCGCGCGCCGCCCTCGAGCGCTCGGCCGGCGAAAAGGACGTGATCGTGCGCAATGCCGTGAGCCGCGCGCTGCGCGGCGGGACGCCCGCATGAGCGACGGCAATCGCCCGTCCGGCGGCGGCGACGCGCGTCCGTCGATCATCGCGCGCAACACGCAGACGGTGAATACGGCGGCGGGGCTCGCCGAGGGCTCCGTGCGCCGCATCGGCCGCACCTGGGTGCTCGGCCTGTACATCGCGCTGCGCAACCTCAAGCTGTACCCCGTCGAGAACGCCGTCGTGCAGAAGGCGCTCGCCGAGCTCACCGCGCTCTCCAAGGAACTCATCGAGGGCGACGGCGAGTGCGACTTCCGGCTCGCCGGCGAGTTCCTGTTCCTGAACGCCACTCGCATGAAGCTCGACCTCGACAACTACGCGAGCTTCTCGTACATCCTGGGCCGCTTCCGCGACTCGGGCGTCGGCGTATTGCGCTTTCATGACGTCCCGTCCACGCGCGACTGGACGATCCTGCTCTCGTTCTTCTCGTCACCGCAGGGCACGGGGTCCGCGCATCGCTTCGAGATGCTGAACAAGCGCCTCGCCGACACCAACGTCTCGGTGTTCGACATCGCCCCTCCCGTGGAGAGCGCGGACGACCCGACCGACAAGGGCGACGCGAAGGAACGCGCCAAGCGCACGTACGAGCACTCGGTGAACACCACCAAGGAAGTCATCAACTCGGTGCGCATGGGGCAGAGCCCCAACATCAAGAAGATCAAGCGCGTGGTGCAGGGCATCGTCGACCAGATCCTCTCCGAGGACTCGTCGCTGGTGGGCCTCACCACGATCCGCGACTACGACGACTACACGTTCACGCACTGCGTGAACGTCTGCATCTTCTCGGTCGCGCTGGGCCGGCGCCTCGGGCTCACGCGCCTGCAGCTCTATGATCTCGGTTTTACCGCGCTGTTCCACGACATCGGCAAGTCGCGCGTGCCGATCGAGATCATCCAGAAGCCCGACATGCTCACCGAGGACGAATGGCGTCTCGTCTCGGCGCATCCGTGGCTGGGGGTGCTGGCGCTGTTCCAGATGCGCGAGCATGCGGAGTTCCCGTACCGCGCGATGCTGGTCGCGTACCAGCACCACATGAAGCGTGACCTCACGGGTTATCCCAAGTCGCTGCGCATGACGGAGATGTCGTTCTACAGCAAGATCGTGGCGGTGGCCGACGGATTCGACGCGGCGACCACGCGGCGCGCCTACATGACGGAGGCGCTTGATCCGGCGGTCGTGCTGCAAGAGATGCGCGACAACCCGCGCCGCGGCATGGACCCGGTGGTCGTGAAGGCGTTCGTCGCGCTGCTGGGCGTGTATCCCGTGGGCACGCTGGCCATTCTCGACACGTTCGAGCTGGCGATCGTGCACGCCGCGAATCCGCTGCCGGACATGGTCTCGCGGCCGATCGTGCGCGTCGTCAGCGATTCGCTGGGCAACATCGTGTATCCGGGCGAGCTGCTCGACCTCGCGGAGCGTGACGAGTCCGGCACCTTCCGGCACACGATCATCAAGACTGCGGATCCCGACCGGTACGGCATCCGCGTCGGCGACTACTTCACCTGAGTTCCGTGCTTTCCAACCGACTGAATGAGTTGCGCGCGGCCGGTCGCCGCGCGCTGGTGTGCTACGTGACGGCCGGGCATCCCGACCGCGCGGCCTCGCTGCGACTGCTGCGCGGGCTGCCCGCAGCCGGCGCCGACGTGATCGAGGTCGGCGTGCCGTTCTCCGACCCGCTCGCCGACGGTCCGGTGATCCAGGCGAGCTCACAGCGCGCGCTCGATGCCGGCATGACGCTCGACCGCACGCTCGAGCTCATCGCGGAAGCGAATGCGGGCGTGCCAATCGTGCTCTTTACGTATTTGAATCCGCTGCTGGCGGCCGGCCCGGACGTGCTGGCGCGCGCGCATCGGGCCGGCGTGCACGGCATCCTGATCACCGACCTGCCGTTGGGCGCCGACCCGGCGCGCGAGGCGTGGCTCGGGCAGGGCCCGCTCGAGTTCGTGCGGCTCGTCGCGCCGACCACGCCGGCGGCGCGCATGGCCGAGATCGCCCGGCACGGCAGCGGGTTCGTGTACTTGATCAGCCGGCTCGGCGTGACAGGTGTGCAGGAACAGCTCTCGGCGGAGCTGCCGGCCACGGTGGCCGCGCTGCGCGAGGTGTGCGCGCTGCCGATCTGCGTGGGCTTCGGCATCTCGACGCCCGAGCAGGCGCGCGCGGTGGGCGCCATGGCCGACGGCGTCGTCGTGGGCAGCGCGCTCGTGCGCGCCGCGGACACGGATATCGGCGCGGCGCTCGAGCTCGTGCGCGGCCTGCGCGCGGCGCTCGACGGGCTCACCGACGGCGCGCCGGCCTCGTCCCGGCCGGTGCGCGCTTGAGGCGCGCCCTCGGCCTCAACCGCGTGGCCGTTCCCACCGTAGGCACGGTGATGTTGGTCGCGGGTGTCGTGCTCGATACCTCGTGGACGACGCACCTGGTCCCCGTGATGCTGCTCGCCGTGGCGGCGATGGCGCTGCGCCGGTTCCAGCTGCCGGTCACCAAGTATGCGGCGGTGCACCTGCTCGGGATGCTGGCCGTGGGCGGCACCATCGGCATCGGCGCGACCGGCGCGACGATCGCGATGGCGGCCGGCATCTACGCGGCCGACGCATTCCTGCTGCGGCGTGGGATGCTGCCGGCGTGGATCAACGCGTCGCGCGAGGTGCTCGCGCTGATCGCGGCCTACGGCTGGTACGCGTGGGCGCGCGCGCCGCTGGCGGCGGACGTGGGTGTTCTCGCAGCCGACAGCATCCCCGCCATCGTCGTGTTCGTATTCGCGCACTTCGTGTTCAGCCGCGGCCTGCACTACTTCTCGCTGCTGTGGCGCCGAAAGCTCTCCTCGGACGAACGCGCGCTGGTGCTACGCTATGAAGTGATCGCCGCCGGCGCCGGGGCGTCGGCGCTGGCGGTCATCATGCTCTCGGTGGCGTTCCTCGGCGGCTTCGGCGCGGCGATCATCCTCGTGGTGCTCGCCTTTGCCGGATTGCTGCTCAAGCGGATCCTCGAGGAGAGCATCGCGGCCGAGGAACTCAACACCGTGCTCACGATGGAGCTCGTGGTCGTCTCGGACGCGGGCTTGGGCGAAGCGATCGCGCGCATCGAGGCCCTTGCCCAGCGCTTGCTCGAGTGGCGTGACCTGCGCGTGCTGCGCACGGACCGCGGTGAGATCTCGCTGATCTACACCGCCCGCACGGGGCTGGTCTCGCCGCCGGCGCCCGCACCGCGCGACGGCGAACGGTTGCGGCGCGAGGTGCTCGAGACGGGTGTGCCGATCTTCCTGCGCGACGCCAACCGCGATCCGCGTGTGGAACGCGCGTTGCCGCTGGCGCAATCGCGCGCCGTCGTGCCGATGCGATTCGGCGACCGGTCGATCGGCCTGCTCGAACTCGACACACACAAGCGCGGCGCCTACGGCAGCAAGGAGGCGATGCTGATCCGTCGCGTCGCCAACCAACTGGCGACGACGATCCACATCCTCGACCTGCGCAATCCGCTGTTGCAGACGGTCGACCGCCTGGCGCGCGAACTCGCCACGCTGACCGAATCGGCGCGCACGCTGCGTTCCGGCGGTGAGTCCGTGGCGCGCACCGCCGGCGACATTGGCCGCGCGGTCATCGAGGAGGCCGAGCAGTTGCGGCGCGGACTCGAAGTGACGGCGTCCATCGCCGACCGCACGACGGCCGTGGCCACCGATGCCCGCGACGCGCATGACGCCACGCGGCGCGCCAGCGTGATCGCTGCCGAAAACCGGCAGCAAGTGGAGACGGCAATGGAGCGACTCGTCGACGCGAAGCGATTTGTGGCCGAGAGTTCCGCGCGCGTGGGCTCGCTCGCGCAGGCCACGGCGCAGGTCACGGGATTCATCGCGGTGATCCGCGAGCTGGCCGTGCAGACCAACCTGCTCGCGCTCAACGCGGCGATCGAGGCCGCGCGCGCGGGACACGAGGGACGCGGCTTCGCCGTGGTGGCCGACGAGGTGCGCAAGCTGGCCGAGGAGAGCGGGCGCGCGGCCGACGACGCCCAGCGCGTGCTGCGCGAGTTCGAGCAACAGATGCGCGAGACCGCCGCGCAGATGGGCCGCGGTGAGTCGCTCGTGCGCGACGCGGAATCGCTCTCGGGCGGCGCGCGCGAGGCGCTGGGTCTCATCGTCTCGGCCACAGGCGGCGCGGCGGTGCAGGCGGCGCGCATTGCAGGATCCTCGGACGACCAGGGCGCCGAGGTGACGCGCCTGCGCGAGCGCATGGGCCGGCTCGAGGAGATCGTACAGCGCAACCGCGCCGGCGCCGAGCACGTGGCCGGCGCCGCCACCGACCAGGCCGCCGCCCTGCGTGAACTCGAGGGCGCGACGACCGTGCTGCGCGACATCGTCGCCGAACTGTCTGACCTCACGCGCCGCATCACGAGCGTCTCATGAACCCCTCATCGCATCCGCTCGCCGGCGCGTCCGGCACACGGCCGATCGTCTTTCCCGCGTGGGCCGAAGTCGGCGAGAAGCGCCGCGCGCACATCGCTCGTGTCACCGGCCTGCTCGATCGCTGGGCGGACCAATTGCACCTCGATCCGGACGAAGCGCGCGCGTGGCATGATGTCGGCGTCCTGCATGACGCGTTGCGCGATGCGCCGGCCGAGACGCTGAGCGAACTCGCGGGGCCGCTCGCTTTGCCGCTCGACGTACTGCACGGGCCCGCGGCGGCCAACAAGCTGCTCGCCGATGGCGAGACGCGCGAACCCGTCATCTCGGCGGTGCGCTGGCACACCGTGGGCAATGCCGACTGGGACCACACCGGCCGCGCGCTCTACATGGCTGACTTTCTCGAGCCGGGTCGCGGGTTCCTCAAGGCCGACCGCGCGTTCCTCGCCGACCACCTGCCGCATGACTTCGACGGCGTGTTCCGGCAAGTCGTGCGTATGCGCCTCGAATGGACGCTGCGCGAGGGCAAGGCGCTGTTCCCGGAAGCCGTCGGGCTCTGGAACTCCGTGCGATGAAGGGGAAGGGCCGCTGGCTCCTGCTGGTGCTCGTCGCGACCGGCGTGACCGTGTGGTGGGTCCGCAGGGGCGAAGAGACGCGCGCGTTGGGTGGCGAACCCCTGGAGCGGGTCGTCCCGGAAGGCACGCGCATCCGCGTGGAGGTGCTCAACGCGACGACCGTCCGCGGGCTCGCGCGCCAGGCGACGTTCTACTTGCGCGACCTCGGCTTCGACGTCGTCTCATCGGGCAACGCGACCGAGCGACGCGACAGTTCGCTGGTCATCGTGCACACCGGTCGCATGGACTGGGGACAACTCGCCGCGGGTGTGCTGGACTCGGCCGGCATCGAAGCCCGGCCAGACACGTCACGCTACCTCGACCTCACGATCCTGCTCGGCACCACGTGGCGGCCGCCGCCGGAGGCGTTCCACCCGTAGCTGGCCGCAGGCGGCGGCGATGTCGATGCCGCGGCTCTTGCGGATGGCAACCTCGACGCCCGCGTTGCGCACGCGGCGCGCGAACTTGGCGATCGCCTCGGGCGACGTCGGCACGAAGCCCATCGCGCCACCCGGATGCAGCGGGATCAGGTTGACGAACGCCTTGCAGCGGCGAGCGAGCGCGGCGAGCTGCTCGGCGTGGTCCGGTCCGTCGTTCACGCCGCCCAGCATCACGTACTCGAATGTCACGCGACGGTCGAACGCCGCGGCGGCGTCGATCACGTCGGCCAACGGATACTTCGTGTTGACCGGCATCAACGACTGGCGCAGCTCGTCGCTGGGCGCGTGGATCGAGAGCGCCAGCCGGAACTGCTCGCGCCGCGCCGACAGGGCCACGATGCCGGGCAGGATGCCGACCGTGGAGACCGTGATGTGCCGCGCGCCGATGCCGAAGCCCTTGGCGTCGTTGAGGATCGTGAGCACCTCGGACACGGCTTTCCAGTTCATGAGCGGCTCGCCCATGCCCATGAAGACGATGTTCGTGGCAGTGACCGGATCGTCCAACAGCGCCAGTTCGCGGACCTGGCCAGCGATCTCGTGCACGGCCAGGTTGCGCGCGAAACCCATGGCGCCCGTCGCACAGAATGAACACTGCAGCGCGCAGCCCGCCTGCGACGAGATGCAGAAGGTCATGCGGTCGCCGTCGGGGATGGCCACGGTCTCGATCGCCTGGCCGTCGTGCATGCGGAACAGGAACTTGCGCGTGCCGTCCTGCGACTGCTGCTGCGTCTCGAGCGCGAGTCGCGGCAGCGAGAAATGGGCGCCGAGCAGCTCGCGAAATGCCTTCGGCAGGTCGGTCATGTCGTCGAAGGACGCAACCGGCTTCATCCAGAGGTGGGGCACCACCTGGCTACCGCGATAGGCGGCGTGGCCGTGCGCGACGGCGAACTCGCGCAGGGTGCGCTCGGCATCAGCCGGCGCGAGGTCCAGCAGGTTCAGCATAGCCTGAAGGATACCCAAGCCGGGCGCGCGGAACAACTGGACTCTGCTTCCACCAAGTCTTGATGCCCGTTAGATTTATGCGATTCAATGCCCCCTGTCGAATCCCCTGGCCGGACTGCGGAAACACGTCCGACGCGATGGATGGCGCCCGTCATTTGGGTGATTGTCATCCTGATCGGCACGTCCTGGCCGAGCATCACGGTCGGGCCCGACGACATCGTCGGGCTGGACAAGGTCGTGCATTTCACGATGTACGCCGTGCTTGCCGCGTTGATTCTCAGGGGTACCCGCACGCCCTACTCGACCCGGACGCTGCTGCTGGTGCTCGGCGCCGTGATGCTGTTCAGTGCGCTTGATGAGTTCCACCAAGCGTTCATCCCTGGGCGCTCCATGAGCGCCGCCGACTGGATTGCCGACACGCTCGGCGCGCTGGCCGGCATGCTGGTCTTCCGATCCTCCCCTCAACTGGCGTCTGTCCGCCAGGACAGCCATACGTGACCGCGACATCGTCAAATGCCTCCGAGCCCGTCTCCGCGTTAGCCACGACCTTGCGGTCACATCTGGGGGGGTCGCTGCGGCTGGCCGATGAGGGCACGCGGGTCACGTTGGGCGGCTGGGTGCATAGGGCGCGGGACTTGGGCGGGCTGGTCTTCATGGACCTGCGCGACCGCGCAGGCGTCGTGCAGGTGTCGTTCAACCCGGACTGGACGCCGGCGGCCGTGATTGAGGCCGCTGCCGCAGTCGGGGTCGAGAGCGTGGTGATCGTCGAGGGGGTGGTCGCGGGCCGTCCGACGGAGATGCGCAACGCGAAGATCGGCACCGGCGACATCGAGGTGCGCGCCACCGCCATCCGCGTCGTGGGTCCCGCGGTTACGCCGGCGATTCCCGTGGCACAGGCCAAGGATGACAAGCTGCCCTCAGAGGAACTGCGGCTGCGCCATCGCGTGCTCGACCTGCGCCGCGACGAACTGCAGCACAGTCTCATGCTGCGGCATCGCCTCATGCAGGTCACGCGCCGGTTCCTGAGCGAACGTGGCTACCTGGAGCTCGAGACGCCGATCCTCACCAAGCCGACGCCCGAGGGTGCGCGCGACTTCCTCGTGCCGAGCCGGGTGCACGCCGGGGAGTTCTATGCGTTGCCGCAGTCGCCGCAGATCTACAAGCAGCTGTTCATGTGCAGCGGGTTCGACCGCTACTTCCAGCTCGCGCGCTGCTTCCGCGACGAGGACCTGCGCGCCGACCGGCAACTCGAGTTCACGCAGATCGACATCGAGGCGTCGTTCATCACGCGCGAGGACATCATCGTGATGGCCGAAGGGCTGATCCAAGCCCTGTGGGCGGAGGGCGGCGTGACCGTCGAGACGCCGTTCCCGCGCATGGCCTACGCCGATGCGATGGAACGGTACGGGTGCGATCGTCCGGACTTGCGGTACGACATGGCGATCGAGAACCTGACCGTGGCCTTCGCCGGGAGCGAGTCGGAGATGATCCAGAAGGCGCTTGGCGCGGGCGGCCGCGTGCGCGGCATCCGAGTGCCCGGCGCCGCGGGGTGGAGCCGCAAGCAGGTGGACGAACTCGAGGCGATGGCCAAGGGGGCTGGCGCCGGTGGCCTCGTGCGCCTCAAGTCCGTCAACGGCGCCGTGGAAGGCCCGCTGGCCAAGTTCCTCGCACCCGGCTTCGCCGAGCGCCTGCGTATGGCCGACGGTGAGTTGCTGCTCGCGGTGATCGGCGCGGACCGCGTGTCGAGTCCGGCCCTGGACCGCGTGCGGCAGGAGTGCGCGCAGCGGCTCGGGCTGGTCGATCCGGGCGTGCGCAAGTTCCTCTGGGTGCTCGATTTCCCGATGTTCATCGCAGAGCCGGGGACGGGCGAACTCGCGGCGGTGCACCACCCGTTCACGGCGCCGGATCCAGCCGACATGGCGGAGTATCCGGACGAGCCCGCGCGCTGGCGGGCGCTCGCGTACGACTGCGTGCTCAACGGCACGGAGTTGGGCGGCGGCAGCATCCGCACGAGCGACGCCAAGGCGCAGGCGCGCATGTTCGAGTTGCTGGGGATCGCCGAGGTCGCGGAACAGGAGCGGCGGTTCGGGTTCCTGCTGGAAGGCCTGCGCGCGGGCGCGCCGCCGCATGGGGGCATCGCGTTCGGGTTCGACCGCATCGCGATGCTGCTGTCGGGCGCGGCGTCGTTGCGTGACGTCATCGCATTCCCCAAGACGACCGCGGCTCGCGCGTTGTTCGAGGGCGCGCCCACGACGGTGCCCGCGCGCGACCTCGAAGACTTGCATATCACGCTGGAGCAGCGATGACCGATAGCACGATGACCGGCGAACCGACCACCCTGCGCCTCTCGACCGACGGCGCGGACCTGCTGACGCTCGCCGGCGTCGCTGACGCCAATATCGCCGAGCTATTGCGGCTGTTCCCCGTGCGCATCACGCTGCGCGGGGAAGCGATGGTGATTACCGGCCCGACCGATGCCGTCGAGAAGGCGGGGGTGGTCGCGCAGCGCATGATCGACCAGGCCAAGCAGCGCCTGCCGCTCGACCCGGACGACGTGCTGCGCTTCTCGATGGAAGGACCGGCGCGCGAGGGCGCGACCACGGGCCGCTTCGTGCTGCCCGGCGTCCGCAAGATCATCCAGCCCAAGACGCAGGGGCAGGGCGCCTACATGCAGTCGATGCTCGACAACGAGATCGTCGTGGGCATCGGCCCGGCCGGCACAGGCAAGACGTACCTCGCCGTGGCCGCCGCCGTCGATGCGCTGGCGCGCAAGCTCGTGCGCAAGATCGTGCTCGCGCGGCCCGCCGTCGAGGCCGGGGAATCGCTGGGCTTCCTGCCGGGCGACATGCAGGCCAAAGTCGATCCATACCTGCGCCCGCTTTACGATGCGCTCGACGACCTCATGCCACCCGAACGCGTCGCGCGCGCGCTCGAGACGCGCGTGATCGAGATTGCGCCGCTGGCGTACATGCGCGGCCGCACGCTGGCCGACGCGTTCGTCATCCTCGACGAGGCGCAGAACGCGACCAACGCGCAGATGAAGATGTTCCTCACGCGCCTTGGCCTGAACTCGCGCGCGGTGATCACGGGCGACAAGACGCAGATCGACTTGCCCAAGCGCGAGGAAAGCGGCCTGCTGCAGATCGAGCGCATCCTGCCCGGCATCGAGGGCATCGGATTCCACTACTTCACCGAGGTGGATGTCGTGCGGCACCGGCTCGTGCGCGAGATCGTGCGCGCGTACGCCGTGGACGCCGGGGCATGAGCCCACGTGTGGTCGTGAACCGCGAGGGCGTGCGCGCGGCGGTATCGGCCGAACGGCTCGCCGACGCGGGCCGGGCGGTGCTGCGTGCTGAGCGCGTGAAGGGCGGTTTGCTGTCGCTGACGCTGCTGAGCGCGCCGCGCATGGCCGCACTCAACCGCAAGCATCTCGGGCACGCCGGCGCGACCGACGTGATCTCGTTCGGCTTTCGCGACCCACAGGGCGCGGTGATCGGCGACGTGTACCTCTGCCCGGCCGTCGCCGCGCGCAACGCGCGCCGGTTCGGCGTCGGTGTGCGCGAAGAATTGCTGCGCCTGGTCGTGCACGGCACGCTGCACGTGCTCGGGCACGACCATCCCGCGGGCGACGCACGCGAGTCGTCGCCCATGTGGAAACGTCAGGAACGCATCCTGGCGCGCGTCCTCGACCGGGCGGCCGCTTGAGCCGCTCGGGTCGTGTTCCTCGTCCGGCGGCCAGTTGAGTCTCGTGGCCGTGGTGTTCGCCTTGGGCGCCGCCCTCGTGGCGGCCCTGTGCGCGTTCGCCGATGGCGCGTTGCTCGGGCTGGACGACGAAGAACCGCCCTCCGACGCGCGCATTCGCGCGCTGCTCGCGCGCCGCGAACTCACGCACCGCGCGCTCGCGTTCGGACGCATCATCGCCCAGCTATTGGCCGGCGCCGCGGCATCGGTGTCGCTGCTCGTGAGCGGATGGGTCCCTGCGCCACTGCTGGCGCCCGTGGTCGTGCTGGCCGGCATCGCGCTCGTGATCCTCTCCGAAGTCGCCGCGCGCGCAGCCGGCGATGCGCTCGGGGAGCGCGGGCTCGTGGCCACGTTCCCACTCATCACCGCGGCGGAGCTCATCTGCACACCAGTCGTCCGCGCCGGCGCATGGGGCGAGGCCGCGCTCCACCGCCTGCTGCCGCCGCCCGCGCAGGACGAGTCCGACCGCGAGGACGCCGTCGAACGGTTCCGCGAGGTCGTGGCCGCCGAGGTGGACGTCGAGGATCGGGGACAGGTGATGTTGCACGGCGTGTTCTCGCTGGGCGACACGCAGGTGCACGAGATCATGGTGCCGCGCGTGGACATCGTGGGCCTCGAACTCGAGACGCCGTGGTCTGAGGTCGTCGACCGTGTGCGCAGCGCGCGGCACGCGCGCTTGGTGGTGTTCGACGGCACGCTCGACGAGGTCGTGGGGATCCTCTACGCCAAGGACTTGCTGCCCGCGCTCGTCGCGGATGAGGAGCCGCGTGACGGTTGGCGGAAGCTCGTGCGTCCGGCGTCGTTCATCCCGACGAGCAAGAGCGTGGAAGCGCAGCTGCGCGAGTTCCGTTCGAGCCGCCGCCACCTCGCCGTGGTCGTGGACGAGTTCGGCGGCACCGCGGGCATCGTCACCCTCGAGGACGTGCTCGAGCTCATCATCGGCGACATCCAGGACGAGGGCGATGCCGAGCCGCCCGACGTAGAGCGCGAGGAGGGCGAGCGCTATTGGGTGTCCGCGGGCGTCACGCTGGACGAGCTCAGCGACATCACGGGCCACGACTTCCGGCGCGGTGACATCACCACCGTCGGCGGGCTCGTGATGGAGTTGCTGGGGCGCGTGCCGCGAGCGGGCGAGGCGCTGGTCGTGGGGCATTTCCGGGTGATCGTCGAGCGCGTGGTCCGCCGGCGCATCGAGCGCGTGTATCTCGAACCGGCCGCGCCGGTGGAGGGCGCTTCGCGATGAGCTCGTTCTTCCTGACGCTCGCATTGGCGCTCGTGGTCGGCATCCTCACGGGTGGCGCGACGGCGTTGCGATCGGTGAGTCGCATCTGGCTGCGCCACTGGGCAGAACGGCGGCTGGCCGGCGCCGGTACGGCCACGCTGTATCTCGAGCGCCCGCAGCGGCTGCTCCTCGCGGCGGGCACGGGCATCGCCGGGACGGTGTTCGCGATGGGCGCCGTGATCGGCCTGCAGGTGGGCGACGACGTCACGCTGCTCGTGCAGCACCTGCTGTTGGGCGCGCTGCTGTTGCTCATCGTCGGCCAGCTGGTGCCGCGCGCGGTGGCGAAGCGCTGGCCGGCGCAGATCCTGCCGCTGTTGTTGCCGCCGCTGCGCGTCGTGGAGCGTCTGAACGCGCCGTTGGCCGGCCTCGCCACGCGCGCCGTGCGTTCGTGGCGCGGGAATCCGGCGGCGGCCGCGCCAACCGCGCACGAGTCGCTCGAGGACTTGCTGCGCGAGGGGGAGATCGAGGGATTCGGCGTGGCCGAGGAGCGCGCGATCATCAGCGGCGTGGTGGAGTTCGGCACGAAGCGCGTGGGCGCGATGATGACGCCGCGCTCGGAGATCGTCGCGGTGGAACGCGGCGCGTCGGCCGCCGAGGCGGCGCGCGTCGTGGCGCAGTCCAAGTACAGCCGCCTGCCCGTGTACACGCGCACGCTCGACCACGTGGCCGGCATGATCACGAGCTGGGACGTGATCGCCGAGCCCGACGCGCCGTTGCGCGAGCCGCGTCCGGTGGCGTTCGCGACGCCGGACGAGCCGTGCCACGCGCTCATGACGCGCATGCTGCGTGATCGCCGCCATCTCGCGATCGTGCGCGGCGCGTCGGGCGAGACGCTGGGCCTCGTCACGCTCGAGGACCTCGTGGAGGAAGTCGTGGGCGATATTCATGACGAACACGACGAACCGTCCGGGGATTTCTGATGCTGCGCGTTCGCACGACTCCCGCCGGGGCCCGCTGATGTCGACTGCTTTCTCGATTCCCGCCGGTGCGCCCGACGCGATCCGCGCGCTGCTGCGCGACTTCGGCGACGGCCGCAAGGCGGCGCTGGCGCGCGCGGTGAGCATCGTCGAGAACCACCGGGCCGGCAGCGACGTGCTGATGGCGGCGTTCCATCCGTCGATCGGCCGTGCACGCCGCGTCGGCATCACGGGCCCGCCGGGCGCGGGCAAGAGCACGCTGACCAACCTGCTGGCGGAGAATTACCTGGAAGCGGGTTACAAGGTTGGCATCGTCGCCGTGGACCCGACCTCGCCGTTCACGGGCGGCGCCCTGCTTGGCGACCGCGTGCGCATGGAGCGCGTGGCGCTGCACGAGAACGTGTTCATCCGGTCGATGGCGACACGCGGCTCGCTGGGTGGCCTGGCCTCGACCACGCGTGAGGTCTGCGACGTGCTCGACGCGTTCGGCGTCGACCGCATCCTGGTGGAGACCGTCGGCGTGGGCCAGAGTGAGCTGGATATCGCGCGCCTGGCCGACACGAGCGTGGTGGTGCTCGTGCCGGAGTCGGGCGACTCGATCCAGACGCTCAAGGCGGGCGTGATGGAGATCGCAGACCTGTTCGTCGTCAACAAGTCGGACCGGCCCGGCGCCGACCGGCTGCGCAACGACATCGAACTCATGCTCGGGCTGCGCACCGGCGCCACGCTGCGGCAAGTGCCCGCGCACCACGGGGTCGGGCACCGCGGGCTGGTCAACCCGTCGCGCGTCGCGCGCGAGGCGGCTGCCCGCGATGACGACCACTGGACGCCGCCGGTGCTGCGCACCGTGGGTGTCACGGGGGATGGCGTGCCGGATCTCGTGGCCGCCCTCGACCGGCATTTCGCATATCTTGAACGCAGTGGGACGCTCCAGCAGCGCCGCCGGGCCCGGCTCCGGGAACGCGTGGTCGATGTCGTGGAGCGGCGCGTGCGCGAGCGCCTGTGGCGCGACGAGGCGACGCGTGACTGGTTGGAGGCGCAGCTTCCCGCGCTCGAGCGCGGTGAGACCACGCCGTTGATGGTGGCCGACACGCTGCTGAAACGCAGCGTCGCTGCCGGGACCCTTTCAGGACAGACACCATGACGATTTCCTCCGAGCTCGACCCGACGGTCGCCGCCATGCAGGAAGAACTCGCCCGCCTGCGCGCCGAAGTGGACGCGTGGCGCGCGCGCTACGAGAAGGGCCAGGTGCGCGACACGGCCTATACGAACTCCGAGAAGGAAGTCGCGCCGCTGTACACCGCGCTCGACCTCGAGGGCTCCGGCGGTTCGGCGTTCGAGGTGCCGGGCACGTTCCCGTTCACGCGCGGCATCCACCCCACCGGCTACCGCGGCAAGCTGTGGACGATGCGCCAGTTCGCGGGCTTCGGCTCGGCCAAGGAGACCAACGAGCGCTACAAGTTCCTGCTCGCACAGGGGACCACAGGCCTCTCGGTGGCCTTCGACTTCCCGACGCTCATGGGCTACGACTCCGACCACCCGCGGTCCGAGGGCGAGGTGGGCAAGTGCGGCGTCGCGATCTCGTCGCTGGCCGACATGGAGGCGCTGTTCGACGGCATCCCGCTCGACCAGGTCTCGACGTCAATGACGATCAACGGGCCGGCGATCATCCTGTGGTGCTTCTATATCGCTGCCGCCGAGAAGCAGGGCGTGAAGCCGGAGCAGCTGCGCGGGACGATCCAGAACGACATCCTCAAGGAGTACATGGCGCAGCATGCGTGGTGCTTCCCCATTGAGCCCGCGCTGCGCCTCATCGTCGACATGTTCGAGTACGGCGCCGAGCATGTGCCGCAGTGGAACACCGTGTCGATCTCCGGCTACCACATCCGCGAGGCGGGGTCGACGGCTGCGCAAGAGCTCGCATTCACGCTCGCCGACGGATTCACGTACGTCGAGCGTGGTATCGAGCGCGGCCTCGACGTGGACGACTTCGCGCCGCGGCTCTCGTTCTTCTGGGACATCCACAACGACTTCTTCGAAGAGATCGCGAAGCTGCGCGCCGCGCGCCGCATCTGGGCGCGCCACATGAAGGAGCGCTACGGCGCCAAGTCGCCGCGGTCGTGGGTCATGCGCTTCCACTCGCAGACCGCCGGCGTGACGCTGACGGCGCAGCAGCCGATGAACAACATCGTGCGCGTCGCGTACCAAGCGATGGCGGCGGTGCTGGGCGGCACGCAGTCGCTGCACACCAATTCGATGGACGAGACGCTCGCGTTGCCGACGGAACACGCGGTGCAGGTCGCGCTCCGCACGCAGCAGGTGCTGGCGTTCGAGACGGGTGTGCCGAACGTGATCGACCCGCTGGGCGGTTCGTACTACATCGAGAAACTCACCGACGACCTCGAACGCGAGGCCGAGGCGATGTTCGCGCAGATCGAGGAGCAGGGCGGTGTGGTGCCGGGCCTCGAGACGGGTTGGTTCCAGCGCAAGATCGCGGAGGCGGCGGCGCGGCAGCAGTGGGAAGTGGAGCAGCGCCGGCGGCTCATCGTCGGCGTGAACTCGTTCGAGAACGAGGAGTCGCTCACGATCCCGCTGCTGGAGATGGACGAGCAGGCGGCGCGCGACCAGGCGGCGGCGCTGGCGCGGTTGCGAAAGACGCGCGACGCGGCGAAGTGCGAGGCCGATCTCGCGCGCTTGCGCAAGGCGGCGGCGGGTAAGGAGAATGTCGTGCCGTTCATCATGGAGTGCGCGCGGAGTTACTGCACGTTGTATGAGATCCGGGCGGCGTTGGAGGCGGAGTTTGGGGCCTATCGCGAGCCGGTGTTCTTTTGAGGCAGACGACGGACGGCGGACGGTAGACGGCGGATTTGCCGGCGATGCGGGGCTGCTGCCCTCGCGCATCCGTTTGCGCTGCACATCTGGCCGGTGGATCCTGATTCGTTCTTCAACCCTCTACCTCCTGCGCCTTGTCCAACGATTGGTGGAAGACCTACTTCGATGCGGGGTACCTGCGCGAGTATGAGCCGATCTTCAATCTTGTTGAGGATCGGCGCCAGGTGGTGCGGCTCATTGACCTGTTGGAGTTGCCGGCGGGGTCGCGCATCCTCGATGTGCCTTGTGGGCAGGGGCGGCATGCGCACTTGCTCGCCGAGGCTGGGTTTAATGTCGATGGTGTAGATCTTTCTGCGCATCTGTTGGCGGTCGCGAAGAAGCGGGGAACGGGAGCGCGGCTGCGGTATCGGCGCGCGGACATGCGCAAGTTGCCGGCGGCGTGGACGGGGCGGTTTGATGCGGTGCTCAATCTGTTTACGAGCTTCGGGTTCTTCACCGATATTCACGACGACGCGCGGGTGCTGGCCGAGTGCGCGCGTGTGCTCAAGCCGGGCGGCGTGATGATCTGGCAGGGCGGCAGCCGGGACGGGGTCATGGCGCGCTTCCTCGAGCGCGACTGGTGGACCACATCCGACGGCACGATGATCGCGCAGGACCGGGCGTTCGACCCGCTGTCTGGGTTCCTCACGATCAAGTCGACGTGGCAGGGCCGGCGGAAGACGGAGCAGCGCGAGCACCGGATCCGGCTCTACACGGCGTCGCGCCTCGCGTCCATGATGCTCGAGCACGGCCTCGTAGTCGAACAAGCCTGGCATTCGTTCGAGCGGCGGCCACTCACGCGGCGGTCGAGCGAGATGTTGCTGGTCGCGCGGAAGGACCCTGATTTGGCTGGCGCGTGAACGCGACGGTTGCGCGTCATGCGCACCGCTCGATATGACGCGGGTATCAGGCGTGAGGGTCCTCCTGTGCGCATGACGTCCTCCAGACACGCTATTTCCGGCTGATTCCGAATGCGACCATGGTGATGGACCAGCCAGCCGACATCCAGCCGCAGTACGCCGAGGTCGTCGAGGCGCAGCCCGCGGCGGCTTGCTCCGGCGAGACGATCACGCGCATCGACGTGTACCGGTACGCACCGTCCTCCGAGACGGCGGCCGAGCGCGCGGTGGCCGCCACCTCCGACGCCGTGGGCATCGACCATGCGCGCACGCAGGAGCGTGTGATCCGCGCGTACTTACGCCTGCGGCAAGGCGAGCCGTGCACGGAACGCGGGCGCGTCGAGTCCGCGCGCCTCCTGCGCGCGCAGCGGTTCGTCTCGTCGGCCGCGGTCACGGCGATTCCCGACGGCGAGGGCCGCGTGCGCATCCGCGTGGACGTCGTCGACGAACTGCCGTGGGTCGTGGGGGCGAACATGCGCGACGGCGGCCTGAGCTCGCTGCGACTCGGCACCCAGAACCTTCGTGGGCTGGGGCTGACGGTCGTCGCATCCGGCGAGCGGGGCTACGCCTACCGGCCCGGGTACGGTCTGCTGCTCGCCCAGTACGGCGCGTTCGGGCGCCCGGCCGTCGCGGCGGTCGACCTGCAGCGACGTCCGTTGGGGGGCCTCCTGCAGGTCGGCGTCGCGGAACCATTCGCTACGGACGGCCAGCGGCACGCAATCCACGCGAGTCTCGTGCAGGAGACGGAGTACGCGCTGCTCGTGCGACCCGTGGGCGAGGACGCGGCGGCCAAGGCCCGCCGGTCTTCGTACGACGTGGGCTGGGTGACGCGCGTGGGCACATATGGGCGCAACCGCGCCGTTGGCCTGGCGGGCCTCATGGTGATGGGAACCGACGTGCGGCCCAGTGAGGAGGTCGTCGTCGTGACGGACTCAGGACTCGTGATGGAGGGCGACACCGAGTTGGTCGGCCGGTACCAGAACTTCGCCGTGGGCCGTGTGGCGGGCATGCTCGGGATCCGCGCATTGCGCTTCAAGACCGTGGCGCGCCATGACGCCTTGCGCGCGGCGCAGGACGTCGGCAGCGGCGTGCAGGTGTCGCTGCTCGCGGGGCCGAGCCTCTGGAAGGCCGCCAGTCCGGACGTCCTCGTGGCGGGCGACCTGTACGCCGGCACGGGCGACCAGGCGTCGTTCGCGACCCTGCGTGTGCGCGCCGAGGGCCGCCGCACGGACGCGAACGAGTGGAGCGCCATCGTGGGCAGCGCGCGCGCGCAATGGCATCTCATCACGTCGGACCGGCGGACGCGCATCATCACGCTCTCGGGCGCCTCCGTCCACCGCATGGAGTTGCCCGTGCAACTCACGCTGCGCGACCCCGACGGCGGCGTACTGGGGCACCCAGAGTCGCGCGGCGCAGGTGGGCAGCGCATGGCCCTGCGGGTGGAGGAACGTGTGCTCGTGCCGTGGTTCCGTAGCCGTGCCGACTTCGCGGTGTCGATGTTCGCCGACGCGGGCCGGCTGTGGGCGGGCGACGTGCCGTATGGTCGCGACACGCCGGTGCGCGCCTCGGTGGGCATCTCGCTGCTCGGGGCGTATCCCTCGGGCGGCAAGCGCACGTATCGCGTCGATTTCGCCGTGCCGTTGAATCCCGAGCCCGGCGGCGCGCGGTTCGCCATCCGCCTCAGCTCGGCCGATCTCACGAGTCTGTTCTGGAGCGAACCGCGCGACGTGTCCCATGCGCGCGCCGGCACGGGTCCTACGACGCTCATGCGCTGGTAGAGCCGACTGCACGCAAGTAGAATTCACACATGACACGACCCATCCGAGTCCTCGTCGCCAAGCCGGGCCTCGACGGCCATGATCGCGGCGCCAAAGTCGTCGCGGCCGCCCTGCGCGACGCCGGCATGGAGGTCATCTACACGGGGCTGCACCAGACGCCCGAGATGATTGCCTCAGCCGCCGTGCAGGAGGACGTCGACGTCGTCGGCCTCTCGATCCTCTCTGGCGCGCACATGACGCTGTTCCCGCGCGTGCGGCAGTTGCTCGTCGACCAGGGCCGCGACGACATCCTGATCACCGGCGGCGGCATCATCCCGAAGGAAGACATGGAGGCGCTTGAGCAGCAGGGCGTCGGCAAGCTCTTCGGGCCGGGCACCTCGACCGTCGACCTCGTGGCGTTCATCAAGGAATGGTTCGCCGCGAAGGAACGTCAGTCGCAGGAAGCGTGACGACGCCCGAGAAGCAGGCGAAGCACGAGGGCAAGGACGGCCGGCTGCGCGAACTCGCGGCGGCCGCGCGCGAATTGGAAGAGCGGCTTCGCCGCGGCGGCGGTCCGGACCGCATCGCCAAACAGCACGCGCAGGGCAAGCTGACGGCGCGCGAGCGCGTGTCCGCCCTCAAGGACCCGGGTTCGCAGTTCCTCGAGTTCGGCCTACTCGTCGCGCACGACCTCTACGAGGGCGAGGCGCCGGCCGCCGGCGTCATCACGGGCATCATCCAGGTCGAAGGCCGTGAGTGCGTCGTCGTGGCCAATGACGCCACGGTGAAGGCCGGTTCCTGGTGGCCCGAGACGATCCCCAAGATCCTGCGCGCGCAGGAATGCGCGATGCGCTGTAAGATCCCGATCATCTACCTCGTGGACTCGGCCGGCGTGAACCTGCCGTACCAAGGCGGCGTGTTCCCGGGACAGTACGGCGCCGCGCGCATCTTTTACTACAACTCGCTGATGCGGCGCTACCTGCGCATCCCGCAGCTCGCGGCGGTCATGGGGCAGTGCGTCGCGGGCGGTGCGTACCTCCCCGCGCTCAGCGACGTCATTCTCATGGTGAAGGGCACGTCGTTCATGGGACTCGGCGGTCCGAACCTCGTGAAGGGCGCGACCGGGCAGACGGTCGATGGCGAGACACTGGGCGGCGCCGTGATGCACACCGAGGTCAGCGGCGTGGCGCACTACGCGCTCGAGGACGACGCGGCCTGTCTCGCGAAGCTGCGCGACTTGGTGACGCGTCTTGCGCCGCCGCCGCGCGTGGCGCCGCACGATCCGTCGGCGCAGCCGGGCGCCGACCCCGAGACGCTGTATGACCTGCTGCCCAACGACCATCGCATGTCGTACGATGCGCGCGCCGTGCTGCGCGCGCTGCTCGACGACGGCGCGCTCGACGAGTTCCAGCCGAACCTCGCACGCGAAATGATCTGCGGCGACGCGCGCATCGAGGGGATTCCCGTCGGTGTGATCGCGAACGCGCGTGGGCTTATCAGGGGACGCAAGGGCGAGCCGCCGCGCTTCGGCGGGATCATCTACGCGGAGAGCGCCGAGAAGGTCGCGTTCTTCATCGACCGGTGCGACCGGCAGGGGATTCCGCTGCTGTTCGTGCAGGATGTTTCGGGCTTCATGGTCGGCAAGGAAGCCGAGCATGAGGGCATCATCCGCGCGGGCGCGCGCTGGGTGGAGGCGATGGCCACGGCGACGGTGCCGAAGCTCGTGCTCACCATCAACCACGCCTCGGGCGCCGGTTACTACGCGATGGCGGGGCAGGGATTCGACCCCGATTTCATCCTCTCATGGCCGACCGGCCGCATGGCGGTGATGGAAGGCGAGTCGGCGGTCGCCGCGGTGCACGGCAGCGCGATCGCGAAGGCCAAGCAGGCCGGCAGCGAGCAGCCGCAGGCGCTGCAGGACGCCATGGACGGCATGCGCGAGGAGTACGAGCAGCAGCTCGACGCGCGCTACGCGGGCGCGCGCGGCTACATCGACGCGATCGTGTACCCGGAGGACACGCGCGCCACGCTGGCGCTGGCACTGCGCGCCGCGTGGCAGAATCCGGGATCGCATCTGGGCCCCTATGGCGCAGTTGGGCGCTGAACGCGACTATTACAATGCGCCGTTACAGTCCGGAGAGCACACCGTGAATCCCATCACCGTCGCGAAGATTGCGTTGGCCGTCGCGGGCATCGTCGTCTTCATGTTGGGTGTGCAATCGGGTGTCGACAGCGTGCGTTGGACCGGCGTCGCGCTGGTCGTGGCGGCGTTCCTGCTGCGTTTCATTGGCCGCGGCCGGCGGGGCGCCGTGGTACCCAATTCGGAGGATCGATGAATCGACTCCAGAAGCTTCCATTTTCGCTGAGCCTTGCTGCGCTGTTGACCAGCGTGACGGCGGTGCCCGCCGCTGCGCAGGCCGACCCGGACATCGCGTCGGCACAGGGATCCGATCCGATGCCTGCCGGTTGGCAGGTGCGCCTCGATCGCTCGGGTGCGAGCCGCGCG
The DNA here is from genome assembly GCA_036675455.1 of Gemmatimonadaceae bacterium. Classification (GTDB taxonomy): domain Bacteria; phylum Gemmatimonadota; class Gemmatimonadetes; order Gemmatimonadales; family Gemmatimonadaceae; genus Pseudogemmatithrix. Next base: position 6,127 of record JAKFFA010000021.1, on the reverse strand, counting down.
GCACTGCGTTTTGTCTCGATGGACGAGGGCATGCACGTGTCGTCGGGGCCGGCGGCCATCTACTGGCATCCCGGCAACTTGGCCTCGGGTCCGTTCGCCGTTGAGGCGACGTTCACGCAGACGAAGGCGCCGATGCACGCCGAGGCGTTCGGGCTGTTTTGGGCGGGCAAGGACCTGGCGGCGGACAACCAGTCCTACATGTACTTCATCGTGCGCGGAGATGGGAAGTACATGGTCAAGCACCGGGCCGGCGCGGAGACGCACGAGGTCGTGCCGTGGACGGAGCACGCGGGCGTCAGCAAGCAGGATGAATCGGGCGCCGCGAAGACCACGCTGCGTGTCGAGGTCACGGACGCCAGCACGCGCTTGTTCGCCAACGGGCAGCTGCTAAGGGAGTTGCCCAAGTCAGGTGTGACCGCCCAAGGCGACGGAATCGTTGGGCTACGCGTCAACCACAACCTTGACGTGCACGTGACCGCCTTGGTGGTCGATAAGTGGCTGGATGCGCGGCCGGGCCCCGCATCGCCGTAAACTCCGCCGTCTGCCGTCTGCCGTCTGCCGTCTGCCGTCTGCCCCTCAATCCCCGCTCGAAATCCGATACCCGCGTTTCACATCTGTGGCGCCGGCGCGCGTGCCGAGCCCGACGCCCAGCCCGATCGCGAGGGCGGTGCCGGTGCCGGCGATGAAGCTGGGTAGCAGCCAGATCACGGGGGACACGAGGACGACGGCGCCGATTGCGGCGAGGATCGCGGCGCCAGGCGTCAGGGCCGCATCCACGTAGCGCAGGCGGTCACGCACGAAACGACGGGCGGCGCCATAGCCCATCCAGGAGACCCCAAGGGTCAGCGCGAGTGAGATGATCCCGATCAGCATCAGTTCCTCCGGTTGGTACGCCGTACGGCGGTGTGGAGGGCAGGGTTTCGGCTAGGCCCGCGGCTTGCTACGATAAGAATATCGACCGACCGCGCGCGCCACTGGGCGCGACGAGCGCTGGTCGCCCCACTGGAGAGAACCGATGCAGACCGGCACCGACCGTCGCGTCACGATCATTGAAGAAGAACTCGCGAAGTCGCGGCGAGCGTTCGATGTGGAGCTCGACGCCGCCCCAACGGACCGGCTGCTGCGCGCGCCCAACGGCGAGTGGACGCCGGCGCAGATTGTCTGGCACGTGGCGAAGGTCGAGCGCGCCGTCGCGCGCCTGATCGAACGGCTCGACGCGGGCATCGCCCCGATGGAGACCGTGCCGCCGGGGCCCCGGCCGGACTCGATCACCCGTATGCTGGATGCCTTCAACATTCTGGACCGCTCGCACAAGCTTGTCGCCGCGGCCGAAGTGACCCCACCGCCCAAGGTGGACTTCGAGGCCGAACGGGCCCGGCTGATCGATGGCCGCGCACAGTTGACGGCGGCCATCCGCAAGGCCGGGCCACGGCTCTCGCTCATGCGCTACGAGCACATGTTCTTCGGCATGCTCGACGGCTGGCAGTGGGCGCTCTTCCCCGCGCGGCATGAGGAACGTCACTTGCTGCAGTTGCGCGAGGTCATCCGGCGCTAGCGCGTTAGATTTGGGGTGTGTCCAGCACGCCTCATCACAAGCCGATTCCCGAGCTGCTCGCTCCCGCGGGCTCGCTCGACGCCGTGCGCGCCGCCGTGGCTAACGGCGCCGACGCGGTCTATTGCGGCGCGTCGCGGTTCAACGCGCGTGACGATGGGGCGCAGCTCACGCTCGACGAGCTGGAGCAGGCGTGCCTGATCGCGCACGAGCGCGGCGCGCGCATCTACCTGACGCTCAACATCCTCATCAAGCCGCACGAGCTCACGGACGCGCTCGCGTACCTCGGTGAATGCATCGACCGCGGCATCGACGCGGCCATCGTGCAGGACGTCGGGCTGGTGCGTCTCATCCAGCGCGTGTATCCGACCTTCGAGATCCACGGCTCCACGCAGATGACCGTGCACGACGAGTCCGGCGCGCGCGTCATGGAACGGCTCGGCATCTCGCGCGTGGTGCTCGCGCGCGAGAACACGCTCGACGACATCCGCCGCATCCGCGCGGCCGTGCCGTCGCTCGGGCTGGAGTCGTTCGTGCACGGCGCACTGTGCATCTCGTACTCGGGCCAGTGTTTCATGTCGGGCATGATCTCCGAGCGCAGCGCCAACCGCGGCTCGTGCGCGCAGTCATGCCGCAAGGACTACGTGCTGCGCGACCTGGACACCGGCGCCGAGCTCGACCGCGGCTACCTGATCTCGGCCAAAGACCTGGGCGCTTGGGAGCATCTCGATGCGATCGCCGAGGCGGGCATCGGGTGCCTCAAGATCGAAGGGCGCAAGAAGAAGCCCGAGTTTGTTGCGACGGTGACGAAGGGCTATCGCGAGTTCCTCGACCGTGTGGAGCAGGGCACCTTCACCGCGCCGGCATTCGAGGAAGTGCAGCCGCTCGTGCAGATCTTCTCGCGCGGATTCACCGGCGGCATGTACGGCGGGCGCGAGGGTCGCGGGTACATCACGCGCACGCAGCCCGACAACCGCGGGCTCGAACTGGGCGTCGTGACCGGTTTCGAGAATGGTGAGTTGATGGTCGAGGTGCGCGCACCGATCGCGGAGCGCGACGGGCTCGGCTTCGAACCACCGGCCGGTGGACATCTTGAGAGCACGGGCTTCAGCGCGGGCGCCGTGCGCACGTTGTTCGAACGCGACGGCGTGTACCGCCAGGCGATACGCGCGCGGCATCGCGTTCCGACGGGATGGCGTGTGATCCGCAGTTCGCAGGTGGCGTTGCTCGAACGCGCGCGTGCCACGTTCGCCGACGTCGGCCGCGAGGCGCGTCGTCGCCGCACGGCGTTGCGCATCCGCGTGTTCGGCGCGGCCGGTGGGCCGCTCAAGGCGATCTTCGAGGCCGCGGGCGACGAGGTCACCGTGCAGGGCGTGGTGGCGCTCGTGCCCGCGACCAAGCGCGCGCTCGACGTGGCGCAGTTGCGCGAGCAGTTCGGCCGGCTGGGCGAGACGCCGTTTGCGTTGGGCGATCTCAATGTGGATGCGCTTGCACCGGGGTTGTTCGTGCCCGTGAGCGAGCTTAATCGCATGCGGCAGGAGGCCGTGGACGAGCTGCTCGTGCGACGCGACTGGACTCGGCAGGCGGCCGAGGCGGAGCGGATGGAGCGCATCACGCAGGCGGTCGCGCTCGACGCGCCGGCGACTTCGCCTTCCGCGCCCATGCTTGAGATCAGCTCCGCGGTGTCTGCCAACCGCGACGCAGAGTCGAAGGTGATCGCCGAGACCTGGCGGCTCGAAGACGCCGAGTTGGCGCTTGCTGCCGGCGCGCACGAGATCGTGCTCGATCCGTTCCTGCGTCACCCATTCCCGCCCGTGAGCCGCGTGCAGGCGTTCGCGGCCCGTGCGCGCGACGCTGGGGTGACGCTGCGGCTGCGCCTGCCGAGCATCGTGCGTCCCGAGGATCGCGCGAAGCTCGACAAGTGGATCGCGCTGGGCACGCCGCTGCTCACCGGCCACGTGGGTTTGCTGGCCGAACTCGCAGGGCAGGGCCGTGATGTCGTCGCCGACTACGCGGTCAACTGCTTCAACGAACACACCGCGCGGGAGTTGTTCGCGATGGGTGCGTCGGCCATCACGCCGTCCGTCGAGCTCACGGCCGACGAGATGGTCGCGCTCAGCGCGCCGTGGGATGGGGCGGGATTCGAGGCCTTCGTGTACGGCCGGCCCGAGGGCATGACGATCGAGCACTGCGTGCTGAGCGCCGCGTTCGACCGCACGCCGACGCACTGCCGCGACCTGTGCACGAAGACGCACACCAACGTGCAGCTCACTGATCCGGCGGGCTACGACTTCCCGGTCGCGACAGATTTTGCCTGCCGCAATCGCTTGTTGCATTCGCGGCCGGTGGAGGCGAGCGAGTTCCTGCCGCGGCTGGTCAAGCACGGCATCCGGCGCTTTCGCTTGGTGTTCAACGTCGAGGGCGATCCGGTGGCGGACCTCGTGGCCGCGTACCGCGGGGCGGTCGATGCGATCGCGGCGGGCGAGCGGCCGTCACGTGCGGCGCGTGAGTTGGTGGGGGAGCGGTTCACGCGAGGGCATTTCGCGCGGGCGGTTTGAGTAGACGCGGGCGAAGAAAGTCAGTCTCTATCCCGCGCTCGGTCGCGGAGCGGTACAGCTAGCCGTGACCCATTGTCATGCGTCGCTGGCCGAACTGAGCGCACGACCCTAGACTTTGCACTACTGTCATATTCCTCTGCCCTTGAGCCCCGCGAGTAGCACCCAGTTTCCATCCAACCCACGGTTCCAATAATTGCGAAAGCTCCTGAGCCGCATCGCGCTGGCGTTTCGAAGGCGCGTATTGAAGAACTCGGCCGTGGTGCGTCGAATCGAGCTGATCTTGCCGACAAACGGCACTCAGTCTCCGGTGCGTGCGAAGTATCACGTATCGAACAGCCCGGCCCGGAAGTCTTTCGTCGGCATTTCGGCTCCTTGGGGACAGGGTGTCGCGACTCCCCTTGCGCACAAATCAGGTGGGCTCCTCACCCGATTTGGAAACATATGGAATGTTGAGATTCCGGCGGTTGTCGAATTTGATTTCGAGTTCGAATGCGAGTGGCGCAGCACTGAGCCGGTGATCCGGTATCCACTCGACGTTCCGCAGCCAATGCGCGACCTCAGCACTCCCCGAGCACTGATTCCCGTCACCCTAACCGGAGGTCCGAAAGGTCTCGTGACCAGCCGGCTCGGCCCGCGGGACTGGCAGGACGGCATGGCATCGGTCGATCTGCGACTGACGAAGGCGATTGATCGTATTCTGCTCCCGAGCGCTCCGCTTGACGTGTGCTTTCTCGGCGAGGAATGGGCCAATCGGCCGATCTCGGATCGCTCGATAGTGGCACGACACATGAGTGAGGTGCTGCGAGTCCTGCTCGTCGACCGCGGCTGTATTCCAAGAGGTACCATTGGGGTGGTCTTGGGGAAGCGAGACTCGGGGTTACGGGCGGTTGATTCGACGGTGGTTATCATCGATTCAGAATGGTTGGGCCGTCCCGACACCCTCGCGCTACGCCAAGGGCTGCTCTGGCAATTGAGCGCGATCCGCTGGTACGTGCTTGCACGAATTCATGGGAACGACGAGGCGAACCTTGTCTTCGCTCTTCGCCTGCAGAGCGCAGCAGCTGCCAGTGATGAGCTGCCGAATTCTTCGATTAATGCGGAGAGGTTCTCGGACCTGATGCTCGCCCAATTCGGCACCCTTACTGACCGTGAACCGGAGCTGCGCGGATGGTACGAGCGGACGGCGACCACAAGCCGGGTGGTGATGTCATGGTGCGCGAGCCAACCGGACGCAGCTCACTCGCTCGGTCAGATTGCGTCGGAGCTCTGCGGCAAAGAAGTTGATATCCGATGGCTGAGAGAGAGGCTCAACCAAGCGGGACTCCCCGCACTCGATCACTGATCACCGTCCCGTGAGCCGCCGTCGTTTCGCGAGACCTGCTGTCGAGCAATGAAGTCTGCGCCCTCAAGCTTACACCCGCACTCCAACGCTTCGAATCAGTCAGTGCACGCCGTTATCTTGAGTCGTGCCCACCGCCCAGAAGAAGCCAGCGCTCAACAACGTCCCACCGCACCCACGCCTCGATGAGGCGCGCGCGCTGTTGCGCGATCGATTCGGCTATCCCGACTTCCGACCCGGCCAAACCGATGCGGTGAGTGCGGTGCTCGCCGGGCGTGACACGCTCGTCGTGCTGCCCACGGGCGGCGGCAAGTCGCTGTGCTACCAAGTGCCCGCGCTGCTGCTCGACGGCCTCACGGTCGTCATCTCGCCGCTCATCTCGCTCATGAAGGATCAGGTCGATGCGCTCGAGGCTCGCGGCCTGCCGGCGACATTCATCAACAGCACACTGTCGCAGTCCGAGGTCAGCGCGCGCATGGGTCGTGTGCAGCGCGGCGAGGTGCGCTTGCTCTACGTCGCGCCCGAGCGGTTTGATTTGGGCACCACAGCCGAGCGTCTGCGCGCCGTGGGCGTCAAGCTGCTGGCCGTGGACGAGGCCCACTGCGTCAGTGAGTGGGGCCACGACTTCCGCCCCAGCTACCTGCGCGTGCGCGACGTGCGCGAGCGGCTCGGCGCGCC
>JAKFFA010000038.1:0-28507 GCA_036675455.1 Gemmatimonadaceae bacterium | reverse complement strand
ACCTGGTGCCCGCGCGGCGGGTTCACATACCCGAAGTCGATCTGCCGCAGCAGGTAGCTCGTTTCATCCAGCCAAAAGACACCCGCGATGTCCGTGTAACCGAAGCGCGGGCGGCGCGCCGGCTCGAACCGCACCCCGACCACGCCTGCCGGCGTCGAATCCGCTGCAACGACTTGAAAACAATGGCCAAGCACGAAGCGCTCATCGGTGAGGACCGAGGCGTTCGGCGCGTAATACGTCACGGTATCTCTGGCGCGGCGGATGTAGCCCCAGCGAAAAAGCGAGTCGTAGTGCGCCTGCGCGAACGGCCGCTCGAGCGGCACATCGAGTATGCTCGAATCCTGCACCACGACGGCGCCCTTCGGGGTCGCCTCGCCCTGGAACTCCACCGTGCGCACGCGCAGCGACGAGTCGCGCTCGGTCAGCACCGTCGATTGCAGCACGGTGCGCGCCTGCTCCCAGAGTTGCCACGCCGCGGCGTCGGCGCGCTCGCCGCACACCGCGCTCCCATGCACCTCGACAGTGGCAACGCGCACGGGCAACTGCGTCAGCACGATGTGCAGGTCGATGGTCTCCTGCGGTCGCACAAATGCCGACGGGGCCACGACCGGACGGAATCCCGGCCGGAGCACGCGCACGTGCACGGAGTCGGCCGACCGTAGCCGAAAACGGAACACGCCGCGCGCGTCCGTCAGCGTACGCACGGGCTCTACGCCCGACGTCGGCGCACTCCCAACCCGCAACTCCACCAAGGCGCTTGCGACGGGCGTCAAGGAATCCGGCATGACGACCCTGCCGGTGACCATCTGCGCGCCGGCCGGCCGCGTGACGGCGACCGCCAGGACGCAGACAGTCACCGCCATGAACAAGAGCGGGACCATCGTGGCCGTAGCCCTCGACGGTTTCGCGAGAACCGTATCCGTTCGTGCAGCCCGCAGCACGTCAGCCATGAGCGCAGTATGGCTGTCGCTCCTCCACCGCGCCAGCGGTGCGCCGCCCGCGCCGCTTCCCTCCCGCCGCCGCCTGCACGACCTTAGATGATGCCGCATGACGTCACGCTGATTACCACGCTCGTCGCGGCCTTCGGCCTCGCGCTCGTCTTCGGGTTCGTCGCCGTGCGCCTCAAGATGCCGGCGCTCGTCGGTTACCTGCTCGCGGGCGTCATCATCGGCCCGGCCACTCCCGGATTCGTCGCCGATCCCGAACTCACGCGCGAGCTCGCCGAGATCGGCGTCATGCTGCTCATGTTCGGCGTGGGCCTGCACCTCTCGCTGAACGACCTGCTGGCGGTGCGCGGCATTGCGGTGCCCGGTGCGCTGGTCCAGATCGCGGCCGCCACCGCGATGGGATTCCTCGTCTCGATGGCGTGGGGCTGGAGCTTCGGCGCGGGCCTCGTGTTCGGACTCTCGCTCTCCGTCGCCAGCACGGTGGTGCTGCTGCGCGCGCTCGAGAACCGCGGCATCCTCGAGACGCTCAACGGCAGCATCGCCGTCGGCTGGCTCGTGGTCGAGGACCTCGCCATGGTCTTCGCGCTCGTGCTGCTGCCCGCGGTGGCCTCGGCACTCGGTGGCAACGGCGCGGCGCCCGACGGTGGCCTGATGCGCGCCCTGCTGCTGACCGTCGGCAGCGTCGGGCTTTTCGTGGCGCTGATGCTCATGATCGGCCGGCGCGTCTTCCCGTGGCTGCTCTGGCAAGTCGCGCGCACCGACTCGCGCGAACTCTTCACCCTGTGCGTGATCGCCGTCGCGATGGGCATCGCGTTCGGCTCAGCGAAGCTCTTCGGCGTCTCATTCGCGCTGGGCGCCTTCTTCGCCGGCATGGTCATGCGCGACTCGGCGCTGAGCCACCGCGCGGCCGATGAATCCCTGCCGCTGCGCGACGCGTTCTCGGTGCTGTTCTTCGTGTCCGTCGGCATGCTCTTCGATCCATCGGAGCTGCTGGGCGACCCCATGAAGATCATCGTCACGGTCGCCATCATCCTGTTCGGCAAGTCGCTCGCGGCGTTCTTCATCGTCCTGCTCTTCCGCTATCCGCTCAACACGGCGCTGACGGTCTCCGCGAGTCTCGCCCAGATCGGCGAGTTCTCGTTCATCCTCGCGGGCATGGGCGTCACGCTCGGCCTGCTGCCGGAGGAGGGCCAGAATCTCATCGTCGCCGGTGCGGTGATCTCGATCGCGCTCAATCCGGCGGTCTTCGGTTTCGTCGAGCCGGTGCGCAAGTGGATTCTCGCGCGCTCTACGCTCGCGCGCGCCATGGAGCGCTCCGACGATCCGCTGGCCGAGTTGCCGGGCACGTTCGCGCCCGAGGCCCTCACGGGACACGTCGTGCTCGTCGGGTACGGTCGTGTGGGTCGGCGCGTCGGCGAGGCCTTGATGGGCAAAGGTGTGCGCATCGTCGTGGCCGAGCAGAACCGCGAGGCGGTGGAGGCGCTGCGCAAGCGGGGTGTCGCCGCCGTCTCCGGCGATGCCTCCGAGCCGGCCGTGCTGATCCAAGCGCACATCGCGCGCGCGCGACTGCTCATCATCGCGATGCCGGACACGGTGCGGGCGCGCACGATGATCTCGATCGCGCGCACGCTGAACCCGAAGGTCGAGACGGTGGTGCGCACGCACAGCGACGAGGAGGCCGACCTGCTGCGCGCCGAGCACGCCGGCACGGTGTTCATGGGCGAGCACGAGCTCGCACTCGGCATGACGCGGCACGTGATGGAGCGGTTGGCCGCGCAGGCGCGCGAAGAGCGGCCGTACGCGTCGATCTGATTACGCCCGCGTGGAAGTGCCTTGGCGTCTCGCCCCGGAAGTATTACATTTGTAGGTAATACTTACGGAGACCCGATGAAGATCACGACGAAGGGGCAGGTCACGATTCCCGTGGAAATGCGCGAGCGGCTCGGACTCCTCCCGAACACCGAAGTGGAGTTCACGCTCGAAGGGCGTGGGGTGGTGATACGCAAGGCGCGCGGCGTTGCCAGGCGCCGGGGAAGTCGGATTGTGAACCACCTGCGCGGACGAGGTGACGTACGGATGTCCACGGATGAGATTCTCGGGCTGACTCGCGAGGCATAGCGTACATGGGCGTCGTGCTGGTCGACAGCAACGTGCTGCTCGACGTGCTGACTGAGGACCCGCAGTGGTTCAACTGGTCGTCCCAAGCCTTGGAGCGAGCGGCCGAGTCGGATGTCCTAGCGATCAATCCGTTGGTATATGCGGAGGTCTCCGTCCGGTTCACCCGGATAGAGGAGCTGGACGAAGCGTTGCCGGAGAGCCTGTTTCGACGCGATGCGCTGCCATGGGAAAGCGGCTTCCTCGCAGGCAAAGCGTTCTTGAAGTACCGGCGAGGCGGAGGTCGGCGCAGGTCACCCCGGCCCGACTTCTACATTGGGGCACACGCCGCACTTCGCGGGTTCAAGCTGCTCACGCGTGACGCCAGCCGTTACCGCACGTACTATCCGCGCCTCGCTCTCATCGCGCCTTAAGCGCGAGATGTAGCGTCCGCGCTTCGCGTTTACCGCGCGGTCAGCTTCATCGCCAGCGTGCTCGCCTCGCGCCCTGCCGGCCGCTTCGCCGACGGCGCCGCACCGACCTCCCGGCACTTGCGTCGGAACTCCGGGCCGTGATCGAGCGCCAGACCCGTCTCGTGCTGCCACTGGTGCACCATCTCGTGCAGCAGCGTCTCCAGCGCCGAGGCGAACCCGTCGCGACGCAGGTGGCGCGCCGAGATCGCGATCTCGGGGCCGTTGCCATCGGCGCCGGGTGCATAGTGCCCGAGCCGTCGCTGCATGCGGCGCGACACGCGGATGGGTACCGCGCCGAGTGAGGCGCCGAAACGCTCGCCGTTGAACCGCGTGTGCCACTCGGCCAGCCGCTCCACCAAGGACTCGTCTTCGGGGTGCGTGCGCTCCGGTGCGCGCGCAGGTTTCACGGGCGCCGGCAACGCGTATCCAACGATGGCGTCGCGCGCGGCCTTGCGCTCCCATTTGCGGCGCGCCGTCACGAAGCGCACGATCTGCTCGTGCATCGCCGACGGGGCGTCGATGAATCCCTCGTGCACGCGCAGTTCGTAGCCACGCACGCTGACGACGACCGACCGGTTGCGCGTGAGGACCAGTGAGCGGATGTGGCCGAGACCGATTGCGCGCAGTCGCTCGAGAAAGCGGTCGGCCGCGGAGCCAGCGGCAGTGGAGTCGCCGGTGCTGCCTTCGGTGATATCTCCGGTGATTTCGCCGGTGGCACCCCTCGGGCCGCTTCCGATGCGGAGTGCGGCAGCCACAGCGGGGACACCACCCGCAGCAGGCGCAGACCGCGGTTCTTCCGCCCCGAAGAACCCGAGCTGCGCGTCGTCCGTCGAAGGCCGCAGCCGCGACATCAGCGAGCGAAGCATCGGTCCAGGCGCGGCGTGAAGTCCTTCGCGTCGGGCGACCACACGCAGGCGCGGATCGTGATCTCCGCTGGCGTGATCTCGATTTCCTGGAACGCCGAGGGCAACCCGCCACGGGTGCGATCACACAGTGTGGTACTGTGCGAGACGATCAGTCGCTGCAGCTTCGCGGCGCCACCGGCCGTCGCTGCATCCGGCTGCCCGCCGCTGGCACGACCGGCCGTCTCCATGCCCGGCCCGCCGAGCGCAACGTCGACCGCCTCGATGCGCGTCTGATGGTCATGCCCGTTGAGCACGAGGTCCGCGCCGGTCGACGCCGCCTGCGCGATGCCGTCCGCGCGATTCACGAGTCCCCAGCGGTTGGACAGGTCGCCACGCAGCAGGTTGTGATGAAACACGAGCACCTTGAGGTCCCCCGCGGGCGATGCCGCGAAAGCTGCGCGCGCACGCTCCCACTGCGCCGGCCGCAGCGCGCCCACCACGGACAGGTCGCGCATGCGGGCCGTCAGCGTGTACGGCTGCACGCCATGGCAGGAGTTCAATCCGACGAACGTCACGCCGGGCAGGCGCAACACGGGCTCGAGGTCGTCCGCGATCCACTTGCGATACCCGCGGTACATGGGCCACGCGAAGCCCAAGCCGAGCGGCTTCCACCACCATGCGACATCGTGGTTGCCGGGAACGGTGAGGACCTCCGCATACTTGCGCGTCTGGTCGAGAAAATCCTTCGACGACCGGAACTGCGAGCGGAAGTTGCGCTGCGTGAGGTCGCCGGCCACGACGACGACGTCATAGCGGCGCTGCTCGATGCGGCTCGCGATCGCGGTCAGGTACGAGGCGATCGCGTGCCGCCCGAAGTGGACGTCGGAGAGTTGCAGGACCCTCACGCGCGTGCGGTCAAAGGCGCGCGATCACCGCGTTCGTGTATTCATCGGTGCTCGCCGTGCCGCCGACGTCGCGCGTGACCGTCTTATGCTCCCGCAACGTCGCCTCGATCGCGGCGCGGATCTTCGTGGCGCGCGCGTCGTCACCGACGTGGTCGAGCAGTTGGCAGCCCGCCAGCATCACCGCCGTGGGATTCGCGATGCCCTGGCCCGCGATGTCCGGCGCTGTCCCATGCACCGCTTCGAAGATGGCCTCGGTGTAGCCGATGTTGGCGCCCGGCGTGAGGCCGAGCCCGCCCACGAGCCCCGAGGTCAGGTCGGAGAGGATGTCACCGAACAGGTTCGTCGTCACGATCACGTCGAACCGCTCGTGATGCATCACGAGGTCCATCGCGCACGCGTCGACGATGCGGTCGTCGCTCGCGACGCGGCCTTCGTACTCCTTCGCGACCATGCGGCCCACGTCGAGGAACAGCCCTTGCGAATACTTGAGGATGTTCGCCTTGTGCACGATGGTGACCTTCTTGCGCCCGTGCTTCACCGCGTATTCGAATGCGTATCGCACGATGCGCTCGGCGCCGTGCCGCGAGATGATGGCTGCGGACTGGGCCACCGCATGCGGGTCGGACGCGACCTTCACGTAGTTCTCGATGCCGACGTAGAGGCCCTCGGTGTTCTCGCGCACGATCACGATGTCCACGTTGTCGAACCGCCCGCCAGAGAGCATCGACTTGGCCGGCCGCAGGTTGGCGTAGAGGTCGAATTCCTTGCGCAGCGCGACGTTGATCGACCGAAAGCCCTTGCCCACGGGCGTCTCGAGCGGGCCCTTGAGCGCGAGCTTCGTGCGGCGGATCGACTCGATCGTCGCCTCCGGCAGCGGGTCGCCCACCGCGGCGATCGCGGCCATGCCCGCGGTCTGCACATCCCAGGTGATGTCGGCGCCGGCCGCTTTCAGCAAGCGCACGGTCGCGTCGGTGATGGAGGGGCCGATCCCGTCTCCGGGGATCAGCGTCACGTTCAAGCTCTTGCTCATCGGTATGCAGTCAGGAGAGTCGTTTCGTACGTCAATGGAAGGTCTTCAGGTCTCCAACAGTCCTCGTCCCTCTTTACGCCCAGCACCCACGGGCCGCTTACGGCTCGATGACAAGATTTGCGACGAGGGTTGCCAGTGTGCCCTCGAGAGTCGCGCCACCGGGCGCCAGCAGATCGCCAGCCCACACCACGCGGCGCCCGCGCGTGTCGGCCATCACGAGCCGCAGCACGACGTTCGCGCCGTCGGCGCGCAGCTCCACGGGAATCAGCGCATAGCGCGCGTCCCCGAGCGCGGTAAACGGGCGCATGTTGTCCGCGACGATCTGCGGCAGTTCATCGCCGGCCTTGGGCGCGGCATTCCGCCAGCGTCCGACACCGAGCGCGTAGGGATCGGTCGTGTACGTCGGGTTGCGGCGCGCACTGCGCACGACGTCGGAAGAATACGCCCAGCGTCGCCCCATGCCGCGCTCCTGCAGCACGTCCGTAATCGACGAGTCCAGCGCCGCGCGCGTCGCGGTCCAGTCCACGGCACGGCTCCACGCAGACGTGTCCGCGCGCCAGAGCTGCACCGGGAAGATCGCCACACGCATGGCGGCGAACGAGGCGAGCGGCGGCGCCGGCCGCACGAGCGCCTCCTGCGCCGCGAGCCGTCCGTGCGCGCAAGGCAACGCCGGCGCGGCGATCACGCCGAGCAGGCCGATCACGCCGGGCATGCAGACGAGCCGCCACCGGCGCGTCGCCGACGCGGAAGAATCACAGGGCTGGATCGCACGCAATCGCATCGGCGTCTCGTGGGTGTGAAGGCGCGGACTCGCAGGGCGCGGTTCGTGGGCGGTCGCAGCACCCGGGTCGCCGCGCAGGCAACGCCTAAAGGTAATCGGCTGGCCCTTCCGGCGACCCCTCGGTTGGAAGTAGAATCGCCGTTCACCCGCTTCCCCAAAACAGGGATCCCGATGCCCCGTTGGCTTTCCGCGTTCCTCTGGGCCCTCGTCGCGTTGCTCGGCGCCGCCGCCTTCGCATACCTCGGCTTGCGTCGTGGCGAGACGATCAGCGCCGCCTGGCTGCTGACCGCGGCCGTCTGCACGTACGCCGTCGGCTACCGGTTCTACAGCAAGATCATCGCGGCGAACATCTTCGCGCTCGACGCCACGCGGGCCACGCCGGCCGAACGACTGTCGGACGGCCGCGACTACGTGCCGACGAATCGGTGGATCGTGTTCGGCCACCACTTCGCGGCCATCGCGGGTCCCGGGCCGCTCGTCGGCCCGACGCTGGCGGCGCAGTTCGGATTCCTGCCCGGCGCGATCTGGATCATCGTCGGTGTCGCCATCGGCGGCGCCGTGCAGGACATGGTGATCCTATGCGCCTCGCTGCGGCGCGACGGCAAGTCGCTCGGGCAGATGGCCAAGGACGAGATCGGGCCCATCGCCGGCTACACGGCCCTCGTGGCCGTGATGGGCATCATGATCATCCTCATCGCCGTGCTCGCGCTCGTGGTGGTGAACGCGCTCCGGCAGAGCCCGTGGGGCACGGTGACCATCGGTCTGACGGTGCCGATCGCCATGCTCATGGGTCTCTACCTCAAGTATGTGCGGCCCGGCCGCGTGCTCGAAGTGAGCGCGATCGGCATCGGGCTCCTGATCGCGGCGCTCTACATCGGGCGCTGGGCGGCCGGTCATCCGGTGCTGGGCCCGATGTTCACGCTCGACGGTGTCACCCTCGCCTACTGGGTGATGATCTACGGCTTCGCCGCGTCGGTGATCCCGGTGTGGCTGCTGCTCGCCCCGCGCGATTACCTCAGTGCGTTCGTCAAGATCGGCGTCATCGCGGCGCTCGCGGTCGGTATCCTCTTCGTGTTGCCGCCCATGCAGATGCCGGCGGTCACGCAATTCATTGACGGCTCCGGCCCGGTGTTCGCCGGCAAGGTGTTCCCGTTCGTGTTCATCACGATCGCGTGCGGCGCCATCAGCGGATTCCACGCGCTGATCGCGAGCGGCACGACGCCCAAGCTGCTCATGAACGAGAAGGACGCGCGCTTCATCGGCTACGGCGCGATGCTCATGGAGTCGCTCGTGGCCATCATGGCGCTGATCGCGGCCTGCGTGCTGACGCCGGGCATCTACTTCGCCATCAACGCGCCGGCCGGCATCCTCGGCACGACGGCCGAGAGCGCGGCGCAGATGATCGCCACGTGGGGATTCGTGCTGAATCCGGCGGACCTTGAGATCCTCGCGCGCCAGGTCGGCGAGGCCTCGCTGCTCTCGCGCACGGGCGGCGCACCTTCACTGGCCGTGGGCATGGCGCGCATCTTTGCCGACGTGCTCGGCGGCGACGGCGCGATGGCGCTCTGGTACCACTTCGCGCTGATGTTCGAGGCGCTGTTCATCCTCACGACCGTCGACGCCGGCACGCGCGTGGGCCGCTTCATGCTGCAGGACATGGGCCGCCACATCTATGAGCCGTTCGGACGCATCTCGTGGTATCCGGCGGTCGTCGCCTCGAGCTTCATCTTCGTCGCGATGTGGGGCTACTTCCTGTATCAGGGCGTGACCGATCCACTCGGCGGCATCAATTCGCTGTGGCCGCTCTTCGGCATCGCCAACCAGCTGCTCGCGACGATCGCGTTGTGCGTGGGCACGACCGTGATCATCCGCATGGGCAAGGCGAAGTACGCGTTCATGACGGTCATCCCGATGATCTGGCTGGTGATCGTCACGATGACGGCGGGTTGGATGAAGATCTTCTCGCCTGACCGGCGCATCGGTTTCCTGTCACACGCCGAGGGTGTGGCCGAGACGCTGGCCGCCGGCGGCATCCCCGCGGGCGTTGCAGACGCCGCGGGCGCCGCGCGGCTGATCCTCAACGACCGCATCAACGCGGTGGTCGCCGGGTTCTTCATGATCTCGGTGCTCGTGATCCTGCTCGACTCGATGCGCGTGTGGTACTGGGTGCTCAGCGGGAAGCGGCCGATGGTGTCGGGGGAAGTCCCATACATGCCGCGCGTTGGGTACGGCGATGCGGGGTGAGATGCGGGGGTGGATGCGGGTCGGCACGGGCGGTACGGGTTGCGGGGTGGGGTGATGGATGCGGGGCACCAAAGTTCGTGCGGTCTCGCGAGCATCTTTGATGCAGGATGCGTGGTGGGGTGCCCCCCGCATCCACCCCGCATCGCCGGAAGGCCTCCGCATCCATCACCCCACCCCGCAACCCGTACCGTAGGGCGCCCCGCATCCCCCCGCGCATCGCAGTTGTAGTCAGCGACTGAGTCATGCCATACGTAGACCGACATAGCGTGCCATCAAGCCTTCAGCTCACTGGAATCATGATGCAACGTCCAATTGCTCTCGCTCTTTCTTCCCTGCTCCTCGCCGGTCCGCTGGTCGCGCAGGAGACGCAGCCGGTCCCCTTCGAGCTCACAGTCAAGAACATCATGCGCGGCCCCGAACTGTACGGCCGCGAGCCGGAGCAAGTCCGCTTCACCGCCGACGGCGAGTGGATCTACTTCCGCTGGCTCGAGCCAGGCGCGGCGTGGAACGCACCGATGAAGTCGTTCCGCGTGGCCGCCAAAGCCGGGGCGACGCCCGAGGAAGTGAGCGAGGCGCACATGGACACCGTCGCGCCCATGCTGGCGCGCGGTCCCAAGTCACGCGACGGCAAGTGGCGCGTCGTGTCGGCCAACGGCGACATCTGGTTGCACCAACTCAGCTCGCGCGGCCGCATCGCGCTGCGCCGGCTGACGCAGACGATCGAGAACGAGAGCAATCCGCGCTTCACGCTCGACAGCCGCGAAGTGATCTTCACGCGCGACGGCAACGCGTATGCGTTCGAGTTGGCGTCCGGGCTCACGCGCCAGTTGACCGACATCCGCAACGGCAACGCGCCGAAGGATCCGGAGCCGCCCAAGGGCCAGCGGGGCGCGCTTGCAGAGCAGCAGAAGGACCTGCTGCAGTTCGTGCGCGACGAGCTCGCGCAGGATTCACTGCAGCGCGCGCGACGCAAGGCCGCGGCCGAGCGCGCGCTGCCCACCGTCTGGGTGCCGCAGGGCGAGCGCATCGGCACCATCGAGGTCTCCCCCGACGGCAAGGGCGCGATCTTCGCGACGTTCAAGCCGGCCACGGGCGCGAAGGGCTCGGACGTTCCCGACTACGTGACCACCGACGGCTACCCGCGCATGATTGACGGCCGCACCAAGGTCGGCGACAACCAAGGCACGCAGAAGGTCGCGCACCTCGATCTCGCCTCGGGCAAGGTCACATGGCTCAAGCTCACGCCCGACTCCGGGATCGCGGGCTTCGCCAACATCGGCGACTGGAGTCCCGACGGGCGCTACGCGCTTGTCGCCGTCACGTCCGAGGACTACGAGAACCGGTATATCTACGCCGTATCGTCCGCGGACGGCTCGATGACCACGGTGGACGCACTGCACGATGAGGCATGGGTGAACGGTCCCTGCTTCAACTGCAACGGCTGGACGAGCGACGGCCGCGCGTGGTTCGTCTCCGAGGCGAGCGGCTACGCGCATCTCTACGCGGCCAATCCCGACGGCACCAACAAGCAGGCGCTGACCAGCGGCGAGTGGGAAGTCCTCTCGGTCAACATCTCGGATGACGGACGCATGTTCGAGCTGACGACGAGCGAACCGTCGCCGTTCACGCGCCAGGCGTACCGCATGCCGATCGGCGGCGGCGCGCGTACGCGCATCACGGTGGGCGACGGCGGGCATGACGTCGTCTATGCGCCCGACGGCCGCACCTACGCCGACGTCTACTCGGAAGCCAACCGGCCGCCCGAGCTGTTCATCGCGCGCGTCGGCTCGAGCGAGATGAGCAAGCTCACGACGTCACCCACCGCTGAGTTCTTCTCGTACGACTGGAAGGTGCCGCCGATCATCATGATCACGGGCGAGGACGGCACACCCGTGCCCGCACGCATCTACCGGCCGACGGACCACGGCGCGCAGTCCAACGGCGCCGGCGTGATCTTCGTGCACGGCGCCGGCTACCTGCACAACGTGCACAACTGGTGGTCGTCGTATTCACGCGAGTACATGTTCAATCACCTGCTCGCGTCCAAGGGCTACACGGTGCTCGACATCGACTACCGTGGCTCGGCCGGTTACGGCCGCGACTGGCGCACCGCGATCTACCGCTGGATGGGCGGCAAGGACTTGGACGACCAGGTCAGCGGCTCCAAGTACCTCACCTCCGAGTTCGGCATCGAGCCCGAGCGCATCGGCCTGTATGGCGGCAGCTACGGCGGCTTCATCACGCTGATGGCGCTGTTCAACAAGGGCGAGTATTTCGGCGCCGGCGCCGCACTGCGTTCGGTCACCGACTGGGCCAGCTACAACCACGGCTACACCGGCCGCATTCTCAATCTTCCGCAGGAGGACAAGGAGGCGTATCGCCGGTCATCGCCGATCTTCTTCGCCGAGGGACTCGACAACGATCCGCTGCTGATCGCGCACGGCATGGTCGACACGAACGTGCAGTTCCAGGACGTCGTGCAGCTCGCGCAGCGGCTCATCGAGCTGGGCAAAACCGGGTGGGAGATGGCCGTGTATCCGGTGGAGAACCATGGTTTCGTGCGGCCGAGTTCGTGGACGGATGAATACCGCCGGATCCTCGAGCTGTACGAGACCACGATCGGGCCGAACGGGAGCAAGGCGAACCCGTGAGCAACACAGCTGGGAGTCGGCGCGCGGGCGTACCGGGCGATCGCCCGGGCGCCCGTCGCCTGCTCGAGCGCGTGGGTGCGACGGTGCGCCGCATCATTGGCGCGCCGGATTACGATGCATACGTCGTGCACGTGCGCACGCATCACCCGGGGCGCGAGCCGCTCTGCGAGCGGGAGTTCATCGAGGAACGGCTCAAGTCGCGCTACGAGAAGCCCGGGTCGCGTTGCTGCTGATACCGGCGGCGCCTACCGCCGCGCACCCGTCCAGATGGCGACGATTCCACATGCACCGTCGCCGCCGAACGGGATGAGCTCCGCAGGCGCGTTCGCGCTGCTGGGATACACCTCGATCGCCATGACCGAGCGGGCGTCGATGACCTGATCGATGTCCGGCGAGCTGCCGCCGCTGCGTCCCCGTGACGATCCGCCGGGATTGATCGAAGTCGACGCCTCGGCCTCAACCTCATCCTGTGCAGTGCCGGTGAGGAGCTGTCCGTCCAGCACGATGTTCATGCCACACCCGCCGCGGCCCAGGATCACGGTGACCGCCGGCCCGCGGGTCGGTCGGCTCCTCACGATACGAGCGTACCGGGAGCGGCGCAGCATGGCGGACACCGTCGACGCATTGGCCTCGTCCAGATCCTCGGGTGTGAGGAACTGCCCCACGATCGCACCGCGCTGCACGCGATCTACCCGCTCGTAGAACCCTCGATTCGCCAGCGGCGTTGACGCCCGCTCCGTGACCGTGACCGTGGCGAGTGTCGACGCCAACGCCGTGAGTGTGACCACATAGCGGTTCTCGGCGGAGCGGGGGAGCTGCCCATAGAACTCCTGATAGCCGATGCGTCGAACGCGCAATCGGATCGAGTCCGCTTCTGAGAACGGTATGATCACGCGTCCGCTGTCGTCCGCCACCCGCGCGGTCGTGTTACCTGCTGTGACCACCGCAAACGGTACCGGCACCCCTGTCGCGTCGACCACTGAGACGGTCGCCGTCTGATCCTGCGCCGGCAACGCCGGCGCGCATAGCAGCAGGGCGACCACCGCGGGGAGCGGATGCGTAGTGGAGGACCACTTCATTTCCTCGCTCCCGTCCAGATGGCGACGATGCCACAGGACCCATTCCCGTTGAACGGGATGATCTCCGGCGGCGCGTTGGCGCTACTCGGGTAGATCTCGATCGCCATGACTGACGCACCGGTGATGATGGCGTCGATGTCGGGTTTCAACTGCGCATTCGATTCCGCGTTCGTCCGTCGCGTGCCGTTGAAATCGATCGATGTCGGTGCCTCCGACGGCACGTCTTCCTGCACGGTGCCCGTCACCAACTCGCCGTCCAAAACGATGTTCATGGCGCACCCACCGCGGCCGAGCAGCAGCTTGTGAATCGCGCCACTAGTCGGGCGCGTCTGCCACACGCGAACGTACTTCAGACCCTGCATCACGTCGGTCAGCTTGGACCGTGGCCTCGCCTCCAGCTCCTCTGGCGTCACGAAGAGGCCGACGACCGCACCGCGCTGCGCGCGCTCGAGCCGATCATAGAAGCCACGCCGCGCCAGCGGAATGTTCGCGCGCTCGGTCACCGTCACCGCCGAGAGCGACGCTGCCAACTGCGTCAGCTCCACCACGAAGCGACCATCGGCCGACGGCGTCACCCAACCGTACGACTCCTTGTAGCCAATCCGCCGGACGTGCAGTTCGAGAGAGTCGGGACTGTCCGCAGGCATGCGCACGATGCCCTTCGCGTCGGCAACGTGCACCTTGCCGGAGCGGATGCTTACGACGGCGAAGGGAATCGGCTCGCCGCGCGCGTCGACCACCGCGACCGGAACCTTTTCGTCTCCCTGCGCCCGCAATGCGCCAGGGACTGCCAACACCAGTACGGCAAGCCAGGTGTGCTGAAAGTTGGGCATTTCACCGCTCTCGGTTGATATGAACCGTGCGAGTCTATCGCTCCGACGCTGGAGAACCTGTGTTCGGCACCAAGCGCGACAATAGCACCGCAGCCGTCGCCGCGATAGCCGCACCCATCGCAAACGCGGCCGGCGGACCTGCCGCGTCCCACACGATGCCGAAGAGGACCGACGCGGGCAGCGCGCCGATGCCGACCACAAGATTGAACCAGCCGAATGCCGCACCGCGGCGTGTCGACGGCGCGAGATCCGCCACCAGCGCCTTCTCGGCGCCTTCCGTCATCCCGAAATAGAGTCCGTACACAAGGAACAGCGCCCATGCGTGCCACTGTGCGGTCGCGACGGCGAACCCAAGGTACACCGCGGCATACACCGCCCATCCGCCAAGGATCAACGGCCGGCGGCCCACACGGTCCGAGAGCCCGCCCCCGACCACCGCGAGGCTCGACTTCACCACGTGCAGCATCGCCCACAGGATAGGCACCAGCGCCGTCGGCACGCCCAGCTGCGACGCGCGCAGTAAGAGAAACGCGTCAGTGCTCGTGCCCAGCGTAAAGATGAAGAGCACCACGAGATAGCGACGCAGCGGTGCGCCGAATGCGCCGCGCGCCATGGCGTGCACCGGCGCCGTTTTGGCCGAAGCACTCGGCAGCGCGCGACGCTCCCGCACGAGCGCCACAACCAGCACCACCGCGATCGCACCCGGCAGCGCGGACCACAGGAACAGTCCACGCAAATCCACCCATCCCAGCCCGAGGATCGCCCACGCCACCAGCGGCCCGAAGACCGCGCCGAGATTGTCCGCCGACCGGTGCAGCCCAAAGGCGTAGCCGCGCTCGGATGGCGCGACCGAATCCGCGATCAGCGCGTCGCGCGGCGCGGAGCGCATACCCTTGCCGAAGCGATCGGCCACGCGAATCACGAGCACCTGCGAGCCGGCCTGCGCGAGGCCAATGAGCGGCCGCGCCAACGACGACAGGCCATAGCCAGCCAACACGAGCGGCTTGCGCCGCCTCACGCGGTCCGACCACCAGCCCGCCGGCAGCCGCATCAACGACGAGACGCTCTCGGCCAGGCCCTCGATCAGACCTAGCGTCGCCGCCGATGTGCCGAGTACCGTCGAGAGAAACAACGGCAACAACGGATAAATCATCTCGCTGGAGACGTCGGTGAAGAAACTCACCGCCGCCAGCGATTTCACATTTCGGTCGAGTTTTCCCGTGCCCACGCGCATCGCCATGTGAAATCCTGCTCCTCCAGCGCTCTGACTCACGCCGTGCGGGCCAGACGTTCGTCAGACTCCGGTCCAGCGGACACCCGCACCCGGGCGCACCTGCAACCAAGCCGCCTTGGCCGAGCGCATCGGGAACTCCTTCGCGTACGCGGCACTCCAGCGCGCCCGCACGTCGGCGGCGTCCTGCGTGTCGACGATCGCCCACACGGCGCCGCCGAAACCCGCGCCGAACGCCGACGCCGCGTGTGCGCCGGCCGCCATTGCGGACCGCGCGAGAAACATGGTCTCCGGCACTTGATTGCGCAGCGCGGTCTCGGCCCGCTGCTGCGACTCCACCGCGAGCCGACCAAGCGCCGCGCCGTCCGCCTCCCCGATGGCGGCCAGCGCCTGTGGCACCAAGCGCTCCGTCTCGGCGAGGAACTGTTCGATGCGCGCGAGATGCCACGGCGCATCATTCGAGTGGG
Source organism: Gemmatimonadaceae bacterium (assembly GCA_036675455.1). Lineage (GTDB taxonomy): Bacteria > Gemmatimonadota > Gemmatimonadetes > Gemmatimonadales > Gemmatimonadaceae > Pseudogemmatithrix. The sequence goes on along the minus strand of JAKFFA010000038.1, from coordinate 12,927 downwards.
CAGCCAGCTCGCGTAGCCGCTCCCGCGCATCAACTGAGGAGCGCACCGCAGACGCCAGCGAAAGGTCTGCCCGACCCTGCGAGATGTTCCACTCCTCCAGCATCGCGCGCACCATGTCCGACGCGCGGTTGTAGTCATCCCGCGCGCGACCGGTCTTGGTCGCGCGCACGCCGCTCACCGCGACGAGAATACGCCAATGGGCGGGGAACGGCGCACGGCCGAACAGTTCCGCCGGCAAATAACGGAAGGCGCCCACGGTGCCGGCTTCGTTGCACAGAATTGCCGTGTGGTCCTGCGCACCGCCCCGCGTGCCGACGCCACGTTCGCCGGCGAAAGCACCGAACGGTCCGCCCATCTCGATCGCGCCGCAGTACTCCGCGAGCGCCAGCCGCGTGGGGATGTTGCGCTTCCAGGTCGAGCGCTCCGGCAGCGCGTTCGCGTCGGCCACGGCGATGGTCAGCAGCGTGATGAACGCGCTCGAACTGGAGAGTCCAGCCGAGCGCGGCAGCGTGCTGGTGGTACGCACGCGCACGCCCTCGCGCAGCGGGGCGAAGTCGCGCGCGAGCCGGCGGGCGACGGCCGAGATATAGGCGCCCCCGTTGGCATGCGACGTCCGTGCGTCGCGACGCAGCGGCACCTGCGCTGTGCGCCCGGAGTGCGCATCCACCACCTCAAGCACCGGTCGTGACAGCGGCTCGAGCTCCGCGGTGATGCCTTCGTCGATGGCGCACGTGAGCGACGGCCCGCCGGCGTAGTCCACGTGCTTGCCGAAGAGCTCGATGCGGCCCGGGACGAAGAACGAACGGACCATCAGTCGGTCGACACGGTGCGCGACGCCGCGGCGGTCCCTGCGTTCCGTATTAACAGCGCGTCCACCACAGCGACGTCGGCGCGCCGTGAGAGGTCGAGCACGCCGAGCCGCTGCCGCACGGCGCGGAATCGCACGCCGCGCACGCGAATCGCGTGGCGCACGGCGTCGGCCAGCTCGAGCTCGCCGCGCACGGACGGCTTCACTGCCGCGCAATCGTCGAAGATCGACTGCGGAAAGCGCCACAGGTTCATCGACACCCAACGCCCGTTTGCCGCATTCGTGACCAACGGATGGTCCGCGTCCGGCTTCTCCACGATGTCGCGAAGCGTGTCGTCGAGCGCGAGGTCGAGCAATGCGAACTGTCGCACGCGCTCGCGGTCGATGTTGCTGTGTTCCACGAGCGCGTCGGCGTCGTAGGCAATCAGGCCGGGTTCGCCGAGCGCGACGAGCGCGGCGATCGATTCCACGGGATAGAGATTATCCGCGTTGAGCATGAGGAAGTCGGCACTCGACGCAGACTCGGCGTTCAGCATGCCTTCGCGGCCGACGACCGCATTGCGTGCGGCCAGTAACGCATCAGCCGTGCCGCGTGGTTCGGCCTGTTCTGCAAATCGTACGATGAGTCCAGCCGGCGGCGCTTCCCGTAGGTATCGCGAGCGCAGCGCCGTCTCGTCAGGTGCCACGACGAACACAACATCGCGCACGCCACCGGCGTGAAGCGCCTCGAGCACATGGTCCAAGAGCGGACGTCCGCCGACCGGCATGAGGCCCTTGGCCCCCGCGTCAGCCGCGGCGCGCTGCGCGGGGGAGAGGGCCGGCGCCGGCGAACCTTCGTCGCCAGCGCGCATGCGGGTACCGAGCCCACGCGCGAGGATCACGGCCGTCGCCGCGCGCGATGCGCCACCGTGGTCGGGCGTGGTCCGGGTCACAAGCCGCCCGCTGGCGTGGTCAGCGCGTCGTCGGCGCCGCGCGCCAGAATCCTTCGAGCACGCGCTGCACGCCGAATCCACTCACCACGAAGATCACCAACCACACCATGCCCATCGTCGTGTTGCCGGTGAGAAAACTCCCCGTGCCAAACAGCGCCGCGTACACGAACGCCGTGCCGCATACCCAGCCCAGCATCGCCTGCGGCAGCGAGTCGGGCGAGGGCCCGAGCCCGACGGCCGCGCGCACGCGGGCCCAGCCGGGTCCGGCGGGGCGCACGAGCCGGTAGAACTCCTCGAGCACGCGCTCATCGGTGCGTGGGCCAAGGAATGCCGCGCCGACCCAGACCACTGTGGTGACGCCAACCGTGATGAGCAGCGAGACGTGTCCCGGCACCGTCGCGCCCATGCGCACCGCGACCTCGAACCCGACGGCCGTCAGGAACGACGCCGCCATCGCCGCGATCTCCGCGGCCGCGTTCACCCGCCACCAGTACCAGCGCAGCAGGTAGAGCAGCCCCGTGCCCGCGCCTATCGACAACAACAGCGTGAAGCCCGTACGCGCAGAGTCGATATAGAAGGTCAGCAGCGACGCCGCCAACATCAGGCCCGCCGTCACGAGGCGGCCGGTCATCACGTAATGACGTTCCGTCGCATCCGGCTTGATGAAGCGACGGTACAGGTCGTGCACCAGGTACGACGTGCCCCAGTTCAGGTGCGTGACGATCGTCGACACGTAGGCCGAGAGGAGACCGGCCACCATCAGCCCGAGCCAGCCGGTCGGGAGGAAGGTCAGCATCGCGGGATATGCGATGTCGTGTCCGATGAGCCCGCCGTCCACATACGGGAACGCGCGCTGGATGTCATCCAGCTGCGGGAATACGAGGATCGAGCACAGCGCAACGATGATCCACGGCCAGGTGCGCAGGCCATAATGCGCCACGTTGAAGAACAACGTGCCCACGAGCGCGTCCTTCTCCGTGCGCGACGCCAGCATGCGCTGCGCGATGTAGCTGCCGCCGCCGGGCTCGGCGCCGGGATACCACACGGACCACCACTGCACCGTGAGCGGCAAGATCAGCACCGTCAGCGTCAGCGTCCAGTCGGAGAAATCCGGCAGGAAAGCGTACGTCTGCGCAGGCAGTTGGGAAAACAGCCCGGCAAGGCCGCCGACCTCCGGCCGCTGCAACGCGAAGTACGCCGCGGCGAACGACCCCGCCATCGCGATACCAAACTGGATGAAGTCCGCGACGAGCACGCCCCAGAGCCCGGAGATCGCGGCGAAGCCCACATTGAGCAGCGCGCAGATGGCCAGCGTCTGCCACATCGGCCAGCCGAGCAGGATGTTGGCGATCTTGGCGGCCGCGAGGTTCACGGTCGCCATGATCACGCAGTTGAAGATCAATCCCAGATACACGGCACGGAACGCGCGCACGAAGCTCGCGGCCTTGCCCGAGTACCGGATCTCGTAGAACTCGAGGTCCGTGAGCACGCCCGACCGCCGCCACATGCGCGCGTAGAACATCACGGTCATCATGCCCGTGAGCAGGAACGCCCACCACACCCAGTTGCCCGAGACGCCTCCCTCGCGCACGAGGTTGGTGACGAGGTTCGGGGTGTCCGTGCTGAACGTCGTCGCGACCATCGACACGCCGATCAGCCACCACGGCGCCGCGCGTCCCGACGTGAAAAACTCGGCCGTGTTACTGCCGGCGCGGCGTGCCAGCAGGAGCGCCGGCACGAATGCGACCGTCAGCGAGATGACGACGATCGTCCAGTCGAATGTGGTGAGCCGCATCAGCGCGCCTTCATCCATTCTCCGCGCGTAAAGTCGGGGAATCTCATGGGCGCGCTGCCCTGTGCCACCGACATCTGGCTCAGCGGCAACGGCGCGCTCCACGCGGCCGCGTCGTACACGTCGAAATCGGGCGCGAGCCCCTCGCGCATGCACTCCACCAACCGCCACGCCATCACGAAGTCCATGCCGCCGTGTCCGCCCTTCTTGCGCGCAAGCTCGCCGATGCGCGACCAGAGCGGATGCTCATGCGACGCCTTCCATTTGTCGATGTCCGTGAAGCGGTGACCGCCCTCCTGCCCCTCGACGTAGATGCGCGGCGGGTAATCCTCGAACACGCCCTTCGTGCCGGCCACGCCGTTGAGCCGCGTGTACGGGCGCGGACTCGAGACATCATGCTGCAGCAGGATCGTGCGCCCGCGTGCCGTGCGGATCAGCGACGAGTTGAGGTCGCCCGTGATGTATCGCTCGCTCCACTTGGGGTCCGAGCGGTCCGGCACCGTCGCCTCGCGATGCAGCGAGAGCCCGCGCTCCTCGGTGCTCATCGACACCATGTAGTCGAACCGGTCGCCGGCGTGGACGTCCATGTACCACGCCACCGGCCCGAGTCCATGCGTCGGGTAGAGGTTGCCGTTCACGCGTGTGTGCCAGGCGCGGCGCCACAGGCCTTCGTCCCTGTTCTCGAAGAGGATCGTGCGCAGGTCGTGGATGTACGCCGCCGAGCCCGACTGGATCTCCCCGAACACGCCGTCGTGCACGAGCCGGTTCACGAGCATCTCGTTGTAGCCGTAGTTGCAGTTCTCGAGCTGCATGCAGTGCCGCCGCGCCTTCTCGCTGGCGTCGACGAGCGCCCACAGGTCCTTGAGCGTGATGCCGGCCGGGCACTCGGTGCCGCAGTGCTTCTCGCTCGCCAGCGCGGCGAGCATCACCGGTACGTGCCATTCCCACGGCGTGGCCGTGTACACGAGGTCGATGTCGTCGCGCGCCACGAGCCGCTCGAAGTCGTGGTCGCCGTTCGTGTAGAGCGCGGGCGCCGGCTGCCCGGCGTCGGTGCACATCTTCACGGCGCGCGCGGCCTTTTCCGGCACGATGTCGGCCAGCGCGACGATGCGCACGTGGTCGATCGCCAAGAGCTCGGACAACATGCTGCGCCCGCGCAGCCCGGTGCCGACGATGCCGATGCGCACGGTCTCATGCCGATCGAACGGCACGGCGCGCATGGTCGCGGCTTGGCCCGGCCGGGCGGGCGCATCCCCGCTGGTCCGGATCGCGTCCATCGACTCGGCGAGGGCCGGCACCGGATGCAGCACGCCGGACGTGGCGAGTCCGGCACCGGCGGCGAGGGCTTGCTTGAGAAGGTCGCGGCGGTTCAGGGCGTCAGTCATGGAAGAGTTGGTTGGCGCTCAGGGTTCTCATTCGACTTCCGAGCAGGCGGTCAATATTTGCTGTATTGGATGAGCAGCCAATACTATCCTAACATCGGCGATTCGACCAATGGCATCTCACCGCGAGAGCACATGTCCCGTTGTTCCATGGTCATCCTGCTCGTGACCGCGCTGTCTACGGGTGGCCCTCATCACCGCTTCGATCGCCGAGCGCGAACGGTTCACCGCATTTGCGGGCGAAAACGACGCGTCCGCGCCGCTGGATTCGATGGCGACCATCCGCTTTCTTGAGACCTTCAACCCGACCTGCACCACGGTCGACGGTATCGGACCAGGCTCCCTCGTCGAAGACGTCGAAGGTACCCTCGGCGCAACGACGCGAATCACATTGAGCGAGATCGAGTCGCGGGAGTACATCGAGTTCGAGCGGCAGCCCGAGGGCCTTCTATTCCGCCTCGACTACACTGGCCGCTTTGCGGATGGCGCGCGCGAGACGAAGGAGTACGATCCGGGGGCCAAGATATTCTCGATCGGCGTCGTACGGCAGCACTGACGACCGTGCAAGCGAGAGTACCGGAGTTTCCGTCAGGGAACCCGTGTCTCCGCCCCGGGTGTTGAGTCGGCAGGAGGCTTCACCATGACGACCAAGAAGGAAGTCCGCCGCGTCACGCAGGAGATGACGGCTCGGCTACACGCCTTAGGCGTACCCGTGCTCCCCTCCGACAGTCCCGAGGACGTTGTGTCGATCATCGAAGCGATCGAAGTTTTCGAGACCGCCGTGGAGGACGCCGGCGGCGACCTCATGGTCGACGAACCCCCGCGCGGCAGCCGCCCCCAGCCCGACCGCCCCGACTTGGTCCTCCCCGCCCGCGCCGACGGGGAGCCCGCGAACCTCTACAGAGAAAGACTCGAGCGCGCCGCAGAACTGATTGCGGAATAGCGAAAATCGGTGGCAGTCCCACGCATCCTGCCCCCACCCCGCATCCCGTGCCGCCGGGCGCCCCGCATCCCCCCTCGCATCGCAGTCAACGAGAGATTTCCGAGTCCGCCCCAACCGTCACCGCCCCGGCAACACCGGCCACCTTCGCGCGGTCTCCCACCATCGACTTCGTCAGCGTCGACTCCACGACCTTCGTGTCATTGCCAAGGATCGTGTCGACCAGCGTGCAGTTCGACACCACGCTCCCCGCCCCAATCACGACATTCGGCCCCACGTACGAGTCCGTGACCACCGCCCCGTCCTCGATGCGCACGGGTTCCGTGATGTTCACGTTCGTGAGCCCCTTCGACGGGATATGCGCGCGCCCCTTCGTCAGCATCACCCGGTTCGTGTCGAGCAGCGTGTCGAGCTTGCCGGCGTCGTACCACCCCTTCACGTCCACCACGCGGATCTTCGCGCCGTGGTCGATCATGTACTGGAACGAATCCGTGAGATAGTACTCGCCCTTGTTGGTCGGCTGCGCGAGCGTGTGCTGCACCGCCTCGAACAGCAGCTTCCAATTCCTGACGTAATAGAGCCCGATGTTCGCGCGCTTGGAGATCGGCGTGCTCGGCTTCTCCACGATCTTCGTCATGTGGCCGTGCTCGTCGGTGACCACCACGCCGAAGCGCTGGTAGTCCTCGACCTCCTTCGTCCAGATGATGCCGTCGTCGGTCGAGTCGTTGATGATCGAGAGGTCGGCGTCGAAGATCGTGTCGACGAAGATGATCAGCACCGGCTGGTCGATGAAATCGCGCGCCAGATTGATCGCGCCAGCGGTACCATCTTGCACCACCTGCTCGACGAACACGCCGGGCAAGTCGTACGTCTCGCGCGCGTGCTTCTCGACCGCGCCCTTCAGGTGGCCCGTGATATACACGACCTGTTCGACGTTGCCGAGCTTGGCCACGTCCTCCATCACATAATCCATCACCGGCTTGCCGGCGACCTTGAGCAGCGGCTTCGGCACGGTGTGCGTGTGCGGGCGCAGGCGTGTGCCCTTGCCCGCGAGCGGGATGATCACTTTCATGGCGCGGAAGTCCCCTCGCGACCGTAGCGGTCGGACAGTCGCACCACGTCGTCCAGGTGCGGGGTGGATGCCTCGAGCACGTCACAGTCCGTGACGGCCTCCATCTGGTGGACGGTGCCCGGCGTGTTGCGGTAGCTCTCGCCCGCCTTGAGCACGATGTCGCGCAGGTCACGACCGTCGGCGCCGGTGCCCACGCGGTAGATCATCTCGCCGCGCAGCAGGTGGATCGTCTCATCCTTCTGGTTGTGATACTGCACCGAGAGCGCGTGCCCCGCCTTGATGTGCAGCACCTTGCCGACGTAGTGGTCGGAGTGCGCCCAGATCAGTTCGTGCCCCCACGGTTTCTCCACCGTGCGCACGGCGAACTTGCCGGCGGTCGTTCCATTCCCTGCTGGCCGCGTCACTCCATCGTCTCCTGTTCGATTCGTGGATTCATGCGTTTTTTCGCGCGGCATCGACCACCGCTTGGCGACATCGTTCAGCGCAACATGTCCTTGGGTGCCGCCGAAATGCTGCTGGGTGAAGTCACGCAGGCGCTGATGCACTGCCCGCATCCCGTGCATGCGTCGCCGATGATAGGATGACCGTCTGCGTCCAAGCGAAGCGCGTCCTCGCCCACGGGGCAGACGCGCGCGCAGATGCCGCACTCGACGTCGCGATACGTGATGCAGCGCGAGGTATCGATGGTGATGGCCGCCATCTGCACATCGCGCCACCCCCATGCTGGCAATTCCAGTGCCGGAGTCGGACAAGCGGCCGCGCACGGCATCGTCTCGCACATGATGCAGGCCGTGGTCTCGACATCGAGCACCGGCGTGCCGCCCGCGAGCCCATGCGACGATGGCAGCAGCTTGATGGCGCGCACGGGGCACACGTCGACGCAGTCCCCGCAGCGCGTGCAGGCGCCGATGAACGCCGCCTCCGGCAACGCACCCGGCGGGCGGATGTACGGCACGGGCGCCACACGATCCGCGATCGCGTCCACGGCGCCCTGCATGACCTGTCGCAGCCCGCGCGTGAAGAATCCGCGCCGGTCGAGCTTGGTCGGGTCGTCGAACTTGCCACTCATACCGGGGAATCTGCACCAGTGACCGGTGCGGCGCAGCCGGGAGTCGTTCCGCCGGCGGGATCAACCCGTCGGCGGCAGTCACTCCGTCCGCGGCGCTCAACGCGCCGCGATCAACCGCTCCCGGAGCTTGCCCAGCCGGCGCCGCACCGACCCGTCCATGACGGTGTCGCCGACGCGGACCACGACGCCGCCCAGAATCGCCGGGTCGACGGTCACGTGCGCCACCACTTCCTTCTTCAGCGCTTCACTGAGCGCCTTGGTGATGGACTTGTGCGCCGCATCGTCGAGCTCGCGCGACACCGTGACGCGCGCGTGCACGCGTCCTTCGGCCTCGTCGAGCAGGTTGTGGTACTCGATGGCGATGTCGGGCAGGAGCATCTGACGCCGGTTGCTGACCAGCTTTTGCACGAAGCGCACGAAGATCGCCGGCGCGCGGTCGGCCAGCGCCTTGCCGAGGATCTCGTTCTTCTGCTCGGCGCTGACCTGGGGCGCCTCGAGGAAGCGGCGCAGCGTCTCGTCGCGCGAGACCGCATCGCCGAGCGCGCTGGCCAGCGTGCCCCATCCCGCGGTGTCCTTCGCCTTGCGCGCGAGCGCGAGCAGCGCCTCGGCGTAATTGCGGGCGATCGAGACGTCGCGCATCAGTTGCGCCCGAGCGAGTTCAGGTACTGCTCGACGAGCTTGCGGTCGGAGGCGGCATCAAGGCGCTGACCGATGAGCTTGCCGGCGCCGGCGAGTGCCAGGTCCACCGCTTCGCGACGGATCTCCTCGACGGCCTTGACCTTCTCGCCCTCGATCTCCTTGCGCGCGCGGTCGAGCAGTTCGGCCTGCTGCAGGCGCGTCTGCTCGAGCATCTCGCCGCGCATCGACTCGGCCGTGGCGCGGCCGTCGGCGATATAGCGCTGCGCCTCGGCGCGCGCCGCCTCGATTGCCGCGCGCTGCTCGGCGAGCAGACGCTTGGCCTCGTTACGGTCGTTCTCCGCCGCCGCAATGGCGTCCGTGAGCGACTGTTCACGCGAGCGCACCGCCGCGAGGATCGGCCCGAACGCGAGCTTCCGCAGCAGGAGCATCGTCGCGATGAAGACGAGGATGGTCCAGAAGATCAGCCCGGAGTGCGGCTCGAGCAGGTTGACCGGCTCGTGCTCCTGCGCCAACGCGGGCGAGGCGGAGAGGGCAAGCAGCGAAGCCGCGGAAATGATGCGAGTGGACATGGGAGACGATGTTAGGGTAGTGCTCAGCGGTTGAAGCAGTAGAAGCAGGTGAAGCAGGTGGTGGCTGAAGACGATGGCAGTTCTTCCGGCCTGCCGTCCGCCGTCCGCCGTCTGCCGTCGTGCTGTGTAGGGACGGCGGCTTCACCGCCGTCCCTACACGCACGCATCAGAACTTCCCGACGATCTGGAACGCGATGACGGCGCCGAACAGCGCGACGCCTTCGATGAGCGCCGCAAGGATCAGCGCGGCCGTCTGGATCTTGCCGGCGGCCTCGGGCTGGCGAGCCATGCCCTCGACGGCCTGGCCGCCGATGCGGCCGATGCCAAGGCCCGCGCCGACCACGGCGAGGCCGGCGCCGAGCGCCGCGCCGATGAGCGCGAGGCCGGTGCCGTTGGACGTCGCCTCAGCGGCGGCCTGGAGAAGCGGATAAAGAGTCATCTGATGATTCCCGTCAAAAAAGTTTGCCTTCACCTTCCGCGCCATCCCGGCCGCTACCCGCCAACGGGTCCATGCGGACCCAGCGGGACTCCTTCAGCACTCGCTGAAGTACAGGGAGTGACCGACTATGCAGGCGCGCCAAGCAACTCGCCCTCCGACAACCGGACCATCCCTACCCAAACAGACGGCAGACGGCAGATGGCAGACGGCGGACAACGGCCGTGTGCGATCTGCCTACGCCCTAATGCGCAAGCTCGCGAATCTGGCCAATGAACACGGCCGACAGCAAAGTGAAAATGAACGCCTGCAGGAACGCCACGAAGATCTCGAGCAGCATGATCGCCATCGTCATCAGGAACGGCGCCGCGCTCACCGGCCCCGCGAACTGGAAGATGAGTCCCATGAGTGCCAGCACGACGATGTGTCCGGCCGTCATGTTGGCGAAGAGACGGATCGCGAGCGCGAACGGCTTCGTGAGTTTGCCGATCACTTCGACCGGACTCATGATCAGGAACATCGGGACGCGCATCAGCAGCGGCAGGTCCTTGTTCCAGTAGAAGATCGTACTGAGGTACGCCGCACCGTTCGCGCGCATGCCCGCGATCTCCACGGTGATCAGCGTCATGACCGCGAGCGTCGCCGTCACGGAGATGTTGCCTGTGGCGGTCGACCCATAGGGCACGAGGCCCAGCAGGTTCAGCGTCAGGATGAAGAAGAACGCCGTGAGCAGGAACGGGACGAAGCCCTCGCCGTGGTGCCCGACGTTCGGCAGGATGACCTCGTTACGGATGTAGAGGATCATCGCCTCGATCGCGTTCGGCGTCCCGGCCGGCGCCTTGCCGGCCATCGCCGCGCGCTTCTGGCCGCGCGCCGCGACCACCATCACGGTGATGAGCAGGATCGCGCCGATGAACAGCATGACCACGTGCTTCGTCGGCGAGAGGTCCAGCGTCAACGGACCGATGTGGATCGGGTCCCAGTGCGGGAGCGTGATCTCCTTGAAGAACGGCGGCATCAACCACGGCACTTCCATGTGGCTGCCGTCGGTGATGTGCGGCGTGATGATGTCAACTTTCTCGGCCGCGTGCGGCGCTGCGGCGGCGAGCGTATCGGCTTGGAACATCATGGCTTCAGGAAGAGTGGCTCAACGAGCATCGTGACGAACAGGAATCCGGCCAGACTCAGCAGCGCCGGCGTCGAGGACAAACCAAGCGCCTTCACTCCGACGAAGGCGTGCAGCACCAGCACGAGCATGCGGATCAGCGAGCCCAGTCCCCAGCCCGCGATGGGGTTCGTCGCGACGAACGGCTTCGCAACCACGAACGTGACCAGCTGGACCCCAAACGCAATGAACGCACTGATCCAGACCGCGCGTGCCACGTCGGCGCCGGGCCACACCATCGTGAGGACCCACGCGCCGCCGAACACCAGCGCCGCGGCGACGAGGGCGAACTGCGCTCCGCGTCTCACGGCTGCTTTGATTCGCTGTCCGCCTGCTCCCGCTCCGCCCTACGCTGCTCGGCCATCAGACCCCGGTACATCGAGAAGAAGGCGGCGCCGGCGCCGGTAAAGACGCCGATATAGAGGAACAACGGCTCGGTGCCGAGCTTGCCGTCCAGCCACTGGCCGATGGCCAGGAAGAGCAGGATGGCGATGACGAACTGCGCCCCGAGGCCCGCGACCCTCCCGAGCCCGGATGCTCCGGAGCGCGTGCGTTTAGCGGTCATGTACAGAGGGGAAAATAGGAGCTTGTGAAAAAAAGCGCAAGCGTGGCGTCACGTCGCCCGTGAGGCCGAAAGGACACGCTCACGGGTGACGGATATCACATTTCTACCTGCGCCGGACCAACCGCCATTCCGGCACTGGCAGATTCGTGACTGCGACCAAATCACGCTATCACATCCACTTAGCCGTTGCCAATTCATTTGACGGATCGTCTCGGTGTTGACAAGTTTGGACCTGCCAAGTTGACCATGAACTGTTTCGTGCCTCAACGAGCTACAACCCCACCGGTGCTCGTGTAATGAACGGAAAACTTCCCTTCACATTGTTGTGTGTCGCCGCGCTCACCTTTGCGTGTGGACCGCGACAGCGTAACGAGGCGTCAACCGGTACGCGCGCCACGGCCGCGCGCGTCGCAAGCGAAAGTGACTTGCCGCTCGCGCCCATGTTCGCCGTTGATGTGAACGAAGATGTGCGCTTCGAGTTCCAAGTCGTGAACGCGAGCGACAAGAAGCTCGAGGTGAAGTTCGCCAATGGCCGCACGCACGATTGGGTGGTGTTCGACTCGCTTGGCAACGAGGTGTGGCGGTGGAGCGATGGGCGGTTGTTCACGCAGGCGATGCAGAACAAGGTGTTGCGCACGGATGATTCGTTGCGCTATGACGGCTCCTGGAGTGACGCACCTCCTGGCCGCTACGTCGCGGTCGCCACGCTCTCGAGCGCGAACTTTCCGATCGAGCGACGCGTCGAGTTCGTGGTCCGCTGAGTTTTTTTCTGGCTTTCTTGGATCGTGCCTTGGTCGGACGGCTGGGATCTCGCTCCGCGCGCCCTACAGCGCTTACACGCTTCGAACCGGCCGCTTCGCGGCCGTTTCTCGCTACGCGCTAACGGGCGCGCTGCGCGAGATCCCAGCCGTCCTCCCCCACGCATCGCGCATCCCCTCGTAGCGAGACTCGCGGAGTTACGCGCTCGGCGCACGCTCTTCGGTCGTTCGCAATCGCGACGGCCAACCGCACCGTGGTCGACCATCGCGCGCACTTACGTCGCAGCTGACCCGCTTCAGTTCGCCGAGGCGCTTTTAAGCGCGCGACTTCAAAACGATTTTGCGGTGAGCTTCCGAGCGACCGGCTGAACACCGCGTCCGGATGCGAGGCGTGCGCGAAGGAGCCTCTCCCGCGGCCGACCCAGGCACGATCCCAAAACAAAACGCCCCCCGCATCGCAGCGTTATCTTGAGCCGAGCCGTAACCAAGCCACACCGCAAAAACAAACACCACGTGACTACGACTGCACCGCGCGCCTCAACCGGCGGCGACGCCCGCGACCTCGAACTGCTCGAACGCCTCGCCGTCGCGCGTGGCGAGATCGCCGCGCAGATCGGTCGCCGCATCGTCGGCCAGCATGACGTCGTCGACAGCATGATCAGCGCCATCCTCGCGGGCGGCCACGTGCTCCTCGTCGGCGTCCCCGGCCTCGCCAAGACGCTGCTGATCCAGACCATCGCCGAGGCGCTCGACTTGCAGTTCTCGCGCGTGCAGTTCACGCCCGACTTGATGCCGAGCGA
>JAKFFA010000023.1:0-6357 GCA_036675455.1 Gemmatimonadaceae bacterium | reverse complement strand
TGGGCGTCGACGGCGGCATGCCGCTGCACACGAACCGCGTCGAGCACCAGCAGTACGTCCTCCGCGGCCGCGCGCGCATTCGCGTCGGCGACACGGTCCATGAGGTCGCACCGGACCACACGCTCTTCATTCCGGCCGGCGTGCCGCATTCATATGAAGTGATCGAGGCGCCGTTCGAGTTCATCTGCGTGGTGCCGAGCACGCCGGACACCATCACGCTGGTCGAGGATTGTTAGGCGTTGAACCGCCGCGCCGCCTCGATGAAGATCTTCACACCCGTCTCCAGCGCCCGCTCATCAATATCGAACTTCGGGTGATGGTGCGGGTGCACGATCCCCTGCTCCACGTTGCCGGCGCCGATGAAGTAGAACGAACCCGGCGCCTTTTGCAGGAACGCGGAGAAGTCCTCGCCGCCCATGGTCGGCCGCAGCGTCACGAGAACGTCCGGCCCGCACACGGCCTCGACCACCGCCGCCATCTCGCGCGTGACCTCGACATCATTGATCACGGGCCGATAGCCGCGCTCGTACGTGAACTCGTACGTCGCACCATGCGCCGCGGTCACGCCCTTGATGATGCGCTCCATCAACTGCGGTACGCGCGTGCGTAGCTCGGGGTCAAAGCTACGCACCGTGCCGTTCATCTCCACGACCTCGGGAATCACGTTGTGCGTGGTGCCGGCATGGAACTGCGTGATGCTGAGCACGACACTGTCGATGGGGTCCGTCGCGCGCGACACGATGTGCTGCAGGTTGGTCACGACCTGCGCGCCGACGGCGATCGCGTCGATGGTCTGCTGCGGAATCGCGGCGTGGCCACCCTTGCCGCGCACGGTGATCCAGAACGTGTCCGGCGCCGCCATCGCCGCGCCCTCGATCACGCCGACCTTGCCCACCTCGAGCGACGCCCACAGATGCGTGCCGATGATGCGGTCCACGCCCTCCATCACGCCGCGCTGCACCATCTCCTCCGCGCCACCCGGCGAGATCTCCTCGGCGTGCTGGAAGATGAACCGCAGCTCGCCACGCAGCGCGTCGCGAATTGCAACAAGCTCGCGCACGGCGCCGAGCAGCATCGACGTGTGACCGTCGTGCCCGCAGGCGTGCATCACGCCGTGGTTCGCACTCGCGAACGGCAGCCCTGTCTCCTCGGTGATCGCGAGCGCATCCATGTCGGCGCGCATGGCGAGCACCGGTCCCGGACGTCCGGTCACGAGCCGCGCCACGACACTCGTCGCGGTGGGACGCGAGATCTCGAGCCCGCCGAAACCGGCCAGCGTGTCGTGCACGAACTGCGCCGTCTCCACTTCATTGAAGGAGAGCTCGGGCCGCTGGTGCAGATACCGCCGCCACGCGACGACCTGGTCGCGCACGGGAAGGGAATCGGTGGTCCTGCCGCTGCCGGAGAGAGCTGAAGTCATGGTAACGCCGGATCCGAGGTATGCCGGTACGTTAGCCCCACGGGCGGGGAGAGTCCACCGGCGTCAACCGTCCCCGCCGCCGGCGCGTATGTTCTCTGTCCCCTCCAACCCCTTCTCATGCTTCCCATCCGCACTCCGCTGGCCGCGGTCGCGCTCGCGCTGATGGCCGGACCGCTCGCGGCGCAGGGCCGCGCAGGCAACACGACGGGCTATCACACCGCCGCACGACTCGCCGCGTCCATCGATTCCGTGGCCCGCGCCAATCGTGGGTTCATCACGGTGAGCACCCTCGCCACCTCGCCGGGCGGACGCCCGGTACAACTCATCCGCATCGGCGCCGCCGAGGGCGCCGACCGAAAGCCCGCGTTGCTCGTGATCGCCGGCGCGTACGGTCCGCAGCTCGCCTCGAGCGAGGTCGCGCTGCGCGTCGTGCGCGAGCTCGCCACACGGCGCAGTTCTTCTGCGTCGCTCTACGAGACGCACACGATCTACGTGATCCCGCGCCTCAACCCCGACGCATCCGAGGCGTTCTTCGCCACGCCGCGCGCCGAGCGCCTGGGTAATGACCAAGCGACCGACGCCGACCGCGACCACGTGACCGACGAGGACGCGCCCGACGATCTCAACGGCGACGGCCTCATCACGATGATGCGCGTGCGCGTGGCTGGCGGTGGCGAGTATGTCGCCGACTCCATCGACCCGGCACTGCTGCGTCGCGCGGACGCCGCCAAGGGCGACCGCGGCACGTACATGCTCTACGTCGAAGGCCGCGACGATGACGGCGACGGTGAGTACAACGAGGACGGCCCGGGCGGCACGGACCTCTCGCGCAACTTCGCGCATAACTACGAGTTCTTCACGGCCGGCTCACCGCTGCATCCGTTCTCGGCCGAAGAGACGCGCGCGGTCGCGCACTTCGTCGCGACGCAGGACAACATCGCGGCGATCTACGTGCTCGGCATGCAGGACAACCTGGTCAAGCCGTGGGTTGGCCGTCGCGTGCCGGGTATCGGTGGTAGCTCACAGGGCACATCGCAGGGCGGCCCGTTGACGGCAATCATGCCGGCCGAGAATCCGTGGTTCGCCGCGCTCTCCGAGCGCTTCGATGCGACACCGAAGACCGGCCTGCCCGAATCACCTGAGGCCGCGGGCGACCCGCTCTCGTGGGCGTACTACCATATGGCTCGCTTCGCCGTCGGCTCGCGCGTCTGGTGGCCGGGCAAGGCACCCGCCGATACGGCCGCCGGTCGCAAGGCACCCTCGTCGGATCCGCTCGCGGATGATCGCAACGCGTATCGCTGGTTCAAGGCGAACGATCCCTCGGGATTCGTCGAGTGGACGCCAGTCGCCGGCTACACGATCGATGGCAATCCGGTGGAAGTCGGCGGCTTCGCGCCCGGCGCGCGGCTCAATCCTTCCGCGGCGGTACTCGATTCACTTGGTACCAAGCAGGCGGACTGGGTCGAGGAACTCGTCGGCATGCTGCCGACCGTGAGCCTGCAGCCCGTGAGCGTCACGGCCGTGGGCCCGCGCGTCTGGCGCCTCAAGGCGACGATTGCCAACAACGGCTTCCTGCCAACCAACACCGCGCTCGCCCTGCGTTCGCGCCTGCCGATGCGCGTCAAGGTCGAGCTGAAGCTGGCCGAGGGCCAGTCTCTCGGCAGCGGCGAGGTGCTGCAGTTCGTCAACGCGCTCGAAGGTAGTGGCTCCACGCAGGAGTTCGAGTGGCTCGTGGTCGGCGATGCCGGCTCGACCGTCACACTCAACGTCGGCGCCCCGAATTCCGGGTTCGCCTCCCAGACCATCACCCTTCGCGCGAGGTAATCGAGATGCAGAACGAACACTCGACTGCGCGACGCCGCGCAATGCAATCTGCGGTTGCGGTTTTCGCCCGCACCACGATTGGCGCCGCAGCAATTGCGGCCATCACCTTCGGCATGGCCGCGCCCTCCACGGCCGCCGCACAACAGCAACTCCCGACGCCGCGCGCCACACAGGTGCCGGTCGCCGGCGCACTGGCCGCACTCGGGTCGCCGCCGGACCCCAAGGTCGTCGTCGCGTGGAATCGCTTCTACGACCACGCGGGCATCATGGAGATCTCGCGCCGGCTCGCCGCGGCGCATCCCAACCGCGTCAAAATGGGCTCGATCGGCAAGAGCACGGAGGGCCGCGACATGGTGCTGCTCACCGTGACCAACTTCGACACCGGCGACGCGGACGAGAAGCCCGCGATGTGGATCGACGGCAACATCCACTCAAACGAGATCCAGGGCGCGGAGTTCTCGCTGTACACGGCGTGGTACCTGGCCGAGATGGCCGACCGCGTACCGGCGGTGGATTCGTTGCTCGATGATTACACGCTGTACATCGTGCCGTCGATCAACCCCGACGCACGCGATCATTACATCCACAAGCCGAACACCGCCAGCTCGCCGCGCACCGGCCTCGCGCCGCGCGACAACGATGGCGACGGCCGCATCGACGAGGACAACCTCGACGACCTGGACGGTGACGGGCACATCACGCAGATGCGTCGTCGCAACGTGAATGGCCGCTTCAAGGTGTCGCCCGAGGATCCGCGACTCATGATCCCCGTGCGTCCCGGCGAGCGCGGCGAGTACGACCTGCTCGGCCGCGAGGGCTTCGACAATGATGGCGATGGCCTCGTGAACGAGGACGCCGACGGGGGTTACGACCCGAACCGCAACTGGCCGTGGCGCTGGGCGCCGCAGTACGTGCAGGGCGGCTCGGACTGGTATCCCGGCTCGCTCGTCGAGACGCGCAACATCATGGACTTCGTGATCTCGCACCCGAACATCGCGGGCGCGCAGAGCTACCACAACAGCGGCGGCATGCTGCTGCGTGGCCCCGGCGTGCCGCAGGACGAATACCGTCCGGCCGACGTGCGCGTGTTCGATGAGCTCGGTCGCGTGGGTGAGGAGATCCTGCCCGGCTACCGGTACATGGTCGTGTGGTCGGACCTGTACATCGTGTGGGGCGGCGAGCTCGACTGGTTCTACGGCGCGCGCGGCATCCTCACCTTCTCCAACGAGCTGTGGACGCCGTTCCTGTACTTCTACAAGGACACGGAGCGCGGTGAGAACCGTTACCAGACGACTGAGTCACGCTTCAACAGCCTGCTGCTGATGGGTGAGGCGATGGTGGAATGGCATGAGGTCGACCACCCGCAGTACGGTCGCATCGAGGTCGGCGGGACGAAGAAGAACTTCGGCCGCGTCGAGCCGGGCTTCCTGCTGCAGTCGGACGCGCATCGCAATATGATGTTCACGCTGTTCCAGACGTCGCAGATGCCGCTCGTCGAAGTCGATTCCGTGACGACGCGCTCACTCGGTGGCGGCCTGACGGAGGTGACCGCCGTGGTCGCCAACCGCCGCCTCGCCCCGACGCACACCCAGCAGGACGTCGAGAACAAGATCAGCCGCCCGGATCACATCACCATTTCCGGCGCGCGCGTGATCGCAGGATTCATCGTCGACGACGCCGAAGCCGGCACCGCGACCGAACAGAAGCGCGACCCCGCGACGATCAAGATCGCCAACATCCCCGGCAACTCGGTGGTGCGCGTGAAGTGGATCGTGCAGGGCAACGGCCCCTTCACCGTCACTGCTGATTCACCGAAGGGCGGCAGCGACACGAAGAGAAGCGGCCAGTAGCAACCGCTCCGCAAGTAACGCGCGGCACACAGAAGGAAGAAAGGGGCCAGCGAAAAATTCGCCGGCCCCTTTCTCGTATGCGGAAAGGCCACTTCGCCACGGAGGCCCCCGATGACCCCGGATGACGATACACACGACGAGGACGGCGGCGGCTTCGACGTCGACGACTGGTCCCGGCTCAAGGCCTTCACCGGCGCTGTGGCGACGCTGGAGGACGTCCAGGCCAAACGCGCCGTCTTCGCGCTCGCCGACACCGCCGATCCCCGACCCATCGCCATGGATCTGCCCCAGCCGGTCATCTGGTGGGAGGCCGACGGCGAACAGGCCGCGATCGCCGTCCAGGCTGAAAGCCACCTCGGACCCGAAGGCGAGGAGATGGACGTCCTCGGCCTGATCCTGCCTGACGGCGACTCCGCCGTGGCGCTGCTCGAGGACGTCGACCTGGTCGACGACACCGATCCGGTCTGGCGCCGGCTGGTGGCCGAAGCGGTCGATATGGACGGCGCCGCGGACTGAGCAGGGGCGCCGGCTGGCTTCCGGCCGCTATCGGGACCGGGGCTGGCGCATCGCCCGCCGCGCCAGCATCATCGCCCCGACCACGCAGCCGCCGAACAGCAGGCCCTCGATCCCGCCTGTGACCACTTGGCTGACGGGTCCAAAGCCGGTCTCGCCGAACACCGCGCCGATCGGATCGAGGCTCAGACGGGACTGCGGGAATTGGCGCGCCAGCAGATCGAGGCTTCCGCCCATCAGCCGACCGCCGATCAGGGGAATGATCAGACCCGCCACGGCCCCGGCCAGGCCTCCGGCGGCGAATCCCGGCGTCCGCCGCGGCGGACCCGGGAACCGGCCCGCCAGCCACGCGCCCAGCCCCAGGGCGGCCCCGACAAGCGCCCCCTCGGCCGCCCCCGTGATCTCGCCGGGCGACTGACCGAACAGCAGGTTGAAGGCGTCGAGGCCGATCAGCTTGCCGAACGCCCCGATCAACAGGCCCCCGGCCCCGCCGCCGAGGAGGCTCCACAACCATTTCCGGTCGGGCGCAAAACCGGCCGCCGCGATGCCGAAACCCACCCCGGCGCCGGCGATCAGCCCGAGCGCGACGCTGATGCAGATCAGGACCAGCAGCACCGACGCCGCGCCCATGCCCGCCTGCAGCGGCTCGGGCGCGGCGCCGAAGCCGTAGAACAGCCCGACGAATGCGCCCGCGACGCCGCCGCCGACCATGCCCGCGCCGCCCAGCAATCCGAACTCCGTCCAGGAACC
>JAKFFA010000097.1:0-6363 GCA_036675455.1 Gemmatimonadaceae bacterium | reverse complement strand
CTCGACGACCGCACCGCGGCCGAGATCGCCGCCGTCTATTCGCGCATGCTGGAGACGGACCCGCGCATCGCGGACGACCGGCGCGAACTCGCGGCGCGCCAGTTCAACGAGCGGCTGACGACGTATCGCGAGACGATGCAGTCGCGCGGGGGAACGGGACTCGCGGCGGACCGGCTCGGGCGCTGCCTGTTGGCGTTCGCGAGTGACGGCGCGCGCACGGCGGGGTCGCCGCTGCCGTATGCGATCGAGTTGCTCCAGCGGTACGCCGACGAAGCTGCCGCATCCCTGCGCGCGGCCTACGGGGAGGCGCGCCTGCCGGACGACGTGAAGCCGTCCGTGCTCGTGGAGCAGAGCCGCGGGCACTGAGGACGGTCCGCGACGCGGCCTCGCTTACCCGCGAGCGCCTCCTCTCCGCGGCTCCGCGCCTCCGCGTGAAACCAGCCCCACGCCGCGCATCCCGTAAGAGCCCTCAAAGCGCCGAAAACGCAGGGAGGCCGGCGTCCACCGGACGCCGGCCTCCCTGTGATTAGCTTCCATCCATCGCCTGCGAGTGCCGAAGGGGGGACTCGAACCCCCACGGGCTAATGCCCACTGCGCCCTGAACGCAGCGCGTCTACCAATTCCACCACTTCGGCGAGAGCGGAAACCTACCGGGCACGGATACCCAAGTCAACGCTGAGTCGTCATCCTTCAGGACGCATGGTCAAAGCGCAGAAAGAAAAGCCGGACGATGACATCGTCCCCGTTGCGAGGAACAAACGCGCCCGTCACGACTACGAAATTCTCGAGACGTGGGAGGCCGGCCTCATGCTGTCCGGCACCGAAGTGAAGTCGCTGCGGGACGGCCGCGCGCAGATCACGGATGCGTACGCCGTGGTCAAGGATGGCGAACTGTGGCTGCTCAACGCGCACATCGCGCCGTACGCGCAGGGCAACATCTGGAATCATGATCCCCTGCGGACGCGCAAGCTGCTGTTGCACCGCAAGGAGATCCTCAAGCTCATCGGGCAGGTCGAACGGAAGGGGCTGACGCTGGTGGCACTCGAACTCTACTTCAAGCGCGGACGCGCCAAGGTCCGCATCGGGCTGGCGCGCGGCAAGAAGTTGCACGACAAGCGCGCCGACCTGAAGGAACGCGACGACATGCGCGACGTGCAGCGCGCGCTGAAGGTGCGCTGATGCGCGCCACGCGCGCCCTCGTGCTCGGCGGCGCCCTGTTGGGCGGCGCCCTCGTCGCGACCCCGCGCGACGCGACGGGCGCGCTCGTCGGCGCATCGCGTGACGCGACCGGCGTCCTCGCGGAACGCGCGGCGATGCCGCCGGGCCATGAGATCCGCGTGCGCGGCGTCGCCGGTGACACCGTTGTGTCACTGCTGCCGACGCCGGGCGGCGGCCTCGTGCGCGCCGACGTGCTCGCGCGCCTGCTCGGCGGCCGTCTCGACAGCGCCGGCATCGGCCGGTGGGACCTCACGCTCTACGCCACCACGATCGAACTGCGCGCGGGCATCCCGTTCGCGACGTACCACGGCTATCCGTTGCCGCTGTCCGAGGCGACGCGCGTCGTCGGCGGACATCCGCACGTGAGTCTGCAGCTGTTCAGCGAGATCATCCCGCGCTTCGGCATCGGCATCCTGTGGGACCGGGAGCGCGCCGAAGTGCGACTGTTCCAGGCGATCGCGAGTCGTGCGGGTCCGGCGTCGCTGCCGCGCCGCGACGAGGCGGAGTCCGTCGTCGCGCAGGCGTCTCGCACGGTCACACCGGACCGTGATGCCACCGGAGCAACGTCGCGACCGCGCACGGCCACGACGGCAGCGCCAGCCAAGCCGGCGCCGGAGCCCGGGGCGCCGAAGGGACTGCTGCGCAAGTACAAAGTCGTTGTCGACGCGGGGCACGGCGGCAGGGACCCGGGCAATCCCGGGCGCGTCGTCGACGGGCGACGCATGCGCGAAGCCGGCCTGACGCTGTCCATCTCCCTGCGACTGGAGAAGGAACTCAAGCGGCGCGGGTTCGACGTGTTCATGACGCGCCGCACCGATACGCTGATCGGCCTGCACGACCGCGGCCCGCTGGCCAACCAGCAGGGCGGGGACATGTTCGTGTCGATCCACACGAACGCGGCGGACCCGAAGTGGCGCAATGCCACCGGCGTGCGCGGGTTTGAGACGTATTTCCTCGCCGAAGCGCAAAGCGAGGACGAGCGTCGCGTGGAAGCGATGGAGAACTCCGCGGTGCGTTTCGAATCGTCAGTGGAGACCGAGAAGGGCGACCCGCTCTCATTTCTCATCGCGGACATCGCGCAGAACGAGCACCTGCGTGAATCGAGCGACTTGGCGGCCGTCGTGCAGCAGCGCCTCGGCGTGTCGCACCCCGGCCCGAACCGCGGCGTGAAGCAGGCGAACCTTGCGGTCCTCCGGGACGCGTTCATGCCGGCGGTGCTAGTCGAGGTCGGCTATGGCTCCAACCTGGCGGAGGTCAGCTGGTTGTCGAGCGCAGCGGGGCAGCAGGCCACCGTGGTGGCCCTCGCGGACGCCATCACGGAGTACTTCCGGCATTACGAGCGGCGCGTGCAGCCCTCGCAGCGATGAGCGTCGCACGACGCGCGCGGACGGCGCAGCGATGAGCGTCGCACGACGCGTGCGGACGGCGCGCCGATGAGCGATTCCGTGCTCGAGGTCGAGGCCGCGGGCATTCGCTTCCAGAACCCGATCCTTCTCGCCGCCGGCACTGCCGCGTACGGGCGGGAGCTCGCGGGCGTCATGCCGCTCGAGGAACTCGGCGGGTTCGTCACCAAGGCGGTGAGCCTCGAACCGCGGCATGGCGCGCCGGCGCCGCGCGTGGCGGATTTCGATGGCGGCATGATCAACGCCGTCGGCCTCGCGAATCCGGGTGTCGACGCCGTGCTGGCGCGCGACCTGCCATGGATCGCCGAACACGTGCGTCGCGCGCGCGTGCTCGTGAACGTGGTGGGGCATGAGGCGCACGAGTTCGGCGAGGTCGTTGCGCGCCTCGACGGTGCTGCCGGTTTTCAGGGCTTCGAATTGAATGTCAGTTGCCCGAACGTGAAGAAGGGCGGCCTCGAGTTCGGCGCCGACCCGGCCGCGCTTGGCGAACTCATTCGCGGCGCGCGCGCGGCGACGCGCAAACCCCTGTTCGTGAAGCTCTCGCCCACGCTGCCCAAGGTCGGTGACACGGCGCGCGCGGCCGTGGATGCCGGCGCCGATGGCATCTCGGTGATCAACACGATCCCAGGACTCGCGATCGACGTCGAGCGGCGCCGGCCGATGCTGGGCTTCGGCTCCGGCGGCGTGAGCGGGCCGGGCCTCCTGGCAGTGGGCGTGTTGGCCACGCGGCGCGTGCGCGAGGCCGTCAGCGTGCCGATCATCGGCGTGGGAGGGGTCCAGCGGGCAGAGGACGCGCTGCAGTACATCATTGCGGGCGCGAATCTTGTGGCGGTGGGGACCGCGGCCATGGCCGATCCCAAATTGCCCGCGCGCCTCGTACGCCACCTGGCCGAGTGGAGCGCGCGGCATGGGGTCGAGCGGCTCGCTGAGCTGACCGGCACGCTGGAGTGGCCGACGTGAGCGATCGACAGGGGACAGGCAACGCTCGGCGCGAGTCGCCGGCGCTGCGCGCGCAGCCGATCCTGGCGCTCGACGTGCCCTCACTGGCCGCCGCGCGCGACCTCATGGCGCGCGTCGGCCCACAGGCCGACTTCGTGAAGGTGGGACTCGAACTCTTCACCGCCGAAGGCCCGCGCGTGGTCGAGTGGCTGCTGAACGACGGCCGACGTGTATTCCTGGATCTCAAGCTGCACGACATCCCCACGACCGTGCGCGGCGCGGCGCGCAGCGCCGCGTCGATGGGCGTATCCCTGTTGACCGTGCACGCCTACGGCGGCGCTGACATGATCGCCGCGGCGGTCGAGGGCGCGGGCGAAGGCGCGCGTGGGCGAGCGGGTAGCGCCGACGGCGGCTCGGCCACCACGGGCATCCTCGCCGTGACCGTGTTGACGAGCCTCGACGCCGACGCGCTGGCCGCGTCACTCGGTCGCGATCGCCTCGATGTCGAGTCCGAAGTGCTTCGTCTGGCCGCCAGCACGGCCGCCGTCGGCGCCCACGGCATCGTGTGCTCGGGCCACGAAGTCCGCCGCGTGCGCGCAGCACACCCCGGCCTCGCGCCCCTGGTCCCCGGCATCCGCCTCGCTGGCGGCGCCTCACACGACCAGGCCCGCATCACCACCCCCGAGCGCGCCGCCGCCGATGGCGCCGCCTACCTGGTGCTCGGCCGCGCCATCACCGCCGCCCCCGACCCCCAAGCGACCCTTGCAAAGGTCTTGGAGTCCCTACAGGCATAGAGCAGGGAAATCGCAGAGGAAGCAGAAGCGACGGCGAGAGCAGCACTAGTGCAGGGGCAGCGACACCTGAGAGGGGCAGGAAGACCCAGCGGGACAGCGTCCCCAAGCCCGCGCACGCCAATCCCAGCTCGGAAACGTAGGAACCGCCGTCTACCGTCCGCCGTCTGTAGTCCGTACACGTCGGTCGAGGACTTGTGTCAAGGGGTTCCGCCGATTATCCTGCGTGTCTGCCCGAAATGGGGCAATCGCAAGCACTTCCGTATCATCGCTTCTCTTTTTTGGTTCCCCTCGGAGTTCCCGTGAAAGTTCGCAGCAGCGTCAAGCCGATTTGCGAGCATTGCAAGGTGGTCAAGCGTGCCGGTGTGACGCGGATCATCTGCAAGCGCAATCCCAAGCACAAGCAGCGGCAAGGTTAACAGACTATGGCTCGTATTTCCGGCGTGGACCTTCCGCGCGACAAGAAGGTCGAGATCGGCTTGACCTACATCTACGGCATCGGCCGCGTCCTTTCGCGCCGCATTCTCGAATCCACGGGCGTCAGCCCTGAGCAGCGCGTCCGCGACCTCTCGGACGCCGACGTGAACCTGCTGCGTCAGGAAATCGAGAAGCTGTATCGCGTCGAGGGCGCCCTGCGCACCGAGATCGCGATGAACATCAAGCGCCTCATGGACATCGGCTCGTATCGTGGCATGCGGCATCGCCGCAATCTGCCCGTCCGCGGCCAGCGCACGCATACCAACGCCCGCACGAAGAAGGGGCCGCGCCGCGCGATCGCGGGCAAGAAGAAGGTGACCAAGTAATGGCGATCGGCAAGAAGACCAAGAAGGTGGTGGACGCCGAGGGTGTGGCGCACGTCAATGCGACGTTCAACAACACCCTCATCACCATCACCGACGCGCACGGCAACGCCGTGTCGTGGGGCTCCGCCGGCAAGGCGGGCTTCAAGGGTTCGAAGAAGTCCACGCCGTTCGCGGCCACCGTCGCCGCCGAGCAGTGCGCGCGCGAGGCCATGACGGCCGGCGTGCGCCGCGTGCACGTGAAGGTCCAGGGCCCGGGTTCCGGGCGTGAGTCGGCCATCCAGGCGCTCGCCGCCGCCGGCCTCACGGTCAAGTCCATCAAGGACGTGACGCCGATTCCGCATAACGGCTGCCGGCCGCCGAAGCGCCGGAGGGTCTAAGCAATGCGTTATACAGGTCCCAGCTGCCGGCAGTGCCGGCGTGAAGGTACGAAGCTCTTCCTCAAGGGCACCAAGTGCTTCACCGAGAAGTGCCCGGTGGAACGCCGTCCCTATGCGCCCGGTGCGCACGGCCCCAACGCCGGCGGCCGTCGCCGCAAGGTGTCGGAGTACGCCAAGCAGCTGCGCGAGAAGCAGAAGATCAAGCGCATCTACGGGCTCAGCGAGAAGCAGTTCCGCAACACGTTCGAGCGCGTGGCCGCCCAGCCGGGCGTCACGGGTCACAACCTGCTTGCGGCGCTCGAGAGCCGGCTCGACAACATGGTGTACCGGATGGGCTTTGCCGCGAGCCGCAAGGCCGCGCGCCAGCTGATCCGCCACCGCCACGTGGAAGTGAATGCCAAGTCGGTGGACATCCCGAGCTTTGTCGTGCACCCGGGGCAGGAGATTCGCCTGCGCCAGAAGTCACGCGAGTTGGTGATGGTCGCCTCAGCGCTCGAGGTCGCCGCCCGCGGCGCCACGCCGAGCTGGCTGGCCGTGGACAAGGACACGTTCTCCGGTCGCATGCTCGAGCGGCCGCAGCGCGCCAGCATTCCGATCGCGGCGCAGGAGCAGCTGGTCGTGGAGTTGTATTCGAAGTAGACGGCAGACGGTAGACGGCGGACGGCAGACGATCACGGTCGGGCTGCCGTCGCAGTCTCCCTGCACCACCATGGTTCCCTGACAACCATACGGGCGTACCGCGCGTCAGGGGCGGGGTACGGCGTCGGTGGCACGTCATCGCCATCGTGACATTCTCTCTCAAGGATTCCTTACCGATGGCACAGACGATCGA
>JAKFFA010000115.1:0-30300 GCA_036675455.1 Gemmatimonadaceae bacterium | reverse complement strand
GGCGGCCGCGTAGTGCGCGCGCCGCGCGGCGTGATGCATGGCAAGACCTCAAAGGTCCGGCACGACGCGTCCGCGCTGTTCGAGGGCGTGCCCAACCCGCTCGAGGTCATGCGCTATCACTCCCTCGTGATCACGGCGGGATCGCTGCCGCCGACGCTCGAGGTCACCGCCACGGCCGTTGACGATCCGACCGAGATTCACGCGATCCGGCATCGCGAGCATCCGGTGCTTGGTGTGCAGTTCCATCCGGAGTCGGTGGGCACGCAGCACGGGCGGCGACTCCTCTCGAACTTCCTCGCCTCGGCGCGCGCGTGGGGAACTGGCGGCTGATTGGGACGCGCGCGGGAAGCCGGCCGCTGACGGGCGCGCCTTACCTCAGCGTGAACTGAACCGGCATCACCGCCTGCACCTGGCCGTGCTGCCGAACGAGCGCCTCGTACATCGCGGCGCGTTCGCCGAGCGCTCGCTCTGCCGGTGACCGCCACGAGGCCAACCATGCGCGCGCGCCGCTATTGAGTCCGCTGAGTATGCGCTCCAGGCGGCTCTTGGGCTTCGTCAGCACGCGGACGCGATACGCGTCGCGCGCAATGCCTGCACGGGCCGCCGCCATGTCGAGCGCCATGCGGAGGTCGCCGAGTTCATGGACCAGGCCGAGCTTGTGCGCCTGTGCGCCGGTCCACACGCGGCCCTGCGCGATCTCATGCACGCGCGCGGTATCGAGGCCCGTCGCCGCCGAGACATGCGATAGGAACGTCTCGTACGTGAAGTCGACGCCACGCTGCAGCACCGCGCGTTCGGCGCGGCTCAGCGGCGCGATGCTCGAGCCAAGGTCCGCCCATGGACTCGTCTGCACTTGGTCGAACGTGATGCCCAGCTTGTCCTCGAAAAGGCCGCCGGCGTCGAAGAGCAGGCTGAACACGCCGATCGATCCGGTGATCGTGAGTGGGTCCGCGACGATCGTGTCCGCGCCGGTGGCGATCCAGTATCCACCCGACGCCGCGTAGTCGCCCATCGAGACGATCACGGGCTTGAGTTCACGCGTGAGCATGATCTCGCGCCGCATCGCTTCGCTGGCCGATGCCGAGCCGCCGGGTGAGTTGATGCGCAGCACCACGGCCTTCACGGCGTCGCTGGCGCGCGCCTCCTGCATCGACTTGCGGAATGTCTCATCGCCGACGACGGTGCCGCCCATCAGCGGATTCAGGCTTTCGCCGGTCTCGCCGTCCACGATACCGCCGGTCACGTACACGAGACCGACTTGCCCGCCCGTGGCGAGCGCCACGCCCGCCTCGGACGGCGAACTCATGGCGTACTCTTCGGCAGCTACGAGCCGAAGGTTGCTTCCTGCGCTCATTCCGAGTCGCGCCTTGAGGAGCGAGTGCACCTGATCCGGCATCATGAGCGCGTCGATGAGACCGTGCTCCAGTCCAGCCTCGGCGGAGAAGGGGGCGCTCTTCTGGATGATCGACTCGAGCGCTTCAGGCGTGGTCGCGCGGCTCGCGGCGACGGCGCCGAGGAACTCGCGATTCTGGTCGGCCAGCAGGGCCGCGAGCTGCTCGCGATTCTCGGGCGAGAGATCCTCGCGGATATACGGCTCGACCGCGCCCTTGAACGACCCCGCGCGCACGACCTCGGCCTGCACGTCCAGCTTGTCGAGCAGACGCTTGTAGAATTCCGCCGTGAGCACGAAGCCATTGAACTCGAAGATCGTGAGCGGCTGTACCGCGACCGTGTCGGCAACGGAGGCCAGGAAATAGCCCGCTTCGGCCATGTGCGGCCCTCGTGCGCTCGCGTACAGCGGCTTGCCACTCGCATGGAACCGCTCGAGCGCGGCGCGGACCTCCTGCAGCGTGGCCCAACCCGAGCTGACGCTGCCGACTTGCAGCCACACGGCGGCGATGCGCTCGTCGACCGCAGCCATGTGCAAGGCCTGCCGAATATCCGCAAGGTCGAGGTGCTCATCGCCGAACATCGCCGTCACCGGATCTGCGGCGCTGATGTCGGCGATGTCGCCATCAATCTCCAGCACGAGCACTGAACCGGATGCGATGGACGGCGTGGCGACCCCGGCGGTCGCGAACCCGAGGACGATGACGAACACGACGAACACGGCGCATCCCATGGCGGTCAGGGTGCCAAGCACTGACGCGAGGAACGTCGGAAGAAATCGCATGCCGGATACTGGACGCGGGGCGGGGCGGGTGCAATAGAGGCGCATGCGCTGCCGCGCGACTGAAACCGGCGCACAAGCGCGTTGGTAATCGGAGCTCGCGCCCGCCTGAACCCAGCCCACAAATGTGACGCCCTCTTGTCCCGCCTTGCCCCGCCCATAGATTCCACTGGCGTGGATTTTGCATCTGCGCGACCCCTCCAACGGTGAGTTCATGAGCATCCTCGCCGTCATCCCCGCTCGACTCGGTGCCACGCGGCTTCCCCGGAAGCCCCTGCGCGACCTCGGCGGAGCCCCCCTCGTCCTCCGCGTCCTCGAACGAGTCCAGTCGCTGGGCTTGGCTGACCACGTCGTCGTCGCGACCGAGGCGGAAGAAGTCGCAGCGATCGTGCGGGCGGCGGGCGGCGACGCCCTTATCACATCCGACGCGCATCCTTCCGGCACCGACCGGGTGGCCGAGGTGGCCGCGCATCCGAACTACGCGGCGCACGACATCGTCGTGAATGTGCAAGGCGACGAGCCCTTCATGCGCGCGGACGCCATGGAGGGCGCCATCGCGATGGTACGTGACCACGGCTTCCCGCTCGGCACGGCTGCGGGGAAGCGTGGTCCGGGCATCATGGATGACCCGAACTCCGTGAAGGTCGTGCGCGCCGACGATGGGCGCGCGCTGTATTTCTCGCGCGCGCCGATCCCGTTCCTGCGCGACACCGTTGACGCGCCGCTGCGCGACGAACTCGTGCTGCAGCACATGGGCATCTACGCCTGCCGCCGCGAGGCCTTGCAGCGGTGGGTGTCGTTGCCGCCGCATCCGCTCGAGCTCGTGGAGAAGCTCGAACAGTTGCGCGCTCTTGCCGACGGTCTCGCGATGGGTGTCGCGATCGTCGAGGCCCCGTCGTGGGGTGAGGTCAACACGGAAGAGGATCTCCGTCGTGCCAACGCCCACTTCCTCGGGGCGTCCCGCGAACACAACCAACCCACCGCCACCACGCCATCCATCCGATGACACCGACACCCAAGGCCGGCACCGGCAACACCAAGTACATCTTCGTCACCGGCGGCGTGGTTTCGTCGCTTGGCAAGGGCATCGCGGCCGCTTCGCTCGGCCGCCTGCTCGTCGAGCGCGGTTTGCGCGTGACGATGATGAAACTCGACCCGTACCTCAACGTCGACCCGGGCACGATGTCGCCGTTCCAACACGGCGAGGTGTTCGTCACCGACGACGGCGCCGAGACGGACCTCGACCTCGGCCACTACGAGCGGTTCATTGACCGGCCGCTGACGCAGGCGAACAACATCACCACGGGCCGCATCTACTCGAACGTGATCACGAAGGAGCGACGCGGCGAGTACCTGGGCTCGACGGTGCAGGTGATCCCGCACATCACCGATGAGATCAAGAGCGCCGTGCGACGCGTCGCGCCCGAGAACGATATTGTGATCGTCGAGGTGGGCGGCACGGTCGGCGACATCGAGTCGCTGCCGTTCCTCGAGGCAATCCGCCAGTTCCGCCACGACGTCGGGCGCGAGAACACGGTGTTCATCCACCTCACGCTCGTGCCGTACATCGCCGCCGCTGGAGAGGTCAAGACAAAGCCCACGCAGCATTCCGTGCGCGAGCTCATGGAGATTGGTATCCAGCCCGACGTGCTGATCTGCCGCGCCGAGCGGCCGTTGGCCGAGGACGTGAAGCGCAAGATCGCGCTGTTCTGCAATGTGGAGTTCGGCGCGGTGATCGAGAGCCGCGACGTGAAGACGATCTATCAGATCCCGTTGGCGTTCCGCGAGCAGGGGCTCGACGAGCTGATCTGCCGCAAGCTCGGGCTCGACACCGTCCAGCCGGACATGAAGGCCTGGCAAGGGATCGTGGAACGCGTAATCTCGCCGCCTCGCCGCGCGCGCATCGCCGTCGTGGGCAAGTACACGGACTACGCCGACTCCTACAAGAGCGTGCAGGAAGCGTTGATCCATGGCGGCATCGCCAATGACGTCGGCGTGGACATCGCGTGGACGTCGAGCGACCTGTTCACGGACGCCGCCGCGGCGCGCAAGCTCGTGAGTCAATTCGATGGCGTGCTCGTGCCGGGTGGCTTCGGCGTGCGCGGCGTGGAGGGCATGGTCGAGGCGATTCGGGCCACACGCGAGGCGGGCAAGCCTTTCTTCGGCATCTGCCTCGGCATGCAGGCCGCGATCATCGAATTCGCGCGCAACGTCTGCGGCATCGACGACTCCAACTCGAGTGAGTTCGCGCCCGACTGCGCCAATCCTGTGATCTCGTTGCTGGAATCGCAGCAGAACGTGAAGGACATGGGCGGCACCATGCGGCTCGGCGCCTACCCGTGCCGGCTCAAGCCGGGCTCCAAGGCCGCGGAGATCTACGGCCAGCCCGAGATCTCGGAGCGCCATCGTCATCGCTATGAGGTGTCGAACCAGTACCGGGAGACGTTCCAGCAGCACGGCATGCGCCTGTCGGGACTCTCGCCGGACGGTTCGTTGGTGGAGATGATCGAGCTCAGCGCGCACCCGTACTTCGTCGCGTGCCAGTTCCACCCGGAGCTCAAGTCGCGTCCGACACGGCCGCATCCGTTGTTCTCGGCGTTCGTGGCGGCGGCCGCTCATGCGGCGGCGGACTCCGCGAGTTCTGCGGCAAGCACGCCCGCCCTGGCCGAGGCGAAATAGATGCCGGCGACGTTTCCGCGGGACCGGCTGTTCCTGATCGCAGGCCCCTGCGTGGTTGAGGACGACGACCTGATGTATCGCGTCGGCGAACACCTGGCCGCGCTCGCGGAGAAGGTGCCGGGCGGCATCATCTTCAAGGCCAGCTTCGACAAGGCAAACCGTTCCAACGCCGGCGCGGCGCGCGGGCCCGGCATGGACGAAGGTCTGGCCACGCTCGCGCGCGTGCGCGAGCGCACGGGCCTGCCGGTGCTCACGGATGTGCATTTGCCGGCGCAGTGTGCGGCCGCGGCGCAGGTGGCCGACGTGCTGCAGATCCCGGCGTTCCTCTGCCGGCAGACGGACCTGCTCGAGGCGGCGGGTGCCACCGGCAAGCCGGTCAACGTGAAGAAAGGGCAGTGGATGCACCCCGAAGGCCTCATGGGCGCCGTCGCCAAGGTACGAGGCGCGTATCAAGCGGCGGTGGCCAGCGGCGCGGTCAACGGCGACGCGGCCTTGGGCGGCACGGCCGACGTGGCCGTAACCGAGCGCGGCACGTTCTTCGGCTACGGAGACCTCGTCGTGGACATGCGCAGCTTTGCGCGCATGCGCGCGGCCTGCGACGCGCCGGTCATCTTCGACGCGACGCATTCCGTGCAGCAGCCGGGCCGTGGCGAAGGCGGCAGCTCGGGGGGCGCGCGCGAATACATTCCGGCGCTCGCCCAGGCGGCGTGCGCCGCCGGCGCCGACGGTCTCTTCATGGAGACGCACCCTGATCCAGCCCACGCGCCCAGCGACGGGCCGAACATGATGCCGCTCGACCAGCTGGATGCGCTGATCCTGCGCTGCGTCGAGATGTGGGAACTGGCGCGCAAATGATCATGGAAGCGACTGGCCGTTCCCCGACGATCGAGGCCACCGATGCCGCGCGCATCCGCCTTGTCTGTTTCGACGTGGACGGCGTCCTCACCGACGGCGGCATCGTGCTGGGCGACGTCGACGGCGCGCGCGTGGAGCTCAAGAAATACGATATCCAGGATGGATTGGGTATCGTTATGCTGCGGCAGGCGGGCCTGCTGACGGCGATCATCACGGGCCGCGAGTCCGAGAGCGTCGCGCTGCGCGCCAAGGAACTGCAGGTGGACGAACTCGTGCAGGACCGGCAGGCGCGCAAGGTGGGCGCGCTGAGTGCGCTGCTGGAGCGGCGCGGCATCGACTGGAGCGAAGTCGCGTTCGTCGGCGACGACCTGCCTGACCTCGGTGTCATGCGGCGCGTCGGCATGCCGGTGTGCGTCGCCAACGCCTCCCCGGAGGCTCGTCGCGCGGCCACGCTGCAGCTCACGCGCTCGGGCGGCGCGGGCGCCGTGCGCGAGTTCTGTGAGATCCTGCTGCGCGCGCGTGGTGAGTGGGACCGGCAGGTCGAGGCATATGTCGCCAGCCGTTCGGAGGTGCCATGACCGCCGAGCGCATCATCGAACGCGGACGCCGCGTGCTGCGGTTGGAACAGCAGGCGTTGGGCGATGCTGTTGATCGCCTCGACGAACAGTTCGCGCAGGCCGTGCAGCTGATTCGTGAGTCAACGGGGCGCGTGATCGTGTCGGGCATCGGCAAGTCCGGCCTGATCGCGCGCAAGATCGCGGCGACGATGACGAGCACCGGCACGCCGGCGTCGTTCCTGCATCCGACCGAGAGCGTCCACGGCGACTTGGGCATCGTGACGCCACAGGACGTCGCGATCCTACTTTCCAAGAGTGGCGAGACGGTCGAGCTGCTGCCGCTGCTGGAACAGCTCACGCGGCTGGGGGTACCTTGCGTCGCCATCACCGGTGATCGCGCCTCCACCCTCGCCCGGAACAGCACCGTGTCGCTTGACGGTTGGGTTCGCGAGGAAGCGTGTCCGCACGACTTGGCGCCGACCACGAGCACAACGTTGGCCCTCGCCCTGGGCGATGCGCTGGCGGTTGCACTGCTGGAAGAAAAAGGATTTCGCCGCGAGGACTTCGCGCGCTTTCATCCCGGCGGATCGCTGGGCCGAAAGCTCCTGCTACGCGTGAGCGACGTCATGGTCGCCGCGGACCTGCCGCTGCTCGGCGAGTCCGCGACCATGCGCGACGCGATCGTGCAGCTCGCCGAGCGTCGCGGCATCTGCATCATCACCAATGGTCACGGCGACCGGCATCTCGCCGGGGTCATCACCACGGGCGACCTCTCTCGCCTCATGGAACAGGAGCAGGACATCTTCGCGATTCCCGTGTCCCGGGTCATGACCCGTACGCCCAAGACCGCGCTGGACAGTGAGCTCGCGGGAGCCGCGGTGCACGTGATGCAGAAGCACGGCGTCATTGCATTGCCGGTGCTGGATGCCGCCGAGCATGTCGTCGGTGTCGTACACCTGCACGACCTCATGCGCGCCGGAGCGGTATGACGTCGGTCCACGGGCATGGGCGCGGTGCGCGCAAAGGTGGTTCCCTGCGACTCCTGCTTGTCGCGGTCGCAATCGGCGCTGTCGGGGCGGCCTGTTCCGAGGTGCAGGAGGCGCCGGGTGCCTCGGGTTCCGGCGACATCATGCTGGATTCGGCAGACCATGTCGCGTTCGGCTTCCGTACCAGCATCACGGACGGTGGCGTGCTGCGGGCCGAAGTGTATGCGGACACGGCGCTGTTCTTCGACCAGAACACGCGCGCCACGCTGCGGCAGGTGCGCGGCGAGTTCTTCGATGAGGCCGGCATCAAGGAAGCCGACATGACGAGCCGCATCGCGAGCTTCGACACGCGCAGCAACTCGCTCGAGGCATGGGGTGACGTCGTCATCAACACGGTCGACGGCCGCGTGTTGCGCACCCCGCAGATCCGGTATGACCGGCGGCTCAACCAAGTCTCGTCCGACTCGTCGTTCGTGCTCACGGAGCCGGGTGACCGCGTGATGCGCGGCGTGGGGTTCCGTGCGGATCCCAATCTGCGCGTGATCAACGTGCTCAAGCTCGACGAAGGCCGCGGCGGCACCATTAACCTGTCGAGGCCGTGAGCCCATGCGCATCGGCCGCCTCCTGTTGGTCCTCGTGTCACCGTTTGCGGCGCTGCTGGTGCCGAACGGCGTGCTGCGGGCGCAGGCGGGGCAGGGGCGGCCGTGTGAGGTGGTGATCACGGGCGTGGAGCGCGGGTCAGACACGACGCGCTTCACTTCGGTCATGACGGCCACAGGCGCCCGGCACATGTTCGTTGGCGGCGGCGTGGACGCGGCGTGCGCGGGCCAAGGCAACCGCCTGCTCGCCGACAGCGCCGAGCACTATGCGGACCGCGGGCTGCTGATCCTGTTCGACAACGTGCGCTACACCGAGCCCACGATGCAGCTCACGTCGAACCGCATGTACTACTACACGAACGAGGAACGACTCGTCGCCGAAGGTGATGTGAAGGCGAAGACGTCGACCGGCACACGCTTCGAGGGTCCGCGCATCGAGTACTTCCGCGCGAAACCGGGCCAGCGCGCTGCGCCGCGCTGGGTGGCCACGGGACGGCCGTTCGTGCGCATGAGTCCGGCAGAGACCGGCGCGCCGCCCGTCGCGCCCGACGCGCCAGCGCCCGCCGCACCGCGACCGGGCGGTACGCCGGCGCCGGCCGCGGACTCGGTCGACCTCACGGCGAACATCGTGATCTCCGAGAACGACTCCCTGATGTGGGCGTCGGGTGATGTGATCATCGAACGCGTGGACATTCGCGCAACCGCGGACTCCGCGACGCTCGACAACGGGATCGGCTTCGCGCGCCTGCTCGAGGACCCGCTCATCGTCGGGCGCGGCGAGCGACCCTTCACGCTGGACGGCGTCGTCATCGACCTGTGGTCGCGCGAGCGCCAGCTCGAACGCGTGCTGTCGTCCGGCGAGGCGGAGGTGGTGAGCGACTCGCTGACGCTCACCGCCGACACCATCGACCTGCGCTTCGCGGACCAGCGCATGGAGCGCGTGTTCACGTGGGGCGGCCGCTCGCGGGCTGATGCGCCGGCGCAACGCATCGACGCCGATTCGCTTGATATCATCATGCCGGGACAGCGGTTGCGCGAGGTGCGCGCTGTCGGCGACGCGCTCGCGTCCTCGGTCGCGGACACCGCGCTCGTCATTACCGACGAACGCGACTGGATCAGGGGCGACACCATCGTCGCGCTTTTCGACACAACCGGCGCGGCGGCCGCTGTGGCAGATACCACTACGTCGAGCCAACCCGCCATGCGTGAGGTGGTTGCGACAGGGGCCGCGCGCGCGTTTTATCAGATGTCAGCTTCTGACAGCGCGAAGGCGCTGCCGAACATCAGTTACAACAGGGGACGCATCATCAAGGTGTCATTCGTGGAAGGCGCAGCGGAACGCGTGGACGTGATCGACCGGGCGTCGGGGATCTATCTCGAACCGATCAAGACGGACACGACGACGAGGCGTCCATGAGCGCGCTCGACGCGCGTACGCCGCTGAGCCCCGAGGCGATCGAACGCTTCACGGGGGGCGACCGCTCGGCTACACTCTGCCTGCTGGCGATCTGCCAGCGCGCCGACGCGAGCGGCAGCGCGCCGTTCCACGAGGTCGCGCTGGCCTACCGCACGGACTACCTCAACGCGCTGCGCGCCGACGGACGCAACGCGGAAGTCGAGGCCGGGCGGCTCAGTGTCGACGAGGTGCGCGACCACGTCGCGCACGTGGTGCTGCCGCGGCTCGTGGCGGCGCGCGCCATCGAACCGCTGGGACCGCTCACCGACTCCGCGTCGCGCATCCGGCTCGGGGCCGAGTTGCGCGCACTGCGCGCCGCGGATCCCGCCGTGCTCGAACGCACGCTCAAGCAGACGGGTGAGCACCCGACCGTCGCACGTCGCACGCCAATCGCGGGACAGGCTCGCGTAGGCGGCCACAGCGTGCTGCGCGTGGACGGCCTCGTGAAGACCTATCGCAGGCGCAACGTGGTCAACGACGTCGACCTCGAGCTGCGCCAGGGTGAGATCGTGGGGCTGCTCGGCCCCAACGGCGCTGGCAAGACGACGACCTTCTACATGATCGTGGGCTTGATCCCGCCCGCGGCCGGCCGTATCCGCTTCGACGGCGAGGATATCACGCGCATGCCGATGTTCCAGCGCGCGCGCCGTGGCATCGGCTACCTGTCGCAGGAACCGTCGATCTTCCGCAAGCTCACGGTCGAGGAGAACATCCTCGCGATCCTCGAGACGCTGCCCCTGACCCGCGGCGAGCGCCAGCGCCGCCTCGAGGCACTGCTCGACGAGCTCAACATCAAGCACCTGCGCAAGAGCAAGGCCTTTGCGCTGTCTGGCGGCGAGCGCCGACGCCTCGAGATCACGCGCGCGCTCGTCACGCAGCCGCGCTTCATGATGCTCGACGAGCCGTTCGCCGGCGTCGACCCGATCGCCGTGCACGACATCCAGGGCATCGTCGCGTCGCTCAAGGACCGCGGCATCGGCGTGCTGATCTCGGACCATAACGTCGAGCAAACGCTCGACATCGTCGACCGTGCGTACATCATGTTCGACGGGCAGGTGAAGGTCTCCGGCCCCGTGCGTGACCTGTTGTTCGACGACACGGTGTCCGAGGGCTACTTCGGTCCCACGTTGACGGCGAGACTTCGCGCGCGGTTTGAGGATGAACATCCCACAGCCGGAGCCGCGACATGAAGACCGGCATGCAGCAGTCCGTGCGGATGGGCCAGGAGCTCAAGGTCAATCCTCGCCTGTACCAGGCGATGGACATGCTCTACATGCCGTTGCTCGACCTGCAGCAGCACCTGAAGCAGGAGCTGCTCGTCAATCCGTTCCTCGACCTTGTCGAGGAGGAAGAGGACGAAGCCGAGGCGGGCGAGGAGACGGCGCAGGAAGCGGACGCCGAGCAGGAGGCCGAGGCCGGGGAGACCGCGAGCGCGGCGGACAGCGACGACGAATCGCAATGGGAGGAGATCCTCCTCAACGGGTTCGACGTCGGCGGTGTGCGCGAGGAACGCGATGACCGCGAGCACTACGAGCCGACGACGGTCGCCACGCGCGGGCTCGATGACCACCTGCGCGACCAGATTCGACTGCTCGACCTCTCCGAGCGCGACGAGCTGCTGGCCGAGGAGTTCATCGGCAACATCAATGAGGAAGGCTTCCTCTCCGCCACGCTCGACGAGATCGTCGCGGGCGTGAACGAGATGGTGACCCGGGCCGCCGCCGCCGCGGACGACGACCGTGAGATGCCGTTCTTCACACTGGCCGAGGCGGAACACATGCTGGGCGTGATGCAGTCGCTGGATCCGCCGGGCATCGCCGCGCGCACGCTGCACGAGTGCCTGACGCTGCAACTCAAGGACGCGGGTCTTGAGGGCACGCTCTCGGAGCGCCTTGTGCGCGAGCACTTCCAGGAGCTCGTGGCCCACCGCTGGGTGGACATCGCGCGCAAGGTCGGCGCGACGCCTACCGAGGTGCAGACGGCCGCCGACGCGGTCGCCAAGCTGAACCCGAAGCCCGGGCGCGCGTATTCGAGCGGCAGCGACAACTATGTCGTGCCCGACCTCATCGTGGAGAAGATCGACGGCGAGTACCTCGTCTTCATCAACGACGCGAACCTGCCGCGCCTCAAGCTCAGCCGCGCGTACCAGGAGATCGCCCGCGACAAGAAGAAGTTCAACGGCGAGAACAAGGAGTTCATCACGAGCCGGCTCAGCGCGGCGCAGTGGCTCATCCAGGCCATCGAGCAGCGCCGCCAGACGATGCTCAAGGTGATGCACTTCATCGTGGACCGGCAGCGCGACTTCTTCGAGAAGGGCGTGCAGGGGCTGCGGCCGCTCACGCTCCGTGAGGTGGCCGAGGCGATCGGCATGCACGAGTCCACGGTCTCGCGCGTCACGAACGAGAAGTTCGCGCAGACGCCGCGCGGCGTGCTCCCGCTCAAGTTCTTCTTCTCGTCGGGAATCAAGAGCAGCGACGGCGAGGACGTCTCGGCGCGCGGCATCCGCGCGACGATTGAGAAGCTCGTCAACGAGGAAGACCCCAAGAACCCGCTCACGGACCAGGCGCTCGTGGAGATCCTCGAGCGCGACGGCGTGCAGATTGCCCGCCGCACCGTGGCCAAGTATCGTGACCAGCTCGGCGTGCTGCCCGCACGCATGCGCAAGCGACTCTGACCCGCCGGACCTTTTCTTGACCATGACCGCAGCCACCACCGGGCCGCGCAGCGCGACGACGGCGGCCGGCCGCCCCGCCGTGTCCGTGCTCGTCCCAGCGAAGGACGAGGCGGAGAACCTGCCGTTGTTCCTCGAGCAGTGCGAAGCCGCCTTCCGCGATGAGGCCGAGCGCTACGAGGTCATCGTCGTGGACGACGGGTCGTCGGACGCGACGCCTGCGGTGCTTGCTTCGCTCCTTGAGCGCTATGATTTCCTACGTACCGTGCGCCACCGCGCCCAGCGCGGCATCGCCGATGCGCTGCGCACGGGATATCTCGCCGCGCGCGCCGACGTGCTCGTGTTCTGGCCCGCGGACCTACAGTTCAGGCCAATCGATATTCCGCGACTCGTCGCGCCGATCTTGGCGGGCGAATCCGACATGGTCACGGGCTTCAAGGAAGGACACTACGAGAAGGCGTTCGTGTCGAAGGTCTATAACGGACTCTCGCGTGCGCTCTTCAACGTGCCCGTACGCGACCTGAACAACGTGAAGGCGTACCGGCGCGAGGTCATGGAGGACCAGCCCGCGCGCCCCGACTGGCATCGGTACATGATCGTGCTCGCGCACGCGCGCGGATACACGGTCAGCGAGATCCCGGTGCCGCTGTACCCGCGCCACGCGGGCAAGTCGAAGTTCGGCATCAGCCGGATTCCCATCGGCGTGCTCGACATGCTCGCCGTCTGGTTCGAGCTGCGTTTCGGCAAGAAGCCGCTGTTGGCATTTGGCATGCTGGGCGCGGGGCTCTTCGCACTCGGCGTGATCGCGGGCGTCTCGGCGCTGATCGTGCTGCTCGTCAGCGGCGTGGGACTGCGCTGGGTGTGGACGCTGATCCAGACCTGCCTGCTGTTGGGGTCGATCTTCTTCGCGACGGGCCTGCTCGGCGAACAGATCGCCGTCACGCGCGCCGAACAGCGCGAGTTGCGCCGTCTCCTGGACGAGGTGCAGCAGGACCGTCGCGCGCAATGAGCGGGCTGCGCATCCTGTTTGTCACGCACGCGTATCCGCGTTTTGCGGAGGACGGGGCAGGGTCGTTCCTGCATCGGCTGGCGGTCTCGTTGCGTGCGAGCGGCTGTGAGCTGCGCGTGCTCGCGCCGTCGGGCAAGGACCTGCCCGCGACAACTGAGATCGACCACATCCCCGTGCGCCGATTCCGCTATGCACCGCGTAGCATGGAGTCGCTCGCGTACACGGGCACCATGGCCGAACAGGTGCTGGGGTCGCTGAAGGGAAAAGGCGCGCTCGCCGGTTTGCTCGCCGCGGGCGCCGTGGCAGTGCACCGCGACGTGGAGGACTTCCGTCCCGACATCGTGCACGCGCACTGGTGGTTCCCGGCCGGCGTGCTGGCGCTGGCCGGCGTGGGCAGCACGCCGCTCGTCACGACGATGCACGGCTCCGATGTGCGTCTGGCGCGGCGCGTGCGCATGGTGCACCCGCTGTTTCGTCGGGTGATGCAGCGCTCGGACGCCGTCACGGCGGTGTCCTCGTGGTTGGCGGGCGAAGCGCGCGCGATGGCGCCCGATGCGCGCATCAGCGTGTCACCCATGGCGGCCGACACGGCGCTCTTCACGCCGGAGAACGTGGAGCGCATCAATGGGCGATTCTTGTTCGTCGGCCGGCTCAATGCGCAGAAAGGCCTGGCGGATCTGTTGCAGGCGCTCGAATGGACGCCGCCGCACACTACGCTGGATATCGTCGGGTCGGGACCAGAGGAGGCGGAACTGCGCGCGTTGGCCTCCCGGCTCGGGATCGGGAAGCGCCTCAACTGGCTCGGCGGCGTGACGCGGCAGCAGTTGCCGCCCATTTACCGGCGCGCGCAGGCCATCGTGCTGCCCGCCCGCAATGAGGGACTCGGGCTCGTCGCGGTCGAGGCGCAACTCTGCCGGACGCCGGTGATCGCGTACCGGTCGGGCGGCCTGCCCGACATCATCAACTCGGAATGGGGCGGCATCCTGGTGACGCCTGGCGACACGCGCGCGCTCGCGAATGCGATGATGCGCGTCGACGGCGACCCCGGTGCGGTGAGCGGCTATGGCGCGGCCGCGCGCGCCAAGATGCTCGACCGGTTCGCGCCGAGCGCGGTGGCCGCGGCGTATCGCGAGCTGTATCGCACCGTGCTCAATGACTTACCGGAGTAGCGGTAGGGGGTTCGGGGTGCGGGGTGCGGGGGACCGCTCACGGCGCTCGCTGACTCGTGCATTGCAAGTCGCGTTTCTCATCGGCGCCGGCTGGTTTGCCGCGCGGATGCTCTCGGGGCAGTGGTCAGAGGTGGCGGCCGTCAGCAGGAACCTGCGGCCCGACTGGATCCGGGTGGCGTGGTCCGCGCTGATCGTGTTCGCCAGCTATGCGGTGCTGATCGCCACGTGGCGCTCGACGGTCGCTGCGTGGGACGAGCGGCTTCCGCTGCGCGCGGCCGCGCGCATCTGGTTCGTCTCCAACCTCGGGCGGTACATCCCCGGCAAGGTGTGGCAAGTGGGCGCGATGGGCGTCATGGCGCATGACGCCGGCGTGTCGGCGGTCGCGGCCGTGGGCTCGGCGCTCGTGATCTCGCTGGTCAACGTGCTGGTCGGGTTCGCGGTGGTGGCGGTGACGGGCGGGGCGCTGCTGACGTCTGCGATCGGCGCGGACGCAGGGGCCACGGCTGGCGGCCTCGTCGGCGGCATGCCCGTGATGACGATCCTGCTGCTCGCACTCGCCGTGGCGGGCGTGGTCGCGCTGCCGTGGGTCCTGCCGCCGTTGATGCGTCTGGCGGCCCGGCTCACGGGGCGCGCTTCACTTGGCACCGGCAGGCAACTCCCCGCACGCGCGATCTGGATCGCCGCCGCCGGGTGCGCCGTCGCGTGGGTGCTCTACGGACTCGCCTTCCGTCAACTCGCCGTCGCGCTGCTGGGCACGGCCTCTGGAGATGCGGCCGCGTACGTGGCAGTATTCACGTTGTCGTATCTGGTCGGATTCCTCGTGCTCATCGCGCCGGGCGGACTCGTCGCGCGCGAGGTCTCCATGCTCTCGCTGCTCGGCGCGGCAGGATTGGCCAGCCAGAGCGAGGCCGCCGTGCTCGTGGTGGCGTCGCGACTATGGTTGACCGTCTTGGAGATCGTCCCCGGCGTGCTGCTGCTCGCATGGCCGGGACGGCAGCGCGGCTCGCCGGGCGCTGCAAACGCGCCAGAAGAAGCCTCCCGTCACATCACCCCGTCAGAGAACCGATGACGACGTACGCATCGCCGTCCGACGAGTTCGAACCGCGCTACCCGCTGGCCTGGGCGACGCTCGCCTGCGTGCTGGCCGCGTTGACGCTGTCGTATCCGGCGCTCAGCGGCCAGTTCCTCGTGAACCCGCTGAGCGACCAGTACATCGCCGGGTACTCGTTCCGCGAGTTCGCCGCCGCGTCGCTGCGAGCGGGCAATGGATTCCCGCTCTGGAATCCGTACCTGCTGGGCGGCATGCCGTACGTCGCGGCGATGCACGGCGACATCTTCTATCCGACGTTCCTGCTGCGCATGGTGCTGCCCACAGACATCGCGATGACGTGGGGCATGATCACGCATCTGATTCTCTCGGGCGTCGCAACGTACGCGTTCCTGCGCGCGATCGGCATCGGGTTCTTCGGCGCGGTCGTTGGCGGGATCGCGTACATGATGGGTGGGCAGGTGTCGTCCCTCGCGTCGGCAGGTCACGACGGCAAGCTGTTCGTGTCTGCGTTGTTTCCCGTGACACTGCTCGTGCTGACGTGGGGAATCCGCGATGGGCGGCGCTGGGCGTGGGGCCTGCTCGCGGTCGTGATCGGCCTTGGCGTGTTGTCTCCGCATCCGCAGCTGCTGCAGTACTTGCTGCTCGCGAGCGGCGCGTGGGCGCTGATGCTGGCGTTTGGCGGGGCGGGGGACACGGCGTTGACGCGGCGCGAGGCCTTCACGCGGTTGGGGCTCGCGCTCGGTGCCGTGGTGATCGGATTCGCGATGGGCGCGATCCAATACTTGCCGGTGAGCGAATACGTGGAGTGGTCACCACGCGTGGGCGGTCGCGATTACGCCTATGCGACCAGCTATTCGATGCCGATCGAGGAGCTGTTCAATACATACCTGCCGCAGTTCACCGGAACGCTGACCGGGTACTGGGGCCGCAACGGAATCCATTTTCACTCGGAATACATTGGGGCAGCCGTGCTGTTCCTGGCCGCCGGCGCCTTCGCGCGCGGTGCCACGCCATTTGCGCGCCGCATGCTGTGGTTCTGGGTGGGGCTCGGTTTTGTTTCGCTGATTTGGGCGTTGGGCGGCAACACGCCGTTCTATCATCTCGTCTACAACATCGTCCCGGGCTCGAAGTTCTTCCGTGCGCCGAGCACGATCTTCTTCGTGACGACGTTCGCCGTGGCGGTGCTGGCCGCGCTCGGCACCGAACGGGCGCTTGCGGGCGCGCGGGCCACGGCACGCGCAGTCGCCCCGACCAACGTGCGTCGATGGGGCATCGCCGGTCTCGCCGTCGGCGGTGGCATCGCCCTGCTGGCCAGCGTCGGCGCGCTGCAGCAGGTCGCGCTCAACATCGCGCTGCCGGGGCGACTGGAACTCGTGGATGCCAATGCGGGCGCGCTGATCGCCGGCGCGTGGCGCTCATTCCTGTTCCTGGCTGCGGCAGTGGCGGTGGTCTATGCCGTGAGCGAGCGACGCATCACACCTGTGGTCGCGGGCTGGGCGCTCGCCGCGGTGGTCGTCGTGGACCTATGGAGCGTCGAACGGCAATACTTCGGGTTCATGGCGCCGGCGTCGGAACTGTATGCGTCGGACCCCGGCATCGAGCACATGAAGCAGGAGACCCAGCCGTTTCGCGTCATCGCTGAGCCGCTGGTGTACGGCAGTGCCTTCCACGACCCGATGTTGAGCTATGACGGGCTGATGCTGCACGGCATCCGCATCCCGTACGGCTATCACGGCAATGAGATCCGGTACTGGCGTGGGCTCGCCGAACGGTCGAACGCATACGATTCGATGTCGAATCCGACCTTCTGGGGCCTCGCCAACGTGAAGTACTTCTATACGAACGTCGACTCGCTGCCCGTTCCGGGCGCAAGGCGCGTCGTGGGGCCGTTCACCAACGCGGCCGGCAGCACCATCTCGTTGTTCGAACTGGCCGAGCCGCATCCGTTCGCGTGGGTCGCGCCGGCCATCGCGAAGTATCCTGATGAGTCGGTCGTCCAGGCGCTTCGCGCCCCAGGGTTCCCGTACCGCAGCGTGGCGCTCATTGATACAGCGTCGACGACGCCTGCGGTCACGCTGAGCGCGCTGCCGAGCCCGCTGGACCTGCCCGTGACGGCAACGAGCTATGAGCCCGGCCACTTTACCCTCGAGCTCGCGGCGCCTGCGCCCGAGGGCTCCGCGCTGGTCGTCTCGGAGAACTACTACCCGGGATGGACCGCCACCGTGGACGGGCAGCCGGCCAAGGCGGAGCGCGCGAATCTGGCCCTCATGGCCGTCGCGCTGCCGGCAGGCGCGCAGCGCGTCGAGTTCACATTCGACTCGGCGCCGTTCCATACCGGGAAGATGGTGACGCTCATCGCCCTCGCCTTGGCGCTGCTGGCCCTCGCGGCTGGCGTGCTGCTGCAAAGGCGTCATGGCGGCGGAGCCGCGGAGGCGTCGCGGGCATGAGCGACGCACGCAAGGCGCTGGTGATCACGCCCACGTACAACGAGCGGGCCAACGTGCCGCAGCTCGTCGAACGTGTGCTGGCGCAGGATCCGTCGATCGAGATGCTGTTCGTCGACGACAACTCGCCCGACGGCACGGGTGACCTCATCGAAGGCATCGCCGCGGCCAACCGACGCGTTCACCTGATGCGCCGGCCGGGGAAGATGGGGCTCGGGACCGCTTACCGGGACGGCTTCAACTGGGCCTTGGAGCGGGACTACGAGCTGATTTTCGAGATGGACGCGGACTTCAGCCATGATCCGAACCATCTGCCCGAGTTCCTGCGTGCGGCCGAGTCAGCCGACTTCGTGCTCGGCTCGCGCTACCTCAACGGCAAAGTCACGGTGGTGAACTGGCCGATGAGCCGGCTGGTGCTGAGCTACGGAGCGAACATCTACGCGCGCCTCATCACTGGGATGCGCCTCTGGGATGCCACCGGAGGGTTCAAGTGCTTTCACCGACGCGTGCTGGCGGCAATCGACTTGGCGGACGTGCGCTCCAACGGCTACGCATTCCAGATCGAAATGTCGTTCCGAGCCATGCGGAAGGGGTTCAAGCCCGTCGAGATTCCGATTCTGTTCACGGACCGCACGGAAGGTGAGAGCAAGATGAGCGGCCACATCGTGCGCGAGGCGGTCCTTATGGTCTGGCGGCTGCGCTGGTGGGCGTTGCGAGGGCGGATATGACCGGCTCGGCTGCGGTGCCTGGGCGACGGGGTCGGTCGCAGCGGAGGCAAGCGTGAAGTTCTGGAAGATGTCAGGTTCGGGCAATGATTTCGTCTTTGTCGATGTTCGCGACGACGAGATGTCCGCGCGTCGCTGGCGTGACCCAGGGTTCGCGACGGCCGTCTGCACACCGCACACGGGCGTTGGAGCCGATGGTGTAGCCGCAATAGAACTCTCTGATACGCAAGACTTTAGGCTACGCTACTTCAACCGCGATGGCAGCTTAGGCGAGCTCTGCGGCAACGCCTCGCTATGCGCCACTCGGCTGGCGGTGGAGCTCGGAATCGGGAGTCCGGACGGGCTGAGCTTCGAGACGGATGCCGGCGTGATTCACGGCCGGATTCGCGACGGCGTACCGGAAGTCGACCTGCAGGCGCCTAAGGACATCCGGTCGGACGCGCAAATCTCGCGGCTGTTAGGTGAAGAGCGCATGGGATTCGCCAACACGGGCGTGCCGCACCT
Source organism: Gemmatimonadaceae bacterium (assembly GCA_036675455.1). Lineage (GTDB taxonomy): Bacteria > Gemmatimonadota > Gemmatimonadetes > Gemmatimonadales > Gemmatimonadaceae > Pseudogemmatithrix. The sequence continues at coordinate 11,425 of JAKFFA010000115.1, read as the reverse complement.
GGTCATCCGCAGCGAGGACATGGGCGCGATCAACCTGACCGATCGCGGGCCGGAGCTGCGCTATCACGAGAGCCTCAAGGCGGGCGCCAACGTGAACTGGGTGGCGCCTGAGCCTGACGGCGGCTGGTTGATGCGGACCTACGAGCGCGGGGTCGAGGCCGAGACGCTGGCGTGTGGCACCGGGGCGGTCGCGTGCGCCGTGCTTCTGAGGAGCTGGGGCGAGTCTGGTGACCGGACGATCTTGCGGACTCGTTCAGGCAAGTCGCTTGTGGTCACGATCCGGGAAGCGGCTGGCGAGCTGCGTCCGTCGCTTGCTGGGGAGGGGAGGATCGTATTTGAGGGGATGCTGAGGGATTTGTGAGTTCTCCACGTTCTATACAGAGACTAACTTTACATAATACATATTATTCGTAGTTAGGCCAATCTGACATGGACTAGGGAATGTAGCGTCAGCAAGGCGACAGTTCTTCCGACCTATCGCGGCAGCCGATCGCACCCATCCTGTCATCACCGACTACGAAAAACGGGCCCCGAAATGATCCGGGGCCCGTCCTTACCTAGAATGCACTGTAAATCACATTGACTATCTCGTGTCGTACTTGGTACTTACGGTAACGCCGGTTTCGCTAGGCCGGCGGCAAAAGTAAGGACCGGCGCTGTCGCAATACGGCAACCGCGCCGCTCCTGCCTTTCTCGCGCCGCTCGCGCTGGGCCGCGCCGCTCACGCCTTCCCGAGCAGTTCCCCAAGCCGGACCTTCGCCTCTCCCGCATATGAGGAGTCCTCACGGTTGGCAATCGACTCGTAGATCGCTCGCGCCTGGGCCACCTCGCCCGCCGCCGCACGGTTCCGCGCCTCGGCCAGACGATACCGATCGCGCTCCTCATCAAAGTCAGAAGCCGCCGCAGCCCGCTCGAACGCCGACGCCGCCTGGGTATGCTCACCCATGCTCTCGTGGCCGTCCCCCAGCAGCCCCAGCATGCCCGCCTCCAGCGCGTCTGGCGCCTTGGGCAGCGCCTGTTCAAGCACTGCGACGCCGGCCGCGAAGCTGTCGACCTCGAAGTGGATCCGCGCCAGCAACATCGCTGACTGGGCGCCGCCGGCCGTGCCGGGATACCGCTCGACGGTCTGCTCCAGCTCCGGCTGCGCCAACGGCGCGTTGCCCGAGGCGTACACGTTCTCGGCCGAGGAGTATGCGGCGCTCGCCCGCGCTTCCTTGATCTCAACCGACCGGTTCCACATCCAAAGGCCGCCGAGCACGGCCGCGGCCACGATCACGCCTCCGATGATCGGCTTCTTGTAGTACTGCAGGAACTCGACGAGGGTGTCCGGCTCATCTAGGTCGAGGGTCGGCCGAGCGGCCGCTCCGGTCTTGGTCATGGGATCAGAAAGTGGTTGAGATGGGGCGCCAGGCGGTCAAAACTCTGCGCCGGCCGTGTAGCGAAACCTAAGCCATCACGGGCCTCAGGCGCGAGCACCCGCTCGCCAGCGATCCCTCGCGCCGCGTGCCTGGGACCGCTTTTCGTCACGAAGACAGTGCCCCCGGGCGGACTCGAACCGCCGACCTGCGGTTTAGGAAACCGTCGCTCTATCCACCTGAGCTACGGGGGCCAACCATCCAACATAATAGCGCGAACGGTCCACCGGACGCGGACGTATATAGGTGGTCAACCTACAGCAGTTCCCATAACAATCGAACAACCGGCCATGCGCCTGCATTTCCCCATCGCGCCGCATCTCAGGTTCCGACGCGTCGCTACCCTCCTGAGCCTGCTTGCGGTCGCAGGCGCGTGCGGCACCAACGGTGAGGCGGCCAATCCGCAGCGCCGCGGCCCCGGTGGCAACGGTGGCCCAAGCGCCGTCGAGATCGCAACCGTGCAACGCACGTCCCTCTCACGCACGAGCGTCGTGACGGGCCAGCTCGCACCGGTGCTCACGGTGGGCGTGAACTCGCAAGTGGGCGGCGCGTTGCTCGCCGTGAACGTCGAGGAAGGCTCGCGCGTGCGGAAGGGCGACGTGCTCGCCGAGATCGACCCGCGCGAGCTCACCGCGCAGGTCCGCGCTGCCGAAGCCCAGCTGGCCCTGGCGCGCAGCACCGCCGAACGCTCAGCCGCTCTGCATCGCGCGCAGGTGATCACGAGCGCCGAGTATGATCGCGACCAGACCGCGTTGGCCGCCGCCGAGGCGAGCGCCGCCCAACTGCAGACGCGACTGGCCTTCACTCGCGTGACGTCGCCGCTGACCGGCGTCGTCACGCAGCGCTTCGTGCGCACGGGTGACATCGTCGGCGCGCAGTCGCCGATGTTCACTGTTGCGGACGTCTCCACGCTCGTCACGCAGTTGCCCGTGTCTGAACTCGAGGTGCCATACCTGCGTCCCGGTGCGACCGTGCCCGTTTCAGTTGACGCGCTCGGCCAGTCGATCAACGGCCGCATTCGCCGCATCTTCCCGGCCGCGGACAGCTCCAGCCGACTGGTGCCGGTCGAGGTTGCCGTAGATGGTAATGCCCTGCCCGGCCTGCGTCCCGGTTACACGGTGCGCGCGACACTGCAGCTCGACCAGCGCAATGGCGTGCTCGTCGTCGAGAGCCGCGCCGTCGTGGGCGCCGCCGGCGCGCACAGCGTCTATCTCGTGCGCGACGGTCGCGCCGAGCGGCGCATGGTGCGCGTCGGCGAAGACATCGACGGTCGCACGGAGGTGCTCGACGGGCTCGCGTTCGGCGACACGGTGATCACCACAGGCAACGCGCTGCTGCGCGATGGCGCGCAGGTGCGCATCGTCGATCCGCTCGGCGCTGACCTGCCGGGCGCCACGCCGGGCCGCCAGCCCGTGGATTCGGGCGCGACCGGCAGCACCGGAGCGCGTCCGTGAGCACCAAGCGTCGTGGCATCGCGAGCTGGGCGATCAGCCGACCGGTGGGCACCATCATGCTCACGAGCACGCTGCTCGTGCTGGGCGTCGTGTACGTTGGCCGCCTGCCGGTGGACCTGCTGCCACGCATCGTGTACCCGCAGGTGCGCGTCAGCGTCAGCAATCCGGGCGTCGAACCGATCGTGCTCGAGGAAACCGTCGCCAAGCCGCTCGAGTCGTCGCTTGCGACCGTGGCGAACCTGGAGCGATTGACCACGAACATCAACGAGGGGAGCGTGAACATCACGCTCGACTTCTCGTACGGCACCAACGTCGACTTCGCGCTGCAGGATGCGGCGACGAGCGTCGAACGCGTGCGCTCGCAGTTGCCCGAGGAGGCCTCGCCGCCGCGCGTGTCGAAATCCGACCCGTCGCAGGCGCAGATCTACCAGGTCGCCTTCTCATCCAGCGTGCGCGACTTGGTGTCGTTGCGCCAATGGGTGGACCAGCGCCTGTTGCCGCAGTTGCTCTCTATCGAAGGCGTCGCGGCACTGGACCTCTCGGGCGGCCTTACGCGCGAGATCCAGGTCGAGCTCGATCCGGAACGGTTGCGCGGTTTCGGCATCACCGTGCAGGACGTACTCACGTCGCTCGGCAGCGAGAACCAGAACCTCGCCGGCGGTCGCATCATCGCGCCCGACCGCGAACTCGTGAGCCGCACGAGCGGGAAGTTCCGGCGCGTCGACGACATCCGCGGCGTGCTCCTGACCACGGCCAGCGGCGCACGCGTGCCCCTGCGCGACATCGCCGTCGTGCGGGACACCGCGCAGGACCAGCGCTTCTGGGCGCGACTCGACGGCACGCCGGCCGTGCGCCTGGGCGTGCAGAAGCAGCCGGAAGCCAACACGGTGCAAGTCGTCGATCGCATCGAGGAGACGATCGACCGCTTGAAGTCGTCGAACTTCATCCCGTCCGACATCCGGATGCAGGTCACGTTCGATCAGTCCGGCTTCATCCGCGACGCCCTCAGCTCGGTGACAAACTCGGCGCTCATCGGCGCGTTCCTCGCCATGCTCGTCGTGCTGCTGTTCCTGCGGTCGCTGCGCAAGACGTTCATCATCGCCGTGTCGATCCCGCTGGCGATCCTGGCGACGTTCGTGATGATGGGCTTCACGGACCTGACGCTCAACATCATGTCGTTGGGCGGTCTCGCGCTGGGCACAGGTTTGCTGCTCGACAACGCGATCGTGATGCTGGAAAACATCTATCGGCGGCGTGAGATCGACGGCCTCGATCCGGTCGAAGGCGCGCACGTCGGCGCCGGTGAGGTCACCAGCGCCGTCGTGGCGTCCACGACGACCAACCTCGCCTCGGTGGCGCCGTTCCTGCTCATCACCGGCCTCGCGGCGCTGATCTTCCGCGAGCTCATCCTCACGATCTCATTCGCGATCCTCGCGTCCCTGCCCCTCGCACTCACGCTCGTGCCGATGCTCGCGGCGCAACTGGGCAAGGTGAAGTTCAAGAGCGGGCTCGAGGACAACCGGCTGCTCGTCGGCTTCGACCGCTGGTTCGACCGCGTGATCCTGCGGTATCGCGGAGCGGCTGGCTGGGCGGTGGCTCACAAGGGGATCGTGCTGGGCGGCGTGCTGCTGGCCGCGGCGGGCCTCTTCTCTCGTGTGCCCAGCATCCCGACCGCGTTCCTGCCGCCGGTGGACGATGGCAACGTGGGCGGGTTCGTGCGCCTGGCGCCGGGCTCCACGCCCGCGCAGACCAACCGGCTCACGCTCGAAGTCGAGGACATGGTCCGCCGCATGCCGCACGTGGAATCGGTGTTTGCGACGGCCGGCGGATTCCTGTTCAGCGGCGCGTCCTCGGCGAACGCGGGACGCGGCAGTCTCGACATCAACCTCACACCTGTGTCCGAGCGCACGATGAGCGCCGACGAATGGGTGCGCACGCTCCAAGACAGCATCAATAAACGCGGGTTCGCTGGCGCGCGCATCGGCGTGCGTCCTCCCAGCATTCGCGGCCTGCGCACGAACAGTAGCGGCGAGGACGTCTCGCTCGCGATCGTCGGCGACGAACTGGCCACGCTGGAAGAGATCGGAACCGCCGTGACCCGGCTGCTGCAGGGCGTGCCGGGGCTTGAGAACTTCCAGAACCCGCAGGACGAAGGCAGCCCGCTGCTCTCGATCGAGCTCGACCGCGAACGCGCGCGCGCGCGCGGACTCAGCGTGCAGCAGGTGGGCCAGACGGTGCGCACCGCGCTCGACGGCACCGTCGCCACGCGCTACGCCGAAGGCAACTTCGAGTATGATGTGCGCGTGTTCTTCCCGCGCGGCCGGTTCAGCAGCGTGTCGGACATGAATGACATCCCGCTGTTTGCGGGTCGCGGCACCGGCCCTGTGCGCCTTGGCGACGTGGCCACCGTGCGCATGGCGCTGGGTCCCACGGGCATCCGCCGCGTGAACCAGAGCCGCCAACTCGAGATCAATGGCGATGTGATCGCCGGCGAGGCCACCGTGGGTGAAGTGACCGACTCGATCCGCGCGCGCCTCGACGGGCTCACCCTGCCCGACGGCTACGGCATCATCATCGGCGGCGAGCAGGAAGCGATCGCCGAGAGCAACCGGCAGCTCACGCTGGTGATCGCGCTCGCGATCTTCCTCGTGTTCGTCGTGCTCGCGGTGCAGTACGAGAGCATCCTGAACCCGTTCGTCATCCTGATGGCGGTGCCGTTGGCGATGATGGGCGTGATCGCCATCCTGCTCGTCACGGGCACGCCATTCAGTGCGCCGGTGATCCTGGGCATGATCCTGCTGGCCGGCATCGTGGTGAACAACTCGATCCTGCTCGTGGAGTTCGCCGAAGCATTCCGGCACGAGGGGGGCCACGGCATCGTCGAGGCGGTGATCGAGGCGGGCGCGGCCCGCATGCGCCCGATCATGATGACGACGTTCACGTCGCTGTTGGGCACACTGCCGCTCGCCTTGGGGCTCGGCGAAGGCGGCGAGCTCATGCGCCCGCTGGCGATCGCCGTGGTGGGCGGCCTGATCATGTCGACGCTGCTCACGCTGTTCGTGGTGCCGTGCACCTACCTGATCGTGCATGCGATCGGCGACCGCGTGAGTCGGGCGCTCTACGGCGCGCCAGCGCGCGTGCCGATGGCCGGGCCGACGACGTAAGCATCGGACGCACCACTGTGACGGCTGGCTGGGTTGAAGAGTTGAGAGAACGGCGCGTCGGATACTGGCTCGCCTGCTGAATCAACAAAGCGGGCCCGCGACGTTGTCCGCCGCGGGCCCGCCTCGTTGTCTCATCTGCCTTACGGCTTGCGCGGCTTGGCCGTGCGCTTCTTCTCGGTCGAGGACGAGCTGCCGGAGCGCGAGCTCGCACGGGAGCCCGAGGAGCTCCCTGACTTGACCGCGGGAGGCGTCGGGCTGCTGCGCGGACGTGCCACATCGCCGCTGCCGCTTGTGCCGGTGCGACGGTAGCCGCGTCCCTTCACAACCTCTCCGCGTGGCTCGGCCTCCCCGCCGCCATCCGACGGGCGGACGATGACCGTCACCGGGTAGCCGTAGCCGTACGGGTATCCATACCCGCCGTAGCCGTAGCCATAGCGACCATAGCTGTACGGGCTGTACAGCGAGCCGTAGCCGAACGACGAGCAATAGAACCGGTCACGCGCCGAGCCCCAGCCGTAACCCAGGTATGCGCACTCCTGGCTCATGAGGAGCGGGTCAAAGCCGTACGGAGCGTTGGGGCGATTGCGTAGGTCCATGCCACCCACGAGTGGCTCCGCGGAGGTGATCTCACCCACGCCCCCGCCCGGTGCAACGGCCACCTGGAATGACTCCGGGTAGCTGATCGCCACCATCGCGTCCATGACGCGGTCGTCCACGCCGGCCGCGACCATCCTCTCCAGATCCTTGGCCGACACGGGTTCCGGCAGCGAAGCGTCACGGCTGTTCTCGACCACCCAGCCCTCCACCGTGTTGCCGTCCACCGCGAGCGATGCGTCAATCACGCGCTCGACCGAGAGATCCAGCGACGCGGCCAGGCGCGCGATGCCGCTCGAGCGCGCGCGCGGTTCCAAGCGCGCACGAACGTCTGACGGCATCGCCGAGAGATCGAGAAGCGCGTCGGACCGGCGCACCTGCAGGCTCTTCTGGGCCGCGACCGTCACGCCGTGCACGTCGATCCACGCGCCCGTCGGCGAGATCGAGAAGATGCCCGACGTCTTCTGCAGCGGGCCGTCGTCGCAGGTCATCTCCGCGTTGACGTAGAGGCGCGCCCCGTCGTCGGAGAAGCGTGCCATTTCCCAACCGGTGCAGCCGTCGGCGGCCATGTCATGGCGCTGGCCATCGGCCAACAGCGTCGACTCTGAGACGGACTCACCGTCGCGCACGTCGATGATGTCCACCGACTGCGCGGCGTCGCCCGGCAGGATGCACCGCGCCGACGCGGCTTCGTTTGACCCGGCCGGCGTCCAGCAGCCGAGGAACGGCGCCCAAGGATCGCGCGCAGCGCCTTCCTGCGCCGATGCCATGGCGATCGGCGCGAACAGCGCGAGGAGGGAAATCCGAATCATGGTCTGCATGGTATGACTCCGGTCAAAAGCGAAGCGCGAGGCCGACGGACGTCGAGAGACCCGAGAGATCGACACGGTCAAAGCCCGAGAAGTCACCCTCAAGCGCATCAGTCGCATATACGTAGCGAAGTTCGCCGTTTAACAGCAGGCGCGGTGACAGCGACCATCCGCCGCCCAGCGACCCCTGAAGCATCGGCGCCCAGCCCTCGGAAGTGAAGTGCTCGGGAAATACCTCGAATGTCTCGAAGTCCACGAAATCTCCGACCTGCTCCAGCTTGTAGCTCATCATCCCCGCCCCGAGCCCGACCCACGGGACGAACGTCGACGGGACCCACGCGAAAGCGCCGATCGTGCGGCCGCGCGGCGTGAAGTGATAGCGCAGCGAGGCGCTGAGCGGCACACGCCGGAACCTGGTGACTTGCTCGATCGGCTGGTCCTCGGAGTCCACCCAGTCCCGGAACTCGGATTTGGTGCTGGATGCCGAGCGCGCAATCCCAAGCACTAGGTCCATCTGCGGTGCCAGACGGAATCCCATGTCGGCGCCGAAGGCGAAACTGGAGAAATCGCTGCGTTCCAGCGTCAGTTCATCGATGCTGAAGTCGAACACATCGCTGCCGGCACTGGCCCGGGCGAAGCCGCCGTACAGGCTCAAGGTGTACCGCGGATCCTCGAACAGAAATCCTCGTCCCTGTGCCTCGGCGGCCGCTGGCGCGGATGCAAGCGTGGCGAGGACGAGCCAGATATGCTGCGGACGCCACATTTGCCGCTCCAGATATGCGTTCCCTGTACTACCCTTCCGCTTCCCGAATCGTTCCCGAAGGTCCGGGGCGGTGGCGAGGGACGGTAACCCTCCAGGCCGGCAGGTCATTTTCAGGCTGGTCCCGCCTCAGTTCCTGAACCCATGCGTGCCGATGAGCGGCACGAACCGCATGGCCTCGAGCGTCGCGTGCTCGGTGCCCGTCGCCGTGCGCGTCACACGCTTGAGCACCTGTTCTTCGCGGTCGCCGACGGGCACGAGCAACTGCCCGCCCACGGCGAGCTGGTCCACGAGCGGCTGTGGCACATCGGGTGACGCCGCACCGACCAAGATCGCGTCGTACGGCGCATGCTCCGGCCAGCCGAGCGAGCCGTCACCGACCATGATGTGCACATGGCCCGTGCCGCTCGCGCGCAGGGCGGACCGGGCCAGTTCCACAAGTTCGGGGATGCGCTCAATGCTGTAGACCTCGCGGACGATGCGAGCGAGCAGCGCCGTCTGGAATCCAGACCCGGTGCCAATTTCCAGCACGCGCTCATGGCCCTTGAGCCCGAGCGACTGCAGGTATCGCGCATGCACCCACGGCTGGCTGATGGTCTGTCCGTGGCCGATCGGCAGCGCCGAATCCTCATAGGCGCGGTGCTGCACGCCCGAGGGCACGAATAGGTGCCGCGGCACCTCGTCGAACGCCTTGAGCACGGCGAGGTCATGGATGCCCTTGCGCTGCAACTCCTCGATGAGCCGGCGCCGGGCACCCGAGAACCGCGGAATCACAGGACCTTCCACCACCGGGACGCATCATCAAGACGGTCGCGCGCCGTGAGGTCGAGGTGCAGCGGCGTCACGGAGACATAGCCGTCCTGCACCGCGCGAAAGTCACTGTCCTCGCTGCCGCTCCACGTCACCGACCCGCCGCCAATCCAGAAGATCTCGCGTCCCCATGGATCCTTCATCGGCTGCAGCGACTCGGAGAACACGCGCCGCCCGAGCCGCGTGAGCTTGATGCCCTTCACATCCGCCGCCGGTACGTTGGGCAGGTTCACGTTGAGCAGCGTGTCGGCCGGGAAATCAGGCAGCGTGGTGAGGTGCTGGAGCAGCCGCGTCAGCGTCTCAACATGATCATCGAGCAACGAATCCTCGGAGTGCAGCACGCGGCCGGCGAACGAGATCGCGATGCTGGGCACGCCCAGCGCCAGGCCTTCCATGGCGGCCGCGACGGTGCCCGAGTAGAGCACATCCTCACCCATGTTGGGGCCGTGGTTCACGCCGCTCAGCACGTAGTCGGGCCGGTCCGGCAAGAGCGCCTCGATGGCCAGCATCACGCAGTCCGTCGGCGTGCCGTCCACCTGCCAGCGCTGCGGGGCCAGCTTCACGGGCCGCAGCGGGTGGTGCAGCGTCAGCGAATGGCTCGTCGCGCTCTGCTCGCGGTCGGGCGCCACGACCCAGATGTCGCCGAGCGGGCGCGCCGCCCGGACGAGGCACTCGAGGCCGCGCGCGAGCACGCCATCGTCATTGCTGCAAAGAATGCGCATCACGTTGGTCCGTCGTCGGGATGTTCGAGGAGCTGAAGCAGATCCTGGAGATCGTGCTCCAAGAGCCGCACAGTCTCGGCGTCGAGGCCCTGGCGGGCCGCTGGCTTCACGCCTCCACTGCGTCGGTGGTCGTCCACCTTTCGGCGCGCGCCCTCGATTGTGTACTTCTCGGTGTAGAGCAGATGCTTGACCAGTTGCACCAGCTCGACCTCGCGCCGCGTGTACACGCGATTGCCGGAGCGGTTCTTGGCCGGGTTGAGGAACTTGAACTGGCTCTCCCAGTATCGCAGCACGTGCGGCTTGAGCTCCGTGAGTTCGCAGACGTCGCCGATCGAGAAGAACTCGCGAACCGGCGGCTCCCCGTCGCGCTTCGCCATCAGTCGTCCTCGCCCTTGAGGTCGCGCGTCATGAGCTCGACGAGTGCCCAGCGCGCCGGCTGGCGCTCGAACAGCACGCGGTGCACCGCCTGCACGATCGGCATCTCGACGCCGTGCAACGCGGCCAGCGCGCGGGCGCTCTCTGTGGTCGTCACGCCCTCGGCCACCGTCTCGCGGCCCTGCAGCACCTCGGAGAGCGTGGCCCCACGGCCGATCTCGATGCCAACGGAGCGGTTGCGGCTCAGTGAGCCCGTACAGGTGAGGACGAGGTCGCCGATGCCGGCGAGACCGGCGAACGTCGCGGCCTCGGCGCCGAGCTCCGCGCCCAGCCGCGTCATCTCGGCCAGCCCGCGCGTGATGAGTGCCGCGCGCGCATTGAAGCCCAGTTGCAGCCCGTCGCAGATGCCCGTCGCCACCGCCATGACGTTCTTGAGCGCACCGCCCAGTTCCACGCCCACCACGTCGCGATGCGTGTACACGCGGAACGCCGATGTGCTCAGCGTGCGCTGCGTGAGAAGCGCGGCCTCGGCGTCCACGGATGCCGCGACGATGGCCGTCGGCAAGTGGTGGGCGACTTCGGACGCGAAGCTCGGACCGGACAGCGCGACGATGGGATTCGTCGGCGACTCTTCGCCGACAACGTCCGTCATGAGGATGAGGCGCTCGCGCTCGATGCCCTTGGTGGCGACGACGAGCGGCACGCCCTTCGGGACCCAGCGCGACGCCTGCGCCGCGACCTGCCGCAGCGCGTGCGACGGCGACGCGTAGATGATGAACTCCGCCGCCTCGCAGGCGGTCTCGACCGAGTTCGTCGCGCGGATCCCCGCGTGCAGTTGCACGCCGGGCAGGAACCGCCGGTTCTCCGACGAGTTGTTCACCGCGTCCACGACGTCGGGCTCGTACGCCCACAACGAGACCGCGTGCTCATTCTCCGCCAGCAGGTTGGCGAGCGCCGTGCCCCAGGCGCCCGCACCGATCACCGTTGCCTTCATGTCGCGCCTCCCGGGTTCAGGTGATTCGCTTGCCGATTCATGTTGATCCCCCCGCCTTGCCGGCCGTGTTGAACGTGCGCGGCTCGGTGCCCTGCCGCAGCCGCGCGATGTTCTTACGGTGCGACCAGATGACAAAGATCGAAATCGCGCAGCCCGCGAGGAACACCGGCGACCGCGGCCCCTCGGTCAGCACGAGCGCCAGCGGCAGCGCTGCCGCGGAGAGAATGGAGCCCAGCGACACGATGCGCGTGCGCCAGGCCACGAGCAGGAATACGAGGAACGAGACCAGGAAACCCACGGGTGCGATGACGGCGAACACACCGGACGC
>JAKFFA010000030.1:0-30725 GCA_036675455.1 Gemmatimonadaceae bacterium | reverse complement strand
CGCGTGGGGCACACGCGTGCTCGTCGATTACACCAACAGCAAGGGCCAGCGCCTGCAGGGAACGCTCGCGCTGCCCGCGAACTATGAGCCGGGCAAGCAGTATCCCATGCTCGTGTATTTCTACGAGAAGGTGTCCAACCGGCATCACCAGTTCTCGATGCCCGTCTACGACGACCGTCCGCACTTCAGCGCGTACGCGAGCGACGGCTACCTCGTCTTTATGCCCGACATCGTGTACGAGGAGGGCAAGCCGGGCTCGAGCGCGCTCGACTGCGTCACCGCCGGCGTGCAGAAGGTGATCGAACTCGGCTACGCGGACCCCGACCACATCGGCATCCAGGGCCACAGCTGGGGCGGCTACGAGAGCTCGTTCATCATCACGCAGACCGACATGTTCAAGGCCGCGGTGATCGGCGCGCCGCCCGCGAACCTCATGAGCATGTACTCGCAGCTCTACAAGAACACGGGCACGGCCAACGCGGGCATCTTCGAAGTCGGCCAGGTGCGCATGGGCGCGGAGAAGAATCCGTGGACCGCGCACGAACTCTACGAGAGCCAGAGCCCCGTCGCGCACGTGCGCGGCATCGAGACGCCGTTCCTGATCCTGCACGGCACGGACGACGGCGCCGTGGACTGGCTGCAGGGCGTGGAGCTCTACAACGCCGCGCGTCGGTTCGGCAAGCAGGTGATCATGCTCTCATACCCGGGCGAGAACCATCACCTCGCCAAGAAGGAGAACACGAAGGACTTCCAGACGCGCATGAAGCAGTTCTTCGACCACTACCTCAAGGATGCGCCGGCGCCGCGCTGGATGACGGACGGCGTGCCGCACCTGATCAAGGGGACGGAGGCCGCGCTGCCGTAATCTGCCAGATGTCCACGCGGTTGAGTGCGATGTACGGCACCGCCACGCGCGCGCGCCGGGTGTCCACGCCGATGTCGGCGGGGGCACCCGGTGTGCGGATGATGACCAGTTCGGTGCTGTCCGCGATGGCATGCAGGCTCGAGTCCGACTGGCTGGCCACGATGATGCGGCCGTCGACCACTTCGATGCCGTCGAACCGGCCAGTGTTCGCCATGCCGACGTCGGCAATCTCGCCGGACGCCGGATTCCACGACTGCACGCGGTTGCCGGCGTTCCACCCCGCGACGAGGAATGCGCCGGCCGCCCCGCCGGCGCCCGCCGCGCGCGTGTCTGGCGTGATGCCGTTCGGCGTCACGAGTCCGCCACCCTCGATCGCCACGGTGACCTCACCATTGGCTATGCGATAGATGCGCCCGCGCCCGGTGTCGGTGACATACAGCGCGCCGTCCGCGCCGAGCGCGATGTCGTTCAGGAAGCTCGGCTCCAGCGACGTAAAGTCATGGAAGACCAGGTGTGCACCCGTCGTGCGGTCAAACCCGTGCACGCCCTCGGCATCCGCGGCCCACAGCGTGTCGCCCACGATGTACATGCCGCGTGGCCCGTGCAGCGGAGCGAGCTCGCTGCCGACCATGAAACGCAGACTGTCGATGGTGCCGTCGGCGAGCACGCGACTGATGAAGCCGTTCGCATCGCCAGCCGACTCGCCGTTGAAGTTCGCAACGAACCAGACGTCGGCGATCGAGTCGTAGCGAACGGCCTCCGGGCCGGAGAGGCCCGTGACCACGGCCACGCGCGACGTCGAATCCTGCATAGCGGCCGACTCAGCGATCGGCACGGGTGGCTCACCGCCGCAGGCGACGGCGATGAATGCAAGCACAACGGGTGTCTGGCGCATGGGGCGAGCGTCTCCTGGTGGAATCGACGCACATTAGTCCAGCGCGGCTTGTCACGCCACCCGCGATTCCCGTCCGGTTCGCCGCAGCAGTTGGGCGTTGAATGCCACGATCACCGTGCTCAGCGACATCAGCACCGCGCCAATGGCGGGTGAGAGCACAAATCCCCACGGCTCGAGCAGCCCGGCGGCAAGCGGTATCGCCACAATGTTGTAGCCCGCCGCCCACCAGAGGTTCTGCATCATTTTGCGATAGCTCGCGCGGCTCAGGCCGATGATGCGCGCGATGTCACGCGGGTCGTTGCGCACGAGCACGATGTCGCCGGCCTCGACGGCGACCTCGGTGCCGGCGCCGATGGCAATGCCGATGTCCGCGGTCACGAGCGCGGGCGCGTCGTTCACACCGTCGCCCACCATCGCGACCTTCTTGCCCTGCGCCTGCAGTGCCTCGATGCGTGCGGCCTTCTGGTCGGGCAGCACCTGCGCCAGCACGGTATCGATGCCGAGTTCGCGCGCCACGGCGTCGGCCACGGCCTGTGCGTCGCCGGTCAACATCACCACTTCGATGCCGCGTTCGTGCAGCCGCCGGACCGCCTCGCGCGACTCGGGTCGCACGGCGTCGGCCACGGCGAAGACCGCGAGCGCGCGGTCACCCTCGACGAGCGCGATCGTGCCCTGCCCCTTCGAGGCCGCGCGTTCCATCGCGCCCTGCAGGGTCTGACCCGGTCGCACGTCGAGCGACGCCAGCAAGTTCGGCCCGCCGACCGCGAGGCGGCGCCCGTCGACCGTCGCGCGCACGCCCTGGCCCGGGATGTACTCGAACTCGCTCGCCGGTGGCACCTGGATGCCGCGTTCGGCGGCGCTCGCGGTCACCGCACGCGCGACCGCATGCTCGGAATCGCCCTCGACGGCCGCCGCGAGCCGCAACGCTTCATCGGCGCTCACGCCGTCGACCGTGGCGATGTCCACCACGCGATGCTCGCCCAACGTCAGCGTGCCCGTCTTGTCGAAGACGACGGCGTCAAGATTGCGCGCCTCCTCGAGTCCGCGCCGGTCGCGCACGAGCAACCCACTGCGCGCGCCGAGCGTGGTGGAGATGGCAATGACGAGCGGGATCGCCAAGCCGAGCGCGTGCGGACACGCGATCACCAGCACCGTGACCAGCCGCTCCACCGCGAAGGCGGGATCCTCGGGGCGGATCAGCAGCCACGCGACAAGCGTGACGATGCCCGAGGCGAGCGCGACGACGGTCAGGATGAAGGCCGCCCGGTCCGCGAGCGCCTGCGCGCGTGAGCGTGACGACTGCGCCTGCGCGACGAGCCGCATGATGCCCGCGAGCGTGGTGCCCTCGCCCGTGCCCGTGACTTCCACGCGCAGGGAGCCGGCGCCATTGATGGTGCCCGCGATCACCTTCGCGCCATCATGCTTGTCCACCGGTCGCGACTCGCCCGTGATCATCGACTCGTTCACGGCGCTCGATCCCTGCTTCACCACACCATCGGCCGGAACGCCAGCGCCGGGTCGGATCAGCAGCACGTCGCCCTTCCTGAGCTGGTCGATCGACACATGCTCGGTGCGTCCCTCGCCGCCATCCACCACACGCTCCGCGGTGCTCGGCAACAGCTTGGCGAGTTCCTTCAGCGCGCCCTGCGCCTGGGAGATGGACCGCATCTCGATCCAGTGTCCGAGCAGCATGATCGTCACGAGCGTCGCGAGCTCTTCCCAGAGCGGCATGCCGGGATACCCCAGCGTGACGACGACGCTGAACACGAACGCGACGCTGATCGCAAGCGCGATCAGCGTCATCATGCCGGGCAGACGGTCGCGCAGTTCCTGTACCGCCCCGCGGAGGAACGGCGTGCCGCCGTACACGAACACCACGGTGCCAAACAGCGCGGGCAGGTACATGGAGCCCGGGAAGTGCGGCGCGCGATAGCCGAGTACGTCCTGCAGCATGTGGCCCCACACGAGGGTGGGGAGTGTCAGCAGCAGCGACAGCCAGAATCGGTCGCGAAACATCGCGACCCTGTGGCCGGCGTGTCTGTCATGGCCGCCGGCATGCTTGTCCTGGCCGGCATGTTTCTCGTGCCCAGCATGCTCGTCCTGGCCCGCATGCTCGTCGTGCCCGGCGTGCATTGGCGTGTGCGTGGGACCTCCGGAGGGGATCGGCTCCCTCAACCTACCGCGCGAGATCAGCCTCGACCACAGTATCCATGCACGTGGGGCAAATGCCATGGCTGAAGCGGGTGTGGGTGTGGCGCGACACATACACCTCCACCGACGACCACTCGCCGTCCTCGTCGCGGATGCGGCGACAGTACGAGCACGTCGGCAGGATGTCGCGCAGCGTGCGTACCTCCGCGAGCGCGGCCTGCAACTGCGTGACGAGCCGTTCACGCTCGGCCTCTGCCAGCTTGCTCTCCGTCACGTCGCGTGCGACCGAATAGATCACACCGCCAATGCTGTCGGGCGCGGCATTCCAGCGCAGCCAGCGGTACGAACCGTCCTTGCAGACGTACCGGTTCTCGAAGCCCCACGCTTCGCCGCCGCCGCGCACCGCGCGGTTCTGGGCGAGCGTGCGCTCGCGATCGTCGGCATGGACGAACTCGATGAACGGCCGCGACATGAGTTCCTGAATCGAGAAACCGAGCGTCCGTTCCCACGCCGCATTGAGCCGCCGGAAGCGACCGTCAAACCCCAGGCAGCAAAGCATGTCGTTTGACACCGCGAAGAAGCGGCCTTCGAATTCGGTGGTGACCAAAGTCTCCTGCATGGGAGAAAAGTTAGCCATCTCGGGAAGGGCCGTGGGGCTCACCCCACGGGCACCGTCATTTCGGGCGGTGGCCGCGGCCCAGTCTCCCACGGAAATCCCGCGAGCCCGTATATTCTCCGCGGACCCCCACGCCGCTTTCGAGGAGACCGCAGTGACCACCATGGAGATCCCGACGCCCGATCCGCGGACCTTCGACGAGACCACCCGGCCATTCGCCGAGGCGATCTCGGCGCATTTCTCGATGAAGCGCGAGATCGGCCGCGGCGGCATGGGGGTGGTGTTCCTCGCGCGCGACCGCCGGCTCGACCGGCTCGTGGCGATCAAGACGCTGCCACCGCAGCTCTCCGCAGACCCGGACCTGCGTGAGCGGTTCCTGCGCGAGACGCGCACGGCGGGTGGCATGGCGCACCCGAACATCGTGCCGATCCACGGCGCCGACGAGATCGGCGGCCACGTGTACTTCGTGATGTCGTTCATCGACGGTGAATCACTCGCGGCGCGCCTGCGCTCAAGCGGCCGCATCGAGCCGCGCACCGCGGCGCGCTACCTGCGCGACGTCGCCTCCGCGCTCGCGCACGCCCACCAGCGCGGCATCATCCACCGTGACATCAAGGCCGAGAACATCCTCATCGAGCGCGCGACCGACCGTGCGCTCGTGACTGACTTCGGCATCGCGCGGCTGGCCGAAGCCACGCCGCTGACGATCACCGGACAGGTGCTGGGCACGGTGCACTACGTGAGCCCCGAGCAAGTCTCCGGCGACACGGTTGACGCGCGCAGCGACATCTACTCGCTGGGCGTGGTTGGCTTCATGGCGCTGACGGGCCGATTCCCGTTCAATGCTGACGTCGCCTCGGCGGTGTTGGTCGCGCACGTGACGAAGCCGGCGCCGCCGGTCAATGCCATCAACGCGGAAGTTCCGGCCGCGCTCTCGGCCATCGTGGACCGATGCCTCGCGAAGGATCCTGCGCGCCGCTATGCGAGCGCGGACGATCTCTTGGCCGCGCTGGACGGCTACCTCGCGTCGCCGCCGGGCAAGGAAGCGCAACCAACGGAACGGAAGATCGTGATCTCCGAAAAGGAGGCGCAGGCCGTGTGGAAGCGCGCCGCGGAGTTGCAGGCGCTCACCGGCATCCAGCCGCGCCCAACGGCGATCCCGCGTCCGCGCGATGTCTCCAAGGACCGTACGCGCGGCGACGGCTTCGTTGTGGACGAGGTGCGCGTGGCCGCCGCCGAGGCCGGCATCACGGACACGTACGTAGAGCATGCGCTGATCGAACACGGCCTCATGAAGCCGACGGCGGTGGCGCCGTGGGACAAGCCGCTCCGGAGCGTGGGCGTGTCCAAGGCGGCGAAGCCGGCAGGAACGGTAGCACTGGCGGGCGAGCCGGAGTCGTTGCGATCCCACGCGACGCCGCTAGAAAAACGGTCATTCTGGGCCGGCACCCCGCTGCACATCGTGCGCGAGATCGAGATCGCCGGCGAGATTCCCGCGCGCGACGTCGAGCGTCTCATCAACGTGCTGCGCGATGCCACGGGACGCATCGGCAATACGGGCGCGAAGACACGTGAGCTCTCGTGGTGGACCGGTGGAATCGGAAACCGCCTCGACGTGACGGTGGTGCCGGACCGTGGGCGCACCGAGATCCGCATCGTGCGCAGCATCTGTCGCCACGCCTACGCGACGATGCTGCTCTCGCTCGCGACGCTGGGCGTGTTCGGCGGTATCATCGTCGGCGCGATAGTCATGGAGATGACCGGCGCCGAGGAGTTCGGCGTGATGGTCGGCCTCGGGGCCGGGATCTTCATGCCCATCAAGGCAGGCCGCTGGGCCATCGGCCGGCTGCGCAAGCGCGCAGTCGACCGATTGCAGGTTATGGGCGAACGGCTGGCGTCCAAGGTGCGCGACAGCATCGCGCAACTGACGCCCGGCGCGCGACAGCCCTGACCGCCGCGCGGCCCGGCGCGCCGGGGCGCATCAATCCGCCAGTCATGGAGTCGTCAGCTTCCGGAGTTCGCTCTGGTAGTGCGCCGCCGCCGCCTTGTCGCCCGCCGCCAGAGCGGCGCTTGCCGCGCCCTGCAGGGTCCGGTAGCGATTGGGCTCGCGCTGCAGCGCCGAGCGATACTCCGCAAGCGCCTCCGCCGGGCGATCCATCGCCATCAGCATGTCGCCGAGCAACTCACGCGCGGGCGCGAGCGGCCCGGGCGTGACGGCCGCCTTCTCCGTGGCGTCCTCGCGCTCGGCCGCCTGCTTCATCAGCACCAACGCCGAGTCCTGTCGACCCAGCGAGAGTTCGAGCCACGCCTGCGCTCCGAGTCGCTCGATGGCCACCTGTTCGGCCCAATACGCTTCGTGGGCCGCATCGAGTCGCACGCGTATCGCCTCGAGGGAGTCGATGGCCCGCCGCGCGCTCGCGGTGTCGCCCGTGTGCGCCGCGCCCAGCGCGCGCGCGAAGTGCGTCAGGGCCTCGGCATACGGGAAGGCGCTCGTCGTCGGCTCCAACACCGCCGCCTCCGCCCACTCGCCGCGCTCAAGCGCATAGCGAGCCGGCATGGCCGCCAACGCGAAGACGCCAGCCGAACCGGGCGCCGCGCCACGCGCGACCGCCGGGTCAAAACGCGCCGCGAGCTCGGGAATCCGCGCAATCAGGGCGCGCGCCGCAGAGTCACGCCGCATCTGGAGATTCGCGTACACCGCATAGTCCGCCGCATGCAGGGCCTCCGCGATGGAGGAATCCCGCATCGCCGCCTCCATGGAGCGGAGGTTCGTCGCGACCGACTCGGTCCACATGCCGACACGCGTGAACGTGTGCGATGGCATATGCAGCGCGTGGGCCGCCGCCGGCGCGATGCTGGCGTACCGGCGAGCGGCGGTGGCGGCGCCGCTGGCCAGCGCCGGCACGTCGTAGCTATGGATGATGTAGTGCGCCAGGCCTGGGTGGTTGGGCTGCAACGCGAACAACCTCTCGAGCTCGGCGCCGGCCTGCCGCTGGTTAGCGTAGCTCTTGTCGGTGGGCGGCGCAGCACCCACGAGCGAGATGGCGTGGAAGATCTTGGCCTCGGTGTCCTCGGGAAACCGTGCCGCGAGTGCGCGCATGGCCGCCTCGTAAGCCAAGACACGCTCCCGTTGGTCGCGCGTGGCATGGTCCGCATAGAGCGTGGCGACCGCCGCGAGGTAGGCGCGCTCGCGCTCGGTCGCGCGCGCCGCAAGCCGACGGCCTGCGTCGGCCGCCTCTCTGCCGCGCTCGAGTTGCGCTGCCGGGCGGATGTTCGGAACCATGGGGTTCCCCCAGTGGCTCAGCGCGATTCCCCACCATGCCATCGCGCAGTCGGGGTCGGCCGCGAGCACTTCGTCGAAGGTACTCACCGCGCTGCCAAACTCGAACGAATGAAGCAGCGCGATGGCGCGGTCGAACACCGCCCCGACGGCCGGGTCGCACGACGTCTCGAAGTGGACGGTGCCGAGGCCTCCCTGTCGTGGGGGTGCGTTCTCCTGGGCCGACAGGGTGAAGGGGACAACGCTCATCGCCAAGACGGCGATCGTTTTGCCGAAGACACTGTTCATACGCACCTCCGCGGGAACGTCCTTCGCACTTGCACACGACACCCGGCTGCAAAAGCAGTGCCAAGAACCCCGGCCGAACGATCGCGAGTCCTACCGTGTAAGGCCGCGCCCAGCGCGAACCACGCGGAGACACGGAAGCGCGGAGACCTTCGAACAGTCCTCCGCGCCTCCGAACGAAACTCCCTCCCCTGTGCGCTCCGCGGCTCCGCGTGACACGCGTTTCCCCGAATCCCCTGCCGGCCCCTCAGTCCCGCGTCAGTTCCCGCTCGTCAGCCGCCGATATTCCGCGCTCGCCGCCGAATCCGCCGCGATGCGGTACATCACCTCCTCAAGCTGGTCGGCCGTGAGCTGGTTGGCCGTGAGGATCGAGTCACCCTTGGTCGGCGCTGCCGCGGTCGCGTTGGCGATCGCAGCCGCCTTCTGCACATCGGCATG
Organism: Gemmatimonadaceae bacterium; assembly: GCA_036675455.1. Classification (GTDB taxonomy): domain Bacteria; phylum Gemmatimonadota; class Gemmatimonadetes; order Gemmatimonadales; family Gemmatimonadaceae; genus Pseudogemmatithrix. The sequence goes on along the minus strand of JAKFFA010000030.1, from coordinate 22,195 downwards.
CATCTCAGCCGACATCGGCGCGGCAGTCGTCCCGCTGGCGGCCGCATCGGCCGTCGCGGAATCCTCGGGAGTGCCGGCGCAGCCTGCCGACAGCACGAGGGTCGCCATCATCAAAAAAAATCCACTACGCATACGATCACGAGTCATGGTCGTCGATCCTCAGTTGGGACGCTTGGAGTTCGCCTTGCCGGCGGCCCGGCCCGAATCGGCACGGCCGCGGGTGTTGGCCTTGCCGCGGTTGCCACGGGCGTCGGCTGCGGAATCGGCACGATTCCCCGCCGCGCCGCGGTTCGCCGCCCTACCCTTCCCTCGCGCGGCATGCTCGGCGCGAATTGCCGCGGCGAGCTCCCGTCCACGCAGGCCATTGGCCAGCTGCGCCTGCACGAACGCGCCGAAGTTGTCTACCGGCCCGTTCTCACGCACCGCATCGCGCTGCGCCGTGAGGATTTCCTCGGCTTCCGCAGCGGGCGTCTGACGCTCGCGCAGGATGTCCAGGATCGTGCGCACGGTGCTGTCACTGGCGCCGGCTTCGCGCGTCTCGGCGGCCCGCGTCGGAAGGTTGAGGATGGCGCGCAGGCGCTCGCGCGCGGCTTCGACATCGGCCGTCGTTTGCGCGGAGACACTCGGGGCCGCCAACAGCAGTGCTGCGGCGGTGATGATGATCCTGTTCACGTCATTCTCCGAAAGGGGGGTATGGACTACAACCTACGTTGACTGCAGCGTACGCTCGGCGCGTCACATTCCGGACCTACCCGAAGGTTCTCTCGCGTGCGAGTGCCCCACGCGCTTCACACCTTGAAGATGATCCCGCGGCGCTCGAGCACCGTGAGGATCGCCAGCCAGACCAGCACGAAGCCGACGGCGTACGCGAGCGACGCATCCCGAGGGTCCAGCCACGTGGCGAGCCACTCGTACACCGCCGTCTTGAGCGGGATGCCGCGCCCATCACGCTCGACGCGAATATACGAGACGACGACCCGCGCCATCATGCCGGATCCCACGAACGCGATGATCGGATTCACCCCGTAGATCACGAACGGCCGCGTCCACCAGCGCACGCCGCGCACATCGGTGATCCAGAGGATCGTCGCCAGCGCCGTCGCGGCCATACCGCCCGTGAACAGCACGTAGCTCGACGTCCAGAGCGCCTTGTTGATGGGGAACACCCAGTTCCACATGAGCCCGGCCACCATCACAATCGCACCAACGGCAAACAGCGCTGACAGCCGTTCGACCAATGGCGCCGGCCCACGCAACCATCGCCCGCAGAGCACGCCGAGCATCACGGTGCCAATCGCCGGTATGGTCGAGAGCACGCCTTCGGGATCCCACGTGCGCGACTGGCTCCACAGGTGGCCGTCCAGCAGCGCGCGGTCCACCCACGCCGCCAAGGTCTTCGCCGGCGTGTCGAGCCAGTCGCGGCCGAGTCCTTCCTGCCCCGGCACGGGCAACATCGTCATGATGAACCAGTAGCCCAAGAGCAGCGCGGCGATGATGCCCACCTGTTGGCGCCACGTCGTGCGCTGCGTGATGAGCGCGCCAAACAGATAAGCCACGCCGATGCGCTGCAGCACGCCGGGAATACGAATCCCGGTGAAGCGGTCCAGCGGCCAGAACGGGAATGCCGCCAGCAGCAGCCCGAATAGGATTATGAGCGCCGAGCGCCGCAGGATCTGGCGCGTGATTGCGGCGTCGTCGGCGCCGCGCGCACGGCGGGAGTCGAGCGAGAAATGCGTGGTGACGCCGACGATGAAGAGGAAGAACGGGAAGATGAGGTCCGTCGGCGTCCAACCGTGCCACGCCGCATGCGTCAGCGGCGGGTAAATCGCGCCCCAGTTTCCGGGATTGTTGACGAGCAGCATGCCCGCGATGGTGAGCCCACGGAAGACATCGAGGGCGAGCAGGCGCTCCTTCGCGGGCGCGGGCGGAGTCGGCATGGGGGAAAGCTCGCGCCGTAGCGATCCGACGGCCAGCGCGGGTGCTGTGCCAAGCAGCGCGAGTCAGCCAGCCGGCGGGGCCGTGCGGCCTAGCGTCGTCTTGCCGGCCGACGAAGCTGGCTGCATCGTTCGCTATGTCACTCACCCGACGTTCGGCGCTGCAGGTGCTCGGCGCCGCCGCGATTCCCACGCTCGCGCGTGCAGCAGGCGCGCCGGCTGACTGGGGCGCATTCGCGCACGAGCTCGCGGCCTCCTCCCCGCCCTCACTCTTTCGCGTGGACGAGCGGGCGACCGTTTCGGCGATCGCGGATGCCATCCTGCCACGCACGGACACGCCCGGCGCGCTCGATGTCGGCGTGCCGGCGTTCATCGAGTTCATCACGGCCGAGTGGATGACCGACGACGAGCGCACGTCGTTCCGCGCTGGCATCGCCGACCTGGACGCGCACGCGCTGGCGACTCATGGCCGCGCGTGGCCCGCGTTGGACGCCGCGGCAGCGGACACCGAACTCGACTGGGCGGAGGACGATGCCGGCGACGGCGCGTCGGGTGCGTCGGGTGCTGAGCGCACCGCCGGCCAGCGCACGTTCCGCCGCCTCAAGAGCTACGTGCTGCACGGCTACTTCACGAGCGAGCGTGTGCAACGCGAAGTGTTTCACACAAACATCACGCCGGGACGCTACTTCGGCTGCAACCCGCTTCCCGCGTCGGATGGTCCCGATGCCTGAGACTTCGAGCGCAGTCTCGGGTGGTGCGCATGCGTGAGACTTTCGATGCGATTGTGGTGGGCTCCGGCATCAGCGGCGGTTGGGCCGCCAAGGAACTGACCGAACGCGGACTGCGCACACTCGTGCTCGAGGCCGGCGGGCCAATCGACCCGGCCAAGGACTATGTCGAGCACATCCAGTCGTACCAGATGAAGTACCGCGGGTACGGCGACCGCGCCGCGCTCTCGCGCGACCAGCCCGTGCAACGCGAGTGCTACGCCTGCGACGAATGGGGCTCCAAGTTCTTCGTCAACGACAACGACAACCCGTACACGACGCCGGACGACGCGCCGTTCCGCTGGATCCGCGGACGCCAGGTCGGCGGTCGCTCGCTCACGTGGGGCCGTCAGGTATATCGCTGGAGCGACCTCGACTTCGAGGCCAACGCGAAGGACGGCCATGGCACCGACTGGCCCATCCGCTACGCCGACCTCGCGCCGTGGTACTCGCACGTGGAGCGATTCATCGGCGTGTCCGGCGCGCATGAGGGACTCGAACAACTGCCCGACGGCGAGTTCCTGCCGCCCATGGAGATGACCTGCGTCGAGCGTCACGCGCGCGAGCAGATCCTCGGCGCGTTCGGCGGCGAACGCGTATTGACCATCGGGCGCGCGGCGATCCTCACGCAGAATCACAACGGTCGGGCGGCCTGCCACTACTGCGGCCCGTGCGAACGCGGCTGCATCACGCACTCGTATTTCTCGAGCAATGGCTCCACGCTGCCCGCCGCCGCGAACACGGGACGGCTCACGCTGCGTCCGTGGAGCGTGGTCGCCGAGGTGGTGCACGACTCGCGCACCGGCCGCGCGCGCGGCGTGCGTGTGATCGATGCGCGCACGCGCGAGGAGACCGTGATCGAGTCGAGGATCGTGTTCCTGTGCGCCTCCGCGTTCGAGTCCACGCGCATCCTCATGAACTCAACGAGCGCCGCGCACCCGCACGGCATGGGCAACGCGAGCGGCACGCTCGGCAAGTACATCATGGACCACCATATGCTGTGGGGCGCGGGCGGTACCATGCCCGGCTGGGAGGACCGCACCACGGACGGGCGGCGCCCCAACGGCATTTACGTTGCGCGGTTCCGCAATACAAAGTCGAGCGCGCCGAGCCAGTCGTTCCTGCGCGGCTATGGCATGCAGGGCGGTTCCGGCAGAGGCCGCTGGTCGGGCGACGGACACGGCGCCGAGTACAAGCGCCGCCTGCTGACGGAACTGAAACCCTGGACGATCTCCATCAACGGCTGGGGCGAGACGCTGCCGCGCGAGGACAATCAGCTCACGCTCGATCCGAACGTGAAGGATGCGTGGGGCATTCCCGCGCTGCGCATCGACTGCACGTGGGGCGAGAACGAGCGCGCCATGATGCGCGACATGGCCGAGTCGGCCACGGAGATGCTCGAGGCCGCTGGTGCCGTGAACGTGTATCAAAACAAGCCAGATGTCCCGCCCGGGCTCTGCATCCACGAGATGGGCGGCGCACGCATGGGCCGCTCAGCGGATGTGTCCGTGTGCGATGGCAACAACGCGCTGTGGGAGGTGCCCAACGTCTTCGTCACCGATGGTGCCTGCATGGCGAGCTCGGCGTGCCAAAACCCGTCCATCACGTACATGGCGCTGACGGCGCGTGCGGTGGCCGGCGCGGTGGAACGCATCAACCGAGGTGAATTGTGAGTCTCACGCGAAGGGATGCGATTCGCACGGGAGTGGCGGCAGCTGCGGCGGCGGTGCTGCCGGGTCCACTGACGGCTGCGGACGACGGCGCGCTCGCGGACGCCGCGCGCGACCGCGCGACCGATCGCGTCTCGACCGCCGCCCCGCCCTACCGCCAGAGCGTCGCCCGCTGGTGCTTCTCGTCGATGCCACTGCCCGACCTCTGCGCCGAAGCCAAGCGCATCGGCTTGCACGGCATCGACTTACTCAGCGAGAACGAGTGGGCCGAGCCCAAGGCGCATGGACTCACGTGCGCCGTGTCCAACGGGCCCGGCCCCATCGCCGACGGCTGGAACCGGCCAGACCTGCACGACAAGCTCGTGGCCGAGAGCGAACGACTGCTGCCGCTCGTGGCCGCGGCCGGCATTCCGCAGATGATCGTGTTCTCCGGCAATCGCCGCGGTATGTCCGACGGCGAGGGCATCGCGAACTGCATCGCGGGCCTCAGGCGAATCATCCCGCTCGCCGAGCGCCTCGGTGTCACGCTCGTGATGGAGATGCTCAACAGCAAAGTCGACCACAAGGACTACCACGCGGACCGCACGGAGTGGGCCGCGAACGTCGCGCGTGGGCTCGGCTCGGACCGCTTCCGCCTGCTGTACGACATCTATCACATGCAAATCATGGAGGGCGACGTGGTGCGCACCATCGGCGAATACGCGCCGCTGATCGCGCACTACCACACGGCCGGCGTGCCGGGGCGGCACGAGATCGACGACACGCAGGAGCTCAACTACGCGCGCATCGCCCGCGCGATCGCCTCGACCGGATTCCGTGGGTTCGTGGCGCATGAGTTCATGCCCACCAGTGACCCCATTGGGAAGCTCGCCGACGCCACCCGCCTGTTCGCAACGGCCGGAGCGGTGTGACAGGCCCCCCGGTCGGCACAAAGTTCCTTCGCCACATCGGTTGACGCCCCGCGTGCACCCCGTCATCCTGCGCTGATGTCCTCCGGACTCCTCCTGCTCCTGCTGGTCGGCGTGGCCTTCCTGGCCGCCCACGTCGCGTCAGACTTCGTGGCCAAAAAGTTCGTGGTCGTCTCGGGCGCCGAATACCTGATCATGGGTATCCTGCTCGGGCCGAACGCGCTTGGCGTGCTGTCCGAGGCGCAGCTCGAGTTGTTCGCGCCGGTCACGCTGCTCACGCTCGGCTTCCTCGGCCTCGCGCTCGGCATGCGCTGTCACCTGCCCACGCTCGTGCGCGTGCCGTCCACGGCGTGGAAGCTCGCGTTCGGCCAGTCGCTGCTGACGCTCATCACCGTGGCCGCGATCATCACGGCGCTGCTGCTGCTCACCGAGGAGATGACGCTCTGGCTCGCGCTGCCGCCCGCGTTCGCACTGGGCGCCATCGCGGCGGTCTCGCTGCCGCAGGCCGTCGAGGTCGGCGCGCGCGCGCTCGGCCGCGAGGGCCCCACGGTGCTCATGCTGCGCACCTCGACGCTCGTGGACGGCCTCGTGGGCGTCTGCGCGTTCGGCATCCTCATGGCGCTCGACCACCGCATCGTGCCGGCCTTCGAGCGGCATCCGACGGCGACCGAGTGGGCGGTGATCGCGACGGGCATCGGCGTGACGTCGGGCGTGCTGTTCCACCTGTTCCTGGGCGGCGAGAAGAGCGGTGACCGGACGATGATCGCGTTGGCCGGCGCCACGCTGCTCTGCACCGGCGCCGCGACGCACCTCGGCCTCTCACCGCTCTTCTCGACGACCGTCATGGGCGTGATCCTCGTGAACACGTCGCGCCAGCGCGAGTTCCTGCAGCAGCTGCTCGCGCGCGCCGAGCGCCCGCTGGTGTTCGTCATGCTGGTGCTCGCGGGCGCCACGTGGAATCCTGGGTCGGACGCGGGCGTGGTGTTGCCCGTGGTCGTGTTCCTGCTCGCGCGCTGGCTCGGCAAGGTGGGCGGCGCGCGGCTCGTGACGCGCGCCAACGGCCTGCTGCGCACGCACGGCCCGGAGTGGGGACGCGCGCTGCTCGGCCAAGGCAGCCTCGCGCTGGCGCTCGGCTTCACGTGGTTGCTGCGCGAGGGCAGCGAGTTGCGGCACATGGTGTTCTCGGCGGCGCTTGCGTCGATGGTGCTCACCGACCTGTCGGCCGCGCGACTCGTGCGGTCCGTGCTCGAGCCACTGTTGCCGTTTGAAGGCACGGCCGCCGCGGGCCGGTCGGATGAACCGGCGTCCGACATTGTCAGCGATGCGCCACCACGGTCCACGCCGAGCGCGCCCACGCGGCCGCTCACTGACCCGGCGGGAGTACCGAGGCAGCCTGCCCCCGACGATCCCATCCGCCCCGCGGGGGCCTGACCATGCGTCGACTCACGATCCTGTTGATCCTGCTCGGCGCCATGCAGTTCGTGCTGCCGCTCGACGGCGCCACGAGCGGCACCGGTGCCGGCGGCACGCGCACGCTGATGACGTTCGGATTCCTCATCCTCGCGGCCGTCACCGTCGGCGAGTTGGCCAAAGCTATCAACGTCCCGAAGCTCGTCGGCTATCTCGTCGCCGGCCTCGTGTTCGGACCGCATGTGATCGGCGTGTTCGATCGGCAGTCCGTCACCGACTTGGCCGGCGTGTCCACGCTGGCGGTCGCGCTCATCGCCTTCCTGGCGGGCGCAGAACTGCAATGGGAGGAACTCAAGCGGCGATGGCGCGTGATCCTGACGATGCTGGCCAGTGAGATGGTGGCCAGCCTGATCGCGATCACCGTGACGCTGTTCTTGTTGCGCGCATTCGTGCCCGCGCTCTCGGGCCCCATCGGCCAGGCGTTCGTGTTGTGCCTCCTCGTGGCGTCGATCCTTGTGGTACACTCGCCCGCCGTCACGATGGCGCTGCTCAGCGAGACGGGCGCGAAGGGCGAGATGGCGCGCACCACGCTGGGCATCGTGCTCGTCGCGGACATGGTCGTCATCCTGCTGTTCTCGCTGACGACCAGTCTGGCGCGCGCGGTGGGTGCGGAAACTACGGTCGTCGACACGAGTTTTGCGCTGCTCATGTGGGAGATCTTCGGCGGCATCCTCATCGGCGCCATCCTGGGTGGGCTCGTTTCGCTCTACCTGCGTTGGCAGACGGGCGAGCTGTTCATCTTCGCGATCGCGGTGGCGTTGTTCGGCGTGGAGCTGGCCAAGGCCGCGCATGTGGAGACGCTCATCATGCTGCTCACGGCGGGCTTCGTCATGGAGAATCTGAGCCGTGGACGCGGCGAGATCCTGCGCCATGCCATGGAACGCTCGGCGGCTCCCGTGTTCGTGGTGTTCTTCGCGCTGGCGGGGGCCAAGATCGTGCCGAGCGAGGTGCTGGCGCTGTCGGCCGTGGCGATTCCGGTAGTGCTGGCGCGCATGCTGGGCATCTGGCGCGGGAGCCTCCTGGGGGCGAAGTGGTCCAACGCCGTGCCGGCCGTCCGCGACCATGCGTGGAAGGGACTCATCTCGCAAGCGGGCGTGGCCATCGGGCTCGCCACGGTGCTGGCTACGAACCTGCCGGGCATCGGCCGGAGCCTGCAGGCGCTGATTCTCTCGGTGATCGCGATCAACGAGATGATGGGCGCGATCTTCTTCCGCCGCGGCATCGAAGCCGCGGGCGAAATGCCGTCGGAGGAGAATCGGCCGTCGGGCGCCGTGATGAATCCATTGGACCCAGCGGCGAACTCGGCTCGCGTCGTATAGCCGCAACATCCGCTCGCCTCGCATAACTGCGGCAAACAAAAGCGGCGCCTCCCGACCTCGGGGGCGCCGCTCTTGTTTCACCCGTGACTGGTCTCAGGGCGTCGGCGCGCAGCCCTCGACCGTGGCGCACTTGGGATCCAGCGGCGGCAGTTGCAGCCGTGCCAACTCGTTGTTCACCGCCAGCAGGTCGCGCTTCCACACCTCGGCCAGCCGGTCGGTGTGCACCTTGAGCTCGTCCTTCAGGATGCCGAAGATCTCGGGCATGTTCGTCGTCGGCCGGCCGTCGCCGCGCTCGGACATCGAGAGCAAGTTCGCGAGACGGTTGTTGACCTTGATCGGGAAGTTGAGCGGATCCTGACCGCTTTGGTTCTTCACCTGATAGATGTCCTGTTCGACGGCCGAGGCGTTCTTCTCGAGGGTCGCGCCCCTGGCCTTCAAGCGGCGGTCGTCCGAGCGTTCGAGCCGATTCTCGAGCTGCGCCTTCACGCGGCGGATATCGATCACGGCCTGGTTGGCCTTCGTGGCCTCATCGCGCACCATGCGGCCGAACTGATACTGCGCGTGCAGGTCCGCGACGCTGACGTCGGGCAGGAACGGATTGCGCTCGACATCGAGCGGCGCCGTCATCGCCTTGCCGTCCGCGACGAGGCGCAGCGTGTAGCGACCCGGCGGCACGACGGGTCCGGTCAAGCGCGCGCCCCAGAGGATCATGCCGTCGAAGCCGACGATGGGTTCCGTGCGCAGGTCCCAAGAGAAGTTCGTGAGGCCCGCCTCGAGCGGGAGATAGGTGGGGCCACCGCCGCGACGTCCGCCCCCGCGACGCGGCGTGGCGCCGGCCGCGCTCGGTGGCGCGGACTCGAACGAGCGCAGCACTGCACCCGTCGAGTCCAGCACTTCGAGGGAGAGCTTGGTAGGAGCCTTGTCGGCCTTCCACGTGATGGTAGCCGGTGCGCCGGATCGGATGGCCGCGACCGGCGTGTAGAGATGCGTCGCGGCCGCCATCACCGTCGGCGTCGCTTGCCGCAGCGGCGCGATGTTGTCGAGCACCCAGAACCCGCGCCCATGCGTGGCGATCACGAGCTCGTTGCGCTCAACGATGAGGTCGACGACGGGCACGTCCGGCATGTTGAGCTGCAGCGACTGCCAGTGCGCGCCGTCATCGTAGGAGATGTACGTGCCGTGCTGCGCGGCGGCGTAGAGCAGCCCGCGCCGCGTGGGATCCTCGCGCACCGCGTGCACGTAATCGTCCGCACGGATGCCGTCCACGATCTTGGTCCACGTGCGTCCGTAGTCGCGCGTGCGGAAGATGTACGGCGAGAAGTCATCCAGCAGCGGCTTGCGCACGGAGACGTATGCAGTGCCGGAATCGAACGACGACGCGTCGATCTGGCTCACGCGCCCGAAATCCGGCATGCCCGGCGGCGTGACGTTCGTCCACGTCTTGCCGCCGTCGCGCGTGACGTGCACAAGGCCGTCGTCGGACCCCGTCCAAATCACGTTGACATCGAGTTTGCCGGGTCCGACCGCAAAGATCGTCGCGTAGACCTCGGGGCCGTTCATGTCGCCCGTGATGGGTCCGCCCGAGTGCCCCAGCGTCTTGGGATCGTGACGCGTGAGATCGCCGCTCAAGGCGGTCCAGTCGCGGCCGGCATTGGTCGTCATCCAAAGGCGCTGCGACGAGACGTAGAGGCGCGTGGGATCCGCCTTGGAGAAGATGATCGGGTACGTCCACTGCCAGCGCTCGCGGATCTCACTGGACGGCTCGCCGGAGTAGAACCACGGATACGGATTCACTTCGCGCGAGAGGCCCGTGTTGCGGTTGTACTTGTCGAGGTAGCGGCCGTTGTTGGTGCCGGAGTAGAACAAGTCAGGGTTGAGCGGGTCGGGCGCGATGTAGCCGGGCTCGCCGCCGCCCGCGCGATACGCCACGGCCATGCCGCCTGACGCCGGGTCGCGGTAGCCCGCGCCCGGGCCGCCGGGACGCGCGTCGCCACTGGGGCCGCCCGCAGCCCCTTGACCGCCGCGCGCCGCGAAGCGCGCGGCGCCCAGGTTCCAGTCGAACGGCACGCACAGCGTGGTGTTGTCCTGCTGCGAGCCGCAGATGTGATACGGGATGTGCGACGTGGTGATGGCGTGGTAGAACTGCGCCGTCGGGAAGTCCTGTTCCGTCCAGGTCTCGCCCGTGTTCAGCGTGATGGCGCCGCCGCCATCGTTGGCGTCCACCAAGTGCGCCGGGTTGGCCGGATCGATCCACAGGTCGTGATGGTCGCCGTGCGTGCCGTCGTCGATCGACTCGAGCGTCTTGCCCGCGTCGGCCGAACGGAAGAGCGTGACGTTCTGCGCGTAGACCACATCCGCGTTCTGGTGGTCGGCGAACACGTTCGTGTAGTAGAACGCGCGCTGGCGGATGGAGCGGTCGTCGTTCATGAGCTCCCACGTCGCGCCGGCGTCATCGCTCTTGAAGAGTCCGCCGTTCTCGTTCTCGATGAGCGCATACACGCGGCCCGGCTGCGCCGCGGTGAGCGCGACGCCGATGCGGCCGACGAGTCCGGACGGCAATCCCTTGTTGCGCGTGATCTCCGTCCACGTCTCGCCGCCGTCCGTGCTCTTGAAGAGTCCGCTGCCCGGGCCGCCGCTCGACATCTGGTATTCCTTGCGGTAGGCCTCCCACAGCGCCGCGTACATCACGCTGGGGTTCGTGCGGTCGATGGCGATGTCGATGGCGCCCGAGCGCGCATCGCGGAACAGCACGCGCTTCCACGTGTCGCCACCGTCCGTCGACTTGAACACCCCGCGCTCCTCGCTGGGCGCGCTGTACTTGCCGAACGACGCGACGAAGATGATGTCCGGATTCGTCGGATGGATGCGGATCTTGGCGATGCCGTGCGACTCGCCGAAGCCCACATGCTCCCACGTCTTGCCCGCGTCGGTGCTGCGATAGACGCCGTCGCCGGGAATGATGTTGCCGCGGATCGCCGTCTCGCCCATCCCGATGAACACGAGGTCGGGATTCGTCTCACTGACCGCGACCGCGCCGACGGACGCCGAGCGCACCTGGCCGTCCGTGACGGGGAACCATGTCTCGCCGGTGTCGACGGTCTTCCAGAGCCCGCCGCCGGTGGCGCCGAAGTAGGCCTCGTTGGGGCGGCCGACGACGCCGGAGGCAGCGATGGAGCGACCGCCGCGGTCGGGGCCGACGTTGCGCCAGCTGTAGTTCGCGAGGAGGGCCGAGTCGAGGGTGACCGGGGCCAGGGCCGGCGCCTGGGCGGCTGCCGACTGTGGGACCGCCGGCACGCCGAGGAGAACGGCGGCGGTGAGTGCCAGGAGAGAGCGGAGTGCGGGCATCGTGGTGGGAATGGGGGAACTGAGTCTGCTGCGGCGCGCTCGTCGCGCGAAGGCAAGCGCGCCAGATGGACGCGACCCGCGCGTCACCGAAGGACAACGTTGCGAAATACGCGGGCGTTGGGCTAGGGCGCGGTGAACTTCCGGCGTCTGGTCATCCGGTGCCGGATGAACGCTGTTCGCGCCGACGTTCCGGGAAACGCGTATACTCTCTGGCGTGTGCATCCGCTTCCTCCGTTCGCGCCACCCCGCCGTCGTCCTCGTCGCCCTCCTGTGCGCATGCGACGCGCCGCTTGACCCCCCAGCGCGAGCGTTTGCAGAGTCTTGCCAAGCGCACCCGCACGAGTTCTCGCTTGCCACTGCGGCCATCGAGCTTCGCTCTGGTCGTCTGTTGGTGATCGACGCCATCGATCAGAGGTTGATCAGCCTGGATTTTGGCCTCTCGTCGTCCGCGGTCGTCGGCACTCGCGGCGAAGGCCCGCTCGAGTACCGGGCTCCGAGCTCGCTGCTCCGGATCGCCGACGACAGCGTCCTCATGTTCGACCGGCCAAACGGTCGCTTTCTGGTGTTGGATGGGTCAGGTGCGATCACCGGCTCCCTCAAAGTGCGGACTGATGGCATCCGCGTGACGAACTCGTTGCGAGTGGCGCTGCTGGCTCGGGAATCGGACCGGTATGGACGCCTCTACATGGAGGCGCCTGCCCTGACACCTGACGGCACGCCGGACCCCAGAATCGCCCTGCGGTACGTGCTTCGACTTGACCGTGGAACCGATGTCGTTGATACGGTCGCGCAACTTGCGGGACCGGACGGCTATCTGACGGTCGAGCGAAGCGGAAACGACATCCGCATGACGCAAGGCTTCGCGTCTCCATACCTGCCGCACGATGGCTGGACGGTCACGGATCAAGGAAGCGTCATCGTCGCACGAGCATCTGAGTATCACATCGAGTTCCACCACGATGACGGCACCGCGACAGTCGGGCCGGCCATCGCATACGACGCATCAGAGACGACGCGGTGTGGATTCTTCGGCAATCGGATCAGCTGCGACAACAAATCTTCGACATCATCGACTCGACCGGTCGTAGAGTACACCGCGTGAAAATGCCCGAAGACTCGCGCGTGTTGACACTCGGTCGAGATCACGTTTTTCTCAGCTCGTTCCTGCCGGACGACTTACAGATTGTCTCCCGCTGCAATCTTCCGAGGGCCCGATAAGGGGCGCATGCATCGCGACGAGTGTATGCGACGGCCCGCCCGGGAGTAATCCCGAGCGGGCCGTCGCACTCTCTTGCAGAATGACGATAGCTGGGGCGGGACTCGAACCCGCGACCCCGGCATTATGAGTGCCGTGCTCTAACCAGCTGAGCTACCCAGCCATTCCAGACTCCAGAAGATAAACGGCGCGATTCCCGCATCCAACCCCGCATCCTAGTGCGTCCGCCGTCTGCCCCCTGTCGTCCACCGTCGCAAACGAAATCAGGCGGCCCCAAAGGGCCGCCTGATTTCGTTTACCACCCATAGCGGGGGCGGGATTTGAACCCGCGACCTTCGGGTTATGAGCCCGACGAGCTACCAGGCTGCTCCACCCCGCGGTAGATGGAATAATCTAGCCCGAAAGCTCGCTCAGTCAAGATGGCGGACCATCTCTAGCATACTCTGTCCGGCCATCCCTAGCATATCATGTCCGACCATCCCTAGCATATCCTGCTCGCCGGAGGCCAGAACCGCCTCACCGCGGCACCGGCACCGTCTCAGGATCCGTGAACCGATACAGCAGTTCCCCCTCCTTCACCATCCCGAACTCCTCGCGCGCGATCCGCTCCTGCATCGCCGGATCCGTCTCGATCGCCTTGAGCTCGGCCTGCAACCGCGCGATCGAGGCCTCCAGCGAGTCCGCCTTCGCCCGCTCAGCCGCGATCTGCTTTCGCTGGCGCAACAGGTCGGTCGTGCCGTATTCCCCACCCTGCACCGCGAACGCGATCACGGCGATCGCCGCGGCCACGCCCAGCACGCGGCGCGCGATGCGCCCACCCTCGACGCGCCGCACGGGAACGTCCACCCCCGCGCGCGTCGTGCGTCGCCGAGTCGTCGCCATTTAGCCGCGCGCCGGGCGGTGCGCCATGACCGAAGCAACTCCATTCCTGCCGCTGGAGATCACCCGTCAATCCCGAAAATCGCCCCGCCCGGATACTCCGCACTCATCCCCAACTCGGCCTCGATGCGCAGCAACTGGTTGTACTTCGCCACGCGATCCGTGCGACTGGCCGAGCCCGTCTTGATCTGCCCCGCATTCGTCGCCACGGCAAGATCGGCGATGAACGTGTCCTCCGTCTCGCCCGACCGATGTGAGATGATCGAGCGATACCCGTTGCGACCCGCCATCTCGATCGCCTCGAGCGTCTCGGTCAGCGTGCCGATCTGGTTCACCTTCACGAGGATCGCGTTCGCCACGTCCTCCTCGATGCCGCGCGCCAGGAACTCCGTGTTCGTCACGAACAAATCGTCGCCCACTAGCTGGCAACGGTCGCCCAGCGCTTCGGTCAGTGTGGCCCATCCATCCCAATCACTCTCAGCCAGCCCGTCCTCAATCGACACGATGGGATACTTCTGCAGCCACTTGGCGTAGAGCTCGACCATCTCGTCGGCCGACTTCGTACCGCCGCCGCTCTTCTTGAACGTGTACTTGCCGTTGGCGTACAGCTCGCTGGCCGCGCAGTCGAGCGCGATGGCAATCTCGGTGCCGGGCTGGTAGCCGGCGGCCTCGATGGCCTCCACGACGACCTTCAACGCCTCCTCGTCGCTCTTCAAGTCGGGCGCGAAGCCGCCTTCATCACCCACGCCCGTCGACAGCTTCCGCTTGACGAGCACCTTCTTGAGCGCGTGGAACACCTCGGTGCCCATGCGCAGCGCGTCCGAGAACGTGTTCGCGCCCACGGGGACGATCATGAACTCCTGGAAGTCCACGGTGTTGGTCGCGTGCGCGCCACCATTCAGGATGTTCATGAGCGGCACCGGCAGCGTGCGCGCCATCGGGCCGCCCAAGTACTGGTGCAGCGGCAGGTCGAGACTGTGGGCCGCAGCGCGCGACGCGGCCATCGACACCGCGAGCATCGCATTCGCCCCGAGCTTCGACTTGTTCTTCGTGCCGTCGAGCGCGATCATCGCGCGGTCAATCGTGAGCTGGTCGGTGACGTCGAGGCCGAGTAGTTCGGGCTCGATCAGCTTCACGACGTTCTTTACGGCCTTGAGCACACCCTTGCCGCCGTAGCGCTTGGCGTCGCCGTCGCGCAGCTCGTTGGCCTCGTGCTCGCCCGTCGAGGCGCCACTCGGCACGGCCGCACGGCCGTAGATGCCGCCCGCGATGATGACGTCGGCTTCGACGGTGGGATTGCCGCGCGAGTCGAGGATCTCACGGGCCTGGATGGCGACAATTGAGGACATTGGGACGGTGCGGGGTGCGGGTTACGGGGTGCGGGAACCGCTGGGGCAACAGCGGCGAACGGCATCGATCCTGCGGCCGACCGACTGAATCTAAGCTCCGCTCACCCGATATGGCGGCGACACGACCCCATACTCGCGCTCCATGCACGCGGCCATAGCCTCGTAGGTGCGCCGCGCGAGCTCGTCGCGCTGGTCGTAGGTCATGCCCACGGTGCTGATCTCGGGCAGGTAATGCATGTGGATGGTGCCTGGCTTCACCTTGAACTCGCCCTTGCGCTGCACGTCGAGCGCGCCATAGACCACGAGCGGCACCACAGGCGCCTGTGCCTGGATGGCCAGCACGAACGGTCCCTTCTTGAACGGACGCAGCGCGTACGCATTGCCACGTGTGCCCTCGGGGTACACCGCCACCGATGCACCGGCGTTGATGCGCTCGGTCGCCGTCGCGTACGACGTGAACGCCGATTTACGATTCGCGCGCTCGATGGGGATCATGCCCGCCGCGCGCATGGCGGGGCCCAAAATCGGCACGCGGAACAGCTCCGCCTTCGCGACGAACTTGAGCCACGGGAGCTTGGCCGCCAGCGCGAACACGTCGAAGTTGCCCAGATGGTTGGCGACGAAGATGTGCTGTCCGCCGCCCTTGTTCTCCAGACCATGCTCAACGATGCGCACGCCGCCCACCCAGAGGTGGGTCTTGCCCCACAGGCGCGGCGCCCAGTCGTACGGCGAACCGGGCCGGTCACGGATTCGCAGCAGGCCCGCGATGAGCGATGCCCCGCCGAAGATCGGCGTCATCACGAGCAGGTTGATCAGGACGAGCGTCGCGCGGATCATGTCCCTGCAAAATGGTCGTGCGCGCCAGGCAATGGCACTGCCTTGCCAGCGCGCTCGGCGACTACTTCGCCGCGGTCGCTGTGCTCGACGCGGCCGATCGCGGTGAGGGCGAGTCCGTCCATCGCCGCGGAGAACGCCGCAGTGTCGATCATGCCCGCAGGCGCCGCCACCAACAACTCGTACTCCTCACCGCTCACCAGCGCATCCATCGCCGAATGCGATTCCAGCGCAGGCACCTTGTCGAGCTCAAGCACACAGCGCACCGCGCTCGCAGCGGCCAAGTGCCCGGCGTCGCCGGCCAGTCCATCGGAGATGTCGATCGCCGCCCTCGCGCCATGAGCCGCGAGCCATTGACCCGCGGCGATGCGCGCCTCCGGATGCGCGAAGCGCGCACGATCCGCAGGATGCGGCGCTGCCCCGCGCTCCCACGCCGCGAGCGCCGCGGCCGGCCCGCCGAGCCGCCCCGTCACATACAGAATGTCACCCGCACGCGCGCCCGAGCGCGCCAGCGGCCGCTCGGCGTGGCCGAGCACGGTGACGGCGAGCGAGAGCCGGTCACCGGCGCTGACGTCGCCGCCGACGATGGGGGCGCGCACAGCAGCCGTGGCGCGCGCGACGCCGCCGGCGATGGCGGAAAGCGACCCCCTCCACGATGCCGGCACCGTGAGCGCCAGCAGCACGCCAATCGGCGTCGAGCCCATCGCGGCGAGATCGCTGAGCGCGGCGGTCGCGGCCCGCCAGCCGATCTCTTCGGGCGTGAGCCACGCGCGCCGGAAGTGGACGTCCTCCACGGTGCTGTCGGTGCTGACCACGAGCCGTGACCCCGCCGGCACGTCGAGCACCGCGCCATCGTCGCCAATGCCGACGGCGGCCGCACCCCACTGGTCGAGCAGCGCGCGCACCGCGTCGAACTCGCGGCCGGGGCCCATCATCAGGTGGGAGCTCATGGGAGACGAACGCCGATGCCGCGTGACCGTGCCCACCGGGCAGAGCGAAGGGTCACGATCAACGCTGCCTCCCGACGGACGGCAACTCCGCGAGCATTGGAGCCCGCGGCGCCGGCTCGTCGAGCGACCACACGTCGCGCAGCGACGCGATCACATCCTCAAGCGAACTCCCGCGCACGGACCCACCACGCGCCGCGATCTCCCCGGCGCGCCCGTGGATCCACGCGCCACTCGTCGCCGCGCCGAACGCATCAAGCGTCTGCCCGAGCAACGTGGCGATGATACCCGAGAGCGCGTCCCCACTGCCGGCCGTGCCGAGCGTCGGTGCGCCCGACGCGCTGACCGCCACGCGGCCGTCGGGCGCACTGATGATGGTGGGCGGCCCCTTGAGCACGACGGTCGCCCCGAGTGCGCGCGCGAGTTCGCCGCCGACTTCGAATCGACGTTCGAGCACTTCACGCGGTTCGAGACGCAGCAGCCGCGCGGCCTCCACCGGATGCGGCGTCACGATCGCCGGACGCGAGCCCAAGAGCGTGCCGAGACTGCGCGGCTCGCCCGCGAACACGTTGAGCGCATCGGCGTCGAGCACGACGGGCCCCCGCCACGCCACCAACAGCCGCTCCACGAGCGCGCGCGACATGACGGTGCGGCCGAGTCCGGGACCAAGCAGGAACACGTGCGCCCAGTCGATCGCGCGCTCCTGATCCTCGGCCGTCACGGGCCAGCGCGCGGCCATCGTCTCGGGCAACGCGGCCTGCACCACGGGTACGTTGGTGGGCGCGACGAGCAGCTGCACCATGCCGATGCCGCTGCGCAGCGCGCCGCGCGCGGCGAGCATCGGCGCGCCGGCCATGCCGTCGGCGCCGCCCAGGATCGCGAGACGGCGGCGCACGCCCTTGTGCGCGTCGGCGGGGATGGGTGGCACGGCGCGGCGCACCCATGCGGCGTCGACGAGGCGGGCCGCAGGGGCGCTTGCGGGCGCGGCGCGCTGTGCCGCCGTGCGATCACGGTCGGCATCCGTGCCGTGCACATCGTCGCGAAGTCCAATGTCCAGCACCGCGATCGCGCCCGTCTCGTCCCGGCGCAGCAGCAGCCCGCGCTTGAGCGTGCCGAATGTGTACGTCTCGTCGGCGCGCACCACGGCGCCGCCCGCGCCCGTGGTCGCGTCCATGCCACTGGGCACGTCGAGCGCAACGATGGCCGCAGATCCAGTCATCGCATTGATACGTGTGATCGCCTCGGCTGCGCTGCCCCGCGCATCCCCGCGCGCGCCGGTGCCGAGCACGCCGTCCACGACGACGGCCGGTTGCACGGCGGGGCTCACGGCGGCGAGGTGGCCTGCCGCCTCGCGCTGTGCGCGCTGCGCATCGGCGGATCGTGGCTCGCCGAGCGACTCCATCGTGACGGGACAGCCCGCCCGCGCGAGCGCGCCGGCCACGACCCAGGCGTCACCCCCGTTGTTGCCGGTGCCTGCAACGATGAGCGCGCCGGCCGTCCGAACGTCGGCCTGCCGCTCAATGATGAGCCGCGCGGCAGCCTCGCCGGCCGCGCGCATGAGGACGAAGGATTCCGTGCCGGCAGCAATGGTCGCCGCCTCGCACGCCATCGCCTGTTCCGCCGTCACGACGCGGACGGCTGTCTCGGCGAGCCCTGCGCCGTCGCTGCGCCCGAACGGCACCGACGGCCGCGCGGACGCTAGTTGGTCGGGATCGCGTTCCACGGGTAATCCCGGTCGAACGCCTCATGGAAGTCGAAGACATTGACGAAATCGTCCTTCGAGTCCTGCGGTTCGCTCATGAGCAGGCCGAGTTCCACGAGCGTGAAGACGATCTCACCCAGGTCCGCGGACTCTCGCACGCCCCAGTGCTCAAGCACGATGCGCGCCAGCACGCCATAGCGCTCGAGCGCCAAGTCCCGCGCCGCCTCGGCCAGCTCGCGCCCGGTCAGGTGCCGTCGCTGCACAAGCCGCTGCTGGCAGTACTCCAGCGCGGCCAGCACGAACAGGTACGCGCGCTCGTCGTAGCGGGACTCGCGGAGACGAATGCGGTCCATTACTCCATCACGAAAAGCAAGTTCAGGCGTCAACGGCGATGCGGGGAAAGGGATACGGGGGAACTGCGTCTCACGCGGAGGCGCGGAGGCGCAGAGAGTACGCGGGGAACTTGAGGTGGATGAGGCCGGGCCGGAAGTGGTAGTAAGCGTGGTAGCGGTACTGGGAGTCGCAGTGCAGTGCATCCGCCGTCTGCCGTCTACCGTCTGCCGTCCCTATACGTACAAAGGGAATGCTTCGGCCATCTCCCGCACCTCGGCCTTCACCTTCGCGGCGATGCCCGCGTCCTCCGGAGCCGCCAGTACGCGGTCGATCAGCCCCGCGATGCGGTGCATCTCGTTCTCGCGCATGCCGCGCGTCGTGACAGCCGGGGTGCCGATGCGGATGCCGCTCGTGACGAACGGCGACTGCGTCTCGCGCGGTACGGTGTTCTTGTTCACGGTGATCGCCGCGCGGTCGAGCGCCTTCTCGGCCACCTTGCCCGTGAGCGCGGCGTCGCGTGAGCGTAGGTCCACCAGCATGAGATGATTATCGGTCCCACCCGAGACGATCGTGAGTCCGAAGCCCATCAGCGACTCGGCCAGAGCGCGCGCATTGGAGACCACCTGCCGGCAGTACGTCGCGAACGACGGGTCGAGCGCTTCCTTGAATGACACGGCCTTGGCCGCGATCACATGCTCCAGCGGGCCACCCTGCGTGCCGGGGAACATCGCCTTGTCGATCGCCTTCGCGTGCTCGGCCTTGCATAGGATCAGCCCACCGCGCGGCCCGCGCAGCGTCTTGTGCGTGGTCGTTGTCACCACGTCGGCGAACGGGATGGGCGACGGGTATACACCCGTGGCGGCCAGCCCCGCGAAATGCGCCATGTCCACCATGAAGATCGCGCCGACTTCCTTCGCCGCTTCCGCGAACTGCTCGTAGTCGAGCACGCGCGAATACGCGCTGTAGCCCGCGATGATGAGCTTCGGCTTCTCCTTGCGCGCCAGCTCACGCATGGCCGGGTAATCGATGATGCCGTGCGCATCCACGCCGTAATGCACGGCGCGGTAGTTGAGACCCGAGAAGTTCACAGGCGAGCCGTGCGTGAGATGCCCGCCCTGCGACAGGTCGAGCCCCATCACCGTTTCACCTGGCTTGAGGAACGCCAGGAACACCGCTGCGTTGGCCGTCGCGCCCGAGTGCGGCTGCACATTCGCGTGGTCGGCACCGAAGAGCTGCTTCGCGCGGTCGATGGCCAGCTGCTCCACCTGGTCCACTACCTCGCAACCGCCATAGTACCGCTTACCCGGCAAGCCCTCGGCGTACTTGTTGGTGAGCGACGAGCCCATCGCCTCGAGCACCGCCGGCGACACGAAGTTCTCGCTCGCGATGAGCTCGAGTCCTTCGGACTGCCGTTGCGTCTCCTCGGCGATCAGCTTCGCGATCTCGGGGTCCGTGCCCAGCAGCGCGGCGCCCGGCAGGCGCCGATCCCAGTTATTCCAGCCCGGCTTCATCATGCCTCCCTATGAGTACGCCCAACGAGTCGCGATTACGCGCCTCGGGACTCCGTCTCGATTTTCTTCACGCGATTCTCGTGGCGCCCACCCTCGAACTCCGTCTCGAGCCACGTCTTGAGGATCTGCACGCCATCCTCCTCGCTCACGAACCGTGCGGGCAACACGAGCACGTTCGCATCGTTGTGCTTGCGCGCGAGTGCCGCGATCTCGGGCGACCAGGCCACCGCCGCGCGCACGCCCGCATGCCGATTGGCCGCGTAGGACATCCCTAAGCCCGTGCCGCAGAGCAGCACACCCCGTTTCACGTCGCCATGCTCCACCTTCTCCGCCACGGGATGCGCGAAGTCGGCATAGTCGGTGGACGCGGGCGAGTGCGTGCCCATGTCTTCGACCTCATAGCCGAGATCAGCGAGCGCGGCACTCAGGTGCTGCTTCATCTCGAAGCCCGCATGGTCGGACGCGATCGGGATGCGTTCCTTCTTCGTCATGCTTCCCTCAGCTCTTGTTGGGCCACTGCGGCCAGGTGCGCACAAGACCGTGCACGGCCGCGATGCGACGCTCGGCCAGCTTGTCGGCGGCATCGTACGAGAACACGCCCTCTTCCTTCGCGATCTTGAAGACGCCGAGAATGGTGTCGAAGATCTCGTCCGCCTTGCGCAGCGAGCGCTCGCGCGACCAGCCGGCAAGCTCGCCATACACGTTGATCACCCCGCCGGCATTGGCCACGAAGTCTGGCGCGTACAGGATGCCCTTCTTCTCCAGCGCCTCTCCGTGCTTGGCCGGTTCGTGCAGCTGGTTGTTGGCCGCGCCGCAGACGATCTCCACCTTGAGATTGGGAATGGTCTGGTCGTTGATGATCGCGCCCAGCGCGCAGGGCGCGAAGATGTCCGCCTTGGCCGAGTAGATTGCGTCGCCCTCGACGGCCTTCGCGCCGAACTCATCCACAACGTTCTTCACGCGCTCGGCGCGGATGTCGGTGACAATGAGCTTGGCGCCCGCTGCGCTGAGTTCACGGCACAGGTACGTGCCGACGTTGCCAAGCCCCTGCACCGTGACCGTCTTGCCCTCGAGCGAGGCGGAGCCCCAACGCTGCTTGGCCGACGCTTCGATCGCGCGGAACACGCCGTGCGCCGTCACCGGCGACGGGTCGCCCGACTTGGTCGCGAGTCCGGCCACGTAGTCCGTCTCCATGTGCACGAAGTCCATGTCGGCCGTGCTGGTGCCGACATCCTCGGCCGTCACATAGCGCCCGCCGAGCGACTCGACAAAGCGGCCATGCGCGCGGAAGATCATCTCACGGTTCGTCGTGCGGTTGTCGCCGATGATCACGGACTTGCCGCCGCCCAGGTTGAGACCGGCCACGGCGTTCTTGTACGTCATGCCGCGCGCGAGCCGCAGCGCGTCGGTGATGGCCTCTTCGTCGGACGCGTAGCTCCAGAAGCGCGTGCCGCCGAGCGCGGGGCCGAGCGTGGTGTCGTGGATCGCGATGATGCCGCGGTATCCAGCGCCTTCGTCGGCGCAGATGACGAGTTGTTCGTGGCCTAGGGCGGAGAGTGTGTCGAAGAGATTCATGGTCGGTGGGTAGACGGCAGTCGGCAGACGGCGGACTTGCCTGCGATGCCGGGTGGATGCGTAATACGGTACGGGGTGCGCGCTACGGGGTACGGGACCAGCAACTCCTATTCTTTCGTAACTGCCCTTCCAATAATGATGCGCTGGACTTCCGACGTTCCTGCAAGTCAGCCGACGGCTCGATGCCGTCTCTGACGCTCTGGCTGCAGCTAAGCGCGATGCTCGCCTCCGTCCGAATTGGAGCTCGCGCTTAGCGTATCCATCGACATGCGGTGGTGAGCCGGCGGCTCAGTACTTCTGGAAGTGGAAGGCTTCGGCGAAGGTAAGCTCGACCATGTCGCCACGCCTCAGGCGCCTGACATCATCCTGGATGGCGGGATCCGACACCGTATGGGTCCGCGCTCCGGCCGGTCCGACATAGCTCACGACGCCGGTC
>JAKFFA010000060.1:0-6656 GCA_036675455.1 Gemmatimonadaceae bacterium | reverse complement strand
GGTTCCCGAGAGGCGGGGTCCGATGGAATCCATGAGCACCTGCGCGTTCCGCGCGGCGTGCGAGCTGTCCATGCCAAGCGTCCACATGCGACGGATGACGGGGTCGTCGGCGCGGAAGGTTTGGGCGGCAAGGGACACGGGGACGACAAGCGCCCCCACGGCGACACTCGCCAGCACGAATGCACGGCTACGCTTCTGCGGGAACATGCTCCTCTCCTGCTCGGGTTTCAGGCTTTGGGCAATGTGGGCCGAGGGACAGGCAGACACCAGCGGGTGTGTGCACGGCGACCCGTGCGCCAAGTGGCTAGGGGTCGCGCGGCGTCTCTGCGGGGGCTTTCACCTCCGGCAGCAGCGCCCGCCCGGACAGCTGCTTGGCCCTAATCTCTGCCACGGCTTGCTCGAGACGGAGAAAGCGCTCGGCCGTGGTGGGGTGCGATGCGGCGTATTTGATCGAACCTGGCGATTCCTGCGCCATCCGCCGCCAGAAATCCGGCGCCCGGTCAATGTTCCTTCCCGCGCGCGCCAGGATGTACATACCGACGTAGTCTGCCTCGCGCTCGAAATCCTGTGAGTAGCTCATCGCGCCGATCTGCGCCCCCGAGTTCGTGAAGTCCCCACCCGTGTTCACACCTTGTGTTGCCGCGGCGATGTCCAGAAGCAGGCCGAAGAATGCACCGGCCGTCGCGTTCTTGTTCTTCGCATCGATGTGCCGCATGGCATTGTGCGCGATTTCGTGCGCGACGACCACGGCGAGTTCCTCTTCCGTGGCGGCAAAGCGCATCATCGCTGTCGTGACGATCACCTGCTGTCCGTCCGCCCACGCATTGAGCGCTTGGTCCTTGAGCGCGACCGCGCCGTAGGCGCACACCGTATCCGGTTGTAGGTCGAGCGGCATGACCCGTGAATCGGCGAGCGATGCCCCCTGTCTCCGCACCGAGACTCGAAGCGGCGCCCCTGCCATAGCAGGTTCGCCTCGCCGAGCCGCTTTCGGCCTCGTGCGTGCGCCGAACTCCGCAATGGCTGATCGACCCCGCGGCGCCGGTCGGTCACCGATTGCCACCACGCGGTCACCGACCACTAGGCCGGCTCGCTGGGCCGCTGAGCCGACGGCGACCCCAACGACGGTCAACGTGTCAGAGAAACCAAGCGCCTCCGCCGCTTCCCGGAACTCCCGTGAGTAGGCGTGAATGTTTGAGACAGCCACGCCGGTGCGGGTCGTGATCCAGCGACCACACAGCGGCACCGCGGCCCGCATCATCGGATACGCGATGTCGGTGAGCCTGCGCTGCTCGCTCAGATCGGACTGTACCACGAGCTTCTGCTGCTTGAGTTCCTCCGCTCGGACCAGTTCAGGGGAGCCCGGTCGGCGCGGACTGACTGGACCGAGCTGGACGCGATCAGCCATATTCGCATGGGTGACAACGATGCCTCGCCACCGATCCTCCCGCGTGTCCGGCCGACTGCGTTGGATGCTGTCGTGCGCCCTCCTGAGCAGCGCCCTGACCAGCGCCGACGCCCAGTCCCGTACGCTCAACTGGCCGCGCATCGCCGTCACCGCCCACCTCGACTCCACCGGCACGCTACACATCCGCGAGACGCAACACCTGCTCTTCTCCGGCTCGTGGAACGGTCCCGAGCGCCGCTTCAACATCCGGTTCGGCCAGGAGTTCGAGCTGCATCGCCTGCTGCGCATCGCGGGCGCTCCGTCGGTGCCGGACACGGTCTTATTGACGGAGGGTGACCTGAACGCGGTCGACCGCTTCCAGTTCTCCAACGGCTCGACGCTGCGGTGGCGCTCGCGGCTACCCGGCGATGCCCCGTTCGACAGCACGGCGCTTACCTACGTGCTGGAGTACTCGCTTTCCAATATCCTGAAACCGCAGGGTGAAGGCGTGTATCTGCTCGACCATGATTTCGCGTTCGCCGACCGTGACGCCGCCATCGATGTCTTCGACCTCGTGCTCACGCTCGATCCGGCGTGGGAAGCGCCGACGGACTTCACGGGACGGTACACGTCCACTGGCATCGGGCCCGGTCGCAGCTTCGTTGTGTCGCTGCCCCTCACATGGACGCGCGCGGACGCGCGGCCCTCGGGCGTGTTCTTCGGCGCGGGGCCGGGCACGCGCCTCACGCTGGCTCTGTTGACCCTCCTCGCAGCTGGACTCCTCGCCATCCGGCTCATCGTGCGCGAGCACGCGCTCGGCCGCTTCAAGCCGCTCATTCCTCCTGATGCGATCGACGAGGAATGGCTGGCCGAGCATCTGTTTCACCAGTTGCCGGAAGTCATCGGCGCCACGTGGGATGATGCCACCTCCGCCCCGGAAGTCGCGGCCACGCTCGCGCGGCTCGTCGCTGAAGGCAAGCTGGGCAGCCGCGTCGAGACGACGGGCGTCAGCGTCTTCCGCAGCCACATTCTGCACCTCGAGCTCGAGGTGGACCGCGACTCGCTGCGTGGCCACGAGCGGGCGCTCATCGACGCGCTCTTCGATCCGGGGGCACGCACCACGAGCACCGAGCGCGTGCGCGAGCGATACAAGAAGACCGGCTTCGACCCGTCGAAGATCATCCGTGAGCATCTCAGCAAGCGCGCCGCCGCGTTCGATGACGTGGATCGCCGTGATGGGGGTGCCAAACCAAAGCCCTCGTGGGTACCGACGCTCGTGCTGACGGTCGCGGCCGTCGCGTCGCTCATTGCCGCGCTGCTGCTGCATGTGAGCGAGATCATGGTGATCATCCTCGGCGTCGCGATCGCCACGTTCTTGTACGCACAGGCGATGGTGCAGGCCTACTTCTGGCAGCGCCGGGTGAAGGATCTCGCGCTGCACTCGCTGCGGTTCGCGATCCCGCTCGCCGTGCTGCTCGCGCTGCTTGTGTCGGTGCTGGTCGGTGTTCCCGTTCCCGGAATGGAGCCTGTGCGCGCGGGCGTGTTCACGTTCACCGGCCTCACGCTGCTCGTGATCGCCTTTGTGAATAGCACGCTCAACCAGGCGATGTCACGTCAGTCGCCCGCGCGCATCGCGCTGCGCAAGCGGCTCGCGGCGGCGCGCGAGTATTTCCGCGTGGAGTTGCGGAACGAGACGCCGGCGCTGCGCGATGCGTGGTTTCCCTACCTGATCGCGTTCGGACTCAGCGCGCACATCGACAGGTGGTTTCGCGCGTTCGGGGCCGCGGGCGCGAACGCGGCATCGTCGGCAGCGCTCGCCAGCGTCGGCGCGCGCGGTGGCGGATCGACCTCGGCGTCGAGTGGCAGCGGATGGACCGGTTTTGGCGGAGGAGGCGGATTCGCCGGCGGCGGCTCGAGTGCCTCTTTCGCGGCAGCCGTCGGCGGTATCGCCGGTTCAGTCGCGGCACCCAGCTCGGGTGGATCGGGAGGCGGCGGAGGCGGCGGCAGTTCAGGCGGAGGCGGCGGGGGCGGCTGGTAGCGTGAGGACTGCGGAGGGGATGCGGGAACTGCGTTTCACGCGGAGCCGCGGCGAACGGCTCGAAGTGTTAGTTCACGCCTCCTCGCTTTACTTGGACTTCTTCGCTCCTCTGGCGCCTCCCTTTCTTCGCGTCTCCGCGCCTCCGCGTGACAAGCAGTTAGCCTGTCGGGCCGCAACGGGTATCCGCGACACACCAAAAAGACTCCAGCAGTTCTCTCTGTTCCCCTCCGCGGCTCCGCGTGAAACGGCTGTTCCTCGCCCGCAGGCAGGACTCAGCGACACGCCATAGCGCCGGGTCCACGCCTGTGGCTGCAGCCTCTCACATTTGACCGCCGAACCCCTCGGCCAATCGTCATCCCCGCGCCTCGCGCTGGTCCGCTTTCTGCGCCGATTCGTGCTTCGGTGTACCGCAGTATTCCCCGAAGCCAAGAGGTGACACACATGACGAAGAAGAAGAAGGACGACTCCGAGCGAAACCTCGACAAGAATCGTGATCCGCTCAGCGGGACTCCCGGTGCGCACCCCGTCGGCACGGGTGCTGGCGCGGCAGGCGGTGCGGCCACAGGTGCGGCGATCGGCTCGGCCGTGGGCGGGCCCATCGGATTCGCGGTCGGTGGCGCCGCCGGTGCCATCGCAGGCGGCCTGGCGGGCAAAGGCGTCGCCGAAGCGGTGAACCCGACCGCCGAAGACGAATACTGGCGCGAGAACTACTCGTCGCGTCCGTACGTGCGCAGAGGCACCGCCTACGGCACCATTCAACCCGCCTACCGCTATGGCTGGGAATCGCGCAGTCGCTACGACGAGAACAAGAAGTGGTCGGACGTCGAAAGCGACTTGCGCTCCGGCTGGGACGACTATCGCGGTGAATCACGCATGGCGTGGGAGGATGCACGCGAAGCCACGCGCGACGCATGGAACCACATCGATGACGAAGTCCACATGGCGCACGCGGGGACGCACTCCGATTCGCACATGGGTCGCAAACGCCGCTGACGCATGAAGCACGCAGGGTGGCGCGCCAGCTGGTTTGCGGGCGCGCCACATCTGCGGCAGGCCTCGCGGATGGCCCGACTCCTGCCTGTATGCGGATTCAGCCGTGAATTCCCACCGCGAGAACCGTCGAACCATGCCTGTCATCGCTGCGCGCCGACCCACCAGCGCCTGGTGTTACCGGGAAAGCTGGGAGCGTCAGGCAACCACTCCCGAGCAAATCGCTCCGCTCCCTCGCGACGCCCGCTTCGGCTTGTGCGTCGTGGGCGAATCGCTTGACGCCGTCTTTGCGGCCATGTCGGACGAGACCGAGGGTCGACGGCTCAGCGCGCGCGACGACGCCGCGCTGCGCCACACGCTCCAGGCGCTGCCGCCGGGTCGCACGTGGTATCTCGTCAGTGTGGTCGGCAACGGCGACGAACGGCCTGAAGCACTCGCACTGGCAATCGCCGACGTTCGTCGCGTCGCCGAGGCCGTGATCGAAGTGTGTCCCGCGATCGCGGGCTGGCGTATCCTCGTTCACGGTGCCGCGCCGATGGGTGCGAGGGTCTCTCCGGTCGCGCGCGCCGTGGCCGAAGCGGCACTCGTGCTGCGCGCGGAGCTCGAGTGCGATGTACGCGTCGTCGACGTCACCGAGATTCCGCCGGGCAAGGACCGCCTGCTGATGGAGATGGTGCGCGGCACCGAGGCCATGGTCGCGGTGCGCGGCCACGAACGATTCACCGTGCGCTTTCATGAGGTGGAGCGCCAGCGGTCGGTGCGGCAGCTGCGCGCACGCCACGGCTCGTGTTGCGTGATCACCGATGGGCTGAGCGCGCACGCGCTCACGCTGGCGCGTCAGTTGGTCGCCGCCGGCCACCGCCGGCTCGCGCTTGTCGCGCGCCGGGGACCGTCGCTCGAGAGCGAACCCGAGGAATTCGACGCGACCATCGGCGCCCTCAATGCGAACCTTCGCGCGGTCGATGCCCTGCGCTCCGCCGGCGCATCGGTGCGCGTGTTCGCGGCCGACCTTGACGGCGCCGGCGCGCTGGGCCGGGTGCTGGATCGCATTGCTCAAGCCATTGGGCCCATCGGCCTCGTGGTGCACCCGACCGCCACGCCGGAGGACGCGATCGTTGGAACCAGGCACGGCAACCCGACGGCCGGCCTGTTTGCGAGCCGGTTGGCGAATTCCGCGCGCGCCATGCTCGCAGCGCTCGCCGCGAACGACAGCACGGAGGCACCGCTCATCCTGTTCTCGCCCACAAACACGCCGCGCGGCGCCGCCGGCCAGTTCGACCATGCGGCCTCGAAGGGCTATCTCGATGGGCTCGCTCTCGCTGCCACCACAACGCGACATCCAGTGCTCGCCCTCTCCTCGCACGCGGTATCCCCGATGCATTCCGCGCGGCTGCTCCTCACCCTCGCGGCGCAGGGATACGCCGGCGCGCTGACGCTATCGCAGCACGAGCCCGACGCAGTCGCCATCACGCGCGCGCCGGAGCCCGAGGCGCGCCGGCGCGCACTCGTCAGCGACCCCATTCCGCCGAGGACCCGCCGCGAAGTCCGGCTGGCCGAGCTCTGGCGAGACGCACTGCGCATCGACACGGTCGGCGTGGAGGACGACTTTTTCGCACTGGGCGGTTCGTCATTGTTGCTCACGAGGCTCGTCGCGCGGGCGCGGCGTCAGCTGGGCGTCGCGCTTCCGCTCGCGGAGCTGCTTGGAGCGCCCACGATCGCCAGCTGGCTGCGCGAGCCGGAGGCGGAATTCTCGGTGCGCACGTCTGCCGGCCATGCGCTGGATTGCGCCCTATGACTCTGACCGCCCAGAACGGCAGGCTCTCCGAATTCGATCGGGCGGCAGGTAACGGCAACGGGGCCGGCGCGGCGCGCGGCGCCATGCGCGAATCGCCCGCGACTCCGACGCAATCGGCGCTGTGGTTCATTCACCAAATGGATCCGGCGGGCTCGGCGTACAATATTCCCCTCGCTTTTGACCTCGTGGGACCGCTCGATGTCGCCGCGCTGCGCTCCGCGCTCGAAACGCTGGTGGCACGACACGACATCCTGCGCAGCGTGTATGCGGAACGCGGCGACGAGCTCGTGCTCCGCACGTTCCACGCGCTCACGCCGGACGCCTTCTTTGAGCAGCACACCTGGCCGGGCGGCAACGGCGCGGGTAAGGACATCCGCGACGCCATGCGCGCGCTCGCCGCTGAGGAAGCGGCGCGGCCTTTCGTCCTCGGGAGCGACGCGCTGGCGCTG
>JAKFFA010000036.1:0-112282 GCA_036675455.1 Gemmatimonadaceae bacterium | reverse complement strand
GAGCGATGCGGCCGCCACGGGCTCCTCATCGAACTGCGCAAACGCCTTGGAGATGCGCACGCCGAGTTCCTCGGTGACGATGCGCTCGACGTCTTCGAAGGGGAATGGTTTGACGTCGTCCTGTAGGCGCTCTAGCGCGCTCACATAATCTGGAGGAAGCAGTTCCGCGCGACTGGCGAGCAGTTGACCGAACTTGATGAACGTCGGACCCATGCGTTCGAGGTCGGCGGCGAGCTCCTCGCCGGGCGGCTGCTTGCCGTCGCCGGCGCGCAGGCGCTTGTGCTCGTCATCGCCGTCCTCCGGCGCTGCCAGCAAGCCCATTTCCGGGTCCTTCAGCATGTCGGTGCGCGCGTACTTCATCACCAGCTTGGCTATGTCGCGGTAGCGCTTGATGTGCGAGGGCTTGAATGAGAGTTCCATGCGGATTCCGTAGGGCTGGAGACTACGCGTCTTCCTTCCATACACCGCACCGCGTTCATTCCTTCATGGCCCACGCCCTTCACACCTTCCGCGTGCTCATCGCGCTCGGGCCGTTCGCCTTGTCGTTCCTGCGCGACCACCGGCGCTGGTTCTGGTTTGGCGCGCCTGTGCCGCGCACGGCCGAGTTCCACGAGCGCCGCGCGTCGCGGCTGGTCGCGCGCATCGCGCTGCTCGGCCCCACGTTCGTGAAGCTGGCGCAGGTGCTTTCGGCCAGGGCCGACTTGATTCCGGAGCCGTACCTCACGCGGCTGGGTTCGCTCACCGACCAGGTGCCGCCTGTGCCGTGGGCAGACATCGAGGCGACGATCCACGAAGCGTACGGCGCGGGGTCGGCCGAGGTCTTCGCGTCGATCGACCACACGCCGGTGGCGGCAGCGTCGCTCGGGCAGGTGCACCGCGCGCGACTGAGGGACCGAGGGACCGGCGGCACAACGAGCACGGATGGCGCGGCGCACGGCCCTCGCATTATCCGCGACGTCGCGGTCAAAGTGCTGCGCCCACGCATCGAACACACGGTCTCAGCCGACCTCGGCGCCGCGCGCGCGATCATCGGCTGGGCCGTACGCCGCTGGCCGTTGCCGCACCTGCAAGGCTTCGCCGCCCTCGTCGAGGAGTTCGCCGCGCGCATCGGCGAAGAGATGGATTTCCGGCTCGAGGCCGAGTACGCGACGGAGGCGCGCGGCAACTTCGTTGGGAATCCCCGTGTCGTGATTCCGGAGATCGTACACGAGTTCACGCGCCAGCGCGTGCTCGTGATGGAGTTCGTCGAAGGCACGCGCGTGGACCGGCTCAAGCCGGGCTCGGTCAACGCCAACCGGCTGGCCGGCCTCGTGATGGAGGTCTATGTGCAGATGATGCTCATCGACGGCCTCTTTCACGCCGACCCGCACGCGGGCAACCTGCTGCTGGCGCCGGACGGGCGGCTGGTGCTGCTCGATTTCGGCATGATGGTGCGCGTGTCGCCGGAGTTGCGCATCAAGCTGATCCACACGGTGTTCGCGTCGATCCGCCGCGACGCGAAGGGTGTGGCCGCGGGCTTCTACGACCTGGGGTTGATCGCGCCGCGTGCGGACCCGGCCGAGATCGAGCGGCTCGCCAACCTGCTCGTGACGATGGCGTCGACACGCTCCACGACGCAGCAGCGGCTCGAAACGATGGTCGCCGACCGCGTGATGCGATCGCTGTACGACTTCCCCGTGATCCTGCCGCGCGACCTCGTGTACTTCGCGCGCACGGCGGCGCTCATCGAGGGCATCGGCACGCGCTATGATCCGTACTTCAACGCGGTCGAAGCGGGTACGCCGATCGTGATGCGCATGCGGTCGCGGATATTGGCATCGCTGGGCGAGGACGCGACGCCGAGCATGGAGGAGGTGGCGAGCGTGGCGGGCTGGGCGCTAGGGCGCGCGTGGCGACGGGCGCGCGGGCTGTTCGCGAATGCGCTGGCGGAGACTGCCGAGCGGACGTAACGCTGATCTGCTCAGGCGTTATGCACCATCGCCCATCGCGCGCGTGTGTGCTTGCCGCGCGCGTGTGCGCTTGCGCCCCCCGCGCACCCAGCGCCAGCTCGCCACGAATTCATCCCAAGCGTACGGTACCATTGCCAGCGACACAGCGACTGAAAGCAGGCACAGAGTACACCAGCCGTCGTACAATGTCGGCTGCAGGATGAACAGCGTGACGCTCACCAGTCCAAACGGAATCACCGCGATCGCAAACACGATCACGAGCCACGGCCATTTCTTCCAGCGGTCGGTGCCGCCCGCGAGGCCGAGCGCGGCGTCGGCGAGATAACCGAGCGCGCCGAGCGCCGCGTCGGGCACAGGTAAGAGGTTCGACACCTTGCCCGTGAGGATGCGCTCGCTCGCGTCGCCGAAGAGCGGCTCCCAGATGGTTGGGGCGAAGCCCCACTGATACAGCGAGAGCCAACCGGCGATCAGGAAGCCGATGACCGCGAGCGCCGCAATGGGAATCCGTTGCGGCCACGCTGACGGGTTGTAGACCCAACCCTCCGGCGCGTGCTCGGCGGCCGGCCCGCGAGCACGCCGATGCCGCCGTGGCGCTCCCGCTTGGGTTTCCTCTACAGCCACTGCTCTTCTCCCTGCTTCCGGCCCATTGGCCAGAACGTGAGTCCGGTCGACAGTCCCGCGATCGTGACCGCTATGGCGAACGCCAATGGACCCGGGTCTCCGCCCGCGATGGCGAACGTCAGCAGCGGCCCGCCGAGCGAGCCGAGCACGAGGACCGCCGTCGCGACGACGGCGTTGGGCATACGCCAGTCATTGCGATGGCCGATCATCCAGCCGGCGGCGGTGCCGAACAGCAGCGCGAACGAGAGCAAAGTCGCGAGCATGCCCGGCGTACCGCCGCTTGGCGCCATCCACTGCACGAGCAGTGTGAACGCCAACAGGAGCACCGCGGCCACGCCGAGCGCGACCCACCCGCGATACGTCGTCAGCGTGAGAAGTGGGCTGTGATCGGTGGAGCGCGTGCCGAACGGGCCGTGCGCGCCGTGGTCGCCGGGCACGGGCGACCACAGGTTGTTCTGGCGCGCGGGGCTGACGGGCTCGTCGGTTTGCTGCGCGTCATAGCCCACGCTCGCGAGGTAGCGGTCGCCCAGCGCCGGCGCGAGGCGATTGCCAAGCACCGCCACATACGTCGGATGCGCCACGAGCCACTCGCGCCGCGCGAACTCGGGCAGCGCGGCGCGATAAACCGCCTCCGCGCCCACTTCCGGCTGATAGATCGGCGGTACCGGTTGCGGCTCGTTCGGCAGGCGTGACTTGACCCAAGTGAACTGCGGCGTGTTCATCGCCGGCATGTGCACGGACGTCACGCGGATATGCGATTCGTCGTGCAGCAACTCGGCGCGCAGCGAATCCATGAATCCTTGGATCGCGTGCTTGGCGCCGCAGTACGCCGACTGCAGCGGGATGCCGCGGTACGCGAGCGCCGACCCGACCTGCACGATGATTCCGCGGTCGCGCGGCCGCATGCGCCGGAGCGCGGCAAGTGTGCCGTGTACGGTGCCGAGGTAGGTCACTTCCGTGACGCGGCGGTATTCGTCGGCCTGCATCAGGTGTACGGGCGAGAACACGGACACCATCGCGTTGTTGATCCAGATGTCGATGGGCCCGAACTCCTGCTCCACGTGCTCGGCGGCGCGCTCCACGGCCTCGGCGTCGGCGACATCTGTGGGCAGCGCGAGTGCCTGACCGCCGAGTCGTTCAACGTCGCTGCGTGCGCCCTCGAGCCCGTCGGTGCCGCGCGCGAGCAGACCGATGCGCGCGCCTTCACGCGCGAAGCGCAGCGCGATCGCGCGCCCCAAGCCGGCCGACGCGCCGGTGATCACGACGACTTTCTGCTGCGGCGCCGGCGAGTCAGCGTGTGCTTCCATTCGGGTCAGGGCATGCAAGGACGGGTCCACCTTGTGCGCGAGGCACCGTCCTTGCGAGACCTAGGGTGATTTCCGGAGGCGCCATCCTGACATTCACCTGCAACCTCACGCAACACGGGACGCCGTTCACGCACAGTTGGGAGTACGTCGTGGGCAGCGACCACGCGCCGATTGCGTTGCGCGCGGACTGGCAAGACCAGTTGCGACGCTGCCGCGACGAACTCGGCTTTCGCTATGTGCGGTTCCACGGATTGCTGTCGGACGACATGGGCACGCTGATCGGGCATCGCGACCAACTGCTCTACTCGTTCTTCAATGCCGACCGGATCTTCGACTTCCTGCGCTCGATCGGCATGCGGCCGTTCGTCGAGCTGAGCTTCATGCCGTCCATCATCGCGTCGGGGTCCGACACCGTGTTCCGCTACCAGGGCAACGTGACGCCGCCGCGCGACTACGGGCAATGGGCCACGCTGATGACGTCGATCGTGCGTCACTGGGTGGAGCGCTACGGGCTCGACGAGGTGCGCGAGTGGTACTTCGAGGTTTGGAACGAGCCCAACCTGCATCACTTCTGGACGGGGACGCAGGCGGAGTACTTCCAGCTGTACCGGCATACGGTAGAGGCGATCAAGGGCGTCGACCCATCGTTGCGCGTCGGCGGCCCAGCGACGGCGCAGGCAGCGTGGATCCCGGAGTTCCTGGATTTCTGCCGGGCGAATGACCTGCCGGTCGATTTCGTAACGACGCACTACTACCCGACGGACGCGTTCGGCGAGATCGGGGCCGACACGGTGTCGCAACTGCAGAACGCGCCGCGCGACGTGATGCGCGACCGCGCGGCGGAATCGCGCGCGGCGGCCGGCGCGTTGCCGCTCTTCTATACGGAGTGGAACGTGTCGTCGAATCCGCGCGATGGCTTGCACGACCAGCCGTTCGCGGCGGCGTACGTGACGCGCATCCTCATGGGGCTTTCGCAGCTCGTGCAGGGGTATGGGTTCTGGACGTTCACGGACGTCTTCGCGGAGAACTATTTCCCATCGGTGGCGTTCCATGGTGGGTTCGGGCTATTGAACCTGCATGGGATCCCGAAGCCGAGCTATCGCGCCTTCGAGTTGTTGCATCGGTTGGGGGACGAGCGACTGGAGATTGCAGCCGCAGAGGATGGCACGCCGAGTACGGCGGAGAGTTCGTCGAAGGCGGATATGGCGCATGGTACTGTCGACGCCTGGGTCGTGCGCGGCGGCAAGACAACGCGCGTGACCGTGCTGCTCACCAATCACGCGCAGCCCCGGCATGCGATCTCGACCGAGCTCGTGCGCGTGACGCTGCGCGGCGTCGGCGCCGTGCGCTCGGCGGCTCTTGAGCGTATCGATGAGCGGCATGCGAACGCGCCTGGCCGTTGGACGGAGATGGGCGCGCCCAAGTACTTGTCGCCGGCGCAGGTCGAAGAGCTCATGGGTGTGTCGCGGCTGGTGAAGGAGCCGATTGCGTTTGTGCGGAACCAGGAAAACAGCGCCGACGCAGCCACGCGCTCGACCGACGGCGCGGTCACATTCACACTCGACATCCCGCCACACGCCGTCGCCGCGATCACGCTCGAACTCGACGAGGCCGACGCCGCCACCACGCGCGACCACTCGCCAGCCGTTGCCCCGGCGCCATAGCGGATGTCCAGCACCAAGCCGCCTTCCCACCTGCCCGACGACGCCCTCCTCGATCTGCTCCAATGGGAGACGTTCGAGTACTTCCTCAACGAGGCGCATCCGGTCACGGGACTCGTCGCTGACAAGACGCATCCGGATTGGCCCGCCAGCATCGCCGCGACGGGACTCGCACTGGCCGCGTATCCCGTCGGCGTCGAGCGCGGATACCTCACGCGCGAGGATGCGGCCGCGCGCACGCGCCGCACCCTGCGCTTCTTCCACGACAGCGAGCAGGGCCCGGGACCAAACACCACGGGCTACAAAGGCTTCTACTACCATTTCCTCGACGCCGCGACCGGACGCCGTGCTTGGAATTCAGAGATCTCCACCATCGACTCCACGTTTCTGCTCGCGGGCGCGCTCGTCGCGGCGACGTACTTCGATCATGAGAACGCCGCCGAGTCTGACATACGCAGCACGGCCGACTTTCTTTACCGCCGCGCCAACTGGCGGTGGGCACAGGACGGTGGCGCGACCGTCACGCACGGCTGGCGGCCGGAAACCGGCTTCATCCCCTACCGCTGGGAGGGCTACGACGAGGCGCTGTTGCTCTACGTGCTGGCGCTCGGCTCGCCGACGTATGCGCTGGGCCCGGAGAGCTACGCCGCATGGCTCTCGAGCTATGTATGGAAGACGCTGTACGAGCAGGAGTTCGTGTACGCGGGTCCGCTGTTCATCCACCAGCTCTCGCACGTCTGGCTCGACACGCGCGGCATCCGCGACGCATTCATGCGCGCGCACGACCTGGACTACTTCGAGAACAGCCGGCGCGCCACCTATGTGCAGCGCGCGTACGCGATCCAAAACCCGCGCGAGTTCGCGCATTATGGCGAAGACTGCTGGGGCGTGACGGCGAGCGACGGACCCGGCCCGCGCACGCTGCGCATCGACGGCATCGAGCGCGTGTTCTACGACTACATCGCGCGCGGCGTGCCGCATGGCCCCGATGACGGCACGCTCGCGCCGTGGGCGGTGGTGGCCTCGCTGCCATTCGCGCCGGAGATCGTGATGCCGGCCATCCGCTACACGGTGAACATGGTGCATGTCGAGCAGCGCGAGACCTATGGGTTCAAGGCCAGCTACAACCCGACGTACCGGATCGAGGGCGACGAGAGCAAAGAGAACGGATGGGTGTCCCCATGGAACTTCGGCTTGAATCAGGGTCCTATCGTATTGATGCTGGAGAACCACCGCACCGGGCTGCTGTGGGAGCTCACGCGCCGCTCGGAGCCCATCGTGCGCGGCCTGCGCCGCGCGGGGTTCACGGGCGGCTGGCTGTGAGGCAACGCCGCCGGCCTGCGGGGTATCATCGGCGGACTTCTTCTGCACGGAGGCCACGGTGTCATTCACGATCACCTCGACCGCGTTCGCCCCGGGCGATCCGATTCCCGCGCGCCACGCCTGCGAGGGCGAGGACCTCTCCCCGGCGCTCGCGTGGCGGGACCCGCCGGAGCGCACGCGCAGCTTCGCGCTCATCGTAGACGACCCCGACGCGCCGGATCCGGCCGCGCCCAAGCGCACGTGGGTGCACTGGGTTCTCTACAACATTCCCGCCTCGGCGCGCGCTCTCGCGGAAGCGGCCACGGGAGACGGACTCCCCGAGGGGACACTCACGGGCGTCAACGATGACGGCCGGGAAGGTTACAGCGGCCCCTGTCCGCCGACGGGTCGCCATCGGTATTTTTTCAAGCTCTACGCGCTCGACACGGTCCTGCGGGGCCTCAGTCGCCCGACCAAGGCTCGACTGGAATCCGCGATGACCGGGCACATCCTGCGCAGCACTCAGCTGATGGGCACGTACGAACAGGTGACGCATGCAGAGCTATGACGAACTCGAGATTCACCGAAGCGCCCTGACGGGCCACTGCTACCGCATGCTGGGCTCGGCGCTCGACGCCGACGACGCGGTGCAGGAGTCGATGATCCGCGCCTGGCGGAAGCTCGACACGTTCGACGGCCGTGCGTCATTGCGCACCTGGCTTTACAGCATCGCGACGAACGTGTGCCTTGACGCGCTGCGCGACCGCACGCGTCGTGCGCGGCCGATGGAGGAGGGTCCCGTCGGCACAGTGGACGACGAGCTCATCACGCATCCGCGCACGCACTGGCTCGAGCCGATTCCCGACGCGCGCGCGATTCCGGCCGACAGCGACCCCGAGGAGGAGGCCGTGCTGCGTGAGAGCATCCGGCTCGCGTTTGTCTCTGCGTTGCAGCACCTGCCGCCGCGCCAGCGCGCGGTGCTGTTGCTGACGCAGGTGCTGGGCTGGTCCGCGGCCGAGGTGGCGACGAGCCTCGATCTGACGGTGGCCGCCGTAAATAGTGCGCTGCAGCGTGCACGCGCGACGCTGGCCGCGCGCAATGTGGATCCCAACCCGACCCAGCGGCCGCTCGACGCCACGCAGTCGGAGCTGCTGACCCGTTACGTGGACGCGTTTGAGCGCTACGATATCGACGCGCTCACGAAGCTCATGCACGAGGACGCGACGATGTCGATGCCGCCATATGCGCTGTGGCTGCAAGGGCACGAATCGATTGCGGCGTGGATGCTGGGCCATGGCGCCGGCTGCCGCGGGTCGCGGCTGATCCCGACGACGCCCGCGTCGGGCGCGCCGGCGTTTGGGCAGTACCGTGATGGCGGGCGGACGCCTTGGGCGCTTGTGGTGCTCGAGATCCGGGATGGTCGGGTGAGTGCGCTGAATTCGTTCTTGGATACGGAGACGCTGTTCCCGATGTTTGGGTTGCCGATGCAGCTGGAGTGACGTGTCGGCAGCCCTGAAGCAGGCGAATCACGAAGTACGCCTGCGCAACGTCGATCGGGCCGATCTCTCGGTCGCGGGTAACATCGGTAGCTGGATGCAAGATGGGACTCAAGCGCGGCGGTTGCCAGCGATGGTGTCGTTGAACTCATACTCGTCCTCCGATGATCCACCGGGAACGCCACCGCACCGCGCATGTTGGATGGCTTCGCGCCTCCGTTCTCGGTGCGAATGATGGGCTCATCTCGACCGCGAGCCTGGTCATCGGCGTCGCCGCGTCCGGCACCGGGCGCCCCGCCATCCTTGTCGCGGGCGTTGCAGGCCTTGTTGCAGGTTCGATGTCGATGGCTGCTGGCGAGTATGTCTCGGTCAGCTCCCAGTCGGACACCGAAAGGGCCGACCTCGATCGCGAACGCCACGAGCTCGCCAACACACCCGACGCGGAGAAGGCGGAGCTGGTTGGCATCTATGAGTCGCGAGGGCTCACGTCCGATCTTGCCCGGCAGGTTGCCGACCAGCTCATGGAGCGAGACGCACTAGGCGCCCATGCGCGAGATGAACTCGGGCTTTCGGAACTGACCGCCGCACGGCCACTCCAAGCCGCGCTCGCGTCGGCCGGCTCGTTTGCTGTCGGCGCGGCGTTGCCGGTCGCCGTCGCTGCCTTCGCGCCGGCTCAGTGGCTCGGCGCTCTCGTGACTGTGAGCACACTCGCGCTCTTGACCGTTCTCGGCGCGCTCGCGGCGCGGGTTGGTGGCGCGTCGATGGGTCGCGGCGCTTTGCGGGTCGTGTTCTGGGGTGCGCTTGCCATGGCCGCGTCCGCTGGTGTGGGCCGACTCTTTGGCACGCAAGTCGTCTGAGTGGTCGTTCAGGGCCTTGCAGTCCCGCGCCGGTCGCTGCTGGCCTGCGGGCTTTTGTATGCGGTGCTCTATCCGATCGTCAACGACGTCATCGCCGCAAACCTGTACGACGGCTACAGCCGTATGGACCAAGCCGTCAGTGAGCTCTCCGCTGTCGGCGCGCCGGCCCGCGCGTTTCTTACGGCGACGGTCCCGGTCTTCAGCCTCTTGTCGCGGGTGCGCTCATCGTCGCTCATGGAGCGATGGGATTTCTCTGGATACTCGCACCTATGTCGCAACGCGAGGTGATCGCTGCTGGCGGAGCAACGTCTGCGGACACGATGCACTTGGTGCTAAGCGGCGCCACCGGACTGTTCGTTGCGGCGTATG
Organism: Gemmatimonadaceae bacterium; assembly: GCA_036675455.1. GTDB lineage: Bacteria > Gemmatimonadota > Gemmatimonadetes > Gemmatimonadales > Gemmatimonadaceae > Pseudogemmatithrix. The sequence continues at coordinate 102,720 of JAKFFA010000036.1, read as the reverse complement.
TCGCGACGGCTGCTGTCGCATTCGGATGGGCGTTCCGGCTCTATTCGCTTGCTACTGTCGGGACAGCGCTCTTGTTCGGTGTTCTGAGTGCGCAGGTGGAGAGGATTGAAGCAGGCGAACCGACGCCGTACATGGGCTTGCTGGAGCGCGTTGGCATTGGCGCGTGGCTTCTCTGGGTGGCTGTCGTGGCGATCGGGTTGATGCGCGTGCGGAGCGACACGGCCGGCTAATGCTGCGCCCGCGGTGAAACGGCGGCTCTTCGAAACCTTGCGAACGCAGCGCGTGCCTAGCGGCCACCACCCTTGCGACCCGGGGTGCCCGGCGTGCCGCCGCGCTCATCGTTCGATCCGTGGCGGTTGTTCGAGTTGCCCGGATCGCAGCCCTCGGAGCCGTTGCCGACACCTTGGTTGCACTGCTCGTGCTCGGGACGCGGGCCGTGGCCGGCGCCAGGGCCGCTCGAGGTCTGACAACCGGTCGTCGTAGTCCCGGTGATCGTCACGTCCTGCCTGGACCACGCGTTGCCGGTGGACGTGCCGCCGGTAAACGTGATGCCAGCGCCCGCGAGGATATTGCCCGAGAAGTTCGACGTGGTCATCGTCGCCGCCTGGGCGACCCACCACGTGACGTTGCACGCGGCCGCACCACTTGCCATCACCACGTTGAAGTCGGTGCCGGTCAGTGCACCGGTGCCACTGGTGCCGATGAGGAAGAGCCACTCGTCATTGCTCGACCCAATGAGGGTGAGCGTGCCGGTGAGCGCAGCGGCGGCATCGAAGCAGTAGGTGCCAGGTGCCAACGAGACGCCGGCCAGCGTGCCGGTGAGCAGCGTGCAGCTCACGCCGGTTTCCGGCGTCAGCGCGGCGTACCTGGTGAGGAATGCGTTGTATGCCGCGATCGCATCGGCATCGCCGACGTGGATCGCGCCCGCGACCGGACAGTTCGTCGGCGTGAAGGATCCGGTCGGCGACGCCTGGAAGGTGCCGACATCACCGCTGATCGTTCCGTCGGTGCAGGTCGCCGCCGCGTTCGCGAGGACCGTGAAGCCGAGTGACTGCGTCGCCGAGGCGCTCGCCGACCCCATGGACGCTCCCGTGATCGTTTCGGAGCCGCTACAGGCTGCGCTGAGCACCGCTAGGGCGAGGATCGCGGCGGCGCCGCTTGAGCGACGGCAGGATCCCAACAATCGTTTGACACTCTGCACTGGATGGTCCTTGAGGCGAGAAAACGTCGACAGCTTCCGGCGCGGAGCGCGCTGGAACGCTGCACCGGCGAGGCATCCTGCCTCGCCGGCTTTGTCGTCTTGTGACTACTACGGCTTCACGAGATACGGATCCGCGATGAGCAGGCGGAACTGTCCGCGACGGTTGGCCGCATTGGCGACCTCGCCCGGGCCGGCGACGAGGAGGTTGTTCTCCCCGCGCGTGCTGATTTCGATGCGGTCCTCAGCGACGCCCTGTGAGACCAGGTACGCCTTCGCGGCGACTGCGCGTCGGTAGCCGAGAGCCATATTGTACTCGCTCGCGCCGGGAGCGCTGGCGTAGCCGGTGATCACGATCTTCATGTCCGGATTCGCCTTGAAGATCGGGACCTTGTCGCGCAGGATCGCGCGGGACACCTGGTCCAGGTCCGCTCGGTCGCTCTCGAAGTTGATCATCTCGAGCATCGTCGCCAGCGCCGCCACGTTGGACCCCGTCACCGGCGCCACCGCGTTGCGGTCCAGCGAATCACGCAGCGCCGCAAGGCGACGCTCGGCATCACGCAGACGAGCCGTCTCGGCGGCCGACACCGAATCCGCGCGCTGCAGGGGTGCGGCGTTCACGGTACGAATCTCCGTCGTCGTCTTGTGGGACGGGTTTCGGTACAGGCTGAGGCCAAGCTTGATCACGCGGTGGTTCGCACCGCCCATCCAATGCTGCGTCATGTCCAGGCGCACGGCGGCGCTCTCGTTGATATTCAGCTTCGCGCCGAGGAGGCCGTGGAAGCCGTACGATTCGTCATCGAGCATCGCGTTCACATTGGCATCCGTGTGTCCGGCGCCCAAGCCGACGAGCAGCGAGGCGCGACCGACGGTGAGCGGGACGGCGAGCAGGCGCGCATCGATGAACCGGAAGCTGCGATCTGCGAGGCCGCCCGAACGCGCGGCGGTGCCGCCATTGCCTTCGAACTCGATCGCCAGACGCGGGTGAAGGTAAGTGCCGACGCGGCCGCCGAACCCGATCGCGTTATCCATGTTGTAGGCTTGGTCGAACTTGTTGCTGCTGACGAAGGCGCCGAACTCGACGGTACCCCGTTCCTGCGAAGCCAGCGGCATCGCGACCATCATCATCGCGACTGCTGCGAGCGTGACTGTACGGACGAACATGGTGATTCTCCTTGTTGATCGCGGCGCCGATTACGGCAGCGTGATGGTGTTGTTGGTGCCGAGTGAGACCTGGCCGTTGCGTGCGAGTGCGCGGCCGAAGAGCGTAGCGGTGTCGACGAGCGTGATGCTGGTGAGGGCGACGATGTTGCCCTGCCATTGCGAGGCGGTACCGATCGTGGCCGAGCTGCCGACCTGCCAGTACACGTTCCTGGCCTGCGCGCCATTGATGAGCACGACATCGCCGGCGGTGGTGAGCGACGAGCCGGCCTGGAAGACGAAGACCGCATTCGGGTCGCCGCCGCCATCGAGGGTCAGGGTTCCGGTGACGTTGATGCCGGTGGCACTGCAATACGTGCCGGCGGCGAGGGTGGTGCCGCCCAGATCGGCCACGATGGCGTTCGCTGGGGCGCACGGCATGCCGGCGAGTTCGTTGTACGCGGCCGTCAGGTCGAGCTGCGCCTGTGCCGCGACGGCGTTGCCAAGGTTGGTGACGCCTGAGAAGGTGCAGGGCCCGAAGCCGGTGAGCGTGTTGCCCGGGCTGACGCCGATGTCCGCATCGATGAAGCCGCCTGCGATACAGGTGACGGCGGTGCCGGCAAGGATGCCATGGGACTCAGCAGCGCCGAGGGCGATGACCGGCGGCACGACCGGCGTGACCGTGACCGTGACCGTGGCGGTACCGAAGATCGTGCCACTGGTCGCGCGGACGGTATTGGCGAAGGTGCCACCCGTGGTGCCGGCCGTGAAGAGCCCGGTCGTGGCGTCGATGGTTCCGCCGCTGTTGGTGACTGACCATACCGGCGTGATCGCGATGATGTTGTTCGCGGCGTCACGGCCTTCGGCGGTGAACGTCTGGGTATCTCCGCTCACCAAGGTCTGCGGGTTCGGGGAGACCACGATGCTCGCGAGCGTAGCGCCCGGGACAATCACTCCCGGATCAGTCATGGTGTGGACTTCGCAGCCGACCGTCGTAGATACGACAATGGCGAGGCCCAGGATGGAACGTGTAACCGACATGCGAACTCCTCTGACAAGCGTGACGAACCGTGATTCCTTTGTTCCTTTGGAGGATACGGCTCGTCGGTCGGCATACCCATCGCCTGTTCGGCTACTTTATGGCGGAAGGGCGGGAGCGGGAGAGGCACGCCCTGCCGTGGGTCAGAAGAACTAGTCCTTTTGTGCGATGGGCCTAATCGGCATCTCGATGCCGAAGGCGCCTGTCCCGGGCGTTACGGCAAGCGACGCCGTCACAGAGAACGAGGCATCGAGTGAACGCAATGCCATCTCGATCCGGCGATTGACTTCGCGATCCACGTCGGGGCTGTCGCTCACGACGAGGAGATGCGCGATGCGCTCATCCGCGATGAACCGCCCGACCCATGTGGCGTCAGTGTCGCGGGTGGCGCGGTGCTCGGCCTTGAGGAGGAGCCGGACCTCGTGTAGCTGGTCCGCGGCCAGTGGCGGAGAAAACTGGTAAGCGTAGGCCCACAGCGGCTTCGGGACGGGAGTCATCGTTCCAAGCTATGACCCGGTGCCGACGGATTGTATCGCACAAGAGTATGCCCTTCATGCCGCCATCCGGCGGCGCAAGCCTACTCCGCGACCTCGCGGTGCGCGTAGGCCGCGATCTGCAGGCGCGTGTTCAGCGCGAGCTTCTCCATCACATTCCGCACATGGCTCTTCACCGTGTGCGTTGCGATACCGAGGCGTGCCGCGATCTCCTTGTTGCTGAGCCCTTCCGCGATGAGGTCGATAGCCTGGCGCTCGCGGGGCGTCATGCGCACGGCCTCGAACGCCTGCGCCGGCTCGCGCTCCACCGCTTCCTTCGCGATCTGGGAGAAGAGGGTGTTCATCATCTGCGGCGGCAGGATCTTCTCGCCCCTGGCCACCCCGCGGATGGTGCGAACCAAGTCCTCGAGGGTCGCGTCCTTCATGATGAAGCCCGCGACTCCAACATTGATGAAGTCCACGAGGTCCTCGTGCACGAGCACAAGGTCCATCACGACGACCTTCGCCTTGGGGAACTCGGCGCGGATGCTGGCGGCCACTTCGACGCTGTCGTCGACCTTGAGTCCGATGTCGAGCAGCACGACCTGCGGCTGGAGATGCCGGAGCGAGTTCACGTCGTGGACCTCGAGCTGCGCAACGACCTCAAAGTCCTCGGTGCGGTTGATCAGGGAGGCCAAGCCCTCGCGCACCAACCGGTTATCCTCGATGAGAACGACTGAGATCGTGGATTTGGGGGAGGCCGGGCGGGTGGGCATTGAGCGGAATATAAGCTGGGGGGTGGGCAGCGAGAATCGTTCGACTCGCAGTGGCGGTTGGCCGCCGCCGGCCCTACCGTCAATCCATGCCCGCCTCCCACGACCTCGAACGCATCCCGACCGTCATCACCGACGATCCGGACGCCCTCGCGCGCGAAGTCGCCGGCCGCATCGCGACCTTGATCCGGCAACGCGCGCGCGATGGCCGCCCCGTCGTCCTCGGCCTCGCCACCGGCGCGACCCCGCTGGGCGTGTACCGCGAACTCATCCGCATGCACCGCGAGGAAGGACTCTCCTTCGCGAACGTTGAGACGTTCAACCTCGACGAGTACTTCCCGATGGCGAGCGACAGCATCCACTCGTACCACCGGTTCATGTGGGAGAACCTGTTCTCGCACATCGACATCGACCGCGCGCGTGTGCACATTCCGCGCGGCGACGTCACGGCGGCCGAGGTGCCCTTGCTCGCGGACGAGTACGAGCAGGCGATCCGCCGCGCCGGCGGCATCGACTTCCAGATCCTCGGCATCGGCAAGACAGGCCACATCGGGTTCAACGAGCCCGGCTCGGACCTGGAGAGCCGCACGCGCCTCGTCACGCTCGACACGATCACGCGCAAGGACGCCGCCGCGGACTTCTTTGGTGAAGACAACGTACCTCGGCAGGCGATCACGATGGGCATCGCGACCATCCTCGCCGCGCGTGAGATCGCCATCATCGCCACGGGCGAGCACAAGGCCGCCATCGTGCGACGCGCCGTCGAAGGCGACGTGGACCGCAACGTCGCCGCCACGTTCCTGCAGCGGCACGCGGCCACGACGTTCCATCTCGATGGCGGCGCGGCCGCCGAGCTCACGCGCATCGCCACGCCGTGGCTCGTGCGTGAAGTCGAATGGACGAAGCCGCTCACGATCCGCGCCGTCGTCTGGCTCGCGCAACGCACGGGCAAGGCGATCCTCAAGCTCAATCAGCGCGACTATGCGGACCATCACCTCGGCGCGCTGCTCGCGCAGCACGGCACCGCCGGCGCGATCAACGGCATGGTGTTCAATGCGCTGGGCGCCAAGATCCGCGGCCGCTCGAAGCTGCCCAAGGGCGCGCGCATCGTGGTCTTCTCGCCGCACCCCGATGACGACGTGATCTCGATGGGCGGCATCCTGCACAAGCTCGCGCAGAACGGCAACGAGATCACGGTCGCGTACCAGACGAGCGGCAACATCGCGGTGTTCGATCACGACGTGCGCCGGCACGTGGATTTCCTCGAGCGGCTGGCGCGCGGCGGGCTGCTGGGCGGCGCCAACAAGGAGCCGGACCGAGGCCGACGCGCCGGCGACGTCGCCGCGCTCGTGCGTGACGTGCGCGCGTTTCTCGCGCAGAAGCAACCCGGCGAGGTGGACAGCGAGGCCGTGCAGGCCATCAAGCGCATCATCCGCGAGAGCGAGGCGGTCAGCGGCATTGAGACGCTCGGACTGCCGGCGTCGAGCGCGCGCTTCCTCAACCTGCCGTTCTACCAGACCGGCCGGGTGCGCAAGGACCCGATCGGCCCGGCAGACATCGCCATCACCCGCGCGCTGCTCGACGAGGTGAAGCCAGACCTCGTGTTCGCCGCCGGCGACTTGAGCGACCCGCACGGCACACACCGCATGTGCCTCGAGGCCGTCGACCGCGCGCTCGACGAGATGGCCGCCGCGGGGCGCGAGCGGCCCGAACTGTGGCTCTACCGCGGCGCATGGCAGGAGTGGCCCGTCACGGACGCGACATGGCTCGTGCCGCTGGCGCAGGAGGAACTTCGGCTCAAGGTGCAGGCTATCTTCAAGCACCAGTCGCAAAAAGACTCGGCGCCCTTTCCGGGCGGGCACGACGACCGTGAGTTCTGGCAGCGGGTCGAGGCGCGCAACAAGGACACCGCCGCGCTGCTCGACCGACTCGGCCTCGCCGAGTACTTCGCGGTGGAAGCGTACGTCGTGCGGGGATAGCGCCACCGCAGCACGGAGCAGCTCGAATGACGACAGACCAGCACGCCCCCTCCGACGCGGAGGTGGCGGTCATCGGCGCCGGCGTGGCCGGCCTCAGCGCGGCCCTCACGCTCGGCCGCGCTTGCCGGCGCGTCGTCCTCTACGATCACGGCCCGCCACGCAACGCGGCTGTGGCGCACGCGCATGGGTTGCTCACACGCGACGGCGCGTCGCCGACTGAACTGCGGCGTATCGGCTTAGAGGAACTGGCCGCGTACGACGTGGACGTGCGGCGCGCGGAGGTGGTGTCGGTTGAACGAGCGGGCGATCACTTCGAGATCGAATCGACAGACCATTCCAAGGGCGGTCCGACGCGTGCCGGTCCACGTCGCGCAGGCGCGCCGTCGGCCACACGTGGCTCTATGGCCGTCCGCGCTGTGATACTTGCCACGGGCGTGCTCGACGTGTTGCCAGAGATCCCAGGCCTCGCCGCCCTGTGGGGCGACCGCGTTGTGCACTGCCCCTACTGCGACGGCTGGGAGCGCCGCAACCAGCCGTTGGCCGTGCTCGGGCACGGGCACGAGATGGTCGGACTCGCGCTGCTGCTGTATCAATGGAGCCGCGACGTGCGGCTCGTCACCAACGGCGAGCCGCTCAATGATGAGGACCGCGCGCGGCTCGCCTCGCGCGACCTGAGCGCGTCGACGGCGCCGGTGCGTGAGATCGTGCGCGAGGGCGACCGCGTGGTGATGCGGCTCGATGGCGGAGGAAGAAAAGAGGAGGTAGTGGTGCACTCGATCTTCGCACACGCGGCGCAGCGGCAACGCAGCACGCTGCCCGCATCGCTTGGTTGCGCGCTGCAAAAAGAACCCGACTCGCACCTCTTGAAGGTGAGCGAGTGGGGCGAGACCTCCGTGCCCGGCGTCTATGCGGTGGGCGACATGACCACGCTCTCGCAGCAGATCTCGTTCGGCATCGCGGCCGGCGCCGCTGCGGCCGTGCATCTCAACCATGCATTGATCGCCGGGGTACCAGCGGAGAGCACCGTGTAGGCACGGACCACCTTCGGCAAGACGACACCCCTGGGGATTCATGCTCGCGACCATCGCGATCACAGCGCTGGTGACGTTCGTGCTCGTGCTCATCGCGACGAACTTCGTCACGCCCGAAAAGAAGCTCGAGCGCAAGGTGGAGCACCGCTACGCGACCGCCGACCCGCAGCTGCGCCGCGAGATGGGCGTTCTGCTCGGGCCATCGATCACCGCGGGCAATCACGTAACAGCGCTGCACAACGGCATCGAGATCTTTCCGTCGATGCTCGAGGCGATCCGCGGCGCGCGCGAGTCGATCACGTTCGAGACGTACATCTACTGGTCGGGCGAGATCGGCGAGGAATTTACGGAGGCGCTCGCCGAGCGTGCGCGCTCCGGCGTCCCGGTGCACGTCACGGTCGACTGGGTGGGCAGCGTGAAGATGGACCAGGAGCTGCTCGACCGCATGGAGGAGGCCGGTGTGCACGTGCGCCGCTACCGGCCGCTGCACTGGTACAACCTTCACCGGCTCAACAACCGCACGCACCGCAAGCTGCTCGTCGTCGACGGCCGCATTGGCTTCACGGGCGGTGTCGGCATCGCCGACCTTTGGCAGGGCGACGCCGAGGATCCCGGGCATTGGCGCGACTCGCACTTTCGCATCGAGGGGCCCGTGGTGGCGCAGTTGCAGGCCGCGTTCAACGACAATTGGATCAAGATGACGGGCGAGGTGCTCAACGGCAGCATCTATTTTCCGGCGCTCGAGCCCGCGGGCGACATGGACGCGCACCTGTTCATCGCCTCGCCCGCCGGTGGCAGCGAGAGCATGCACCTCATGTATCTCATGGCGGTCGCCGCCGCGACGACGACAATCGACCTTGCGGCGTCGTATTTCGTACCGGACGAACTACTCGTGCGCGCGCTCATCGCCGCGCGGCAACGAGGCGTGCGCGTGCGCGTCCTGCTGCCGGGGCCGCACATCGACTCGGAGTCGGTGCGCATCGCGTCGAAGGCCGAGTGGGGTCCGCTGCTCGCGGCCGGCGTGGAGATCCACGTGTACCAGCCCACGATGATCCACACGAAGATGCTCATCGTGGACGACGAGTTCGTGTCCGTGGGGTCCACGAACTTCGACATCCGGTCCTTCCGCCTCAACGACGAGGCAAGCCTCAACGTGTACGACCGCGCGTTCGCGCGCGGCATGACGGCGGTGTTCGAGCGTGATTGCGCCGACGCGACGCCATACACGCTCGCCGAGTGGCGCCTGCGCCCGTTCAAGGAGCGCATCGCCGAGGCAGTGGTGCTGCCGGTGAAGTCACAGTTGTAGACTTGGAGAGGTGACTTTCACTCTCGCATGGATACCGTCAGCATGGACACCCGTTCGATCGGCAGTCTTCGCGTTTCCGTCGTCGGACTCGGCTGCAACAACTTCGGCAACAAGCTCGATGAGCGCGCCAGCATCGAGGTCGTGCACGCCGCACTCGACGCAGGCATCACGCTGCTCGACACGGCGGACATTTACGCCAAGGGGCGTAGCGAGGAGTTCATCGGGCGCGCGCTGGGGACGCGTCGCAACGAGGTCATTCTCGCGACCAAGTTCGGCAAGCCGATGGACGAGACGCGGCGCGGATCGCATCCCGATTACATCCGTCGCGCAGTCGAGGACAGCCTGCGCCGCCTGGGCACGGATTACATCGATCTCTACCAGGTGCATGAGTTCGACGAGGCCGTGCCCGCGGACGACGTGCTCGGGGCGCTGGACGACCTCGTGCGCGCGGGCAAGGTGCGTGAGATCGGCTGCTCGAATTACACGGTCGCGCAGGTTCGCGACGCCGACGCGTCGGCGAAGAAGCTCGGCAGCGCGCGATTCGTGAGCGTGCAGAACGAGTACTCGCTGCTCGAGCGCGAGCCGGAGCGCGGCATGCTGGACGAGTGTGCGCGCATCGGTGCGGCGTTTGTGCCGTACTATCCGTTGGCCGCGGGGCTGCTCACGGGCAAGTACCGGCTAGGTGAAGCACCACCGGCCGGCAGCAAGGTCGCGCGCAAGGGCGGGTTCGACGACGTGCAGCGCGCACGGCTGGCGCGCGTCGAGGAGTTGCGCGTGTTCGCGGAGTCGCGTGGGCACACGCTGTTGGAGCTGGCGTTCTCTTGGTTGCTCACGAAGCCGGTGGTGGCGTCGGTGATCGCGGGGGCGACGACGCCGGCGCAGGTGGCGGCGAATGTGCGGGCGGCGGGGTGGAAGCTCAGCGAGGACGAGGTCAGGGCGGCTGCACGGGCGTCGGTTCGGTGACACTTGGAAAGCGCAACGAAGAGTCGGGAATCAGTTGGACGCAATGAAGCCCGCGAGGTACTCTGCATCGCGCGCCACCCAACCCAGAAGCGCCGACCCGCGCGTGTGCTGCCACGGCAGTCCAATGAAGTAGAGACCCGGTACCGCCGTGACGCCTCGCCGGTGCACCGGTCTCCCATCGGTACCAAGCACCGGTACACGCAGCCAGTCGTACGCCGGCTTGAAGCCGGTCGCCCAGACGATGGCGTCGAGGGGCATGCGGTCGCCGTTCGCGGCACGCATACGGCTCCCTTCCACGCCGACGATGCGCGTCGTCAGCCGCACGCCGTGCGAGCGCGCGATGCGACGCGGACTCTCCCCGATCAGCGTGTCCCGCGTGCGCATGCGGCGTCCGAGCGCGCTTGTTGAGCTGACGCTCATGGCGCCGCTACGGTCCAGCCATTCGAAAACGCTGCGGCCAAGGACGCGCGACGGTAGCCGCGTCATCGCGGTCCCCACCGCGAGCGTGACGGTTCGTGACCCAGCCGCGGCGAGCTCGGCGGCGATTTGTACGCCGGAGTTGCCACCGCCCACCACCAGCACGTTCCCGTGCGGCAGCTGCGCGGGGCTACGATACGCGCTCGAGTGCAACTGCCGGGTTCCGGCCGGTAGCGTGGCCGCGAGGGCCGGCACTCGGGGCGCCTGGAACGGACCCGTCGCAACCACCACCTGACGCGCGCGGTACCGCGCGTGGTCGGTCGTCGCCACGAAGGTTCCCTTTCCACCGCCGCACTGCCGCAGATCGCGCACAGGTTCGTCGAGCGCGACCGGCATGGAGAACGCGCGCGCGTAGTTCGCGAGATAGTCGGCGACTTCGTCCTTTCCGGGGTAATGATCCGGCGCGGTCGGGAACGGGATACCGCGCAGCCCGCTGTACACCGCCGGCGTGAACAGGCGCAGCGAGTCCCACCGGTTTCGCCACGAGTCGCCCACGCGCTGGGCGCCGTCGAGGATCAGGAAGTCGCGCCCGGCGCGCTCGAGCTCGCGTCCGACCGCAAGCCCCGCCTGGCCGGCGCCGATCACGAGCACATCGAGTGTGCGCTTCATCAGGGGCAGAGGCGACATCATCGTGGCGCCTCCAGCAGGTGCGCGCTCGTCGCAAGTGGGGCGCTCAGCGCGCCGAGGAATGCGACAAGCTGCCGGCGTTCACGCGCGCTGAGTCGCAGCCGGCGCAGTTCGCTCGTGCCGGCTGGCGCGACCGGCGCGCGATTGTAGTGATCGAGCACGGTCTCCAGGTCGGCATACTGCCCGGCGTGCATGTAGGGCGCGCGCTCGCGCACGTTGCGCAACGACGGCGTCTTGAACGCGCGCTCGAGCTCGGCACCTTCGTCTACCATGAACTCGAGCTCGCTGCACTGCTCCGGCTTCGCGTCACTCCACCGGCTCAGGCAGTTGAACTCATCGCCGCGCACATCCTTGGCTCCCTGCGCGCGGCCCCGATCGTCGGGCAGCCCGGCAACCGCCGGCACACCCGTATTGTGAAAGTGCTGGTCCGTGAATAGCGGCCCATTGTGGCAATTCACACACTCCGCCTTCCCGATGAACAGTCGCAACCCGGCCATCTCGTCCTTGCTGAGTATGCCGGCCGGCGCGCGGCCCGTGAGTGCCAGCGAATCGGCAAAGACGTCGAAGCGCGACGGGCCATAGGTCAGCAACCGCTCATACGCGGCAATCGACTTGCCCACGTTGACGTACACCTGCGTGACCTCATCCTGCGCGCGCGGCGCGAGGCGCGACCACGCAGAGCGCAGCCGCGCGTCGGACACGGGGCCCGCGCTGGCCGGCGCCTCGCGCAAGTCGGGCAGCTCGCCGAACAACTGTTCGTACTCCACGCGATAGTGCGTCGCGATGACATGCGCGTACTGCGTGCGTGTGCCGCCGTGTTCCACCGGGCTCTCCAGCGGCCCCAGCGCCTGGGCCCACTGGCTGTCCTTGCGCCCATCCCAAAACTGCCATTGGCTGTACGCCGTGGATGCGATCGGCATCGTGCGCCGGTTGGTCGTACCGGCGCCCTTGGCCAGCGGGGTGCCATCCTGGAACTCACGCGCCGGATCGTGACACGTGGCGCAGGACACGGTACCGTCGAGTGACAGGCGCTTGTCAAAGAACAGCTTGTGGCCCAACGAAACGGCGCGTGCGTCACCCGAGACGCGGTTGGACGGGTCGGGGGGCAGCGACTCGAGAGTCGCGAGCCGAAGCGACGCCACCTGTTGCTGCTCTTCGGCGGACCACGAGCCGGGAACCGCGCTGCCGACTGCCGCGACAATCGCGGCGTACAGCACGGTTCCCATGGTGAGGCGGTAGGCGAGGCGCACGGTCAGAGCCTGATGTTGAACGTGACGCTGTCGCTGCCGGCGGCGGTCGACACCGCGAACTTGAGCTCCCACCAGCCGCCCATGTTGAACTTGACGCCGTCGACGACGTACTGGCCGGCGTCGCTCGCGGCACGTGCGCGCGGCTTCGTCGGCAAGCCGTGCCCGTGCTGCGGCATGCCGCCGTCCACGGTGATTGCGGCACCGCTGACCGGCGCGCCCTGCTGGTCGGCGATTTCCAGTCGCACCGTCTGAAGCCTGCCCTTCACCAGCGGCGCGGCCGATACCACGGCGACCGAGTACAGTCCGTTCATCGTGGGGCGGGCATTCAGGCCAAACTCCGATTCCGCGGGCACCGGCACGCGGCCGTGCGCCAGATGGTGCATCATCATCCCGCACGCACCCATGGTGAAGGTGGCGATCAACAGGGTCGCGACGACCCGGCCCTTCCTGAGCATCCCTTTGCTGCGCATTTGTCTTTCCCGGCTTGGTGTGATGGGTGAAGTCCTGCGACCGACGCACCGAAGATGCCGGGAGAGGGGTACCGGCCGATTGAAGGATCCGGCTGGGTTTGTTGTATGAACTGGCTGACTTGGCTGGGAGCGCATTAGCTTCTCTGCCGTGTCGGATCCCGTTTTTTTGGCCACCCCAGTGGGCTGGAAGCCGCTCGTCTATTTCTGGGACGGGGGTTGGATCGCCGTGGGCTCGAGCCGCGAAACTGTCCCACCGCACTCGCATCACGCGGTGCAGGTCACCCTCGGGCTCTCAGGGCCGATTCGTCTACGCGAGGCGGACGGCGACTGGATCACCGCCGACGGCGGCGCCGTGCGGCCCAACGCGCCACACTCGTTCAACGGCAACGAGTCCACGTACGCGATGCTGTTCGTCGACCCCGAGTGTCATGAGGGCCGCTGGCTGCGACACTCGCTCGCGTCGCCCGTGACGCCCATACCAGCCAAGCGCTATGCGGCGTTCCGGCAGTCGCTGCTCGACTTCACCACACGGCGGCCGTCTGCGGTGGAGGCGTCGGAGATCGTTAGGGGCGTGGTACGGGCGCTCTGCGAGGGCCCGCCGCCGGCGCGTCGCATGGATGAACGCATCGCGCGCGCGGTGGCCTTCGTCCGCGGGCGCGACGTACGCGGGTTGACCACCGAAGTAGTGGCGAAGGAGGTCTTCCTTTCCCCGAGCCGCTTCGCGCATCTGTTCACGGAGGAGATGGGGCTTCCGTTCCGCCGCTATCTGTTGTGGCGCAAGTTGAGCCGAGCGTTCGATGCCTTCGGCCGCGGCAATACGCTGTCGGCGGCGGCGCACGTGGCGGGCTTCTCTGACTCCGCCCACCTCACGCGCACGTTCTATCAGATGTTCGGGCTGGCGCCGTCCGTGATGCTGGGGACGGGCGACTTCTACGAGATACCGCCGATGTTCCAGACGGAACTGCACACAGTAACGGGACACTCATGAGCACGTTTTCGAAGGAGCCACCGGTCCGGGCGGAGCAGGCGGCAAGCCACCAGTGGGCCCGAACCAGTCTCGCGCCGCCAGTTGGCGCCGACCAAGCGTTGTCCGTCCAGTGGCACGCCGACATCAAGGCCGCGCGTCGACTTGTGCTCACGACGGTTGTGGTCGCAGCCGTTGCCGCCGGCGCGATCGAGTACGCAGGGCTGCAGATCGTCGAGCGTCTCGCCGCCTCTGCCACCACAAGCAGCTTCGGTCAGTGGGGCCTTGGACTCGCGCGTAACCTCGGAGGCGCGCTCGGCGTCGGCGCCGGCGCTTCCGCACTCGCGATGCTCGTGCCGCGCTCGTGGAAGCGGCCGTGGCGCGCGCTTTCATCGGCTTTCGCGCTCGGCACTGCGGCCTTTCTGGTGTTTCTCACCTTCATGGTGTCGCTCGCGCCGTAACGACACCGGCCGCTCCAGGACCGGCGGCGGCGATCCCCCTCTACCCCCCGATCAGCTCCAACAATTCCGCCTGCGTGACATCCCCGAAGTACGCCGTGACGTCCACATTCGCCAACGCCGACGCGATCGCCGGCCCGTCGTATGGGAGCCCCACGAGCAACCGCTCCAGCCGTCTCACGTCATCGCGGCCCATGTAGTCGCCGAAGAAGCGCACCGTCGCGATGCGGCCCTCCTTCACATTCAGGCGCATGTCGATCTCGCCCACAGGGAAACGCTTCGCGCGCTGCACGTTGCTCTCGGGATTCTCGCCGTAGTTCCACGCCCAGGTGCCGTACTTGCTCGCCACGAGCTCGTGCACCGCCAGCCAATCCGCGTCCGTGACCTCGAGCATGGGGATCTGCGAGCGGTCGCGCGTGCCGAAGATCTTCTCGATGATGAGCTCGCGCAGTTCCTCGACGCCGATTGGCGTCTTCAAAAACTCGGAGATATTTGCCACGCGGCTGCGGATCGACTTCACGCCCTTTGACTCGACCTTGCCGGGCTTGGGATTCAGCGCCCGCGTGAGCTCGTCGAGCCCCGAGTCGAGCAGCAGCGTGCCGTGGCTGAACATCCGGTCCAGCCGCGCGAACTGCGCGTTGCCGGAGATCTTGCGGCCTTCAACCAGGATATCGTTGCGCCCGCTGAGCTGGGCCGGGACACCCAGATCATTGAGCACGTCGGTCACGGGTTTCGTGAACTGGTCGTAGCGGTTGAACCGGCCGGCCACGCGCGGCGTGAGGAAGCTGAAGTTGAGGTTGCCGAGGTCGTGGTACACGGCGCCGCCGCCGGACACACGGCGCACGACGTGGATCCCGCGCTCGGCCACCACGGCCGGATTCACTTCCTCGATGGTATTCTGGTTCCGCCCGATGATGATGGACGGCGAATTCACATAGAAAAGGAGGCAGTCGTCGTCGGCTGGCTTGTTGCGGAAGACGTACTCCTCCAGGGCGAGGTTGACCCGGGGGTCGGTCACGCCCTTGTTGTCGATGAATAGCATGAATGGAAGATAGCGCCTATGTTTGCGTCGCCCGTCAGGCACCCTCAAAGGGAGTGTTTCGCGATGCTGCGCCAGACCTTGCTGCTATTTTCGGCCGTTGCCGTGCTTGCTCCCTCCGCGCCCAGCGTCCTAGGCGCACAGGCGCCCCTCCGTGATCGGCTAGGGGCGCTTTTCACGTTCGGAAGTTGCGGCGAGCCGTTGTGCCTCGACCTCGACAACACGCACGGCAACCACTACGTGCCGGGCATCGCCCAGGGCAACTCCACGGTCATCGCGTTCGTGACACAGGCCGTGGCACGGAGTTCGAGCAGCCTGCCAATCAGCGCCACGAGCAGCGGCGCGACCTACTCCATCGTCGACGGCCTGCCCGTGCGCACGTCGACCTCGGCCGGCCCAATCTTCGCCGAGCGGTCGCACACGCTCGGCAAGGGGCGGTTCTTCATCGGGACCAACGTCACGCACATCGGCTACTCGACCATCAACGGCGTGCCGCTCGACAACCTGCAGCTCACGTTCGCGCACCAGGACGTCGGCGCGCCCGGGCTGGGCGACCCCGAGTTCGAGAACGACGTGATCCGGCTGCGGCTCGCGATCGATATGGACTTGTTGATGGCGGCGGTATCGGCGACGTACGGGCTGACGGACAACGTCGACATCGGGGTGGCGGTGCCGTACATGCGCGTGTCGATGGCGGGCACCAGCACCGCGCAGATCGACCCGTTCGGCCCCGACCCGGTTCACTTTTTTGGCGGCACATCAGCGGACCCCATCCTGCGCGCGACCGCGTCGATGAACGCCACCGCGTCGGGCATCGGCGATATCGTGGGGCGACTCAAGGTGAACCTCGGCCAGGGCGCGAAGTACGGCTCAGCGATCCTCACCGAGGTGCGCTTCGCGACCGGTGACGAGGAGAACCTGCTGGGCGCCGGCGCCTCGAGCGCGCGCGCGATCGGAGTGCTCGCGGCGCAGTACGGCAACTTCGCGGTGCATGCGAACGGCGGCTATCTCGTGCGCACGGGCGAGCTGCAGAATGACGCCGTGCTCGCGACGGCGGGGTTTGACAACCTCATGGCGCCGTGGGCGACGCTGGCGTTCAGCCTCATCAGCGAGTGGCGCGTGGGCGAGGAGAAGCTCTCGCTGCCGGGGCCGATCATGATGGAGTTCCCGTTCGCGCGGACGATCGAGTCGACGTCGATTCCGTCGCGGCGCGACGACCGGTTGGACGCGGCGCTGGGCATGAAGTTCTCGCTGCGCGGCGGGACGGTGTTGATGATCAACGGCACCGCGCCGCTCAAGAAGGCGAGCTTGCAGCCGGATTTTGTGTGGACGGCGGGGTTGGAGTTTGCGTTCTAGGTGTGGGTGACCCAGTGCGCCACAGGACGCATCAAGAAGTCTTCCACTCCAACGCCGTCGCCGCCTACCAAGAGGGTGCGCTGTGTCTTGAAGAACTGCGCAAATGCAGCCGTACCCGCATGCGCCTTCGGCGCTCGGCCACTCTTGACCTCAATCGCGGTCAAACGACGTCCGGCGCGCACGATGAAGTCCACCTCATAGTTCCGCTCGCGCCAGTAATGCAGCGTGCATTCTCCGCGCATCGCGGCGTTCGCCAGGTGCGCACCCACCGCCGATTCCACCAGCCGCCCCCAGTACTCGCGGTCCGAGCGCGCCTCGTCAAACGAGACGCCGCCGGTCGCCGTCATCAACGCGGTATTGAGCACCTGAAGCTTGGGACTGGAGCCACGGCTGCGCGCCGCGTCGCCGGCGTACTTCGATAGACCTCGCACCATGCCGGCGGCTGCAAGCAAGTCGAGGTAGTGAGCCAATGTCGTCGTATTGCCTGCGTCCTGCAGTTGTCCCAGCATCTTGGTGTACGAAAGAATCTGGCCGGAATAGCCACAGGCCAGGTCGAAGAGGCGTCGAAGCAATGCCGGCTTGTCGACCCGCGTCAGGAGCAGGACGTCGCGCGAGATGGATGTCTCAATGAGACTGTCCAGGATATAGCGCGTCCAACGCGCCGGATCTCCGATCAGTGGAGCAGCGCCCGGATATCCCCCGTAAAAGACGTATTCTTCGAGTGACCAGCCGAAGGCCGAGCGCATTTCCGGCAGCGACCAGTGCGAGAGCGCGATCGTCTCGAAGCGGCCGGCCAAGCTTTCGGTCAGCCCCTGGGCGACCAGCAATGGGGCCGAGCCCAGTATCACCACTCTGAGGGGGCGCTTGGCGCGCGTGTCCTCATCCCAGAGCCGCTTCACCGCTTCCGACCAGCCCGGGATTTTCTGGATTTCGTCCAGGACCAACACCGCGCCGGATTTGCCAGTGATGGTCAGTCGGGCCGCATCCCATTGTTGAGCGATCCAGTCACCACCGCGCAGCGTCGGCTCGTCGGCACTGGCGTATCGCACGGGCACGCGAAGCGGGTCCGTGGCTTGCTGCACCAAGGTCGACTTGCCCACCTGGCGAGGGCCCGTCACGGCTTGGAGGAACCGGCGCGGTTGACGCAGCCGCGCCGTCAACTCGGCGACATCGGAGCGCTGGAAGGGGCTGGTCGTTTTACTCATTATACTGAGTAATTTTACTCAATGCACTGAGTAAATGGAACACCTAGTTGTTCTTCGCCCCCTGTAATATCCAGTCCCGCACGATCCGCCCGCTGCGCGGGTTCTTCGGCCCGAACGGCATCCATGCGCCGCACGACGGCCCTTCCTTCATCTTGACATAAAGCAGGCTCAGTGAGTCTCCCGCAATGACACGCGGGCCTGTGCACGCTTCAGTGAGCACCGCAGGCCCGACTGTGCCGGCGTATGTGGAGAGCTCGTCGTGGCACCGCCAGCACTCCCGCTCGAACACATCGCTGACGTTATACGCGTACGACACCTCCACATTCACCGTGTCCGACTCGAACGTGCCCATCCCCGGCACGTCGAACTGCAGCACGTGTTTGCCCATGCCGATCGTATCGCCCTCCGTGCGCAGGCCGCGGATCAGCAAGCCGGAGAACTCGATCAGCCCCTGCACCGCGTTCACGGTCAGCGACCCGGTGCCGCTCACGAGCACACCATCGCCATGCACGAGTGACACGGTCACCGGGCCGTTCGACTCCAGATGCCGGTTTCCGAACGCATCGCGGATCTCGAGCACGGGCTGATCCACGAACTGGGCGTTCGACACGGCGCCGCCCGGCTGCGTCACGATCACCACCGACGCCGGGGCGCCGGGCTCGATTGTCACCGTCGCCGTCTGCGTGATCACGACGCTGCCGTTGACCGTCGCGGTCACGACTTTCTCCTCGGCCACCTCGGACGCGAGCGTGCCTGTGGCCTGACCGAAGTCGTCGGTCACGGCGGCCGGTTGCGTAAGCACGTTGCCCGTACCGCTGGCCGAAAGGGTCACGGTCGCGCCCGTCACCGTACGGCCCAGCGCGTCGCGCACGGTCACGGTGATTGTCGAGGCGATCGGCCCGTCACTCGGCGGGATCTCCGCTGGCGTCGCCACAACGCTCGACGCCCCTGCATCCGGCGGCCCGACTTCAGCGGTGGCCGTGAACGTGACCGGATCACCCGTCAAGGTGAGGCCGGCCGCTGTCGCGCTAAGTGCGTTCTCGCCGGGCGACGGTCCCAGGGTCCACGCCACGGACGCGAGCCCTGCGACGTCGGTGCGAACCGGTGCGGCAGCATCTATCCTCCCGCGGCCGCCGGTGACGGAGAACGTCACGGGCACACCGAACACACCGTTTCCGTCCGCATCGACCACGCGCACCGCCGGTGCGATCGGCACGACTTCATTGACGCCGGCGACCTGTGCCTCGCCGGCAGCGAGCGTCATCGCGGTCGGCTCGCCGCTCACGATGGCGACGGCGGTGGCCTGCAGGCCATCCACGGTCGCCGAGATGTGCGCGACACCGGAGGTGAGGGCGCGCACGAGGCCCGCCGTTGTCACCTCCGCGACCGTCGGCGCGTCGGAGTACCACGCCGCCGTCTTCTGCACGAGCAGCGCCGCCGATGCGTCGGTCGGCAGGGCGCGCACGAGCGCCGAGTCGCCGAGCCGCAGGACGACGGTGTCCGGCGTGACGCGCACGGCGCTGGCGGCGCCCGGCTCCTCGACGCCGAGGTCAGTGCACGTGGCAATGGACAGTGTGAGTCCAGCGGCCAGCGCAGCGACACGTACGGCCGAGCGCAGCGCTCCGCGTTTCATCGAATCGACCGAATCTGCCATCCGTTGGGTCCTCGATCGAGGGTGGCCGTGAAGTTCACCGGCAGGTGCTCCGTCCGGCGGTTCTCGGGACTGTAGAAATCGTACGTGCCGCTGACGGCCGCGGTCGCTTCGTCGCCGACGATGCCGAGGCTGCCAATGCGCAGCACGACACGCAACTGCTCGAGCGTGCGCAGCGTCTGCGTGAACTGCGTCTCCTGCTCGGCGCGCATGCCGGGATAGACCGCGCGCACCTCCGAGAGCTGCTTGGACTCGAGCGCGCGCGCGTAGCGCTGGATCACGGCGTCGATGGCCGTGCGATCGTCCACGGGGGGCGGGGCCGGGCGGCTGGTGGGTGCGGCGTCCACCGCGGCCGCCTGCCGGCTCCCGCCTGTGGGCGCCGCGATCTCCGGTGCCGCGACGCGCACGTTCACCACGCCCTCGCGGCCATCGGCGACGGCGGTTATCAATGCGGTTACCGCGCCCACCGCCGTGACGATCCCGCCCGTCACCGTGGCCACGCGCGCATCGCTCGTGCGCCACGTGATCGGCGTCGTGACCGGACGTCCCAGTGCGTCGAACGCGGTCGCGTCGAGACGTGTCGAGGCGCCGATGCTGAGCGGCCCGGGTGGCGGCGCCACGGCGACCGACGCAGCGCGGGCCGGCAGCACGTTGAGCGTGATGCGCTGCGTGGTGCCTCCGGCCCGCGCCACGAGCGTCACCTCGCCCGGCGAACGCGCCGTGAGCCGGCCGGCGGGTGTCACGTCTGCAAGCGCGGGATCTTCGCTCGACCACGCGACGGCGCGGCCCGTGAGCACGGCACCGTCGGCGCCAATCGCCACGGCGCGCAGGTCAACGTTCTCGCTGACGGTCAGCGAGGCTGGCGCGCCCGTCACGCGGATGCTGGTCACCGCGACGACGGCCGGTGGACTCGGGCTGGCAGCGGGCGAGCGGTCCGCGTCGGGCACATCGGCACCGGGGCCAGAGGCACCGGCGAGACTGTCGGCGGGTGCTGTACCGCCTTCGGTGAGACGGGCGGTGGGTGCCATCGACGCGGCGTCGACCGAAGGGCTGCCTCCACGTGCGCCGCCGGCGTCGCCATCGCCTCCGCCAATCGGCGCCAAGCTCCAGGCCAGCGCAAGCACAAGGACTGCCACGCCGCCCCACGCCAGCGCGCGGCGCGAGCGGGCACTCTTGGGCCTCGGCGTGGTGGCACTCGTTGGCGCAGCAGCGTCTGTCTGTGCCGTCGCCTTCTTGAACCCCAGCGGCGTCGGACTCATCGGTGTGCTCACACGCTTGAGCAGCGCCACATTCTCGCCACGCTTGGCCAGCCCCACGAGCTGCGTGCGTACGGGATCGTCGAACGACAGCGTGACGCTGCCGATCGCCTCCACCGCGGCCTCCATGCTCGGGAATCGGTCGGCGGGCTCCTTCTGTAGCATGCGCATGACGGCCGCGGCGAGCGCGGGTGGGCAATCGGGCCGCTGATCGAGCAACGGGCCTGGCTCCTCATGGCAATGCTTGTACAATAGCCCGACCACGCTGTCGGCCTCGAACGGCACCTTGCCGGCCAGCAGCTGATACGCGACCACGCCCAACGAATACTGGTCCGACGCGCCGGTGATCGTCCCAGCCGAGCATTGCTCGGGACTCATGTACGTCGGCGTCCCGACCATGACGCCCGTCATCGTGAGCCCGCGCTCGTCGGCCACCTTCGCGATGCCGAAGTCGGTCACGACGGGCTGGCCCTCAACGTCGACCATCAGGTTGGCGGGCTTGATGTCGCGGTGCACGACGCCGCGCCGGTGGGCGTAGCCCAGTGCGTCACCGACACGCGAAATGATCGACTGCACCATGGGGACCGGCAGCTTCCCCAACTCGCGCGCGATGGCGTCGAGCGGCCGGCCCTCGACGAACTTCATCACGAAGTACACGAGGTTCTCGGCCGAGCGCACGGCGTAGATCGGGATGATGTGCGGGTGGCTCAGTTGTGCGGACGTGCGCGCCTCGAGCCGGAACCGCTCGACCATGTCGTCGCCCTCGATCAGCGACGGCAGCATCACCTTGATGGCGACCTTGCGGTCGAGCTGGATGTCGTGCGCGAGGTACACGGTGGCCATGCCGCCGCGGCCGAGTTCGGTGAGGATCTCGTACTCGCCGAGCGCGGCGCGCCGCACGCGGTCGAGCAGCTGGTCGTGCATGGCCTGCGTGGCCGTGAACTTCCGCGTGGCCGCGCTGCCCTGCTCCGCCGACACGTCGGCGCCGCAGTTGGCGCAGAAGCGGGCGCCCGCCTCGACCGCGCCGCCGCACTGGAGGCAGACGGGACGTGTGAGCGTCACGGGCGCGGCCCCCGGACGGTCACCGCTCGTGGTGCTCGATCATGTGGTCGATACCCGGCGCGAGCGCGATGCGCCACGCCGCCTCGACGTCCGGCGTGCACGAGGCGTCCATCTCGCGCACGGTGTCCACGAGACTGTCGACAAACTTGGCGTAGAGATGCGGCGCGATGTCGAGGTCGTGCGCGCCGTGCCGGTCGGCGATGCGCGCCAGCAGCGCTGGATTGCGCCGCCGCGCGAAGCTCAGCAGCAGGCCGATGCCGTGCTGCAGCAGTTGGTTCTGCCGCGTGAAATCCGTGGCGGAGAACTTTTCGGGAATCACGGGATCCGACGCCAGGAACCGCTTATAGAACGCCTGAAAGAACGCCTCGCTGCGCACGCGGAGATAGCTCTCCTCGGCGATGAGCACCTGTGCGGCGGTCGGACGGGCAGTGGATGTCACGGACGGGACTCCTGCGGGCGCGCGCGGGGCGCCCTGACCTGGGGAATTGGCCGTCGCAGAGTATGGCACGAGCGCGGTCCCGCCGCGAGGGCGGGGCGCAGGCGAGCGACACCTTGGGACGGCCTGGGCCGTCCAAAATCCACACACTGTCAACGCGTCACGAAGTGTGAATTCCCTATCGCCGCCCATGCGGGATAGCCCTACCGTAGGGGCGTGACCGGGCACACCTGTGTGCGTCACAGGACCCGGGCTGTTGGGAACATCCCCCTCCGAGGATTCGTCCATGCAAGAGTTCATCGACCCGGTCCAGGCCGATCAGTGGAGCGCGTTCGCCTCAGTGCTTTGGGGCACGATCTCGCTCGGCCTCTCCAGGATTCTGGACCTGCAGACTGCGGTATTCGAGTACACGCTCGCCTACCAGGGCTTCTGGCCGACGCTGCTCAAGGTCGCGCTGTTGCTGCCCCCGGCCGCCGCGCTCATGGCGGGCGTCTGGGGCACGTCGGCGTCGCTCGTGACGCTGCCGTTTCGCTCCGGCCGCGGCGAGTTCCTCTCGTCGCTGCTGATGTCGTGGTGGGACGCGCTGCGCATGTGCTGGTTCTATTGGGCCGGCCTCGGGCGCTTCGCGATCGTCATCGTCGGCTGGATGTGGGGCCTGCTCAAGCTCGGCGTCGCCACGCTCAAGGGCGCGGTGACGTCGCCGCTGGCCGTGCTCGACTGGACGTCGCGCAAGTACTTCCAGCCCGGTGTGCCCTGGATCGCGTTCTTCCTCGTGTTGTTCTGGTCGGCGGTCGAGGCCACGATCTTCACGTTCACGCTGCGCCCGACCATGGGTGAGCTGCTCGCCGACATGACGGGCTACGAGCTCAACCCGGCCGTGCTCACGACCATGCTGTGGCTGTTCCTGTTCCCGCTCATCGCGGGCAGCTTCGCGTGCATCCAGGTGCTCAACGATGCCATCAAGAGCCGCCAGATCGGCCAGATCATCTCGATGGTGCTGGTCGAGGTCGTGGTGGCGTTCTTCGAAGTGCTCTTCCTGTACCGCGAGCTCGTGGACGCGATCACGCCGTGGCTGGCGCAGCAGGGCATGCAGCTCAGCATCGCGGGCACGCTCGCCGTCGCGTTCGGCGGCTGGGTCGGCGTGCGCGGCATGACGTGGTTCCTGTTCGGTCGCTACGGCACGCCCGCGCTGCAGGCCGTGCTCTCTCGCCAGACGATCAGCCGTGAAGGCGAGGTCGTCGACGCGGGTCGCGCGCCTGTGGCATGGCGTGGCCCGATCGACGCGCTCAAGGCGGACACGGAGTGGTTCAAGCGCGAGGCGCGTGAGGTCTTCGAGCTCGCGTCGTTGCCCGTGCTGCAGCTGCTCGCCGCCGGCTTCAACTTTGGCGTCGTGGTGATCGCGGGCCGTCCGTGGTTCTCGCTGCCGTTCCGTTCACTCGACGCCGTGATGGCGTCGACGCCGTTCATCGTGCCGGCGCGTGGAGCGGAGGAGGTGCTCTCGTGAAGGCACGCGCATTCGTCCGGCGCGCGCTCTCGCCGCGCGCGCTCCTGATCAGGACGCTCGCCGTCGGCGTGCTATCATGCACGCCGCCGGCGGACGCCGGGCCGCCGCCCGCCACGCTCGTGGTCGGCATCGACGTGTCCGGCTCGTTCCGCCAGACAGGGCAGTTCGAGGAAGCCATCGACTACGCGGCCATGTACATCTACGGCCGTCTGCATGGCTTGGGCGAGCTGCGCCCGGCCACGGCGATCTTCGTCGGCTCGCTGGGCGGTGAGCGCGCCGGCGAGGCCAAGTCGTTCCACCCGATCCAGGACCTCACGGGCAAGTCGCCCGAGGAGATCGCCGCGGACCTGCGCCTGTGGTTCTCGGAGACGGATCCGAATACGGATTTCAACGCGTTCTTCGACCGCGTGGCGGTGCACGTGAAGCGCAATAACCTCGTGCTCGCGCCGCTGAGCGTGGTGATGTTTTCCGATGGCGTGCCCGACTTCCCGGGCCGTTCACTGCCGCCGGAACAGTTGTACGCGAAGGTGGACGTGACGCCGCTCGACTATCTGTCGCGCAGCGTCACGGTGCGCCTGCTGTATGCGACGCCGAGCGTGTCGCAGAACTGGGAGCAGTTCGTCCCGCGCAAGCGCGTGCGGCTGTGGACGCAGGACGCCGAGGTCATGCAGGGGTGGCGACGTCATGTCGCGCCGGGTGTGGTGGCCGAGGAACAGGATGCGTTGTGGGATTGGACGAAGGAGATCGTGGACTTCAGGGTCCGGCGGTCTCGAGTGATATAGGGGCAGACGGCAGACGGTAGACGGTAGACGGTAGACGGCGGACGCCGGATTGCCTGCGAAACTGCAACTGACCGGCTGCCGTCGCGCTGTTCAAGAAAGATCGGTGCTTTACGGGGGGCGGCAGTGGGCCACATGTTCTGTGGGTTCGCTGCCGCTCTTCGTGCGTGTGCATACTGCTGCGCGCGTCGGACGCCTGCTTCTCCTTCTTCAGGGCCCTTACCATGCGACTGCACCGTGTTTCCGTCCCGCTCACCATCGCCCTTCTCGCTGGCGCGTGCGCGAGTTCGCAGCAAGGCACGGAGACGATGAGCTTCTTCATCACCAGTGCCGGTCCCGGTGACGGGGCCAACCTCGGCGGGCTCGAGGGTGCTGATCAGCACTGCACGCAGCTCGCGGAGTCGGCGGGGGTCACGGGCAAGACGTGGCGTGCGTATCTCAGCACGGTGGCCATGACGGGGCAGGAAGCCGTCAATGCGCGTGACCGCATTGGCGACGGGCCGTGGTATAACGCGAACGGTGTCCTCGTCGCCAATGACCTCGATCAGCTGCACTCCGAGTCCAACATGCTCGGCAAGGAGACGAGCCTGAGCGAGACGGGCGCCGTCATCAACGGGCGCGGCGACTCGCCGAACATGCACGACATCCTCACCGGCTCCACGATGGATGGCCGCGCGTCATCAGACACGACGGACACCACGTGTTCGAACTGGACGGCCAACGCCGAGGGCAGCGCGATGGTCGGGCATCATGACCGGCAGGGGGGCGGCGCGAACCCGACATCGTGGAACTCGGCGCACGCCTCGCGTGGCTGCAGCCAGGAGAACCTGCAGGGCACGGGCGGAAATGGATTGTTCTACTGCTTCGCCGTGTGAATAACGAATGCGCGCGCGGCACCGTCCGGTGCCGCGCGCGCATTTTTCGGATGGCTGACGATTACTCCCCGAGGTACGTGTAGCGGAACACGAACGCGGCGAACGCACCGCCGGCCATGGGACCGACCAAGTACACCCAGGCCGCCGGCGCGACGTCGTGGCCCGTCATGAGTTCGAACGCAGCGGGTCCGAGGCCGACGGCAGGGTTGAACGCCCCACCCGAGAGCGCGCCGACGGCGAACGCGCCGACCATGACGGTGCCGCCGATGGCGAGGCCAAAGTACGAGTTGTTGGCCGTAGCCTTCGCCGTCGCCGTATTGAGCACCACATAGCACAGCGCGAACGAGAAGAAGAACTCGCCGAGCAGCGCGTTGAGCCAGTGCACCGCGAGACCTGGCGCGACATGCAGCGGCGCGCCCATGAACGCATCCACGAAAAACGCCGCCGCGATCGCGCCCACCATCTGCGCCAACCAATAGCCGGGCAACGCCGCCGTGGGCAGCGCGCCGCGCATCCACGCCGACAGCGACACCGCCGGGTTGTAGTGCCCGCCCGAGATGTGTCCGCCGGCGTAGACCATCACCGCCAGCGCCATGCCGATGGCCACGGGGGCCAGGGGAACATCCTGCAGCACCACTAGGCCGATGGTGAGTACCAGGAAGAACGTGCCGATCGCCTCGGTCAGATAAAGCCGCATGGCTGCTGCTCCGGAGGAGGGGGATTATGGGGCGAACATGGACGGCTCAATATGGCGTGCGCCACCCGCCTTGCCACTGGGCCGCGTCCGGTGCGCAGGCGCGGCACACTGCATCATTTCGTGACAGGCGGTTTCGGTGGTCCGACCGTAAGGTCGTCAGATTGGGGCGTCGTGTTCGCCGGAAGGCGTTCTTTCGCGACAGAGAGCCGGTCTCGATCATCTTCCCACCAAAAGAAACCACGCAATGTTGCCCACCCTCCTGCGACGTGTCCGTCGCGGTGCGGCCCTCTCGGCCGTCGCCGCACTCGCCGCCTGCGACCTGCCCTCGGAGATGCCGATTCTCCAGCAGACGTGGGTCGTGCCGGCCGACTCCGTCACCGTCGGCGCCGCCGACCTCGTGCCCGACGGCGTCACCGTGTTCGACGGCGCGGTGCAGACCTTCGAGGTCTCGTCGCCGACCATCAACATTGCGACCACGCTGGGCGAAGTCTGCGGCCAGCCGGAATGCCAGGTACCGGGCACCGTCACGGCGCCCACGCCGGCGTTCCGCTCCGCCGACGACCTGCTCGCGGCGACGCTCGCGTTCCCGGCCGGCATCGCGTCGGCCACGGTGATCGACGGCGCGTTCGCGTTCGACGTGACCAACAACCTCGGCTTCGACCCGCTACGCCCCAACGGCAACGTCGCCCCGTACGGTGAGCTCATCATCACCATCTCGAGCGGTACCACGACGCGCACGGATACCATCACCGGCGCCATGCAGGCGATGCCCAACGGCGCGACGTCCAGCTACTTTCTGCTGCTGCCCGCGGGCACGTACACCAGCAGCGTCGAGATCGCGCTCGTGTTCGACGTGCCCGCCGGCCAGCCGGCCGACATGAACGCCTCCAACGGCTTGGCGATCGACGCGTCACTCGACCTGGTGTCGCTCTCGCAGGCGAGCATCGCCGTCGTCGGTGAGGTGATCAACACGACGCCGTCCGACTTCGACCTCGAAGGCGTCGATTTCGGCGACGAAGTGGAGAGTGGCGCGCTGCTGCTCTCGATCGACAACCCGCTCACGGCCACGGCCGACCTCAACGTGGAGCTCGCGGCGCCGGCGCAGAACGGTGAGGGCGCAGTGCTCATCAGCCGCGCGATCACGATTCCTGCGCAGCCGACGTCCACGGCGGAGATCTCACTCTCGGCCGCTGAGATCCGGTCTCTGCTCGGCAAGACCGGCGTGACGATCAGCGTGTCCGGCACCGTCAACGGCACGGGCGCGGGCAACACGATCTCACTCACGCCGGACGCGCGCATCACGGTCCGCTCGCAGCTCTCGCTCACACTCAACGTCGGGGCCTGAGCCATGACCACATCAATGACACGGACCCGAATGACAGGGACCTTGGCGGCGCTCGTCGCGGCCGCATGCACGCTCACGCCGGTGGTCGCCACCGCACAGGGCAACGCTTCGTCGGCCGCAGCCGGTATGGGCGGCAACTACACCGCCATCGCGCGCAACTTCAACGCGGCGGCGTGGAACCCGGCCAACCTTGGCCTCGACGGCAACTCGCGCTTCTCGCTCGCGCTCTCGCCGCAGTTCGGCGGCGGCACCGGCCCCGTCACGTTCGCGGACCTCGCGGAGTATGAGGGCGTCGTCGTCCCGACGTCTGTGCGCAACGCGTGGCTGCAGGAGATCGCGGACAACGGCGGCCAGCACCTGGGCGGCGACGTCGACGTGACGCCGCTGGCGATCTCGATCGGCCCCCTCGCGTTCAGCGCGACCACGTCGCTGCGCGGAAACGGCTCCATGCCCGCTGCCGTGGCCGAGCTGCTGCTGTTCGGCAACGCGGGCCGCACCGGCCTGCCGGCGGACTACGAGCTCAATGACCTCGCGATCGACGCCAACGCCACCACGACGTTCGCGGCCGCGTACGGCCGCAAGCTCGCGAGCGTGCCGCTGCTGGGCGACTTCGCCGTCGGCGTCACGGGCAAGTACATCGTCGGCCATGGCATGGCGTCGATGCGCGACAACGGCTCGACCGTGACGTCGGCGCCGCTCGCCGTGAACCTCAATGCGCCGATGGTGCTGACGGACACGAGCACCTACACCAACGGCTCCGGCTTGGGGCTCGACATCGGCGCGGCCTGGGTCGTGGGCGACTTCCGCGCCGGCGCCGTGCTGCAGAACATCATCAACACGTTCGCGTGGGACACGGACAACCTATACTACATGCCCGTGCGCGCGACGTTCGACGAGACGAACAGCGACAGCGACATCGAGGAGATCCTGCCGCTGTCGTCGGCCCCCGCCGACCTGCGCGAGCAGCTCACGGCGCGCGTCAATGACAGCAAGGTGCAGCCAGCGCTCGCGCTCGGCGGTGCCTATACGGGCTTCCGCTTCCTCACGCTCGCGGCCGATGTGCGCCAGCGCTTCGGCGACGGCGTGGAGCTCGGCCCGCGCACACAGCTCGGCGCAGGCGCCGAGTTGCGCGTGATCCCGTTCGTGCCGCTGCGCGCGGGCGTCACCTCGCTCATCGACGGCATGCGCTACAGCGCGGGCATCGGCTTCGAGTTCGGCGTGGTCAACCTGCAGGCGAGTGCATCGCTGCTGAACGCCGACGGCCGCAGCGACACGGCCGGTGGCTTCACGGTGAGCTTCGGCGGGCGGTGAGCCGGGCGCATTAACGGACCACGCGCACGGTGCGTCCAACGGGGGTCGCGGCGATTCATCGCCGCGACCCCCGTTTGGTTGCATCGTTCATGGTCCCCTCACCCAACGGAGCCCAGCATGGCGCGTTACGTCGATGGATTCGTGTTGCCGATCCCGAAGAAGCAGCTCGCGGCGTATCGCCGCTTGGCCCGTCTCGCGAGCAAGGTGTTTCGTGAGCACGGCGCGCTCGAGTATGTCGAGGCAGTGGGAGACGACCTGAAGGTGAAGGGCGTCGTGCCGTTCATGCGCATGGCGAAGGCGAAGCCGTCCGAGACCGTCGTGTTCTCGTTCATCACGTACAAGTCGCGAGCGCATCGTGACCGCGTGAACAAGAAGATGATGTCCGACCCACGGCTCCAGCCGATGATGGACCCCGCCACGAACCCGTTCGACATGAAGCGCATGGCGTACGGAGGCTTCAGGATGATCATCGACGAATGACCGCGTGGCATGCGCGCCGCGGTCGACACGGCGCGCATGGCCACACAACGATTCACCCAAAACGCTCGTACACAGGGTGAACCAGCCATGCGTGTGGGCACTGCCGTCCACGTGCCTTGTGACTCAAGGAATCCTGATGCACCGAAACCGACTACCTGCCGAAACGACCGTACGCGGACTGCGCGGCGGTGCCCTCATCCTCACGCTCGTCGCCGTTGCGGCATGCACCAAGGAGCCGGTCGAGGAGACGCTGCGCGTCGCTGTCGTGGCCCCTCGTGACATCGTCGTCTCCGCGAGCGCCGCGGGCGCCATCGAGCCGATCACGACCGTCGAGGTGAAGTCGCAGGCGTCGGGTGAGATCATCGAAGTCAACGTCGACGAGGGTGACGAGGTCAGGCGCGGGCAGTTGTTGGCGCGCGTGGACGCCCGCATCCCGCAGAACGCGGTGGGACAGGCCAACGCCGACTCGGTCGTGGCGAAGGCACAGCTCGACAACGCCGAGGCGCGGCTGCGCCGCGCCGAGATGCTGCACTCCGAGCAGGCGCTCACGGGCGAGGAGCTCGAGGCTGCGCGGCTCGACCGCGCGACGGCCTACGCGGCTTCGATTCGCGCCGAGCGCACGCTCGAGGATGCGCGCACGGCGCTCGAGCAGACCGAGGTGCGCGCGCCGTCCGACGGCGTGATCCTCGGCCGCACGGTCGAGGTCGGCAGCGTCATCGCCGCGGCCAACCGCGATGTGGGCGGCGGTGCGGTGCTGTTCCGCATGGCGACGCTGGATACGGTTGAGGTGCGCGCGCTCGTCGATGAGACCGACATCGGCCTCATCAAGCCCGGCCAACCCGTGACGATCACCGTGGCGGCGTATCCCAACCGGCCCTTCCGCGGCGACGTGCTGCGCATCGGCGCCGAGGGCGTGCTCGAACAGAACGTCACGGTGTTCCCCGTAGTCGTGCGCATCAACAACGAGGAGCGCCTGCTCAAGCCCGCGATGAACGCCGAGGTGGAGATCCACATCGGCCAGGAGCATGATGTACTCGCGGTGCCCAATGTCGCGCTGCGCGAACTGCGTGAGATCGGGCCGGCGGCTGAGATGCTCGGCCTCACCGAGGAGGATGTCGCTGCGCAGATCGCCGAGCTCGAGGGCGTGAGCACGGAGGGGGCGATGGGTGACGACACGGATCGCCCGCGCAGCGACATGGCCATGCGCGCCGCGCGTCCCAACGATCCCACGGCCGGCGGTGAGTTCGTCGTGTTCACGATGCGCAACGACACCGTGCGCGTGGTGCCCGTGCGCACGGGCTTCACGGACTTCGACTACTCGATGGTGCTCTCGGGTCTCGTGGCCGGTGACTCGGTCGTGATCTTGCCAACCGCCGGCTTGCTCGCCGACCAAGAGCGTCGCCAAGAGTGGATCAACCGCCGAGTGGGCGGAGGCCCGCTGGGAGGCAACTGACCATGCGGTTCATGGAGATCATCCGGGTCGCGCTGTCGTCATTGCGCGCGACGAAGGCGCGCGCGTTCCTGACGGCGCTCGGCATCGTGATCGGTGTCGCCGCCGTGATCACGATGGTGGCGCTGGGCTCCGGCGCGCAGCAGGAAGTGGAGTCACAGCTCGACGCGCTGGGCACGGACCGGCTCTCCATCTCCCCCACGCGCTCGCGCTTCCGCGGCGTGGCGAGCGAGCAGAACGCGAGGCTCGTTCCCGAGGACGCGATCGCGCTGCGACGCGACGCGACCAACCTCAAGGCCGTCGCGCCGATCCTGTCCGGACGCGCACAGCTGCAGCTCGCCGGCAAGAACACCAACACTGAGATCATCGCGACCTCGGCCGCGCTGCCGGACATCGAGCGGTTCGTACTCGCGCACGGCCGCTGGTTCACGGACGGCGAGAACCAACAGCGGCGGCGCGTGGTGGTCATCGGCAACGAGATCCCGGCGGAGCTCGAGCTGGGCCTCGAGGCGCACCAGTACGCGTCGCTGATTGGCCAGCAGGTGCAGTTGCGCGGCATCACGTTTGAAATCATCGGCGTGCTCGCGCCGTCCGGCCGTGACGGGCGCGACAATCCCGACCAGCTCGTGTACATCCCACTGAACACGGGCCAGTTCCGGATGTTCGGCGCGGACCGGCTGCGCAGCATCACCGTGCAACTGGCCGACCCCGGCAAGATGGTGTCGGCTGTGCTCGACATCGAATCGATCCTGCGCCGCGAGCACCGCTTGCGGCCCGATGAGTCGAACGACTTCCGCATCCAGGACAACTCGCAGTTCCTGGCCGCGCGCGCCGAGGCCAACGCGACGATGACCTACCTGTTGGCCGGCATCGCGGCGGTGAGCCTGCTCGTGGGCGGCATCGGCATCATGAACATCATGCTCGTGTCGGTCACGGAGCGCACACGCGAGATCGGCGTGCGCAAGGCGCTGGGGGCGACGCGGCGCACCGTGCTGCTGCAGTTCCTGTTCGAGGCGCTGGTGCTGTGCCTGATCGGCGGCGTGGTGGGCGTGCTGCTGGGCGTGGGCGCGGCCAAGTTCCTCGCCTACATGAACGGCTGGGAGATGGCGGTGTCGATCGAGTCGGTGCTGCTGGCGGTCGGGTTCAGCGCGGCGATCGGGCTGTTCTTCGGCGTGTGGCCGGCGCGGCGCGCGGCGAAGCTGGATCCGATCGAGGCGCTCAGGTACGAGTAGGGTTGAGTGCGGCAGCACCACAAGAAGACGGCGAGGCGCGCGTGACTTCACGCGCGCCTCGCCGCTTGTCGACTAGCGCGTTGCCTTGCGCGGTCTTCCGCCTTTTGCGCCGTTCGCGCGCGCGGCCGCGGCCTTCGCTGTACTTCGAGTCCCGCCGGCCAGCCGCGCCAGTTCGCGTAATCGCGTCGGACGATCCACCGATGCGAGCAATAAACCCGGTACGCTGAGGTCCACATCCAGGTCCTCCCAGTGCAGCGCCCCGCCACCCGGACTGAGTCGCACCGCAGCAAGCTCTGCCGAGGAGGCCGCTGCCAAGGCTGGAATGGCGCGCGGCGGGAAACCGAAGACGAATCCGTTTGAGAGCTGCATCATCACCCGGTCCGCCTTGGAGTCATAGTGGGCGCCTATAGCGCGGCGTCCAGTCCGTCGTTCGAGCGCTTCGTGCGCACGAGCGGCGGGCAGTTGCCGCAAAATCGCTGCCTTCGTTGTCTTAGCCATGGTACTCCCTCCACTTGGCGAGGAGATACTCCGTGTGATCTTCCACGATGCGGAAAAACAAAATGACCACCCGGAAGCCCGCGACGCGGAGGACCGTGGGC
This sequence comes from Gemmatimonadaceae bacterium, assembly GCA_036675455.1. GTDB lineage: Bacteria > Gemmatimonadota > Gemmatimonadetes > Gemmatimonadales > Gemmatimonadaceae > Pseudogemmatithrix. The sequence goes on along the minus strand of JAKFFA010000036.1, from coordinate 70,295 downwards.
GTGAATGATATTAACCCAACTGTTGGGTTATTGCAGGTGGACTGCGGAATGTCCCGGACGGGCCAATCCTAGATCCGCTCGTACAGCCCCAGCGTCAAAAACTCCGCGAACTCGTTCGCGGTCGACATCTCCGTGAAGATTCGCGCGGCTTCCTCATACGGCAACCGCGCGAACAACTCGTCCCCATGCTCACGCCGGATGTCCGTGAGCACGTCCGGCACCATCGCGCGCACCATCTCCGCCGTCACCTCACGACCGTCCTCCAGCACACCCTTGGGACTCCGGATCCACTGCCACACCTGCGACCGCGAAATCTCTGCCGTCGCGGCGTCCTCCATGAGGTTGTGGATCGGCACGCAGCCGTTGCCGGCGAGCCAACTGCCGAGGTATTGGATGCCGACGTCGATGTTGGCGCGCAGGCCCGCCTCGGTGATCGGGCGCTCGGGCTCGAAACGCAGCAGGTCACGCGCCGCGACCTCCACGTCGTCGCGCAGGCGGTCGCGCTGGTTGGGCCGGTCGCCGAGCACGGCCGTGAACGCGTCCATGGCGATGGGCACCAGGCCCGGGTGTGCAACCCAGCCGCCATCGTAGCCGTCGGTCGCGTCGCGCACTTTGTCGGCGCGCACGCCGTCGAGCGCGCGCTCGTTGGCCTCGGCGTCGCCCTTGATCGGAATGAGGGCCGACATGCCGCCGATCGCGGGCGCGCCCCGGCGGTGACAGGTCTTCAGCAGCAGCAGCGCGTACGCGCGCATGAACGGCACGGTCATCGTGATGCGCGCGCGGTCCGCAAGGCAGAAATCCTCGCGCGTGCGGAATTTCTTGATACACGAGAAGATGTAGTCCCAGCGGCCCGCGTTGAGACCCGCCGAATGCTCGCGCAGTTCGTGCAGGATCTCGTCCATCTCGAACGCGGCGAGGATGGTCTCGATCAGCACTGTCGCCCGGATGGTGCCACGCGGCAGCCCGAGCGCCTCCTGCGCGGCCACGAAGATGTCGTTCCAAAGACGCGCTTCCAGGTGCGACTCGAGCTTGGGCAGGTAGAAGTACGGCCCGCTGCCGCGCCCGACGAGTTCGCGCGCGTTATGGAAGAGGAAGAGCGCAAAATCGAACAACCCGCCCGAGACGCGCTCGCCGTCGACGAGTACGTGCTTTTCATCGAGGTGCCAGCCGCGCGGCCGCACCATGAGCGTCGCCAGCGCGGCCTCGTCGTTGAGCCGGTACGACTTGGCGCCCGACTCGAACGTGATGGTCCGCCGCACGGCGTCGCGCAGGTTCACCTGCCCCTGCAGTTGGTTCGTCCAGCTCGGCGCGTTGGAATCCTCGAAGTCCGCCATGTACGCGTCGGCGCCCGAGTTGAGCGCATTGATGATCATCTTGCGTTCGACCGGGCCCGTGATCTCCACGCGGCGACGCTCGAGATCGCGCGGGATGGGGGCGATCGACCAGCTCCCGGCGCGCACATCGGTGGTCGTCGGCAGGAAGTCCGGCATCTCACCGGCGTCGAGGCGGCGCTGGCGCGCGGCGCGCCGAGCGAGCAGTTCGCGACGCCGCGGCTCGAACCGCCGGTGCAACGTGGCGACGAACTCGAGCGCTTCCGGCGTGAGGATCTCGGGGAACTGCTCTGGCGCCGTGATCGAAACACCCTCGGGGATGCGCGATGACGTCCCCGACAGATGCATCGGCGTCCCTGTCCCGGAGGGCTCCGTCGCGGCCGGAGTCGCGGCCGTCGACATCAGACTGCCTGCTTCTCGAAGAACTGCTCGTTCTCCGTCGAGCCCTTGAGCGCGGTGGTCGACGAGCGCCCACCTTCGATCGCCTGTGTCACGGAGTCGAAGTAGCTGGTCCCCACCTCGCGCTGGTGCTTGACCGCCGTGAAGCCCGTGGTCGCGGCCGCAAACTCATTCTCCTGCAGCTCGACGAACGCGCGCATGTGGTCCTTTGCATAGCCGCGCGCGAGGTTGAACATCGAGTAGTTGAGACTGTGGAAGCCGGCGAGCGTGATGAACTGGAACTTATAGCCCATGGCGCCGAGTTCGCGCTGGAAACGTGCGATGGTCACGTCGTCGAGATTCTTGCGCCAGTTGAACGAGGGCGAACAGTTGTACGCGAGCAGCTTGTCGGGGAACTTCGCATGGATCGCTTCGGCGAACATGCGCGCGGCGGCGAGGTCGGGCTTCTTGGTCTCGCACCAGACGAAGTCCGCATAGGGCGCATAGGCCAGCCCGCGACTGATCGCCTGCTCGAGGCCTGGCCGCGTGCGGTAGAAGCCCTCTATCGTGCGCTCGCCCGTGCAGAATGCGCTGTCGTTAGGGTCGACGTCGGACGTCACCATGTCGGCGGCCTCCGCGTCCGTGCGCGCGACGATGAAGGTCGGCGTGCCCATGACGTCGGCCGCGAGGCGCGCGGCCACAAGTTTCGCAACCGCCTCGCGCGTCGGGACCAGCACCTTGCCGCCCATGTGCCCGCATTTCTTCACGGAGGCGAGTTGGTCCTCGAAGTGCACGCCGGCCGCGCCTGCGTCGATCATCGCCTTCATGAGCTCGAACGCGTTGAGCACGCCGCCGAACCCCGCCTCGGCGTCCGCGATGATCGGTGCGAAGTAGTCGATGTAGTCCGCGTCGCCGGGCCGCTTGCCTTCCATCCATTGGATCTGGTCGCAGCGTCGGAACGTGTTGTTGATTTTGCGCACCACCGATGGCACCGAATCCGCAGGGTAGAGCGACTGGTCCGGGTACATCTCGCCGGCGAGGTTGGCGTCCGCGGCGACTTGCCAGCCGGAGAGGTAGATCGCCTTGAGCCCCGCCTTCACCTGTTGCATCGCTTGGTTGCCCGACATGGCGCCCAGCGCGTTCACAAATGGCTCGGGCGAGTCGCCCGCGATCATGTTCCAGAGACGTTCGGCGCCGCGCCGCGCGATGGTGTGCTCTATCGGAAACGAGCCGCGCAGGCGCACGACCTCGGCGGCGGAGTATGCGCGCGAGATTCCGCGCCAGCGTGGGCTCCGTGCCCACTCGGACTCGAGCTGTTCTGCGATGGCGTGGTCGGGGTTGGTTCCGTTCGTGGCACTACCGGCTTGCGCGCTCATGGTCTCTCCTGGGAAGGGCGTCGCCTGTCCATGATCGCGGGTGTTGCAAGGGGCGGGCCAGCCGTGCTCGACTGGCCAATCCCGTTCACCGCCCTTCGTCAGCCAATTCCTGCACCGCCGTCACCAGCATGCGCACCTTCTCCGCATCGCTCGACGACGCCGCATCGCGCTCCAATGACGTCACCAACAGCGCGAGCGCGGTACGCCGATCACCGCCTGACGCATTCTCCGCACGTGTGAGCGCTTCCCTGGTCTCCCGAACGCGGCGACCATTCAGGCCGCCCGACCGCTCGAGCTGGTCTACAAATGCGCGCGCTCGCGCGAAGCTCGGCGGCCACTCGAACTTCGGCTGGCCCTGCGGATTCAGGTAGTCGAGCTTCACCGTGCGCGCGGCGTCGATCTCGTTCTGCGAGATGAAGCCGCTCGGCGTCAACATGAACACGTCCAGCCCGCGCGCAATCTCCGAACTCACGATGACGCCGTTGTACCAGTACACGGACCACGAACCGCCCATGACGAGCCGCGTGGAGTCCACGGGACCGCGGTCGAAATAGGCGATCTCCTGCGGGTTCTCCGCGTCGGTCCAGTCGAAGACGGAGATGCCGCCCTGATACCAGGCCTGCACCATCACGTCGCGGCCGGGAATTGGGATCAGCGAGCCGTTGTGGGCCACGCAGTTCTCGAAGCGTGTCTGCGCCGCCGGCATCTTGAAGTAGCTCTCGAACGTCATCTCGTCATTCTCGATCGTGAAGATCGCGTCGGCGCCCCATTCGAGCTTGTCCGTCGCACGGCACTTGGCTTGGCTGCCGCCACCCCATTCATCGCTGAAGAGCACCTTGTCGCCATCGTTGTTGAACGTCGCCGAGTGCCAGTAGGAGAAGTTCGAGTCTGAGACCGCATCGATGCGCACGGGATTCACCGGGTCGCTGATGTCGATCAGCATGCCGTAGCCCTCACACGCGCCTCCGGCGCGGTCGATGGCCGGATACAGCGTGATGTCGTGACACTGCGTGGGACCGGGCTGCGGTCCGCTGGACGGGTCCTCACCGACCATGCGCGCGACGATGCCCGGCAGCGCTTCGCGCAGGGCCGCGCTGTCCGCGGACGTCGGCGCACCCGCGCCCTGCCGTGCCTTCACGATGCTGTCCAGCAGCGGACGCGTGAACTGCGAGCCGACGACGACCTCCATGCCCTGCACCGTGGCCGTGAACGCCCCGCGCTCGCGCGCGGCAGCGGCGCGTTCCGCTGCGGCGGCCACATCCTCGGGCGCTTCGCCGTGGCGCGGAGGCGCGACAAGGTCCCCAAAGATGCGCGGCGAACTCACGATGGCCGCACTCGCGGGGTCAGCGAGCGGCACCTTGATCACCTCGATACGGAACAGCGCCGTGCGCGGGTCTTCGTCCGGCATGGCTTCGCTGCAGCCGGCGAGTTCACTCGGCGAGCGCACGCCGGCCGAGCCGGAGATGTACACGTACACATTCGCCGAATCGTCCGGGTCGACGAGCAGCGAGTGCGTATGCGAGCCACGGCAGGTCTGCACATTGCCGACGTTGACCGGGTTGTTGAGGTCGCTGATGTCGAAGATGCGCAATCCGCGCAGGCGCTCCGTGCTCACTGTGTCGCGGACGCCCTCGGTGCCGCAGTCGATGCGCCCCGAGAGGCCTTCGCCGGAGACGAACAGCAGGTTGCGATACACCGACACATCGCTCTGCGACGCCGGGCATACATAGGCCGTGCGCAGCACGGGACTGCCGGGGTTCGAGATGTCCCAGACCTGATAGCCGTTGTAGTTGCCTTGGAAGACCAGCGGGCCCTTGAACGCCAGGTCGGAGTTGGTGATACCGCGGAAGTCCGATGGCGCCGGCGTCTCTGACACGAGGCGCATGTTCCATGACGCCTGACCCGCGTCGAACATCCCGGCACGCAGTCCGACACGCGGATCGGGATCCGGCTTCTCGCGCGAGGCGGTGGCTGCGGGCGCGGGGTCAGCGCCGGTCATCACGACACCGCCGCTGCTGGACGTGCCGCAGGCAAGCAGTGAGGCGGCGGCGAACGTGGCGGTCAACATCGGCACGATCGCGCGCGCAGAGTTCCATGTTGTCACGCGGAGCGGGCGCCGTGCTGGCGCGGTGGAGTCGGTGGGGTACGGCATAGCGTGTTCCTCTATCCTGGTGGGCAGTGTCATGGTCATGGTTGGTCCGCGGCCAGCAACCGCGCCGTCAACATCCGCTGCATGCGCTCGATCTCGGTGATCTGGTCGACATTCACGTCCGACGCGAGCTTGAAGACGGTCTCGTCCTGCCCGGCGCCGTAGCTGCCGAACAACTCATCGACCATTTGCACGGCGCCGCGATGGTGCTGGATCATGTACCGCAGGAACAGCACGTCGAACGCCTCGCCGTGCGCGGCGTCCAGCTGCTGCATCTGCGTCTCTGTCAGCATGCCTGTCGCCATCGCATGCTGCCCGTGCGAGGTCCCGTGCCCCGGCGCGGTGCCATCGGCATCCGGGACAGGCTGACCACGATCAGCGAGCCACGTGCGCATCGTGCGGATCTCATCGCGCTGCGCGTTGACTATGCGCTCCGCGAGGATCTGCACCTGCGGCCCGGCCCCGTGTGACTCGGCCATGCCCGCCATCTCGATGGCCTGCGCATGATGGCCGATCATCGCCGTCATGAACTGGATGTCCGCGCGCGTGTATGGGCGGCGCAGGCTGTCCGCGCGCGCTGCCGCCATCGCGACGGGCGATGTCAGTGCGTCGGGTGATGCCGACGCCGGCGCGCGAGACGCACAGCCCGACATCACGCACCAAGACGACGCGGCGAGGAGGGTGATTCCAGGAAGCCGGCGCGGGAGGTACATACGTCCCGTCGTACCGCGCGGCGCCGCGATAGTTGCAACCGCGGACGAGGCGCAACGCTCACACGGCGAACGGGAATGTCTGCGGCATGCCCACGCGCGCCTCTACATCGAGCGGGTCCACGGCACGCGTCTCGTCGAACCATACCCACTCGTCGAACTGCCACGGCAGGCTGCAGTGGAAGTAGTGGCTCTGCAGCTCCGTGCGCGGACGGTAGATCACGCCGATCGCGCGCTCAAGCCGCTCCTCGGCGAGCTGCTTACGCAACTCGCGCGGTGCACTGCGCAGCGGAAGCAGGAACGACGAGACGCCGCTGTCGTGGCACACACGCTCATAGCTGCGTTCGTGCGACGGTCGCACCTGCATGACCTCCATTTCGCCGTCCCAGTCGTGCGCGGCCGCCACAGTGCCGTGGTCTACTGCTCCGCGTGCGCGACGAGCTCCGCATTGCGCTCCGCGTCGAACACACGCTCCGCGTCCTGCGACGCGAGGCTCAGCCGGCGCCGTGTCATCTCGGTCAGCATGGCCACCACCGAGGACTCGCACGCCTCGTAGCGTCCCGCGAGGACCGCCGCGCCGTACGCGGCTGGATCCTGTTGCCACGGATCGAGGCACCCATAGCGGTGGCGTGCGACGCGCGCAGCATCGACATCCACGCTGTCGAGATAGCGCAGCACCGCGGCGATCGACCGGTGCAGACTGTAGAGATCGAGCCCGTACACGCCGGCGCGCCGCGACGGATCCGAAATCGCATGGTTGTGGGAACGCAGCCATTCGACGAACGACATCACCTGCTCGTTCGCCCACATCCACGTCGGGAAGCGGTCGAATGCCTCCTCGGGATGCGGTTCCACGTCCGTGCCGCGCACATAACGGTCGAGGCGCTGCGCCTCGGGCCAGTCGGCCTCAAGTGCGACTACCGTGAACCCCTTCCGCTCGATGAGCTCGCGCGTGATTCGCGCGCGCATGTCGTAGAACTCCGCCGTGCCGTGCGTGGCCTCGCCCAATGCCACGACGCGTGCGTTGCCGATGCGCGCGAGCAAGGCATCGAGTTGCACGTCGCGGACGCTCTCGAAGGGTTCCGCCGATTCAGCCACGAGTTCCGACAGCGAAAGCGGCTCCTCGGGTTTGTCCGTCGCCCAGCCCTCTTGCCCGATCAACGGCACGAAGCGCACGGGGCCGAGATCCTCTTCCACCCAGGTCTCAGGGCCGGTCCGACGCACGCGAAGTAGTTGCTGCACCCGCGCCGGTCCGACCGGGATCACGAGACGCCCGCCGACGGCGAGCTGCGACCTCAGCGCGGCCGGCACGTCGGGACCGCCCGCGCCGACCATGATCGCGTCGAAGGGTGCTTCCTCGGGCCAACCGAGCGTGCCGTCGCCGCGGCGCACGCGCACGTTGGCAAATCCGAGTCGACGACACCGCTCCGCCGCCGCGCGGGCGAGTCGCGCGTGGCGTTCGATGCCAAACACCGACCGCGCAATACGGCTCGCCGCCGCGGCCGCGTAGCCCGAGCCCGTGCCGACGTCCAGCACGCGGTCGTCGGGCTTGAGCTCGAGCGCCTCGAGCATGAGCGCGACGACGTACGGCTGCGAGATCGTCTGCTCCTCGCCGATCGGCAACGGTTCGTCATCATAGGCAAACTCGACGAGGTCGGACGGGACGAAGTCCTCCCGTCGCACGTCGTGCATGGCGCGTAGGACGTTGTGGTCCCGCACACCACGCGCGGCAATCTGCCGTTCGACCATGTCACGCTGCGCGTCGCTGCGGATGTCGTACATGTCGCCGAGATATCCAGGTCGTCAGAAGCGGTAGATCGCCGCAAGACCGGTCGCTGTCGGCATCGTGTCGCCGGGCACGACCACGACTTCGCCCTTGTTGCCCAGCACGAGCTCTGCGATGTCGTCGAGCAAGTCGTCCACGGCCGCCCCGTCGCCATCCGCGAACGTGACCATTCCTGTCTCCCGGTCGAAGTGCCCCGGCACGACGCGATCGGCGTCTACGAGCAACGTGTCCACGCGTCCGCCAAGTGCGGCCATCGCGACGTCCGAGATGTCGGCCGATCCGCGTTGCTTGGCGCTGGCCTCACTGAATGCATCGATGAACTGGGCCAACCGCTCGCGGTAGCGCGGCTCAACGACCTTCCATGCGCGCCGGCGCAGCTCGTCCAACGAGACGGACGCGGGGTTGAAGTCGAGGCCCTCCTCCATGAGCTGCGGATTATGGCTCAGCGCGCGAAACAGATTGTGGTGCTCCGGCAGCGCGGCCAGGAGCAGCGGCAGCCGGCTCGGTTTCGAGTGATGGTCGAGAATCGCGCGATCAATGACGCGGAAGAATCGCTCGGCGTCGATGTCCACCTCGTCCTTCTTGGAGCCGTGGCCATGGTGCATCGCCGGTCCGACCTTCCCCGTGCCATACGTGCCGAAGGTGAGGTGCGGCTCGGTCAACTGGTCGCCCAGCGCGTCCGTGATCGTGCGCGGCACGCCCGGCGCGAGTGGGATCTCGCCCACCTCGTCGCGATTGCCTTCATAGAGGTGGATCTCCTGCCGGCTCACGCCAAGGATCTGATACCGATCCGCCGACTGGAGCACACGCAGCAGCGGCTTCGTGTGGAAGCTGTCGGCGACGATCGTGAGTTCCGGCACCGTACGCTGCAGCCGGTGCGTCTCGAAGATGCCCGGCGCCGCGAGGACGGCCAGGCCGTCGGCGGAATGGACCCAGAACTCATGATCGTCGGCGAGCGCGTAGAAGGGAGCGAGCAGGTCATCGGCATCGCGCGCATCCGCGGTCTTCCGGAGCTGGCTTTCGAGCGCCTTCACCAAGTTCCTGAATCGGATGGGGTCCTGCAGTTTTTCGGGGACACTACGATGCGTGGGCTGGTACAGGGAGAGGTGGGGCATGCCCTTGATACCCTGTGTCGCGGACCGCGGTCCGGCTCCCGCAGGGCCACCGGAAGTACCGCCGCCGAAGCTACCGCCATCCGCCCCGCACCCGCTTCCGTCGGCGCGTGCGTCGTGCCAGACTGAGTGACTGACCGACTTCCCAAGGGTTTCGATGCCTCTGCTCCGACATCTGACAACGCTCTCTGCCCACTCGGCATGGGCCGATGACCGCATGCTGGCACACCTGATCTCCCTCGTGGAGCCTCCCACGGTGACGGTGCGCGAGTTCGGGCACGTATTGGGCGCCCAGGAGGTGTGGCTCGCGCGCATCGAGCAGCGTCCGGCCATCGCGACCGTCTGGCCGGATCTCCCACTCACGGGCTTTGACCCGCTTCGGCAGTCCATCGCGTCGTCGTACGCGCGGTTCCTCGAGCGCGCCGATGAATCCGTGCTCGAGACGCCGATTCACTACGTCAACAGCGCCGGCCAAGGCTTCGTGACGCCGGTGAGCGAGATCCTGCTGCACGTGGCGATGCACAGCCAGTATCACCGCGGCAAGGTGAACGCCGCGCTGCGCGAGTCGCGGCAGGAGCCGGTGACGGTCGATTTCATTGCCTTCGTGCGCGGAGCGCCCGCAGCGGTGACGCGCTAACCGTCGTACGTTCGTGCGTGCACCCCGCATGATCACCCACTGGAGCGTCGATCTTGAACATCCGTCTGTCTCTGCTTTCGGCCGCGCTCATCGCCTTCTCGGCGCCCGGCAACGCGATGGCGCAGGATCCTGACTGGCCGCAGCACTCGCGCGAGCGTCCCATGGCGCCGGTCGCGGCGCCCGCCGATCAGATGCTGCCGGTGCCGCCGCCCGAGGGCGCAATCGTGTTGTTCGACGGCGATGACCTCGACCAGTGGCGCACGGCGAACGGAGAGCCGGCGCGGTGGACCTTGATCGAAGGCGGCGCGATGCAGGCCGCGCGCGGCGACATCGAGACGCGCTCGTCGTTCGGCGACGTGCGGCTGCACGTGGAATGGGCGTCGCCCGACCCGCCGCGCGGCGAAGACCAGGACCGCGGCAACAGCGGCGTGTTCCTCATGGGTCGGTACGAGGTGCAAGTGCTCGATTCGTATCAGAGCAGGACGTACGCCGATGGGCAGGCCGGCGCCATCTACGGCCAGTTCCCGCCGCGCGTGAACGTCAGCCGCGCGCCGGGCGAGTGGCAGACGTTCGACATCGAGTTCCGCCGCCCGCGATTCGATGCCGCCGGCCAGCTGCTCTCGCCCGCGCGCATGACCGTGCGGCACAACGGCGTGCTCGTGCACGACGACGTGGCGCTGCTGGGGCCGACCTCACATCGCGTACGCGCGCCGTATGAGGCGCATGAAGACCGGCTGCCCATCAAGTTGCAGGACCACGGGCATCCGGTTCGGTTCCGGAACATCTGGGTGCAGCCACTGGATCGTTAGACGACTGCGCGCGCCTCGAGAGGGCCACGAGCTGCCGAAACAGCGCGCGCACGTGGTCCTCGGGTAGCCCGGCGTCGCGCGCCAACATTCCGGCGCGCGTAATCACCGCCGCCTCACGGGCGGGGTCGATCACCGGCAGCCCGCGCAAGCGCTTATGCCTGCCCACCGAATGCGCGAGCTGCTGGCGTTCAGCGATCAGCGCCACGAATGAGGCATCCACCTGCTCGATGCGCGCGCGGAGCACGGAGAGTTCGTCGCTCACGCCACCGCCCGCGTTGCGCTCGCTGCTCCGCGAGCACTTTCAGCCACCGCCGCCGTTGCATCCGACGGCCCGCGCAGGGTACGCCCCGACGCCGTCGCGATCGCCGCGAGCTGCCGCATCATCGCGGCGAAATCGGCGGGCACGAGCGACTGCTCGCCATCCGACCGCGCGGTGGCCGGCGTTGGGTGCACCTCGACGATGAGCCCGTCGGCCCCTGCCGCCACGGCCGCCATCGCGAGCGGTGCGACGAGATCCGCACGACCGCCCGCATGACTCGGGTCCACGATCACCGGCAGATGTGACTCGCGCTTGAGAACCGGAATCGCCGCGATATCGAGCGTATTGCGCGTTGCCGTCTCGTACGTGCGAATACCACGCTCACACAGCATCACGTCGCGGTTACCCTGTGCCATGATGTATTCGGCGGCCATGAGCAGTTCCGCCACCGTGGCCGAGAGTCCGCGCTTGAGTAGCACCGGTCGCTGCACGCGCCCAACCTCGGAGAGCAGCGCGAAGTTCTGCATGTTGCGCGCGCCGACTTGCAGCACATCGGCATACGACGCCACGAGTTCCACCTGCCGCGGGTCGAGCACCTCGGTCACCACCGGCATGCCGGTGCGCGTGCGTACGTCGGCCAGCAGCTCAAGTGCCTCTTGTCCGAGTCCCTGGAACGAGTACGGCGACGAACGCGGCTTGAAGGCGCCGCCACGCAGCATCCGCGCGCCGGCGGCCTGCACGGCCGTCGCCGTTTCCGTGAGCATCTCGCGCCCTTCCACCGAACACGGACCGGCGATCACGACGATCTCGTCGCCACCGACGACCGTCCCCGCCGCATCGCCCATGTGGATGCGCGACGGGCCGAGCGCGAACTCACGCGATGCGAGCTTGTACGGCTTGAGCACGGGCATCACGCGCTCGACACCCGGCAGCGAGACAAGCCCGGCCTCCGCGAGCCGCGCGTCGTCGCCGATGCATCCGATGATGGTCCGCTGTTCGCCGCGGATGACGTGGGCCTGCATGCCGGCGCGTTCGACGTGCTCAACGAGCCGGTCGAGGGCGGAGTCGGCGATGCCGGGGGAGGTGACGATGATCATGGTACAGCCTCAGCAAGGGAAGTGGTGTGCACTTCCGCGCGGTCCGCGCCAGCCGGCCCTCGTCCGAACGACGCGAGGCCCGTGCTGTGCACGGGCCTCGCGGTCGTCAGGATGGGATTGCGATCAGTCGCAAGCGATCCGTTGGCCGTGGCCCATGCGGGGCGGCGTAAAATACGTACCAAAGTACGTAAACGGATTGGCGGTGACGGAACGCATCGTCAAGCACACTACGGTCGCGCGGTCGCCAAGTCAAGCGTCATTCGAACCTGGCGCACCACTCGCCTTCGAGTCGTGAGAGCACCGCTTCACCGCTGTGGAAGCGCGCCACGATGGCCTTGTCCCTCGCGTGGACCATTGTCCATGGACCGCGCATCGAGAAGACGCAATACGCGTCGGAATACGCCTGGATCAGCGCTCCGTCCACGCGGCCATTCAACGCGACGACGCCGGCGCGCCCCGCGTCGTAGATCAGCCGGGCGAGCACCGCCTCGATGGTCGGCGGTGTCGCAATCACTTGCAGCACCTCCCCGGTGCCGCCGCGCGGGAAATACGCGATGTACCAGCCCAGCGTTTCGCCGTGTGTGCCGCGCACGATCGTCTTGCGCAACGGGCCTCGTTTTGCATAGCTGCTCACGCGCGCGAGCCGCCACGCAAGCGCGCGCTCGCCGGGCGGGTAGCTCACGCTGGGTCCGCGGCGCGCGACGAACGACGGCAGTTCGGCTTCGATATCCGCGGCCGTGAGTGCCTCGCCGCGGGCGGACGGCTCCGCGCGGCGGAACTGGCTGCCGGGCAGCCGCTCGAGCAGCGCGTCGGCGAAGGTGACTGCGGGCGCGAGAATCCTTGCCACGCGCGCCAGTGCAGGCCGCTGGCGCAGCAGCGACAGCACTAACGCGCCCGGCCTGAGTGGACGCGTGAAATGCAGGCTCGCGAGCGGGATGCGCGAGGCACCGGCCCACTCCCACAGGCGCAACGCACCCTCTTCGCTCTCGTCGCTGAACGAAAGATCCTGCGGCCCCGCCATGTGCCGGCGGATGAGCTGCACGCCGGCCAATCCGCGATGCCCGGGATGCACCGCAAACTGCGTGCAGCAGGCCGCGCGCAGCGGCCGCCCGTCGAGTCGCATGTGCACCGGCACCACGCCGAGGAATCCGACGATCTCGCCATGGTCTTCGCAGACGAGGGAATCGAGCCGGTCCGCCGGATACGGCCCATCGACGAACACCTCGCGCAGCCAACGCTCGTAGCCCTCGCTGGTGCGGCCGGGGACCGCCGCGCCCTCACGGAAGACCGTGCGATGCAACTGCCCGACGCCCGGCACGTCGGCCGCCACGAACGGCCGGATCACGCGTCCGATCCGGCCGGCGCGCAGAGCATGGTTCGCGTCGACGCTCGCGCTGTCCCGTGCGATTTCGCTCGGGCGAATCACGACGGACGTCACGGCAACCTCTTGAGCTCCACGCGACGGTTGCGCGCGCGGCCTTCGGCGGTGGTGTTGGGCTGGATCGGACTCGTGGGACCATAGCCGCGCGCCGTCAGTCGCTCGGCCGGCACACCCTTCGTGATCAGGTAGGCGCGCACCGCGTCCGCGCGCTCGCCCGAGAGCCGCACATTCGTCTGGCGTGAGCCCGTGTTGTCCGTGTAGCCCTGCACTTCAACCGAGACGTCCTTCGCGTTGACCAGGGATTCCGCCACCCGGTCCAGGATCGTGCGCGCATCAGGCGTCAGCGTCGCTCGGCCGGACGCGAACGTGACCCCATCCAGCACGACACTGGTCTCGCCCGACTCGAAGATGATTGCGCACCCGCGCGAATCGGCGCGCGTGCCGGCGGCCGTATCGGGGCAATCGTCATTGGGGTCGACCACGCCGTCGCCATCCGAGTCCTTGGGCAGCGGGCAGCCGCGGCCGTCCACGTCGGTGCCGGCCGGCGTGTCGGCGCACGCGTCCGCCGAGTTGAGCACGCCGTCGCCGTCCTCATCCACGGGACATCCACGCGCGTCGACTCGCGTGGCTGCGGGCGTGTCGCCGCATGCGTCGACATCGTCCATGACACCATCCCGATCGAGATCCGTTGGCAGGGCGCACCCGCTGGCATCAACGCGTGTACCCGCGGCGGTGCCGGCGCACCGGTCCGACGGATCTGCGACGCCATCACCGTCGGAGTCGCCCGGCGGCAGCGCGCAGCCACGCGCGTCCACGGGCTCGCCCAACGGAGAGCCTGCGCACGCGTCGCGCTCATCGACGACGCCATCCTGATCGGTGTCCTTGGGGCGTTCACGACCAATGCGGAAATTGAGTCCCGCTTGGAAGCCCAGGTTCATCATCTCGATGTCCACGCCCGGCCCCTCGAAGATCGGACTCGGCAGATAGTCGAGCGTTGCATCGAAGCGCAGCGCCGCCCCCGGACCGAGGACGCGCTGCAGACCGAGCAGCGCATGATAGCCGTCATCGGCAAAGATGCCGGCTCCGGGCGGGTCCACGCGCTCGCGCACCCACCCCAGCGCCCAGATGGTGTGCCATTGTTCGCCGAGTGGACGATGCAGTGCGAGGCGCAGGTAGTGCGGACGCAGCCGGACCTCGTCATCGGACGGGCCGCGCGGAGTGCTGTAGTTCATCGAGTGCTCGGCCTCGAGGGCGAGGTTCGGCGCGATGAAGAGACCCACACGCGCACCGATGCCGAGCGAGTTCTCGAGGTCGAGCTCGCCGTCGAGCAGGCCATAGCGAGCCAGCAGGGCGAGGTCCAGCGTGCCGGGACGCTGGGCGGGGGACGGGGCGGAGGCCACGCACAGGCAAAGACAACTCGCCGCGAGCGCTCGTGTGATCGTCCGGCTGGGCATGTGTTCGGCACCTCAGGGGTTTCGGGTATTCGTTTGCGTACCCCGCCCCTTTGCAATCCGGATGCCGTGCCGCGCGCTCGCGTTGTGGCTTGACCGCGTCAGTCGCACAACGCACGCTTCAAGGCGGGAGGTCGCGCGAGGCACATTTCCCTGGGACGTCGGGTATTCGTGTCATGACGACATCGGCCGTGGAGAAGAACGTGCGGTCGCGACTGCTCATCGCGGCGCTGCTGCTGTGGGTGGTGTTCCTGGCGTATGAGACGGGCGTGCGCACGTGGGACCTGTACCGCATCGCGCCGCTGGTGGACCTGCCCGGCCATTTCCTTGCCGGCATGGCCATCAGCGCCCTCGCGTATTGGGCACTGCAGCGCTGGCGGAGCAAACGGCGCCGAACCGCGATGCCGTTCGGCGCGGCTGCTTGGGTCACGGTGGCGGCCGCCCTGCTCTGGGAGGGAGTCGAGAAAGTGCAGGAAATCGTCTCACCGGATCCCGCGTACCTTCGGGACGTGTTTTGGTGGGACGGCTTCACGGATGTGATAGCGACCGCCGTTGGCGGGGTAGTGGTATTCCCAGTCCTGCGATGGCTCAGGGACCAGTTCCGCGCATTCCACCCGATGGACGTGTGAGGATTCGTTGCGCACATCCGCCCCGCTTGGCGCCGTTCTCTTCGTCGCGCTGGCATGCAGCGAACCGTCGGCCCCGCCGGCACCGTTTGCGCTGACGCTCGGCGTCGCGCAGGTCTACGCCGCGCAGAGTTTTGACCTTCCCGACGGCCCCATGATCAGTTGCGGGGTCGACTTCGAGGCCGTGGTCACGGGCAGCGGCACGGCGGTATGGCAGGGGGCCACCTTCTACTGGTTTGCCGGCGGCGACCGCTCGGTGGCCGTCGATTCACTGCGCATCGGGCCGATTACCACACGCGCCTCGTGGTCCGCCGACTCCATCTCCGCCACCGACAACAAGCTCTCCGCCTGGACGTTCTCAGGCCGCGCGCCGTTCGACGCCGAGGCGCACTTCCGCTATGCCGTCGTGGGCGAGACCGGAGTGCGCACGGCGGGCGTCCGCTTCTCCTGCGGCCCGAAGCTGCCGGTAGGCGGTGTCGCCGCACCGGTCGTGTCCGCCGATCCTCCCTCGGTCGTGGGCGACGTGGAGCCAGGCGATACAATTCGCGTCACCTATCGCGCGATGAGTCCGTTCGGGCTCTGGACGACGGGGCTCTTGCTGGACGAGGCGTGGGAGACGGTTCTCCGTTTCGCGGACCACATGGCGCTCGACGTCGTGCGCACGGTCGATGTCGTCGTGCCGCTGGGCGCGCGCCTCGGCGTGCCATTCACCATCAAGGCGTTCGCTGAAGACGGCGGTTTACAAGCCACAGTCTTGGCCGCACCGGGAACGATGCAGATCGTCGACCTGCATGCGCCCGTCATCACCGAGAACAGGGCGATCGAAGCGCAGTATTCCGTGGGCGACGTGATTGATGTCGCCGTGGCCGCAACGGACAACAACCAGCTGGGCTGGCTCGTCTATACCCTCGGTGCGCCCGCGAACGTGATCGATTCCGTACGGTCCGCCGCGGACGTGCCAGTGGCGCGATGGAGCCTGCCGCTCGTGGTCCAGCCGGGTTGGGTCGGCACGCCGACGTTCACGGTGTTCGTGCGCGACATGGCCGGCCATGCGAGCGCGGTCGTGGATATGGCGCCCGGCGGACTGACCATTCTTCCGACACCGTAGCGTCCCCGGCCGCTGCCGACGCTACAGGCGCAGCGCCCGCACCACGGACTGACAGCGGCCGCGCCTATATTGGGCGCATGTCTCTCACTGGTCTTCGTATCACCGCCTTTCTGGGGTTCGCAGCGTCCTTCGCTTCCGCATGCGCCTCGAGCGCGGCCGCGCAGGAGCCGACCGAGCCCGTGCGCGCCACCATCGAGTGCCGCATCACGCGCATCGTGGATGGCGACACGGTGCACTGCGACGGCATGGGCAGCGTGCGGCTCATCGGAATCGACTCGCCCGAGCGCAGCCAGCCGCCGTTCGCCGCACAGGCCACGGCCGCGCTACGACGCATGATGCCCGTGGGTACCGTGGCCCAGCTCGAGCGCGACGTGCAAGCACGCGACCGCTATGGTCGCGTCCTCGGTTACATATGGTTCGACGGGGCGCTCATCAACTGGCGCATGGTGAACGACGGCTACGCGGTCTCACTGACCTACCCGCCGAACGTGCAATACACGGACGCGTTCAGCGCCGCGCAGCAGAGCGCGCGCGAAGCGCGTCGCGGCCTGTGGGCGGACGACGGCTTCACGTGCGAGCCGCGCGAACATCGTCGCGGGCGCTGCTGAGGCGACCCGTTGCGCCGATTCGCTGAGGGAACTCGGTCTACTTAGGCGAAGATTGAAGGTCGGTGCGCCGGACGATGACCGCTGCCTGCCCGACTTCCGGCAGACCCATCACTGCAGTGGCCTTCGACATATCGGGACGCGTCGACCCGTCATGGTGGTGCGCCTCGGCGGCCTTCTGCGTCCACGCCACCGTCAGGCGTCCGTTGACCAAGCCGATCACGGGGAACAGCGCCGCCTCGCCGGCAGCGCTGAGCACTGCAGGGGCGCCGAAGGACGCCCCGCCATCATGCGACACCCGGACCATCACCCGCGGCACCGGCGTCATGGCATCGTCCCACGCCGCCGCGACGATGTCGCCCTCCACTGCGAGTTGTACGTGCACCGGTCGCATCGCACCCATCTCACTGAGCGCGACGGGCGTTCCGAATCGACCTTGTTCATCCGCTCGCGCGTACCACACGCCGGAGCGGCCCTCGCGACCCGTCCACCAGGCAATATGCGGCCGCCCGGTGGAATCCGTGATCAGCGACGGCCCCGCATGCGGGCACGCCTCGAACACCCAGTCGTCGGCATGCACGCGTTCGGCCGGCCCGAACGTCGCGCCACCATCGGCGGAATGCGCGACGACAATGTCGCGAATGCTTCCCGGCAATACGGCGCGCCACGCCACCCACACGTGACCGCCGCTGGCCGTGGCGATCGCCGTGCGGCAGCACGGACACGCCTCGCCCATGCTGATGCGCTGGTTCGCCCCCCACGTGAGGCCACCATCTGTGGAGCGGGCAAGGAATGCAGCCGATTGCCCTTCCCGTCCGTCGAGCCACGCCGCGATCACGCGGCCGCCGGCGGCCGCGTGCAGCGCGTGAAAGTTGTGCGAGCCGAACACGAGCGTGTCGTCCGTGACGGTGTGCGGCGCGCTCCATGTTGCACCGCCGTCCGAGGAGCGCACGTGACGCAGGGCGCTCACGGGGAACCGACGGCCCGGCACGACCTTGCCGACCACGTAGAGCGCGTGCAGCGATCCGTCCGCGGACCACGCAAGCTTAGGCGGCGCCTCGCCGTGCGGCTCGATCGGTCCGAGCGGATCGGACAACACGGTGGAGTGCTGGTTGCCGGCGCCGGAAGCGGACGCGCCGCCGTCGTCCGAAACGCGCACGTGCAGGCGCCCGTCGGTGCCGCCGCCCTCGGCGCTCACCCAGGCGATCGCCTCACGTCCGTCCGGTGCCACGGCAAACATCGGTGCGGCGCCAACGCCGGTGGCGGCGCTGATCACGAGCGGCTCATCGAACTGCAGGTCAGTCGTCGGAGCCCCGCACGACGCGAGGGTGAGCGTGACGGCCGCGAGCCGGAGAGCCCTGCCCTTCGGCGCCACCAACGCGCGACGAATGCAAGAGGTAGCCCGCATCATTTCGTCCCTCCCTGCGATCCGTAGAAGCCCCACCGGACTCCGGCGTACAGCGTGCGCGGTGCGCCCGGCGTGAACTGCCCGTGCCGGAACACGTCGTACGCGGCGAGCTCGGCGTATGCGCGGTCCCCCACGTTCGTCATGCGCGCGAACACCTCCAGGTCGGACCGCACCATCACGTTCGCGTGCAGGTGCACCACCGCGTGGCCGCCGTAGGTCGCGATGTTTGTCGGATCCATGGCATATGCACCGGTGTGCGACCACTCGGCCGCGAGCCGCCCTCCCTTGAGTACGGCCGGCGACCACGTGAGCAGCACATTCGCCAGATCACGAGGCGCGGCCTCCACGAGGTTCCCCGAATAGTCCACCGCACTGACAGCCGGGTTGCCGCCACTGGCCGGCTGGGCGGCCTGAGGTACCCAGTGCACGTACCGCTGTGAACTCGACGCGTAGCTGGCGTCGATGCGCAGGTCATGCGGGAGGAACGAGGTGACGCCCAGCTCGACACCGCGGTGTCGCGTGCGGCCGGCGTTGCTCGCTTCGCGCGTGTTCGATGCGGTCACGAAGGTCAGGATGTCGTTGGTCAGCGTCATCGAGTACGCCGCCACCTGGAAGCGCAGGCGCGCACCGATATTCCCGCGCAGACCGATCTCACGGCTATCCACGCCCACCGGCTCCAGGTCCAGCGTGTTGGCCGCGGAGCTCTGTTGGAAGAGCTGCCCTTGCGACGGCGCACGAAAGCCGTGCCGCAGCGACCCGTACGCGGCGAGGTCCGGTGTGATCTCGTACACAACACCCGCCTTCGGGCTCACGTGCGCATAACGCACGACCGCATCGGCCGGTCGTCGGAACGCCCCGGTCGCCAGCGGCGCCAGGTGCGTCTCATAGTCGTACGCGATGAAGTCGCCGCGCAGGCCGAGGTCGAGCCGGAGCCGGTCCGTCGGCGACGTCTCCACATGCACGTAGGGCGACGCCGAGGCGTATGTGACATCGTAGTCGTACTGCGCCTCCGCCTCGACGTAGCTGTCGTAGCGCTGGTCGGCTCCCACGGCGGTGACATCGATGCGATGTGCGAGAAACGACCCCGGGGTCCAGTCCATGTCCACGCCGGCCACGAGACGCGTCTGCGCCGGAGCAAAGTCGCGACGCACCTTGGCGAGCACGCCCAACGAGTGGCTCTGCGTGTCCCACGTCTGCGGCGCGTAGGTGAGTTGCCACGACGGCAACAACTCCATGCGGTTCGATCTGGCGAACGGCGTAAGGCTCCACAGTGTCGCGCCGCGCTCGGTCTCCATCGCCACCGACGCGCGTAGCGCGTTCGACGTCCGATACGCGATCGGTGCGCGATTGAGCGTTGGATCGTCGTGGAACTGAGCCGGGTTCAGTGCGGGCACGTCCTGCTGGCGCACGGACGTCGCAGAGACGACCGAACGCAGTGTCCAGCCGGAGCTCACCGCATCCCACCGCACGGTCCCGCTCTCGCGCGCGAACGGCGCCTGTTCCTTCCAGTTATCACTGCGCGTGATGTTGAGGTCCGCGCGCAGGCCGTGACTCCCCTTCGTGAGCCCGCCGGTGAGCAGAGCGCGCGTGTAGCCGTAGGCTCCGCCCTCCAGCGTGATCTCCGCCGACGGCGCGGCCGGAGCCGGTCGCGTCAGCACGTTCACCACCCCGCCGATGGCGTCGCTGCCGTACAGCGCCGTGCCGGGGCCCTTCATGATCTCCACACCGCCCGACTGCGGCAGGTTCACCTCGTACAGCGCGTTGTGGTTGAAGAAGCCCGGGGCGCGCGTCGGAATGCCGTCCTCAAGGTACAGGAACAGCGGCTTCGTCGAGATGGGCGAGCGCATCGCGAGCGAGTGGCCCTCACCCGAGAGTTCGCTCACATGCACGCCCGCCGCCCGGTTCAGCACGCCGGAGGGATGCGCCGCGCGCGTGCGTCGCAGCTCGGCGCCGTCGAGCACATCGACCGTGACCGTCGAGGTCTGTTGCGACTGCATCTCGCGCGTCGCGCTGACGATCACCGGCGTGACCACCGCCGCGAGTTCGCGCAGCGCCAGGTCGACGCGCACCGTGCCGCCGCCCACGATGACGACGCTCTCGCGCGCATCGTCGCGACCGAGCGTGTGGGCCAGCACCACCTGCGCGCCGACGGGCACGCTGGTGATGCGGAAGTGGCCGTCAGCACCCGTGAGGGCGGCGTGCGGTGTGCCTTCCACACGCACAATCACGTCCGCGAGCGGCGCGCGCGAATCGAGCGCGGTCACGCGCCCTTCAACAATGCCAGTCGACTGGAGCGAATCGCCCCGGGTGACGGCCTCCTCTTGCGCGCGCGCAAGTGCGGGCACGAGGAGCAGATGGAGCGCGAGCACGGCCGCGAGCCGTCCTCGCACGGATGTGCGGAACATAGATCCTCCCCGGATCACATTGGTGTGCCGTAGCCGCACGACGGGCACCGGCGGCTTGTCGGCGCGCAGCGTCAGTGCGGAGGTGTGGTGCGGCGTGCTGTGCCGTCGTGCGGCAGCGCCGTTACGCGGGGAGGATCGGGGGGGCGGTGGAGAACGGGAGCCGCAGACCGGGTGCCGGGGTCGGCGCCGCGCGGTGCTGCGGGATGGCGGGCACGGCGGCGCGCACCGCGAGCGGCGCCGCAAGGTTCACCGTGACTTCCGGAAGCGGAGCGACCGTCGTCGCCGAGCACTTGCCCAAGCACGTGCATGTGCTGGCCGGCTGCTGCTCTTCATCCTGCTGGCCGGTCTGCTGTTGGGCGGCCTGCGGCGCGCCGTGCTCGTGCGCGGTTAGCGCGTCGTCGTCATGCGCGGCCGGCGCGTGGTGGCCGGCGTGACTGGCGGACGCGTCCGCGGTCCCGTGCATCGCACACACGTGCAGTGCGGCCGGCTCGGCGGTGATCACCGCGAACCAGACTGCGAGGAAGGAAGCGAACGCCCGGCGCATCACCCGTGAAATATCAGCGAGGGCGAGCCCAATTCCAACTGTTCTGGTCGGGACTCCAATCCGCGAGAGCGGCGAGTCTCCACTTTTCGCCTACCAGCGCGCTCCCAGTGCGTCGCGGAACGCCGCCCCGTTCTCGAACCGGTCGGCCGGCTCCTTGGCCATACCACGTTCCAGCACCCGCGCGATCGCCTTGGGCACCCTGGGATTCACATCGGACGCGAGCGGAGGCATCTCCGTGAAATGCGCCACCATGAGCCGCGCGCCCAAGTACTCCGCAAACGGCGCCCGCCCCGTGAGCATCTCGTAGCCCAGCATCGCGAGCGAATAAATGTCCGCGCGCGCGTCGGCCGGCTCCTCGCCGATGAACTGCTCGGGCGCCATGTAGCCTGGCGTGCCGACGGCGTACCCCTGCTCGGTGAGCCGGCCCGCACTCATCGCGACGCTGCGCCGCAACTCGCTCAGGGAGATGCCCGCGCTGCTGCGCCGGCCCTCGAGCCGCGCATGGGCCACGCCAAAATCCGCCAACAGCGCGTGACCCGACTGGAACAGCACGTTGGCCGGCTTGAGGTCGCGGTGCACGATGTTGGCCGCGTGCGCATGCGCCAAGGCGTCGGCCACCTCGTGCAGCGTGCCCAGGGCATCGCGCAACGGCAAGGCGCCCTTGAGGAGCCGTCCCGCGAGCGAGTCACCGCCGATGTAGGGCATCACGTACCACAGGAGGTCGCCGACGTGCCCCGTGCCGAGCAGCGGCACGATATGCGGATGCTGCAGCACCACCAGCACCGCGATCTCGCGCCGGAAGCGTTCGGCGGCGATGGGCCCGGCCAGATCCGGTGGCAATAACTTGATCACGACGCGACGCCCCAGCGCCGTGTCCTCGGCGGTGAACAGTCGGCTCTGCCCGCCGGCGGCGAGCTCTTGCTCGATCCGGTATGCGTCTCCGAGGGCGTCCTGCAAACGGGCCGCCAACTGCGCGTGGTCATTCATGGTCGACCACGAAGCTACCGCTATTTCTTCTTCGCCGCCTTACGCGTAGGCGCTTTCCCGGACGGCGCCTTCTTCTTTGCGGCGACTTTACTCGTCGCCTTGCTTGGAGCCTTGCGGGCGGCCGCCTTGGTCGCGGCCGCTTCCGGCATGGGTTCCCCACGCAGCCACGCGCTGACCTCGGCGGCGTGGATCCGGTGGTCCACGTCATGCCATGCGTGCTCAACGCGCCCGTCCGTGCCGATCAGCACGCTCGTGCGCACGACGCCCATGTAATAGCGGCCCCAGAACAGCTTGCGCTGCCACGTCCCATACGCCTCGCACACCGCATGGTCGGGGTCCGAGAGCAGGATGAACGGCAGCGCGTGCTTGGCCCGGAAGCGCTGGTGCCGCCGCACGGAGTCGGGCGAGATGCCCACGACCGTGACGCGATCCTCCTGAAAGCGCGGGAAGATGTCCCGGAACCCGCACGCCTCCGCGGTGCACCCCGGGGAATCGTCCTTCTGGTAGAAGTACAGCAGCACGCGCCGACCGGCACCGGTGGCCAGCGCACCCTCGCCGAGCGTGAGCCACTCGCCGTCGTCGGCCTGCAGCCGGAACGCGGGCGGGATGTCGCCGGGTTGGATCACGGGAGCGATGCGCCTGAGGGGATCACGTGAGCGCTGCGCCGCCCATCAGTACGGCCATGACGGCCTTCTGCGCGTGTAACCGATTCTCGGCCTCGTCCCATACGCGGCTCTGCGGCCCGTCGATCACGGCGGCGGCGACCTCCTCGCCGCGGTGCGCGGGCAGGCAGTGCAGGAAGATCGCGCCGTGCGCCGCGCGCGCCATGAGCGCGGTGTCCACCTGGAATCCCGCGAACGCCGCGACGCGCTGCGCCTGCTCGTCCTCCTGCCCCATCGAGGCCCACACATCGGTCGTGACCACATCGGCACCGTCTGCCGCCTCCTGCGCATCGCGTACGAGCGTCGCGCGACCCGCCTCGCGCGCGCGCGCGAAGATCGTCGGGTCGGGGTCGTAGCCCTCGGGGCACGCGAGCCGCAGTTCAAAGCCCAGCTGCAACGCGGCATCGCACCAGCTGTTGGCCATGTTATTGCCGTCGCCGATCCACGCGACGCGCTTGCCCTCGAGCGTGCCGAGATGCTGCTGCATGGTGAGCAAGTCGGCCAGCACTTGGCAGGGATGCTGGAGGTCCGTGAGGCCGTTGATCACCGGCACCTGCGCGTAGCGCGCGAACTCCTCCACGTCCGCGTGCGCGAACGTGCGAATCATGATGCCGTCGACCATGCGGTCGAGCACGCGCGCGGTGTCGTTCACCGCCTCGCCGCGGCCCAGTTGCACGTCGCGCGGCGTGAGGAACAGTGGATGGGCGCCGAGTTGCCACGCGCCCACCTCGAACGACACGCGCGTGCGCGTGGACGACTTCATGAAGATCATCGCCAGGGCCTTGCCCTGCAGCGGCCGCGCGTGGTATTCGCCGCGACGCATGGTGTCCGCGAGCGCGAGCAGCGCGCGCAGCTCCGGCGCCGAGAAGTCGGTGAGGGCGAGAAAGTCGCGATGCATGGGAATTGGGGGTCGCGCCTACAGGATGTACTTGCGCAGGTCCTCATCCTCCGAGATTGCCACGAGCCGTTCGCGCACGCGCGCCCCGTCGATGCGCTCGGGCGCCGTGCCGCGGTCGGGCAGCTCGTAGAGCAGCTCTTCGAGCAGCGTCGTCATCACCGTGTGCAGCCGGCGCGCACCGATGTTCTCCATGCGCGCGTTGACGCGCGCGGCGATGCGCGCGATCTCCGCGATGCCGTCCGGCGTGAACGTGAGCTCCGCGCCTTCGGCGCGCACCAGCGCGGCGTATTGCTTGGTCAGCGCGTTCTCGGGCTCCGTCATGATGCGGACGAAGTCCTCTTCCGTGAGCGACTTGAGCTCCACGCGGATGGGGAACCGGCCCTGCAACTCGGGTATCAGGTCGCTGGGCTTGGAGACGTGGAACGCGCCCGCGGCGACGAACAGCACGTGGTCCGTCTTCACCATGCCGTACTTCGTCTGCACGTTGGAGCCCTCGACAATCGGCAGCAGGTCGCGCTGCACGCCCTCGCGCGAGACGTCTGGGCCACCATGCTCGCCCTTGCCGCCGGCGATCTTGTCGATTTCGTCGAGGAAGATGATGCCGAGTGACTCGACGCGCTCGAGCGCATCGGCGATCACGTCGTCGATGTTGATGAGCTTGTCGAATTCCTGGTCCAGCAGGATGCGCCGCGCCTCGGCCACGGGCACCGTGCGCTTGCGCGTCTTCTTGGGCAGCAGCTCGCTGAGCATCTCGGTGAAGTTGCCCATGCCCTCGGGCGCGCCCTGTGTGCCCATCATGTCGAGCATCGGGCCGCCGGCCTGCGTCACCTCGACCTCCACCTCGCGCTGCTCGAGCTGTCCGTCGCGCAGCAGCTGGCGCAGTTTCTCGCGCGTGCGCTTGTGGCGTTCGCGCGCAAGCTCCTGGTCCTGGGTCACGCTGCCCTCGCTCGAGGCGACGAACACGCGCTGCGGGTCGTTGCCGCCGGGCGGCGTTCCGCGACCACCCGCCCCACCGGTGCCGGGCGCTCCGCCTGCGCCACCCGCGCCACTGCTGCCGCCCTCCCCCACCGACCCCGCGAGGTTCGCCGGTGGTGGCAACAGCAGGTCGAGCAGCCGCTCGTCCACGCGGTCGTTGGCGAGGTCCTCGACCTCCTGCTCGCGCTCCGTGCGCATCATGTCGATGGCGCTGTCCACGAGGTCGCGCACCATGCCCTCGACGTCGCGGCCCACGTAGCCGACCTCGGTGAACTTGGAGGCCTCGACCTTGATGAACGGCGCACCGGTGAGCTTGGCGAGGCGGCGCGCGATCTCCGTTTTGCCCACACCCGTGGGGCCGATCAGGATGATGTTGTTGGGCGCGATCTCGTCACGGATGCCCTCCGGCGTGCGCTGCCGCCGCCAACGGTTGCGCAGCGCGATGGCGACCGACTTCTTGGCCTCGCCCTGCCCGACGATGTAGCGATCGAGCTCTGCGACGATCTTGCGCGGCGTCAGGTCGGCGAGGCGCGCGAGCGCCTGTTCGGTGCGTGGACTTGCCATCGTCAGGCCGTGGGTTCGACGACGGTGATCTGCGTGTTGGTGTAGATGCAGATCTCGCCGGCGATCGTGAGGGCGCGGCGCACGATCTCGGCCGGCGGCAGCGTCGTCTCGCGCACGAGCGCGCGCGCCGCCGCGAGTGCATACGCGCCGCCGGAGCCGATTGCCAGGATGCCGTCGTCCGGCTCGATCAGCTCGCCATTGCCGGACAGCATGTATCCGTGCTCGCGATCCACCACGACCAAGAGCGCCTCGAGACGCCGCAACACGCGGTCGCTGCGCCAGTCCTTGGCGAGTTCCACGGCGGCGCGCTGCAGGTTGCCTGGGTGCCGCTCGAGCTTCTCCTCGAACTTCTCGAACAGCGTGAACGCGTCCGCGGCGGCGCCGGCAAAGCCCGCCAGCACCGAGCCACCCTTGAGCGGCCGGACCTTCACGGCGCTGTTCTTCATGACGGTATCGCCGACGGAAACCTGTCCGTCGCCGCCGATGGCGACCTTGCCGTCGCGGCGGACGGCAAGGATGGTGGTGGCGTGAAAGGTCGGGAGGGCCATCTCCCAATATAGTCGGCTGAGACGGGCGGCGTCCTTGCACTGCGCTGCGCCGACCGGAAGTTTGTGGCATGCCTTCGCCAGCGCTCAGCCGGCCGCAGATCGTTGCTCTCGCGTTGCTCACCGGCGTCGCGGGCGTGCTGCGGTTCGCGTGGCTCACCGCCGAAGGCCTGTGGTACGACGAAGTCTTCAGCGCGTTCGTCGCGGCGCACGACGTACCCGGGCTCCTGTGGCTCGCAATCGACGACCAGACCAACCCACCCGCCTTCTACCTGATGCTCTGGGTCTGGACGCGACTCGGCTCCTTCGGCGATGCCTGGCTGCGCACACTGCCTGCGATCCTTGGCACGCTGACGCCGGCCACCGCGGCCATCGCCGGACACCGGGCCGGCCTCTCTTGGCGAGCCGCGCTCTTGGGCGGCGTGATCGTCGCGGGCAGCCCCTTGTTGCTGGCGATGAGCGTCGAGGTGCGCGCGTATGCCGCAGTGGCGCTATTGGCGACCGCGGCGCTCGCTGTGACGGCGTCGATCGCGCGGAGTCCCGAGTCGACCGCCGTGGCCGACGACACGCCGTCCCCCGACGCGCTGCCCCGCAACCCAGTGGCACATCGGTCGCGGCGCTCGGCGGTCGCCGCGCTCACACTGCTCAATGTCGCGCTGGCCTCATTGCACGTCTTCGGCCTCGTCGCGGTTCTATCCAACACGGTGGCCGGCACGCTCGCCGGACCACTGCGGCGCGATGCCCTGCTCAAGCGCGCACGGCCGCTCGTGCTCGCGGCCATACCGGCGGTTGTGGTGCTCGGCGCATGGCTCGTGCTCGTGCAGACGCTCGCGACGGACGGCCGGTTCGCGGGCAACGCCGCCTGGGTACCTGCGCCGACCGCCCGCTCGATCGGCCCCTTCGTCGCCCTCGCGCTGGCTGACTTCGGCTCGAGCGCGTTCGCATGGTTGATGACCGCCGCGGTGCTGGCCGTTGTGGCGATGGGACTCGCGCGAGCCTGCTCTGCGAAAACCGCGGACGCGCCAGTCGCCCGCTTTTTCATGACCGCTGCGCTGCTGCCGCCGCTCGCAGTGGCCGCGTTGTACCTGATCAGTGGCCGTTCCTTGTGGCTGCCGCGCTACCTCGTCGCGACCGTCCCGCCACTGGCCCTCCTCATCGCGCTCGTCATCTCTCGCCTCCGAGCGCCCTGGCGCTCTGGCGCTGTGGCGTTCGTGGTCGCGTGGGTCCTGCTCGGCGGCGTCCACAGCGTCCACAACAGACTGCAGAAGCCCGACTGGGCGTCGGTCGTGCGCCGCCTCTCGGCCGGCGAGCCCACCACGCTGTGCGTGCTCGAGGGCTATGTCGGACTGCCGCTGCGCCATTATGCGGTGCAGCACGCCTTGCCGGTCAGCGTGATCGACATGGAGCGCTGCACACCAGACCAGGCCAACGCGTGGGCGGTGTACCGGCCAGAGTTCGAATCGGTTGTGCGACGTCAGCTGCCGGATGCCGTGCTCGGGCCGGAGCTCGAGTTGACCAGCGGCCTCACCACGACGGTCGCCCGGCGTGTGCTGTGGCCGGATACGTGAGGCTGCACCCGGCGTGAGCCGTGGCGCGGCCCCTGATGCGGGCCCAAACCCTACGCCCGCGGGTGACTCGTCCGGTATACCTGCTTGAGTCGCTCGACCGACGTATGCGTGTAGATCTGCGTCGTGCTCACACTGGCATGGCCCAGCAGTTCCTGCACCGCGCGCAAGTCCGCGCCGCCGTCGAGCAAGTGCGTCGCGAACGTGTGCCGCAGCGCATGCGTGCTAAGCCCGGCACCCTCATCGACGCGCCCAAGCCAGCGCGTGACGGCGTTGTGCAGCGTCTTGGGACTCATGCGCGCACCACGGCGACTCAGGAAGAAGGCCGAGCGGTCGGCCGCCGGCCCCACACTGCCCAGCAATGCATCCCGCGCCCGCTCGTACGCGCGCAGCGCGCGCTGTGCGGCCTGGCCCACCGGCACGATGCGCTCCTTGCGTCCCTTGCCGCGCACTTTCACGAGCCCGCCGAGCAAGTCGAGGTCGGCGCGGTCGATGCCACGCAGT
The DNA here is from genome assembly GCA_036675455.1 of Gemmatimonadaceae bacterium. Classification (GTDB taxonomy): domain Bacteria; phylum Gemmatimonadota; class Gemmatimonadetes; order Gemmatimonadales; family Gemmatimonadaceae; genus Pseudogemmatithrix. The sequence continues at coordinate 42,423 of JAKFFA010000036.1, read as the reverse complement.
TCGGAGATGCGCAGCCCCGCCGTATAGAAGAGCTCGAGGATCGCATGATCGCGCACGTCCGTGAAGCGGCCCTCCGACGCGCGCGTGGCGCACGCCGTCAGCAGCGTCTCCATCTGCGCGCGGTCCAGATGGCCCGGCAGGTGCCGCGCCAGCCGCGGCGAGCCGACCGCCCGCGCGGGATTCGCGCCGACGACATCTTCACGATGCAGGAACCGGAAGAAGCTGCGTACTGCGGAAAGCGCCCGCGCGCTTGATCGTGGCGAAAGCCCGCCCCGGTGCAGGTGCGCCAGCCACGCGCGCATGACGAGGCGGTCCACCCGTCCCCACTCCAGCTTCGCGTCGCCGGCCCCCAAGTGCACGCGCACGAACGCCTCGAATCCCTCGAGGTCGCGCCGGTACGCCGTGATGGTGTTGGGTGAGACGTCGCGTTCCTTTTGCAGGTGCGTCAGGAAGGCCGCGATCATCCGGTCCCGTTGTGCCTCGGGCTCACGGTCTCGCCGAGATGCGCCCCCAGTGAGCGCAGGTAGCCGTCCAGCAGCCGATGATGGCCGCCACGGATCTTCATCATCACGCGCTGCAGGGGCTTCTCGATCCAGCCCTCTTCCGTGAGTGTCACCTCGGTGCCGGCGCCGGTGAGTCGCACGTCGTGGGTCCACGTGCCGCCCCATCCTTGAATGCTGTCATTGAGGAACGTGGTCACGAAGCGCTGCCCGCTGATGGCCGACGTGACTTCCACCTGGACCGGATCCCCACCGCGCATGTCACGCTCCCAAGACTCCCGCTTGGCGCCCTTGATGCGCGTGACGGCGTTCACGTCCGACCACCAGCGCGGCAGGTTCTCCATGTCTCGCATGGTCGCATAGGCCGCCTCGGGCGGTGCCACCAACGTGATCGTGCTCGTCGCCCGATGTGTGCGGGGTAGCGTCGTTCCGTAGATCCAGAGAGCGCCGACGATGAGTCCGGCGGCGATCGCAAGCTTACCCAGGAATCGCATGGTCCTAGTCTCCGGCTGGAATCGTCGCGGGTACGGCTATGCCATTCTCCTGACGCCATCCATCGAGGTGGCGTAACGCGCGTTCGGCGTACTGCTCACGTTTGAGCGCCTTGTCGCGTGGCGGCTCCGGCAGTTCCTCGATGAGCCCGAAGTTGGCGTTCATGGGCTGAAAATGCGCGGGGTCGGCCTCGCGTAGGTGCCGGTAGAGCGCCCCGAGCATGGTCGTCGGCGGCGGGACCACGGGCGCCGAGCCGCGCAACAGGCGGTCCAGGTTGATGGCTGCGAGCAACCCGGTCGCCGTGCTCTCGGTGTAGCCCTCCACGCCCGTGAGCTGGCCCGCAAACATCGTGGTCCATGCGTCGCGCAGGCTCAAGTGCGGCGTCAGTGACGCCGGCGCATTGATGTACGAGTTGCGGTGAATACTGCCGTACCGGAGGAACTCGGCCTCGCCGAGCCCAGGGACCAGCCGGAAGACGCGCGCCTGCTCCGGCATGCGCAGCCGCGTCTGGAAGCCAACCAGGTTCCACATGCGGCCGGCGCGGTCCTCGCGTCGCAGCTGCACGACCGCCCACGGCCGCTTGCCCGTGCGCGGGTCGCGCAGTCCGATGGGCTTCATGGGGCCGTGCCGCAGCGACTCTCGCCCGCGTCGCGCGATCTCCTCCACCGGCATGCAGCCCTCGAAGTACGGCACGGCGTCGAACTCGTGCGCCGTGAACTGGTCGGCCGTCGTCAGCGCGTCGATGAACGCCTCATACTGCGCCTTGTCCATCGCACAGTTGAGATACGCGCCCTCCTCCCCGGCGCCGTCCATGGTCTCCTTGTCCCAGCGCGCCGCGCGGAACGCAACATTGGCATCGATCGATTCCACAGAAACGATCGGCGCGATGGCGTCATAGAACGCCAGGGACTCGGTCCCGAGCCGCGCGCGGATCGACTCGGCCAACGCGTCACTCGTGAGCGGGCCAGTGGCCACGATGCCCAGCTCCGGCAGTGCCGTCACCTCGCCGCGCTCCACGCGGATCAGCGGATGCGCGTGCACACGCTCGTGCACGAAGGTGCTGAACACATCGCGGTCCACCGCCAACGCCGACCCCGCCGGCACGCGCGCCTGATCGGCGCCCTCGAGCACGAGGGAGCCCAACTGGCGCATCTCCGCCTTGAGCAGGCCATGCGCGTTGGTCACCTCGGTGCTCTTGAACGTGTTGGAGCACACCAGCTCGGCGAGCCGGTCGGTCTGGTGCGCCGCGGTGCCGCGCACCGGGCGCATCTCGTGCAACACCACGCGATGACCGCGTTCGGCCAACTGGAAGGCGGCCTCGCTACCCGCGAGACCGCCGCCGATCACGTGGATCTCATGACTCACGCCGACACCGCCTCCGCCTCGGCCTCCGATCCCTCGGGGGCGTCGACGTCCCATTCGTTCTGGCATTTCAGGCAACGGCGGTAGTGTCCGCGCGTCTTGGTGTGCTTGGCCTCGGCGCCCAGATACCCGCAGTCCGGGCACTTCTCCAGCACCGGCTTGTCCCAGCACACGAAGTCGCACTCAGGATAATTCTCGCACCCGTAGAACGCTTTGCCGCGCTTCTTCGAGCGGCGCGCCGCGATGTCCCCGCCGTCCTTCGGGCACTTCACGCCCGTCGGCATCGACTTCGTGCCGCGGCACTTCGGGAACGTCGAGCAGCCGAGGAACTCGCCCGAGCGCGAGCGCCGCACGACCATCGGCTTGCCGCACACCGGGCACGGATAGTCCGTGAGCTTGGGTGGCTCGCGCTCACCCGTGAGCGGCCGCGTGTAGTCGCACGTCTTGGGATGGTTCTCGCACGCGACGAACGGCCCGAAGAATCCGGCCTTGGGCACGAGCCGGCCGCCGTCCTTCGGACAGCGTTCGGTGTCGAGCGCCGAGAGATCGTGCGCCGCGCGGATCAACGCCTCGGCGTCCACCGATTCGAGCGACTTGGCGAACGGCGTCCAGAACTGCTTGAGCACGTCGCGCCACTCGAGCCGCCCATCCTCGACCTTGTCGAGTTCCTCTTCCATCTCGGCCGTGAAGTTCACGTCGAACTCACGCGGGAATTGCTTCACCATGACCTTCTCGACCGACTCGCCGAGCGGCGTGGGGAAAAACCGGCGCTGCTGGAGCTCGGCGTAATGCCGCTCCGTGAGCGTGGAGATGATCGACGCGTACGTGGACGGGCGGCCGATGCCGCGCTTCTCGAGCTCCTTCACGAGCGACGCCTCGGAGTAGCGCGGCGGCGGCTCGGTGAAGTGCTGCGACGGGTCGATCGACTTCACGGGCACATGCATGCCCTCGTCCATCGAGGGCAGCGCCTGCTCGTCCTCGAGCGCCTTGGCGTCGCCTTCCTCGCGCGCCTCCTTGTACAGCGCCAGGAAGCCGTTGAACTTCACGACCGAGCCCGTGGCGCGGAACAGGTAACGACCGAGGTCGAAGTCCACCGTGGTCGTATCGAACACCGCTGGCGACATCTGCGACGCCATGAAGCGCTGCCAGATCAGCGTGTACAGCTTGAGCTGCTCCGGCGACAGGAACCGCGCGACGCTGTCCGGCGTGCGCGCCGGGTCCGTCGGGCGGATACCCTCGTGCGCGCCCTGCGCGGCGTCGTCCTTGCCCGCCGGGAAGAGGCGCGGTGAGTCCGCGAGGTATTCCTTCGCGAAGTTCGCGCTGAGGTACTCGCGCGCCGCACCCGCGGCCGACTCGGCCACGCGCACGTGGTCCGTACGCATGTACGTGATGAGGCCGACGGATCCTTCGGTCTTCCCGAGTTCCACGCCCTCGTAGAGGTTCTGCGCGAGGCGCATCGTTCGCTTGGAGCCGAAGCCCAGCTTCTTGGCGGCCTCCTGCTGCAGCGTGGAGGTCTTGAACGGCGCCTCGGGATTCTTGCGACGCTCGCGACGCTTGACGTTCGTGACGTCGAAGTGCTTGCGCCCCTTGAGGTCGTCGAGGATGCGCTGCGCCTCGGCTTCCGTCCCGATCTCGGGCTTGGCGCCGTCGAGGTGATGCAGCTTGGCCGTGAACGCCTGGCCCTCATGCTCCAGCGCCGCGGCGATCGTCCAGTACTCGCGCGGCACGAACGCGCGGATCTCACGCTCGCGCTCGACGAGCAGGCGCAGCGCGACGGTCTGCACGCGACCGGCGGAGAGGCCCTTCTTGACCGTCTTCCAGAGCACGGGGCTCGTGCTGAAGCCCATCACGCGGTCGAGCACGCGGCGCGCCTGCTGCGCGTCCACCTTCTTCTGGTCGATCTTCGTGGCCGCGTCGAGCGCCTTGCCGACGGCGTCCTTCGTGATCTCGTAGAACAGCGCTCGCTTGATCGGCGGCGCGCTCTTGCCCTTGATCAACTCCTCCACGTGCCACGCGATCGCCTCGCCTTCGCGATCAGGGTCGGTCGCGATGAACACGGACTTGGCCGTCTTGGCCGCGCTCTTGAGCTCGGCGACCGTCTTCTCCTTGCCGGGGATCGTCACGTAGCGCGGCTCGAAGCCGTGGTCGATGTCGATGCCCACGATGCGGAACTTCTCGCCCTTCTGCTTCTTGGCGGGCAAGTCGCGGATGTGGCCCACGGTCGCCTTGACCGCGTAGCCGGAGCCCAGGTACTTGCCGATGGTCTTCGCCTTCGCAGGCGACTCGACGATGACGAGCGACTTGCCGGCCGCCGCGCGCGCCGCGTCCTCGTCGTGCGGCAGTTCCGGCTCGACAAAGGGCTTGGAACGCGCCGATGCGGAGACGGTGCGCTTGACGGCCGCCTTCTTGGCAAGGGGCTTCTTCGCTACGGACTTCTTTTTGGCCGCCTTGCGGACGGATTTCTTCTTGGGAGTGGCCATGTATTGGGTGTCGGTCGCCCGGTCGAGTGCTACCCCGGGTGGACGTTTTATTGTCAGATTGTCGTTCAGTCAACTATAGAGTGCCCAGCGGACCCCCGTTCGGGGCCGGGTGGCAAATCCTAGTGGCCTTGTCCGCTTGAAACAAGCGCAACTATAGAATCGGCGATGGCGTCCGGCGACATCGATTCCGCTGCAACCGTATGATTTGCTTGCAGATACACCGCCTCGCGGGCCTCTAGGAGGGCTTTCAATGATGCGAGGGGATCGGACGTCGCGAGCAGCGGACGGGCGGCCGCGGCGCCGGCCATGCGCCGCAGGGCGGCGGTCGGTGAGACCCGAAGATACACCGTTACGGTGGCTGCTCCGAGGGCACTCAGGTTTGCGGAATCGAGGATCCAGCCGCCGCCCGGGGCGAGGACCATTCCAGTCGGGCCGCCCGCCGCCAGCCGCTGCGTCGTTTCGCGCTCCAGTTGCCTGAACGCGGCCTCGCCGTCCGTCGCAAAGATCTCGGCCACCGTGCGGCCGGTCGTGCGCTCTATCTCGGCGTCCAAGTCAACAAATCGCCAGCCGCCGAGACGCTCAGCGAGCAGCGGCCCCACCGTGCTCTTGCCCGCCCCCGGCAGGCCAACCAAGACCACGCACCTCACGATGGCGATGGCGTGATTCCTCAGGGAATCCGGTCCGCGACACGCGCGAGGTACGTGTCATGGTTGCGACGCATCTCCCCGAGCGAATCCCCGCCGAACTTCTCGGTGAATGCGTCCGCCAGCACCACCGCGCACATGGCCTCCGCGATCACGCCCATCGCCGGGACCGCCGTCACGTCGCTGCGCTCGGCGGTGGCGGCCGCGCGCGCGCCCGTGCGCGTGTCCACGGTGCCGAGCGGCCGCATGAGCGTCGCAATCGGCTTCATGGCCACGCGCAGCACCAGCGGCTCGCCCGTCGTCATGCCGGCCTCGAGCCCGCCGGCGCGGTTCGTGAGGCGACGCACATTGCCCGTGCGCGCGTTGCCCGGCGCCGGCTCGATCTCGTCGTGCACTTCGGCACCTGTGCGCCGTGCGGCCTCGAAGCCGATGCCCATTTCGACGCCCTTCACGGCGGGGATCGAGCAGATGGCGGCCGCGAGGCGCCCATCGAGCTTGCGGTCCCACGACACGTGGGAGCCGAGGCCCACGGGCAGTCCGTCCACCACGACCTCGCAGATGCCGCCGAGCGTGTTGCCTTCGGCCTTGGCGGCGTCGATGCGCTCGATCATCGCGCGTTCCGCATCGGGGTCGAGGCAGCGCAGGGGAGAGGTGTCGGCCGCGGCGTTGAGGTCCGCGGGCATGGAGGCCGGCCGGGCCGCGCCGATACCGCCCAGATGCACGAGATGACTGCCGATGCGCACGCCGAACTCCGCGAGCAGCCGGCGCGCCACGGCGGCCGCAGCGACGCGCGCCGTGGTCTCGCGCGCGGACGCACGTTCGAGGATATCGCGCGCATCGTCACGGTCGTACTTGAGCAGGCCGGTGAGGTCCGCGTGGCCGGGTCGCACGCGCGTGACCTGCCGTTTGCGGCCATCTGGCGTGTCGTCCTCGGGCCGCGGCGCCGCATCCATGATCGCTTCCCAGTTCTTCCAGTCGCGATTCCGGATGAGCATGGCGATCGGCGAGCCCAGCGTTTCGCCGGCGCGCACACCTGAGAGGAACTCCACGTGGTCCTTCTCGATCTGCATGCGCCGGCCGCGGCCATAGCCCTGTTGCCGGCGCGCCAGTTGCTCATCGATGTGTTCGGCGAGGAGGGGGAGCCCGGCGGGCACACCCTCGATGAGCGAGACCAGTGCTGGGCCGTGCGATTCGCCGGCGGTGCGGAAGGTGATGGGCATGGGACAGACGGCAGAAGGCAGAGGGCGGACGGCGGAGCGACTACGGCGCACCGCGGACGGCGAAGCGGGCCGCAACGAGAAACGGGCCGCAGAAAGATACTCTGCAGCCCGCTCCGGATTCGATTGTCGCACACTGACCCGATTGGCGCTCCCTGATCCAACCGCCGCGCCCTTACCCGACTCTTTGCGCGTGTGCGCTCGTTTACTGCGGCCGCACCGACCGCACGACCTCGCCCTCATCCACGATATGCGGGGTAACGAGGATCAGCAGGTCCTGCTTGCGCTCCGCGACACGCGTCTGCGCGAACAGCCGGCCGATGAACGGGATGTCCATCAGGTACGGGATGCCGCTACGCGAGCGCGTGACCTGCGTCTGTGTGAGGCCGGCGATGACCGCCGTCTCGCCGTCGCCGACGAGCACCTCGTTGGTCGCGTTGCGCTCGCTGATTTCGGGACCGGCGACCGTCACGCCGAGCTGAGACTGCTGCCGCGCCACGATGCTCATCGACACTTGCCGGTTGGCCGTGACGTGCGGCGTAACTTCGAGCGTGATACCGATCTTTTGGCGCTGGATCACCGGAGCGACGGCCTGGATCTGGCCCGGGATGGACGGCGGCGTCAGCAGGAACGCGATCTCCGTACCGGCGAACAGCGTCGCCGTGCGGTTGTCGATGGTGGTCGTGCTCGGCTCCGCCTGAACGTCCGAGAGAAGCTCAGAACTCAGGGCGTCGAGGAAGGAGGCCAAGTTCATGCCGCCGACCGCGGTGTTGTAGATGAGCGAGAGTGCAGCCGTCCCGCTGAACACGCGATTGGCGTTCGCAATGCCGGCGAAGGCGTCGCCACCCAACTGGATCGTGTACGGTTCGGTGGTGGTGCCGCGCGGCACCAGCGAGTTGAACGAAGCGCCCGTGGTGATGCCACCGACGTCGTAGCTCAGCCCGAGTTCCTCCGTGGCGGTGCGGTCCACCGAAATGATCTTGGCCTTGATGGCCACCTGCGGCGTGCGCACGTCGAGGTCGCGGATGAATCCCACGATCTCCGGCAGGCGCGACACGGACTCGGTGACGATGATCGTATTGGTCTTGGCGTCGACGCCGACGGTGCCGCGACCGCAAGTCTGGGCCGTCGCGCCGCCCTCGACCACTTCTGCCTGCGCGGCGCTCATGTCGGTGCCGGGCGCCGCCGCCAGGTCGACGACTTGGCCCGTCCCCGTGCCTACTGCGGACGAGCACGTCGCCATGAGCTGGCGAATGGCTACGGCCAGCTCCGACGCGCTCGCATAGTTCACCGGCACGAGCTGCGTGACGAGCGGTTCCGCCGCCACGCGCGCCGCGATGTTCTGGTAGGAGTCGACCGTGATGATGCCGGTCGAGTCCTCGTGCGCCGTGAGCCCGTTCGCCTGCAGGATCTTCGACAGCGCGATGTCCCACGGTTGGCCGGAGATCTCGGCCGTCACGGAGCCCTCGACGGTCGAGCCGGTGATGAACGTGCGGCCCGAGAACGCCGCGAACGTGGCAATGACGGTCTTGATGTCCGTGTTGGCGAACGAGACGTCGATGCGCGGTTCTTGCGTCTGCTGTGGCTGCTGCATCGAAATGGGGCGCGCGGGACCGACCGATGAGAGCGGCTCGAAGCGCGGCTCTTCGTAGGCGGACGGCTGGGCCGTCTGCGCCGGTGGCGCGTCGGCCACCACGGCGGCCACCCCGGCCGACCATGGCGCGAATGCGTCCGGCCCGACCACGCTGACGCGCAGGTCGCTGCCGTTGCGGCTCACGGTATACTCGCGGGCCGCATCCAGATCGAGCACGAGCCGGACCACGTCTGCGCGGTACTGTGCGATGCGCACATTCAGGATGCCCGCACGCGAGACGCGGTCATACCGCGGCGCGCCCAGGTCCATGGTCGCACCCTCGACGTCCACGACGATGCGGTGCGGCCCTTCGAGCGTAAAGTCGGTGATGCGCACGTCGCCGTCGATCGACAGCACGACGTCCGCGCGACCCGGTCCCGGGATGACGCTGACCGCGGTTACGGCCGCGGCTGCCTCGGAACGGTGGTCGGGCGCCGCTGCGGCACTCGACGCACCGATCAAGAGCGCGCCGGCCGCGGCGGCGGTCAGCTTCCAGTTTCGCCTCATGGCGTCCTCTCCCCTGGGACGGGGATGTTGAGCGACAGAGTCTCCTGTCGCGTGAATCCGAATTCGTCGATCGCGACCTGCACTTCCTTCTCGCGGATGGCGGTGACACGGAGGCGCCCGAACACCGAGCCGACGCGCGCACGGTAGAGCTCCCCGGTGGAGATGTCCTCCAACATGGCGACGGAGTTACGCCCCGTCGGGTCGTACACGATGCCCGCCACGAGCAAGTCCGACACCAGCGGACGGATATCGCCCGTCGCGATCAGCGACGCGAACGGATCACGCCGGCCCGATGCGCCGTACGTGTACACTTCGCGCCGGAACGCGAGCTGCGCCGTGTCACGTGACGCGGCCGCCGGCCGTTTCGGTTGGGGCGCGCCCTGCTGCGCCCCGGCCGGCAAGGCCAGGCACGCGGCGCCAACCACGGCGACGGCCCCGCGCAGGAAGACTCGACGGATGCTCATGGGGTCGGCTCCGGGCCGATGGTCTTCACGACGTAGGTCTGGATGTCGAAGTTCGCGGTGAGCTGCGGCTCTTCGGCCGTGCGCACGCGCGCGTTCCGCACCGGCGTGCCGCCCTGCGGCGACTGCGCCAGCGACAGGTTGATCGGCACGATCACGCGCTGCAGCGATCCGATGGCCGTCAGCAGCCGGCCGATCTCGTGATACGACCCCTGCATCGACATGCGGAACCGGAACGTGTCGAACTGCTCCCCCGGGATCGTGCCACTGGGCGCGAAGTTCGAGAACTCAAGGCCGGTGCGGCGCGCGGCGCCAAGGATCTGGTCGAGCAGCGCCGGCACTTCGTTGGAGGCCGGGATCAGCGTGCGCATGACCGCAAGATTCTCGCGCAGCCCCGCGGCCTCCGCGCGCAACTGCTCAACGGATCCGCTCGCGATGATCGCCTCGGCGCGCCGGTTGGTCGCGTCGAGCCGCTCCACGCGCGCCGTGAGTTCATCGAGCACGAGCGTCTTGGGCGAATAGACGAAGTAATAATAGGCGCCGGCGAGCAACAAGCCGACGATGCCCACGAAGAGCATCACTTGATCGCGCTGAGACTGCGGCATACCGGCCATGGTTACCTCACCGCCACGCTGAGGGGAACGGTGCGGATCTCGGACGCATCGGGCTTCGTATATGTGACGTCAAGCGTGAACTCGGTCACCTGCTTGCCCTCGGCGACGGCCACCTCGGAGACGCGCAGCGTGACGTTGCCTAAGAACGGCGACGCCTCGAGTTGCTTCATGAACACGGTCAGCGCCTGGATGTCGACCGTGAGGCCGATGATTGTGACGACCATCGGCGGCGCGGTATTTTCGACGGCGGCCGCCGGGTTGGCGGTCGCGGCGGGGTTGGCCTGGGCAACTGACGTGAGCCACGTGTACGTCGGCAGCGCACGCGAGATCTCTTCCATGATGTGCGGCCACACGAAGCGGTCCGCGTCCAGCGACGAGATGATCGCGATCTGCCGTGTGACCGAATCGCGTTGCGCCTCGATCGCGCGGCGCTCAGCCACGACCGCGGCGAACCGCGCCGAGTCCTGCACGGCCACTTGTTCGCGCTCGCGCAGCGTACGTTCGGTCTGTCCCTGGAAGAACCACATCGCGCCGATGGCCACCACGCCGACCAGGACGCCGCCGACGGCGACGCCGAGCCACGGGTCCTGGAAGCGCGCCGACAGGTTCCCCATGAACGCGCCAAAATCGAACTTCGCGGACGAACTCGCCCGCGATCTCTTTCGCGCGTTGGGAAGAAGATTGATTTCGATCATCAGGGCTTCCGGGGACGGTCAGGCAGGCTGGCGCAAGGCCAGCCCGATAGGCAGCATCAGGAGAGGGGCCACCTCGTCTGTGACGAGCGACTCGAAAGCGCCGTCACGCACGACCAGGTTGGCCAGCGGGTTCGCCGCCTCGACCGGCAGCCGCAGCCGGTTGGCGAGCACATCGATCAGGCCGGGGGCGCGTGATCCGCCTCCGCACACGTACACCGCGTTGACCTGCGCGCCGGACCGGCTGGAGCTGGCCAGGAACGCCGCCGCGCGCTCGACACCGACCGCAATCTCCTCACCGCGCTGCTCAAGGACCGCGTCGAGGTGCTCCGACCGGTCGTAACCCTGCAGGAGCGCGCTCGCCTCCTCCGAGCCCATGCCACGTTCGCGCTGCAGGTCCTCGCGGAAGCGGCGTGTGCCCATGGGCATGTCGCGCGTGAGGATGGGCACGCCCTCCTCGACGATATTGATGTTCGTGACTTCGTGGCCGATGTTCACCAGCGTGACCACCCCGTGCATGGCGTCCGGATAGCTGAGCTCGAAGGCGTTGTGCAGCGCGAAGGCGTCCACGTCCACCGCCACGGCGTTGAGCCCGGCGTCATTGAGCACGCGGACCTTCGCCTCGACGAGTTCGCGCTTGGCGGCGACGAGCAGGACGTTCATCTCCGAGCCGCGGTCGTCGGGGTCCAGGATCTGGAAGTCGAGTTCGACGGACTCCATATCGAATGGCACGTGCTGCTCGGCTTCCCAACGCATCAGTTCGCGCGCCTGCTGCTCCTTCACGCGCTCGATTTGGATCTTCTTGATGATGACGTCACGCCCGCCCACCGCCGTGACGACATCCTTGCCCGCGACACCGGCGTCCTGCAGGCACGCGGTGATCGCATCGGCCACGATACCCGGATCCATGATCTCGCCTTCGACGATGGCGTCCGCCAGCAACGGCGTGATCGCCACCCGGACGAGCTCCGGCTGGGATTTCGAATGATCGACGACGGCCACCTTGATGAGGCCGGAGCCGATGTCGAGTCCAACCGTGGTTTTCTTGCGACCGAAGAGCGCCATGGGATTTTTTTCTGCCCGTCAGGCAACCTGCGAGACAATAGAGCACCGGGTCGGCAAACTTGTCCGCCAGCCCAGTGGGGGTCAATACGTCGCTCAAACACTCACTTGCCGGAGCTACACGAGCGGACCGCCCCGGAAGTAACGCCGTGGGGCGAAGTTACCCCTCCGGGTGCCCATCCGTCGCGCGTCCCGGCACGGGCACGAGCCGCAGCGCGTCGGGGCATCGGAGGAGGCCCATGACGCGTGCCGTGGAGTCCGGCACGAGCAGGGCCCACGCGCGATGTCGCGCGCCGTGAACACCCGTGCCTTCGACCTCCGCGCGCACCACGCCGCCCCCCAACTGTCGCCAGAGAACTCGTGCGTCGGTCCCGTCGACCTGCGGCAGCACGCGCTCCTGCACTGCCAGCGGCCCCGACACGCACAGCGTCGCCAAGTCCGGCGGCGTGTCCACGGCCGCCAAACCGCGCATCGCCGCAGCCCGCGCACGAACCGCGTCGTCCGCGAACCGCGCGACGCGCCAGTCGAGCATGGCCTCGGATAGCGCCAGCGCGGACAACAGCATCAGCGCCACGAGCACCGCCAGCACCACGGGCAGAACGATTCCCTTACGCGCCGTCACGCAACAGCACCGTCATTTCGGTGGTGCGCGCGTCGGCGATCCCCGAGGCGCGCGCTTCAATACGAATGGTGCGGCCCAAGGCGTCGGCCTCGAGTCGTAGCCCCCCGCCGGCGGGCGTTCGCAGGGGACCCGCGACCGGCTGGATGCCGCCACAACCCACCGCATCCGGCACCAGGAACGCACAACGCCGCCAGCCCAGCATCCAGGCGCCGCTGCCTGACGCATACAGGGAGAGCCGGCCTCGCCGCAGCACGCGCAGCGGGGCGCCCCTCTGCGTGGATGGTGGCAGCGCGCTTCGCAGCACAAGCCGCCACCGCATCGCACCTTCATCAGATGGCTGCGTCCAGCCGTCCGCCGCTCCACAGGATCCCGCGACGGTGCGTTCTGAGACGGTATCCACTAGGGTACTCACCCACGAGGCGCCGACGGCCAGCGAGTCGACGACGAGCACGGAGATCATGTCGCCCGGCTCCACCGGCTGGCCCCGCGCCACGAGCGGCGTCGCGACCGAGACCTCGAGCGGCGGCAGCACGATCGCGAGACCCGAGCGTTCGCAGATCGCACCCAGCGCGATGACCTGCGCGAAGGCGACTGCGGTATCGCCTTCGATCGTGACAGCGGATGACTCACGCAGCACCGAAGCGATCACCGACACGGATTCGCGACCCGCTCGTTCTGCCGCCGCGCGCTCGGAGGCGGATTTCATGGCGCGCCGGGCCGCGCTCAGTGTCGTCGCCGCCGCCACGGCCAGCACGCCGGCCAGCGCGAGCGCACACAGCGCCTCGGCGAGCAGGTAGCCGTGGCGTATTCGACGGCCTGGCCGGGAGCTTGGCACACGACGTCTGCTTTCAGGCGTGCCTGAGCACGACGTCTGCGAAGCTCGTCCTCTCATTGACATGCGAGCCGCGTATCCACGCGCAAGGTGAAGGCGACGCCCGCGCGCGTCCCTCGCGCGTCGCCGCGCAGGCTCACGCCGCCGGGCGTGGGCTCGACGCGCCAGCTCTCCGCGACGCCCGACCCCGTCGAGTCTGTCTCCGTAATGGTTGTGTCATTCACCGCGCACCCAGCGCCCTCAAACCAGGTCAGGCGATCCTGCGCCGCCGCCGCGACCCGCTCGCGCGTCGTCGCCCCGTTCCGCATCCGCAGCGCGCTGGCGAGCGCACCCATGGTGCTCCCAACCCCCACCGCCAGCAACACCGCGGCGACGAGGACTTCAGTAAGTGACACCCCGGTTCGTGACATGCGGCGAGGATACCGCCGCAGGACTGCCTGAGCGACACCATTCCAGCGCGCGGAGTACCGGAACCCAACGCAGGCATAGGAGCTCGGCAGTCGCCAAGGATGCCCGCATCGGTTCGGCCCGCGGCCGCCGTCTGCCGTCTGCCGTCCGCCGTCCGCCCCAATACAACACGGGCCGGGCGAAGATTCGCCCGGCCCGTGCCGTATCAACAGATCAGCCTACGATCAGTTGCAGATCGGCTCGCCTTCGCGCGTGCCCGTGCCGACGTCGATGTAGCAGGTCTTCGTCGTGGCCGTGTGCGTCGCTTCGGCCGTGAAGCTGATGCCGGCGTTCGGCGTCGCGGTCACGGTGACACCCGTCGACGTGGAGTAGGTGCCGGCGAGGTCGCCCGTCGCAGCCTGGCCACCAACGGCCGTCACGGCGCCATAGACGGCGCCCTCAGAGAAGTACGCTTCCTCAGCCGTCACGAGGTTACGCAGGTCGGACTTCATCGCCGCGAGGTACGCCTTCTCCTTCGTGTTGGCGAACTTCGGGATCGCGATTGCGGCAAGAATGCCGATGATGACGACGACGATCAGCAGCTCGATCAGGGTGAAGCCCTTCTTGTTGCTCTTCATGGGGGGAACTCCGCAGGAGGGTGAGAAATCGGTAGGATGCCTGCCGACGAGCGTTGATAAGGCAAGAACCCTGCCACCGCGTGCCACGCTGCTAAGGTGCAGCAAATCAAAGACTTGCCGCTCTCCCGAAGGTCACTTCGGCGTTCGTTCGGAGTCAGAGCGCGAGGATTGTTGCATGTTGCCGGACGACTCCAGCGCCGGGGGCAGGACGTACCGAATCGGAAGCCTGACCCGGCCGTCGCCACTCCGCTCGAACTCCCGGCCGGTACGCGCGAACAAGTTGCGGCTGTCGGCACTGTCTGCAGCCAGCAGCATCGAATCCGCCGTCCAACGGATGGCTTGGTACGCCGTCGGCGACTCCCCGCTCGCCAATCCCTGCAAGGCACGCAGCCGCGCTTCCTGCAGCCGCCCGATCTGCAGGAGGCAGATGGCCCGGTTCACCTGGCCAACCTGCGACGCCGGGTCGAGTCGCAACGCGGCATCAAAATATGGCAGGGCCCGGTCACACTGCCCGAGCAACTGCAGCACACGCGCGTAGTCGAGCTGGGCGACCGGAGAACCCGGATACAACTCCACCGCGCGGCGCAGCGCCGGCTCCGCGAGTGCGAACTCGTCGCGCACGGCGATCGTCTGGCCGAGCATCTGGTGACCGCGGTACAGCGTCGGCGCTTCGGCCAGCATCGTGCTGATGACCGCCGCGTTGTCCTGCCACGCGCCCTGGCGTGCGGAACTGCGCATGGCGCCCATCGCGAGGACGGCGCAGATACCGACGCGTGCCGCCGGCGCCCAAGCGCGCTGCGACCGCCATGAAGCGGCGAACGCCAAGCCGAGCAACAGCGCCAGTCCCACGCTCGGCAGGAACAGCGTGCGTTCGGCCATCAGCACGCCGGTCGGCACCGGCAAGTTGGACGGCAGCAGCAGTCCCACCGCGAGCCACAGCGCGCCAAAGCGGGCCGCATTTGAGCGTCGGGCGCTCACCACCAATAGCCCGCCAAGAACCAACAGGATGAGGGCAGCGGGAATATGAGCCAGCGCGGGCGACGGCATAACTGCGACGAGCTGCGGCGAGTAATCGGCGCTCAGCCGCGCCGGCCACAGCAACACGCGCGCGAGATCCGGCACCAGCCCCAGCATCACCCAAGCGCGTCCGACCACGCCGAGTTCGGCGATGCCCGGATGCGGCACGTCGCCGGTGAGGCGGCCGATGACTGAGAGCCGCAGCGTGAGGTACGCGACGAGCACGAGCGTCAGCAGGAGCAGCAGGAGCCGGACCGCGGCCGCGTCGTCGCGGGTACGTGGCCGGGACACGATGGCCAGCTCCGCCGCCAGCAGCAGCAGCGGCAACACGACCGCGTGCTCCTTCACCAGCAGGCCACCCAGGTACAGCAGCGCGATCCACATTGTCGTCCGCCCGCGCAGCGGACCCGCACGTCGGTCGCGGATATAGA
Organism: Gemmatimonadaceae bacterium; assembly: GCA_036675455.1. Lineage (GTDB taxonomy): Bacteria > Gemmatimonadota > Gemmatimonadetes > Gemmatimonadales > Gemmatimonadaceae > Pseudogemmatithrix. The sequence goes on along the minus strand of JAKFFA010000036.1, from coordinate 26,832 downwards.
GTCCCACGGCGGCGATCACGACGAGCGCGACGAGCAGCTCGGCCTGCCCCACGACGTTACCGACGGCCTCCACATGCACCGGATGCGCTGCGAATACCAACGCTGCGAACAGCGCGGCGGCGCCCGGCATCACGGAGCGAGCCAGCCACAGCACGCCGACCGAACATGCGGCGTACAGCACGACATTCATCACATGGAACGGCAGCGGGGAGCCACCCCGCAGCGCCCACTGCAGGGAGAACCCGAGGATTGTGAGCGGCCGGTACAGGTCGTCGCCGCGGGCGGGGCCCCAGTACGACTCGCCGAAGTACGCCCACGGCCAGCGCAGCTCGTGCACGCGCGCGTTGTCGGCGATCACGACGAGGTCGTCGTAGGCGAAGCCGTTGTCGAGCCCGGTGGCAGACGCCGCGACTGCCATGAGCATGACCGCGATCACCGCCGTCCAAGGCGAGTCGATGACGGACCGTCGCAGGTCGAACCGACCACCACTCATTTCTTGAGGTTGTACCAGACGATATGCCAGATGGCGGCCACGCCGTCGCGCCAGCCGATCTTCTTGCCCTCCGCATACGTGCGGCCCGAGTAGGAGATCGGCACTTCGAAGATTCGCGCGCGCGCGCGCGCCAACCGCGCCGTCACTTCGGGCTCGAATCCGAACCGGTCGGACGTCAGCACAAGGGAGCGCGCGAGGTCGCCGCGGATCGCCTTGTAGCACGTCTCCATGTCCGTGAGGTTCAGGTTCGTCAGCATGTTGCTCAGCGTGGTCAGCGCGCGATTGCCCACCGAGTGCCAGAAATACAGCACGCGATGTGGGCCGCCGAGGAAGCGTGAGCCGAACACCGCGTCGGCGCGACCATCGATGATCGGGTCGAGCAGCACGGGCCAATCGGCCGGGTCGTATTCCAGGTCCGCATCCTGCACGATCACGACGTTGCCCGTGCTGGCGGCCAACGCCGTGCGGATCGCCGCGCCCTTGCCGCGGTTCACCTCGTGCAGCTCGAGCTTGTCGATGCGCCCCTCCGCGTGCAGGCGCTTGAGCACGTCGCGCGTGCCATCGGTGGAGCAGTCATCGACGCAGATCACCTGCTTGTTGACGTCGACCGCGTGCACTTCGTCGAGCAGTCGCTCGATGGTGTCGCGTTCGTTGTACACGGGTATCAGCACCGAGAGCACGAGTTCGGACGCCGGCAGCGGCGAGCGTCCACGGATGCGCTTCACGGAACGGGGAGTGGTGGTCATGGTCGGTTCGTGAGAAAGGAGCGCACCGGGACGCCGACTGGCGTCACCTCGCGCAGGCCTCGCGTCGAGTCCAATCCTGTCTGCAACAGCGCGCGGAGGTGCGCGCCCTGCGGCAGCAGGACATAGGCGTCCGGCCGATACGCCGCGTCGATGCGGCGCACCGTCTCGACGTTCTCCGCGTCGGTCTTGCGTTCGATGTGCTCGCGCGTCGTGAGCATCTCAACAGGGACGACTGTCTGACCGGTGTACAACGCCACCATGGGCGCCACCTCGGTGGCGATGAGCTTGCCGTGCAGTCGCGTGTCGGCGTTGATGTACTGCACCAACACCATGGATCGGCCGCTCATGTCCCTGGCCGCGCTCTCGGCGTAGCCCCGGGCCAAGCCGCGGATGTTGTACGCGATGTGCCCAGCCCCTAGCGTCACCGCCAGCACGAGCACCGCCACCGACACGCGAGGTCGCGCTTCCGTACGCAGCCCGTTGACCAAGTCGTAGGCAGCCGTCACGGTGATGAGCAACAGCAAGGGCCAGACCGCCCAGACGAACCGTTCGACCTGAAACGGCCACGCCAGGACGACACCGGCGTACCCGACGGTCGCCAGCGCCGTGATGCGCAGCCGACGACGCGTCCAGAACAACACGAGACCAGCCAAGAACAGCGACAGCGTCCCGGCGGTGAGCAACTCGCGCACCGGCCCTCGGATGAGCGGCGAGATGAAGAAGCTGGTCATCAGCCATGCGCTGTAGAGATTCTTGACGAGTACGTCGCGAAGGAACGGCAGGCCGCCCTCTCGATAGCCATCCGCGACCCAATCGAGATACGGGCCGTACGAACCCTTCAACACTTCCGGGAAACCCGGTGACGATTTCCACACGAAGTACTGCCACGGGCCGAGCAGCACGACGACCACAAGCGTGTAGATCGCGACGTCGCGCCATCGCTTATCGAGCACCAGCACCATCACGGTCGCCACGACGATCACGCCGGCGATCGTGCGGCCAAGCACGATGAGCGCGGCCATGGCCGCAGCGGCGACGGCCCAACGCACACCCCCCTCGCGCGCGAATCGCTCGGTGACGAGCAGCGTGGGGAACAACAGCGCCAAAAACAACGGCTCGGAAAGCAGCACATTCGTCAGCACGAGCACGGGAACGGAGACCGTGGCCAGCACGGCCACGAAGAACGCGAGCCACGTGGGGAGGCCGAGGACGCGACGGCCGAACACGACCGTCGCGCCGGCACAGATCCCCACGAGCAGCGGGTTGATGAACAGGAACCATGCGATGTTGCCCGGGAAGGCCGGCGTGACCTTCCACGCGGCCGCGAGGATCACCGGCCAGAGCGGCGGATAGTGGATCGCCGGCGGGCTGCCGGGGAGAAAGGCATAGACGTAGCCATGGCCTTCCGCGATCGCCTTGGCGACGAGCAAATAGATCGCGTCATCGTAGAACACGCCCACCGGATGCGCCGTCATCGTGAGCAGCCCACCCGCAAGTGCGCACGCCGCCGCGATCCACGCCGCGCGCCGCTCGAAGAACGCCCTCACGCGTCCACCCCATACCGCGCCAGCTTGCGGTGCAGCGTCGACGGATCGATGCCCAGCACCTCCGCGGCGCGCGTCTTGTTGCCCTGCTCGCTGGATAGCACCCACAGGATGTACGCCTTCTCGATCGTGTCCAGCGTGGGATTCGCCGCGCTGCGCTCCGCCACCAGCGGCTCGCTGCGTCTCTCCGTGATCCGCTCGGGCAGCGCCGTCTCGCCGATCACGGTACCCGGCGTCAGGATCACCGCGCGCTCAAGAGCGTTCTCCAGCTCGCGCACGTTGCCCGGCCACTGATACGCCTGCAGGATCTCGGCCGCCTCGTCGCCGATGTGCTTGAGTGGCTCGCCGCGCTGCTCCGCCGAGCGCTGCAGGAAGCTCTCGGCCAGCAGCAGCACGTCGTCCGCGCGGTCGCGCAGCGGCGGCAGGTGCACCGCGATCACATTGAGGCGATAGAACAGGTCGCGCCGGAACGCGCCGCGCTTGATCTCGTCCTCCAGATCCCGATTCGTCGCGGCGATGATGCGCGTGTCGATCGGCTCCGGGTCCGTGGCACCGACGGGGATCACCTCACGGTGCTGCAAGACGCGCAACAGCTTGACCTGCGTCGCCGGCGTCGTCTCGCCGATCTCGTCAAGAAAGAAGGTGCCACCCGCCGCCGCCGTGAAGAGGCCTTCCTTGTCCTTCACCGCGCCCGTGAACGAGCCCTTCACATGGCCGAACAACTCGCTCTCGAGCAGACCCTCGGGCAACGCGCCGCAGTTGATCGAGTTGAACGTGGCGTCGGACCGAGACGAGAGATCGTGAATGTAGCGCGCCACGACCTCCTTGCCCGTACCTGACTCGCCCGTAATGAGCACTGTCGAATCCGTCGGCGCGACGGCCTCGGCGAGGCGCAGCACCTCGAGCCAGTTGCGGTTGTTGCCGATCGGCGCACCGGCACTGCGCCGCTCGCGCCGCTTGATCTCACGCTTGAGCGATGTGTTCTCCATGCGCAGTTGCCGGTGCTCGGCGGCACGGCGCAGGATCGCCAATAACTCATCATTGCGAAACGGCTTCTGGATGTAATAGAACGCGCCTTCATTGACGGCCTGCATGGCCGTCTGGAGCGTGGCCTGCGCCGTCATCAGGATCACCGGCACGGCGGCGTCGTGCGCGCGCGCGGCGGCGAGCACCTCGACGCCGCCCACGCCGGGCATGCGCACGTCCGTGAGGACAATGTCGGGTGAGAGCTCAGGGATGCGTTCCAGCGCCGCGCGCCCGCCCTGCGCGACATGCGGCGTGAAACCCTCCGCGCGCAGCAGGATCTCGAGCGTCTGCAGGATTCCCGACTCATCGTCGACGATGAGCACGGAGGGCATGGTCTTCTGGGCGGTCACGAGTCTGCTCCGGATGGGGCTGACGCGCCGGACTCATCCGGCGCGGCGGGCAGCAACACGCTGAAGCGCGTGCCGGTGGATTCCGTATCGACGAGGATCACACCGCGGTGTGCCTCGATCGCGCGATGCACGATGGCGAGCCCGAGCCCACTGCCGCCGGGCTTCGTCGTCGCGAACGGCTCGAACAGGCGGTCCTGCACCTCGAGCGGAATCCCGCTGCCGCTGTCGGCCACCTCGAGTTCAAGCGCGGGTCCATGGAAGGGCAGGCCGCTGCGTTGTTCGGAGGGCTGCAGGACGCGCAGCGACACCGAGACGGTGCCGCCCTCGGGCGTGACCTGCATGGCGTTGAGGACGAGATTGAAGATCGCGCGATGCAGCAGGTCCTCATCGCCCTCAATCAGCGCGGGCTCGTCGGGCATGTCCAGGCGCAACTCACCTTGGCCCGCGCGGTCAGGATGCGCCGCGGCCAGCGCGGCAGCGCCCTCGGCCACGCGCCGCAGGTCGATGCGGTCACGCCGAACCACCTGCACGCGTGCGAAGTCGAGGAATTCCGACAACAGCCGCGACAAACGATCAGTCTCGCGCACGATGAGGTCCCCCAGCGTGCGCTCGTCCGCGTTCGCGGCGGGGCGCCGCGACATCTGCTCGACCGCGCTGCGGATGCTGGCCAGCGGATTCTTGATCTCGTGCGCCAGCGACGCGCTGAGCTCGGCCACTGCCTCCAGGCGCTGCGCGCGCAGGCGCAGTGCCTCGACGCGCTTCTCGTCGGAGATGTCCTGGAAGATCACCGTCGTCGCGCCGCCCGCCTCACTGAGATCGCCGCGCACCGCCGTCGTGGTGATGCCCAGCGGCACGGCGCGCCCGTTGCGCAACAACACGCCTTCCGTGCGGTTGATCAGCCGCCGCTCCGCGATGTGCATGCGAATGGCGTCCGCCACGCCGGGAGCGGCCGAGCGCACCGGCTCGAGCACATGCGATCCGATGGCCGTATCGAGCGCGGTGCCCAGCAGTTCGGAGGCGGCGCGGTTGGCGTAGAGCAATCGGCCGTCGTCGTCCACGGTCATGATGCCGGCGCGGATGGTGCTGAGAATGTCCGCCGCGCGCAGTTGCATGCTCGCGAGCTCGGCGCGCAGCCGCTCGCGGCCCACACCGGCTTCCTGCAACCGCGCGGCGATGTAACCCGTGCCGACCGCCGCGAGCGCGAACACCACGAGCTGCAGGCCGAGCGTCGCTGAGAGATCGCCGCCGCTCACGAGCACGGCGTCGCCCGTGTACATGACGACGCCCAGCGTGGCGATGAGCAGCGAGCTGCCGATGGGCAGCATCAGCGCCGCCGCCGCGTTTGCGAGGATGTAGAGCGCGGAGATCGGCGACTCGGAGCCACCCGTGACGTGCACGACCGCGGTGATGAGCACCACGTCGTGCACGAACTGTAGATACAGGAAACCCGGCGTCGTCGCGCGCTGGTTAACTTCCGTGCGCACGAAGGAGTAGGCCGTCAGCGCCATCGACGTCACGAACACCACCGTCGCAATGACGGTGTCCATGGGCTCGGCGCCGAATACGACCAGCAGGGACGTGCCGAAGTTGGCCGTGGCCAGACCGATGCGCGCCAGATAAATCCAGCGCAGCAGTCGGCCCGGCTCGAGCACCGCGCGGTATCGCTCTTCTCTTGCTGATTCGAATTGCGACAACGGCAGTCTCCAAGTGTTGCAATACGCAAGGACTTGAATGAGACGAACGGCATGGCGAATTGCAACGACACTGCCACGTCGGAACGGCTGGTCACCCGGAGGTGCCGTGGCGCGATCCAAAACCGACCTGTGGACCGATGACGGACACCTCGCGGTGAACGCGCGCGTCTCGATTCCGGCAGCGGAACTGGAGATCCGCGCCTCGCGCGCCGGCGGTCCCGGCGGCCAGCACGTGAACACCTCGTCCACGCGCGTGGAGGTCACATGGGGCGCGCTCGAGTCCGGTGCGCTCGACGACGTCGATCGGGAACGCCTGCGCGAACGGCTTGCCTCGCGCCTCGACTCCAGCGGCACCCTGCGCGTCGTGGCCGCCGACACACGCAGCCAGAGCCAGAACCGTGAGCTCGCGCTTCAGCGCCTCGCCGGCCTCGTGCGGGACGCGCTCATCGTGCCCAAGAAGCGGCGCCCCACCAAACCCACGCGGGCCAGCAAGATGGCCCGGCTCGACACCAAGAAGCGGCGCGCTACCAGGAAGAAGGATCGCCGCTGGTCGGGCGACGACTGAGGGCACGTATGGTGTCCGGCGGCGCAATCTCCGAGGCGTCGACATCGTCGAACGACACCGAATCGATCGAGAGGATCACCTCGAACTGCGGGTTCTGCTGCACGATGCGCGTGGCCATGCGGTAGCCGTCGAACGTGCGGTAGTCCGTGAAGATGGACGTCTGCGTCAGCGTGCCCTCCCCTGACTGCACCGTGCTGGAACCGCCCGCACTCAGCCCGGTCTCGACGTCGAAGTACTCGTAGACGACATCACCGTTCACGCGCGTCATGCGCACCTCGTAGCACGCGCGGTCCCCGAAGCGCGTCTCGCGCACGGTCTCCATCGACGTGAACTGCGCAGGGTCATGCAGGTCCGCGTAGAAATCCGCCTGGTTCACGATCTGATCGCGTTGATCGCCCTCGAGGATCACCGGCTGATCGCCCTGCACCGCCCACGCGATGGTGCCATCGAACCCCTGACGCAGCTCGGCGCCGGGCCCAAGCGAGGCCTCGAACCGGTATGCGTCCGGCTTGCGCTTGCGGATCTCGAACGGCGCCTCGATGCCGGCTACGGGAATCGTCATCTTACCGCGTACGCGCATGGACGCATGCGCCTCCAGCAGGGCTCGGCCGCCCACGAGGCTGTCGTGGCGGGCTACCAGTTCCGCTGCAGACGGCAGGCTCTGCGCGTGCGCCGTGCTGGCCGCGGCGCTGGATGCGAGGGACGCAACACAGACGGCGGTCGTGATGAGCCACGGCCGGCCGACGACGGGGACCGCGCCGAAGCGGCGGCTGGTGGTCTTCATGGGGTGGTTCCTGGGTTTGAGCTTACGGGCAGGCCCGCCGTGAGCGCCAACGCCACGCGGTCCTGATTGCGCTCGGTGCCGCCGGTCAGGTACGCCGCGAGGTTGTTCTGCACAATGAACCGCATCGGCGGCGCGTAGGGAGCCGACCGACCCTCGGGAGCGCCGGTACGCTCTTCGAGCGCGCCGGTCACGGCGCGCCGCGCCGTGCTGTCGGTGAAGATCCACGCGAACACCTGCCCGCCGCCGGCATTGATCGCGATCGGCTCGCCGGGCATCCAGTCCGGCCCAACCGGCGGATCCTCCATTCGACGCGGCGCCACACCCGCGCGCACGAGCCGGTCCAGCAGGTGGGCCTCGCTCCACAGGCCCGTCGCCGGAGCCGCCGCGGCGCTGGCGGCGGTGGTTTCCACCTCCGACATCGCCGTGCGTTCGGCGCGCTGCTGTTCGGCCGCCTTCTCTTCGGCGCTGCCGCACGCCAACGCGGCCAGCAGCGGGACTACGGCCAAAGACAGCCGGCGTGCGCGTGCGACGCCCGTGCGTGCAGCGGCGAGGGCTATCTTGATTACATGGAGCGCACTCGCCCCGACCCTCGCGACGCCGACGCCGGCGCCACACCCAGCAGCGCGACCCCCGTGCGTATCGACAAATGGCTCTGGGCCGCGCGGTTCTTCAAGACGCGCTCGCTGGCGGCGCAGGCCGTCGACGGCGGCAAGGTGCAGGTCAACGGCGACCGCGTGAAGCCGGCCAAGACGGTCCGCCCGGGCGACGAGGTTCGCGTGCGGCTTGGCCCGTACGAGCACATCGTCGCAGTGCGCGCCACAGCGGAACGCCGCGGCAGTGCGTCCGTCGCGGCCCTGCTCTTTAGCGAGACCGAGGCCTCGCGCGCTGCGCGTGAGAAACTTCACTGGCAACTGACCTCCGCGGCGCCCGCGATGGAGCCGGAGAAAGGGCGGCCGACCAAGCGCGACCGTCGCGTGCTGGAGCGCTTCCGCAAACGCTGAAGAATCACGGCGCGGTTCCATCCGCCGCGATCGCTTTGAGCGTCGCATCGTCGAGCCTGTGACCACCCTCAAACGAAAGAAAGCGGTACGGCAGGCCCGCCGCGTCCAGCCGCGCACGCTCGGCAGTGACCCTTTCCGGGCTCGCATAGCGGTCGCGGAGGCCGAGTACCAAGTAGAGCTGCGACCGGCGCAGCGGCGATGCCGGTCCGATGTCGAGTTCCGGCGCCAGGGCCGCGCCCCAGCAGATGAGGCGGGACGCATGGACCTGGCCAGACGCCACCCAACGCGACGCCGCGGCCACGCCCTGTGAGAAGCCGAGCACCGTGACCGGCACCGTGCGCGGCAGCGGACCGACGAACGCCTCGAACGCCTGCTGCAACCAGGCAATCTGGTCCTCGATCTCGAAGGTGCGCTCCTCGCGCGTCATCCATGACGCGCCCACCGACGCCTCGGCGTGCGCCTCAGGCTTCGAGCGCGCGTCGTAGAAGCGTGAGAGCCCTTCGGGCGCGACAATGAGACGCGTACCGTCGTCCACGTTCTGCGGTCCGAAGATCGCAGCGAACTCCGTCGCGAGCTGGCCGTAGCCGTGCAGCACGATCCAGAGTTCGCGCACAGCCGCCGGGTCCGACGGACCGCGCACGGCGCAACGCGCAAAACGCCGGACGGTGAAACGCGCGATGCGCGGCGGTTCGGTGATGGACATCCCTGCAATCAATGGCGATGCGAATCGCCGAGCCAGTGGCGTCGATGCCGAGGGGCCGATTACCATTCGGGAGAACGCAATCCATTGAACCTGACGGGAGCTTCCGCCATGTCGGCCGACGAAAAGAACACGCAGGATCCGAACAAGCTGGGCTGGGGTTTCGCGACGGTGATCATCGTGCTGGCCGTCGTGGTGAACGTCGCAGCCTTCTCGATCCACAAGGCGACGTACCTGAAGCCGGACAAGGCGCCGTCGACGGCCGTTCAGGCGCACTAGGCACGCAGACAATTGCGAGGGGCGCGATCCGGAGTCCGGATCGCGCCCCTGGTTCGTTCAGAGGACAGCAGATGGGGTCAGTGAAGTCTGCCGTCCACCGTCTACCGTCTCCTAATTCTTATGCCGGAACGTAATCCGTCCCCGGCTCAGATCGTACGGCGACACCTCGACGGTCACCCGATCGCCCTGCAGCACGCGGATGCGAAAGCGTCGCATCTTGCCGGCCATCGTCGCCAACACGTCATGTCCATTTGACAGGTGCACCCGAAACGTCGCGCTCGGAAGCACTTCGCTGACGGTACCTTCGAGTTCGATCGCTTCTTCTTTCGCCATTTGTGCAGTTGGGGTGGAATCCCGGAATCTAGGGCCGGGAACGTTCGTTTGGCAGGGGGCACATCATTCCTGCGGGCCATCCGTGGCGTGGCAGATCGGCGCGCCGAGCGCGGCCGCCTCGATGACATCGAGCACCTCGCGCACGGTCGAGGCCCCGGCATCGGTATCGTACCACGACTGCTTATTGCGCGCGAATTCCTCGTAGGTGTCGTCCGCGCGGGCGCGCATCGCCATCTCCTGCAGCGCGGCCGGCCGCTCCACCCAGCAGCCCACATCATTGCCCGCCGCGTCGAGAATCACCACCGTCGGTGTCGCCGGACGGCGATCGGGCGTCCGATGACGCTCCATGAACACTGCGCCCGCGTCAGGCTTCACGATGCGCATCTCCAGCGACGGCACGAGCGAGACGAGCCGCGCGAGATACGGCACCGTGTTGACGGAGTCGCTGCATCCGTCCACCGCAGCCACGAGCAATCGCCAGCGGCCGGGAATCGCGCGCGCACGCTCGAGCAACTCCGGGCTCACCTGGCCGTGAGTCCAATTGCGGTCCCACATCTCGCGGCGCGCACGCGCCTCGCGCAGGAACGTCTCGAAATCCTGGCCGGACTCGTACAGCGCGACCAACGTCGAGTCGCGCGACGCGTCGGCCGGCTGCGCACAGCGCACCGGCGTCGAGGCAACCAGCGAGGCCAGCACGAGCGGGAGGAACACGGTGAGGTCCGGGTGAGGGTCACGCGAAAGATTGCCAGCCGGCGCGCGCCTTGTCCACGCCCGTGGCCCCCGGTTACCCTCTCACATGGACTGGCTCGAACCCATCGCCGTCGCATTCGGCATCCTCAGTGTCTGGCTCAGCACGCGCCAGAACATCCTGAGCTGGCCGACGGCGCTCGTGAACGTCGCGCTGTACTTCGTGATCTTCGGCCAGCACAAGCTGTACGCGGACATGGGGCTGCAGGTCGTCTACTTCGCGCTGTCGCTGTACGGGTGGTACGAATGGAAGTACGGCGGCGCGAATCGGTCAGAACTGCCCGTCACGCGCGCGACATGGCGGCACGCCGTGATCCTCGTGCCGCTGGGCGTCATCGTTGGCAGCGCGCTCGCGATCCTGCTCTCGCGCACCACGGATGCCTCGCTGCCGTGGGTCGACTCCGGCGCCACGACGACGAGCCTGATCGCCCAGTGGATGATGACGCGCAAGCTGCTCCAGAACTGGCTCATCTGGGTCGCGGTGGATGTGGTCTATGTGGCGATGTTCATCTTCAAGGACCTCTACCTGACCGCAGGCCTGTACGCGGTCTTCCTCGTGCTCGCGGCCATGGGCTACGTGCAATGGCGCCGTACACTGGCGCCGGCGGCCGAGCCCGCATGACCGCGCGCCTGCGGCCAAGAAAGACGCGCGTCGTGGTGATCGGCCCCGAGTGCGCCGGCAAGACGACGCTCGCCTCCGAACTCGCCGCCGAGTTCGACGCTCCGTGGACGCAGGAAGCGGCACGCCTCTACGCCGAGGCGACGACCGAGCCGCTCTCGGCGCGCACGGTCGAGCCGATCGCGCGGCTCTCGATGCAACTCGAGGACGCGCTCTCGGAAGAGTCCGGGGAACCGCCGCACCTGCTGGTTCGCGACACGGACCTCGTGAGTACGGTCGTCTATGCGCGACACTACTACGGGGATGTACCCGAATGGATCCCGCGCGAGGCGCGCGCGCGGTGTGCCGACCTCTACTTGCTCTGCCACCCCGACCTGCCGTGGTCCCCGGACGGCGTGCGCGACCGGCCGCGTCAGCGCCTTGAGCTGCTCGAGGCGTTCCGGCAGGAACTGATCGACATGCGCGCGCCTCAGGTCGTCGACATCACGGGTTTCGGAGAGAGTCGCCGACTCGCTGCGCGCAGCGCCGTCGAGCGGTTGTTCGACGCTCCGAACACGGCGAGTTCCTGAAATACGCGCGGGCCCGGAGGCCCGCGCCGGCTGCCCCTACGGCAGCGCGCGGTCCAGCCGCTCCACGAAGCCCGCGATCGTGCGCACGGCGCGATAGTAGAACCCCGGCTGGATGTTCTCGACGTCATCCGTCGGCTGGTGATAGTCCGGATGGTCCTCGACCCCGAAGTACACGAACGGGATCTTCACCTGGTGGAACGCGCCCTGGTCGGACTGGTTGGTCCAGTCTTCGCTTCCACCGCCGCTGTCGTGGCCCAACTTCAGGTTGACGGCTGCGACGCGCTGCGTCGCCTCGAGGATCGGCCGCATCTGTGGATACGGCGACGCGCCGGCCGCGTACAACTCATTGCGATCGTTGCGCGAGACCATGTCCAAGTTGACGTTCGCTTTGATGGCCGCAATTGGCACCGGCGGCGACGCGACGAACGCGCGCGCGCCCAGCAGCCCCGACTCTTCGGCGTCCCACAGCGCGAAAATCATCGAATGGCGTGGCGGATGTGCCTTGAAGTGCGCGGCCATCGCCAGCACCGCCGCCGTGCCTGAGGCATTGTCGTCCGCGCCGTTGTAGATCTTGCCTTCGCGCACGCCCACATGGTCGTAGTGCGCGCTCACCACGATGAACTCGTCCGGCTTCTCCGTGCCGCGCACGACGCCGAGCACGTTGGCGCCGCGGACGGAGTCCGGCCGATTGCGGCGCGAGCGCGCGAACGCGTGCTCGTAGCTCCCGCCAACCGGCTCGAGGCCGATGCGTCGCAGCTCGGACGCGAGCCACGCGCGCGCCTCGGCGTTCTCGGCCGTCATCACACCGCGACCGGCCATCGAGTCATGCGCCAGGCGCCCGATGTCGCCCAAGAGGCGCGCGGAATCGAGCATGGGGAGCGCCGCGGCCGGAGACGCGGACGCGTCGCCCTGCTGACGCGCGCAGGACGACGCGATCACCGCGGTGGAGCACAGGGTGAGGACCGCCAGGCGGCGGAGGCGGGGGTGCAGAGTGGTCATGCCGTAAAAGATATCCCCGCCTGCGCCGGGTCGCCTTAGAAGGCGACCACCCCTTCCAGCATGAAGCCCTTGAACCGGCCGCCGTTGCGGATGTCCGTGGGCGGGAAGTCGGTGAAGCGCTGGTCCACGTACTCGACCTTCATCATCAGGGTCGGCGTGACGAACCAACCGCCACCGACGTTCGTGCGTGTCACGGTCACGTCGGGACCGGCGGTGAGCACCTCGCCCTCGACCGCGTTCCAGCGCGCGCCGACGTAGAGCCGGTCGTCGAGCATGCGGTACAGGCCCTCGGCCATGTACTGCTTGACCTCGCGATCGACGGTCTCCGTCTGCCCCTTGCCCTTGGCACTTTCATACATGCCGAAGAACTCGGCGTCCCCGAACTTCACGAACGGGTTGATCACATACGAGGTGCTGTTGTCGCGGAAGCCGGGGTTCACGCGGCCCGACGTGAACTGGGCCGACTCGGTCGCGGCGCTGTTCTCCATCACCATGTAGTAGCGCGAGCCGGCACGGTCGCCCGCATAGAGGACGTTGCCGGCCGCACTCTCCTGCGTGCGGTACGATCCCGTCAGGCGCACGCGCAGGTCTTCGTTCAGCTGGCGGTCGAAACCGAGCTTGGCCATGTAGGCCGGCGCGCGGTCGTCCGGCAGGTCCACGCGGCCGCGGCTCTCGCCGTTGGTCGCCGCGACGACGCCGAGCAGTCCATGGCGCTGGAAGATCACCTCGGTGCCGATTTCCGTGCTGAAGGCATCCATCAGCGCGTTCCCGACAAACGGGTTGTACATCGCCTGGCCGTTGTCCGAGCGACGGAACTGCATGTCGCCGTAGTTCACCTGGAAGTGTCCGACCTTGAGGGTCGTGAACTTCATGAGGTCATGCAGCAGCGGCACGTCGAGCGGCGATTCGTCGACCTGGATAAAGCCGTCCTTCACCCACGTCTCGTTGTGGTGGCGCGACGAGAGATAGCTCGTGAGCTGGATGCGCACGCCTGGTGCGATCTGCGCATGCATATAGAGGTTCGCGACGGCGTTGTTGAAGCCGCTGCCGATCTCCTTGAGCCGGTTGCGGTCCGTGAGGTTACCGGGAGCCGCCGTCGGCACGGAATCGGCCGTGTTCGAGTGGCTCAGCGACTGGAACTGCTGCGTGAACGCGGCGCCCCACTGCAGCCGGAAGCCTTCGAACGGCGCGCCGGCCTCCTTGGACGTCTCGAACATGTTGATGCCGCGCTGGTCCTGCGGACGGAAGTACTGGATGACGATGGGCTGCACGAGCTGTTCGTCGGTTGGCTTGGGCGCCTGCTGCGCGCCGGCGGGAGCGCCAAGCGCCGCGGCCGCCGACAGGGCGCCAACCAGGACGATGCGGAGGGTTCTCATGGGGCGTGTTCCTCAGGTAGGGTATCGTGCCGGCGCAGGCGCGCCGGCGGTGGTTCACTGCGTGGCCAGCATCAAGTCGAAGTGCACGGCGACCATCTCGTTCACCTTCAGCGTGCCGAGCATGAGCTTGGGCGGCTTCACACCCCAGTCGGTCATTTTCAGCGCGTAGGTGCCCGTCACGCGGAGTGCGCCGTCCGTCCCACGCTGGAACTCCACGGGCAGCGTGATCGGCTTGGTGACGCCCTTGATGAGCAGCGTGCCCTCGAGCGTCCCGCGCGCCGTGTCGCCGGCGGCCAGCTCATAGCGGTCGAGCGTAAACGTGATGGCGGCATGCTTCTCGGCGTCGAGCGCCTTGCGCATGTGGCCGTTCATGGTGCCATTGTCGCAGTCGAGCTTCATGGTCGGCACGGTGAGCGTCGTGCGCGTGACCGCCTTCTCACCACGCAGCACGGCGGCGGCGGCGTCGCCGTCCGTGGCCTCCACAACCGCCTCGATCACGGGTGCCGAGCACGACCAGTCACGGACCGTGGACTTGCCGTCGAACCAAAGCCGGCTGCCGGCCGCGATCGCCAGCGACGTCGGTGCCGTTTGCGGGACAATCGGCCGCCACGCACCCGCGACGGCGGCGCAGGCGATGACGGTGATGATCTTGCGAAGCTTCCCTCGCATGGGGACTACTCCTGAAGGGGATCTGGGTTGCCGGATCACGCGGTGCGCGTTGCCGACGAGATGAGTATCGATTCGCGCGAGGTCCGTATCAGTAGGGCAGAGCCGGAACTTTGGTCAGCGGATTCCGGCGGACATGTCGGGTGAGTCCTTAAGGGTCAGCAGACGATCGCGTCCGGGTAGCGCGGCGGATGCGACCAGCCCGTTAATGTCAGCGTGGTCGCGCCCAGCACGGGCATGCGGCTTTCGATTCGCACGGGCACCCGGCAATCGCCTTCGCTGAAGTGGATGCGAATGGTGCCGGTGCCGCGATAGTGCTTGGGATCGCGCACCTCCATCTCCACGACGCGCGTGTGGAAGATGCCGGCCGGCGTCTTGATCGTATCGCTGCCGACGACGCGCACGATCGTCGGATTGCGCGCAGGGTCGAAGTGCCGTTCGAACGTCATGGTGGTGTCGCGGTCGAGCGGCAACGTGCGCAGGAAGTAGATGAACGAGAGCTCATCCAGCGGCTCGGCGGCGCCGAGCGGGCGGGGGGCCGCCTTGTCGTCCCCATCGAGGTCGTGCCACGTCCCGCTGTCGGGATGGATCAGCACATCCTCGCGCGAGCGCGAGAGCATGTGGCGTTCTTCCTTGCGGAAGCGCGTGATGCTGAACGTCAGGGGGTCGAGCCATGACGACGTCCGGTCCACACCGCGGAACGGGCCCTTCCCCGCCTCGACCTCGAAGCGCAGCCGCCATGTGCTCGTGCCGCGTTCGTCCTCGGGTCCCTCCACCCACATGCGGCCCTTGCCCACGTCGCCGACGCGCGCGACGCGCACACGATATTCGAGCAACTCGCCCACGCGGAACGGCAGCGCGGTCTCCTGCGCGCGCGCGCCGGTCGCTGCAGCGGCCAGCAGCGCCGCGATCGGGAGGACGAGGGGGCGAAGGCGCGATCTCATGCGTTGAAGGGTGCCCGAGCCGGGCGGCCCGGTCCATCGGGGACAAACCGCGCCCGCGCCAAGGATACCCTCACAATGTGGCACGTCGTGACGGCGACCCGGTCGGCGAGGTAGACACGGCAGAAACCCCAGTGAGGAACCCGATGTCGATGTACTCCCGCAGCCGACTGCTCGCGCTTGGCTGTGCTGGCGCGCTCGTGCTGCTGACCGCCTGTACGACCGATGGGCCGACGGACCCCAGCCGCTCGCCGCTCGCCGGCCTCGCGCGTACGACGGGCATGGACAGCACCGGCAACGTGCCTCCGCCCGCGACGGACTTGCAGGACGGCTACTTCCGCGGCCGCGTACTCGGCGCCTCGGCGAGCGGGGCCGGTGATGATTCTCTCGAGACGGCACCTCGCCTCGCGCAGGTGACGGTGAGGGTCTATCCGCGCGTCAACGGCGACGAGTCGGATCCCGAGCTCGGCCCCGCGATCGCGACGATGGTGACGGATGCGGAGGGCGACTTCGAGACACCGGTCCTCAGCGGCGGCGCGTACGTGGTCACGTTCACGCCGCCGGAATCGAGCGGATACCGAGGCGTCTGGGTCTCGGCGGTGGCGCATAGCGGGAGCCACGAGTTTCCGTGGTGGGTGGTCCTGCCCAAGTAGGAACGGCGGTACGAGGATTACCGCGATGCGATGGGACTGAGATCCCCCCGCAAACCGTACCGCCCGTGCGGCCCGCATCCCACTCCGCATCGCAGTTCACGCGGAGCATCGCCTAGGGCCCACACCGCGGGCTAAGTTTCGACTGCGATGCCCACCGACCGAGCGACGGCACCCCCCCACGTCGTGACGCGCCGATGATGGCGCGCATGCTGCTGCTCTCCTTCGTGGGGAGCTGCGTGGCGTGGCCGCTGAGTCGGTTACTCGGCCGCCGCGCGGCCGGCTGGGGACTCGCCGTGCTCCCCGCCGCAATCTTCGCCGCATTCATCAATATGGCGCCGGCCGTCGAGGCCGGTATCACGATCGTCGAGCACGTGCCGTGGGCCGCATCGCTGGGCGTCGACCTCGTGCTGCGCCTGGACGGGTTCTCATTCCTGTTCGTGCTGCTGATCACGGGCATCGGAGCCCTCGTCGTGATCAACGCGGGCGCTTACCTCTCCGACGAGACGGACGCCGCGCGCGGTCGGTTCTTCACGCTGATCCTGCTTTTCATGACGGCAATGCTAGGCGCCGTGCTGTCGGACAACCTCGTCGTGCTCTTCCTGTTCTGGGAAGCGACGAGCGTGCTCTCGTTCCTGCTGATCGGGTTCGACGCCGAAAGTCCGCACGCGCGGCGCGCCGCGCTCATCTCGCTGCGCGTCACGATGGGCGGCGGCCTCGCATTGCTCATGGCCGTCATCCTCATCGGCGCGACGCTGGACACGTACTCGATGTCCGAGGCCGTGACGCGCTCGGCGGAGCTCGTGCGCAGTCCGTGGATCATCCTGATCGTCGCCGGCGTGATGCTCGGTGCCTTCACCAAGTCGGCACAATTCCCATTCCATTTTTGGCTGCCCAACGCCATGCAGGCGCCGACACCGGCGTCTGCGTACCTGCATTCGGCGACGATGGTGAAGCTGGGCATCTACCTGCTCGCGCGGTTCGAGCCGCTCATCGGCGCGCTCGCGTTCGGCCGCGATGTGCTCGTCACGGTGGCGGCAATCACCATGCTCGTGGCCGCGGTGCAGGCGTTGCGGTCCGAAAACTTCAAGTCAGTGCTGGCGAACTCCACCGTCGCCTCCCTCGGCATTCTCGTGCTGCTCGTGGGTCTCGATGGCCCCATCGCGACCGTCGCCTTGGTCGGCTTCATCCTCGCGCACGCGCTCTACAAGGCCACGCTGTTCTTCTGCGCGGGCTCGGTGCTGCACGCCACCGGCCTCAGCAAGCTGCGTTCGATGGGCGGCCTGGCGCGGTTCCTGCCGGTGACGGCCGCCGCCGCGCTGCTGGCGAGTCTTTCGATGGCGGGCATCCCGCCGTTCCTGGGATTCATCTCCAAGGAGTTCCTGTTCCTCGCGCAGGTGGAGAGCTCGTGGCAGTCGGTGCCGCTCGCGGTGGCCGTGCTCGTCAATGCGGTCCTCGTCGCGGTGGCGGGCGCCGTCACGCTGCGTCCCTTCTTCCTCGACCGCGACAAGGTGAAGGCCGTGCGGCACGGCGAGACGGCCGGCCTCGTGCTGGGCCCCGCAGTGCTCGCCCTCCTCGGACTCACGATCAGTCTCGAGCCGGATTGGATCAGCCGCTCGGTGCTGCAACCCGCCGTCACGGCGGTGTATGGCTCTGCGGTGGAAGTCGACTTGAGCGTGATGCACGGCTTCACGCCGCTACTGGCCTTGAGCGCCGCGGTCGTGGGCATCGGCGCGCTGATCTTCGTATTCTGGAAGCGGATCCACCGGCGGCTCGCCGCATATGCGCCGCTGGATCGCTACGACGTCGAGCATGCATACGACAACATGCTGCGCCGCTTCGACGCGCTCGCGACGGCGACCGTGCGGCTTGTACAGCACGGCGACCTGCGCGGCTACGTGTGGACGGTATGCGCCGCCGCGATCGTGTTCGTCGCGTGGGGCCTCATCGCGGCCGGCGTGGCGCCACGGGGGACCGCCGACTGGGCTCCGCGCCTCACGGAACTGGGCGGCGTCGCCATCGCACTGGTCGGCGTGGGCGGCGCGGTGGCGGCGACCAAGGCGCGCACCCTGTTGTCGGCGCTGCTCGCGGTGGGGCTCGTGGGATTCATCTCCGCGCTGATCTTCCTGACGAACGGCGCGCCGGACCTGGCGCTCACGCAGTTCGCCGTGGAGTCACTCGTGGTGGTGCTGCTGACGGTGGCCTTGCTCGTCTTGCCCCTTGGCGTGCGCTACACGCGGTCCGTGCGCGAACGCCGCCTCGACGCGTTGCTGGCGGTCGCGTTCGGCGCGCTCATCCTCGTCATGTTGCTCGACATGAGCCAAGCGCCGCGCCTTCCCGGCGCGAGCGAGTTCTTCGGGGCACGGGCGTTGCTCGAGGCACACGGCCGCAATGTGGTGAACGTCATCCTGGTGGACTTCCGCGCGTTTGACACGCTGGGCGAAACGACCGTCATCACGGTCTCGGCGATTGTCGCGTGGGCCCTGCTCGGTCCACGCACCGCCGTGGAAGGGGCGTTGCCGATCGAACGCGCGCCAACGGCGATCATTCTCGTGAGCACGAGCCGGATCTTCTTTTGGCTGCTGCTCGGCTCGTCGCTCGTGATCCTCTGGCGCGGGCACAACGACATCGGCGGCGGCTTCGTGGGCGGGCTGGTCGCCGCGCTCGCGTTCTCGTTCCACTCGCTCGCCCACGGCGTGGCGGGCGCGCGTGCGCTGTTGCGTGTGCACCCGCAGGGACTCCTCGGCGCCGGCCTGCTGCTGGCGACGCTGAGCGGGCTGCCGGGACTGTTCGCGCGCGGGGAGTTCCTCACCCAGCTGTGGTGGGAGCCAAGCGTGGCCGGCATGCGCGTGGCGCTCGGCACGTCAGTGCTGTTCGATCTCGGCGTGTATATGGTCGTGCTGGGCACCGTGCTCGCGTTCCTGTTCGGCCTGCGACGTCAGGCGGCACGATGATGCCGGCCCCGGCGGCGCCATGACCGCGACCTACGCCCTGCTGGCCGCTATCCTCGCCGGCTGCGCGCTGTACATGATCCTCTCGCGCAACCTCGTGCGCATGATGCTCGGGCTGTCGCTGCTCGCGACCGCCGTGAACCTCATGCTGTTCCTGACGGGCCGCATCGGCCGCATGCAGCCGCCCATCATCCCCGACAGCCGAACGACGCTGCCCCAGGCGGCGACGGACCCAGTGCCGCAGGCGCTCATCCTGACGGCAATTGTGATCGGCTTCGCGCTCACCGTGACGCTGACCGTGCTCATCGTGCGCACGTATCGCGCGCACGGCACACTGGCGAGTGACGCCATCCGCGCCGCGGACACGCTCGGCGATCCGCTGCGGCCGGAGTCGAAGCGATGAACGCGTCCTTTCTCGTCGACGGCGCGGCGGTGTGGCCGGTGTTGGTCCCGCTCGCGGCGGCCGCGATCACGCTCCTGCTACGGTATCACGAGACGGTACAGCGCAGCGTGATGGAAGCCGCGGTGTTGCTCATGCTCGCGTCGTCCGTGTTACTGCTCGGGCGTGTCATTTCCTTTGACACCGTCTCCGTCGCCTTCGGGGGATGGGGCGCTCCCTTCGGCATCACGTTCGTCGCGGATCGTTTGGGCGCGCTGGGCTCCGTGGCCGTCGGGACCGCGGCCTTGGCGGTCGCCGTGTTTGCGCGTGCCGACATCCGGTCGCGGCGCCGGCGCGCAGGCTTCGATCCGATGTTCCTGGCCATGCTGGCCGCCGTCAACGGTGCGTTCCTGACGGGCGACCTGTTCAACCTGTATGTGTGGTTCGAGCTGATGCTCATCGCGGCCGTGGGCCTCATCACGCTCGACCGCCGTGCCGCGCAACTCGATGGCGCGGTCCGCTATGCGACCCTCAGCATCCTGGGCGCGTCGTTCATCCTGCTCGGCATCGGTTTGCTGTACGCGGAAACCGGCACGCTCGACCTCGTGCGCATGGCGTCGGAAGTGGCCGGCCGGCCGCCGACGGTCGCGCGCACGGCGGCGGCCTTCCTCTTGCTCGCGGGTTTTGCGCTCAAGACGGGACTCTTTCCGTTGTTCTTCTGGCTGCCGTCGTCGTACCACACCGCACCGACGTCCGTTTCGGCGGCGCTGGCCGGATTGCTCACGAAGGTGGCGTTCTATGCATCGCTGCGCGTGTTCGTATCCGTCTTCGGCCTCGTGGATGGCATCGCCGTGCCCGGCCTTGCCACCGCGTTGGCGCTCGTGGCTGCGGCGACGATGCTCGTCGGCGTGCTGGCCGCGAACGCGCAGACCGACATCCGTCGCGTGTTCGCGTATCAGGTCACGGGGCAGGTGGGTTACCTCGCGGCGGGTCTGTCGATCGCTTCGCTGGCCGGCATCGCCGCGGCGATCTACTACATGGTGCACACACTGCTGCTGCAAACGGGCTTGTTCCTCGGCGAAGGCGCCATCGCGCGCGCCACAGGCAGCCACGACCTGCGGCGCGCCGGTGGCCTCATGCGCCTGCGGCCACGGTTTGCCGCGCTGTATGCGGTGTTATTGCTCTCGTTGGCGGGCGTGCCGCCGTTTTCCGGATTCTGGTCCAAGTTCATGGTGATCGATGCCGCCTTCCGCGGTGGCAGCACGATCATCGCACTGATCGCGCTCGCCGCGAGCTTCCTCACGCTCTACGGCATGAGCAACCTCTGGACGCAGGTATTCTGGAAGACGCCGCCGGAGCGCAAGCGCGCCGTGCGGCCGATCCCGCCCGCAATGCTGGCCGCGCTGACGATCTTGGCGGCATGCACCATCGGCATGGGACTCTTTGTCGAGCCGGTGACACGGTTCGCGCGCCATGCGGCGGCGCAGGTGACCCCAGGGACGGAGCGCGTGCCGTCGATGCCGCCGCCGGCCGCGGAGGCGCCATGAACGCATCGCGTGGTGTGTTGCGGCGGGCGTGGGCCGCCCTCGCGCTGGCGGCCATGTTCGCGTACGACCTCGTGATGGCGTCACTCACCGTCGCGCGCATCGTCGTGTCGCCGCGCCGCGCGTACGCACCCGCGATCGTGATCATCCCGGTGGATGCACGCACCGCGTGGGGGACGTCGCTGTTTGCCACGCTCGTGTCCATGACACCCGGCTCGACGACGCTGCACATCGCGCCGGATCACCGGTCCCTGTATGTGCATTTCCTCGACGCGCCGGACCCGGCAGTGCGCGTCGCCTACATGAAGCAGACATATGAGAGCCGCATCCGACGGCTTGAAGGCGCGGGGGATTCGCAATGAACATCGACCTGCAGGCCGTCGCCACCGCGCTGGCTGCGGTGCTCGCGCTGCCGCTCGGCCTTGCCGGCTACCGCATGGTGAAGGGCCCGGGCTATGCGGACCGCTTTGTCGCCTTTGACATGCTCACGGCCGTTGGCATCGCACTCGCGGCGCTGACCACGGTGGCCACGGGCAATGGCGCGTTCCTCGACATCGGCCTCTGCGTCGCGCTGATCAACTTCGTGGCGACGGCGGCGCTCGCGTCGTTCCTCAAACGCAAGGGGCGTGGACCGTGATGCGAACCGTCCTCGCGGCCACGCTGCTGGGCGCCGGCGTGCTCTTCATCTGCATCGCCGCGGTCGGCGTCGCGCGGTTGCCGGACGCTTTTCAGCGCATGCACGCCTCCACCAAGGCCGGCGGTCTGGGGACATCCCTCGTGATCCTCGGAGCGCTCGTGGGCGGCGGTGTCGATCACCTGAGCGCCGGCGCGCTGACCATCGTCTACACGCTACTGACGCTGTCCGTGTCGTCGCAGTTGCTCGGCCGCGCCGCGTACATGTCCGGCGCGGCACTGCGCGGACTCGAGCTCGGCGACCCGCTGGCCGGCGTGCTCGAGCGCGAAGAACTCAGTCTGGAAGAGCGGACGGAGTCTGAATTCACAGGTGATTGACGTGCGACGGGCGCCGCGTTCCAGTGCGCGGCGCCCGTCACCTTCGCCTTCACCTTCACTTGCACCGACCTCTCGCCTTCCCCACAGCGAGAGGCCCGGATATCACTTGCGACTGATGCGCACCTTCCAGAGCTCCGGGCCCTGCGCCTCGTAGGTCCAGTCGTAGCCGCCCGGATGCTCGGCGTCGAGCTGATAACGCAGCGGCCGCGGGTCGTGGTCGTTGAGCAGCAACAGCGCCTCGCCGGGCTTGAGCGCCTCGAGCGTGCGGAAGATTGTCGGGTGCTTGTCACGCGGCGGGATCACGCGGACGTCGAGCTCCGCGACCGGAGCGGATGAAGTGGACATGGGTTGGGTTGAGGTGGTGGTGGGAACAGCGGGAACATCAGGACCCTGCGAAGCCGCCTTCCGTTCCGGCTTCCAGAACCGCACGGACCAGTCCTGCGGCCCATGCTCGGTGGCCTCGTGCCGGAAACCCTGCTCCATCAGCACATGGAACAGGGGCACGGGCTCGAATGTCGCGCGCAGCAGCAACTCCTCGCCGTCGCGCAGCGCCTGTACGGTGGCCATGATGCGGCCGAACGGCTCGCGGCCGGCGCGCAGGTCGGGGCGCACATCGAGCTCGACGACGCGAGAAGCCATCTTGTCCGCTGGTGCGGTGCTGGTCATGCGGTGCCTCCAAAGACGACGCGGGTGATCTGGCCCGCGAACAACAGCGAGCCCACGAGGAAGAGCACGGCGCCGCAGCGTGCGACGTGCGCCGATACGGTTGCCGCGGTACCGGCATCGACGACGACGCCGAGCGCCGCCAAGCTGCTCACGACGATGCCGCCGAGCAACAACAGCACGCCGGCGGCCATCAGCACCAACTGCACGAGCGCCACGCGCGGCGAGAACATGTCCGCCACGGTGGGCAGCTTCTCGTCGCCGCGGCCGGAGCGGCCGCCGTACCGGTGCGTCCACGCGAGCAGCGGAACGATCTTGTAGAAGAAGCCGATCACATAGAGCACGAGCCCGCCGAGCAGCCCGAGCAGCACGTACGCGGTTGCGACGCGCGGATGTGCGACGCCCGTGGCGAGCGCAAACGGTCCGGTGAGCGCGCCCGCGACGAGGAAGCCAAGGGCGACAGCGACGAATCGCATGCCGGGATCGAGCCGCTTGCGGATGCGCACGCGATGGAACGCGTACACTTGCCGGATGTAGCAGCCCACGCCGCCCATCATGAGCACGGCGCCCAGCCAGGTGACAGCAGCCAGTTGGGTGTACAGCCCTGCCGTGAGCGAGAGGACGCCCGTCGTCAGCAACGCGAGCGCGTGGCGCGTCCAGCGCGTGTTCGCCCCGTGCGCGAGCAGGAACATCGGCAGCAGCCGGTGCGAGACGCCGACGATCATCATCAGCACCCAACCGACCGCCGCGACGTGCAGGTGCATGGCGAGCACACGGACGCGCGCCGCCGCGATGAACCCGGTGTGCAGGTTGTGCAACAGCACGATGCCGAGCACGAGCGTGGACGCGAGGAAGGCCGTCGCCAGCGCCATGCCCGCCCACGTGACATCACGCGTGTCCGCCGGCTTGCCCGCGAGCGTGGCGGCAAAGTTGCCGACGGCGAGCAGCACACCCGTGCTCACGAGCGCGATTCCCATGTGCTGCAGCGCGCCACCACCCGTCGCGACGCCGGCCGCGAAGAATGCCACGCCGGGTGCGAAGGTCCAGAAGCTCGCATGCGCCACGGCACGCGATCGGATCGGCGCCCCCAGCGCGACCGGCAGCAGCTGATACAGCGCGCCGAAGATCGTCATCGTGAGCCAGCCGAGCGTGAACAGGTGCGTGATGCCGGCGACGCGCGGCGCCGCGAAGGCGCCCATGGCGATGTCTGGCGCCACCCACACGAGGCCGACGCCGCCCGCAATCAGGTAGGCGATCGCCGCCGTGAAGTGCAGGGCCTGCAGCCGCAGGGAGTGAGTCGAGGACGGGTGCGTGGGCAGGCCACGCGTGGGGGCCCCATTGGCGGGTGCGACGGACGGTTCCTTCTCGGCGATCGCCGCGGCCGCGACCATGGCGGTCGTGTGCATGACGGGCGCACTCATGCGACGTGCTCCCAGCCAAGGCCGGCCGCGACCCCACGCGCAATCGCGTCGAATGCGGTGCCGCTCGCCCCATCCGGCCGCACCACCATCGTCGGCGTGCCCTCGTCGCCCTCAGTCACGATCCGCGGATCGAATGGCACCTCGCCGAGGAACGGAACGCCGGCCTCGGTGGCCACGGCCACGCCGGCGCCGCGTCCGAACGGGCCGCTCATGTTCTCCACCACGCCGAGCACTTTCACCTCAAGCGTGCGAAACATCTCGACGGCCTTGCGCGCCTCGGCCGCCGCGACGCGCGGCGGCTGCGTGACGATCACCGCGCCCGAGACCTCGACCGACTGCACCAAGCTTAGCGGGATGTCGCCGGTGCCCGGCGGCAGGTCCACGACGAGCACATCGAGCTCGGGCCACTCGACGCCGCGCGCGAACTGCTTGACGGCCTTCGAGACCATCGGCCCGCGCCAGATCGCGGGCGAGCCCTCGCCCAGGAAGAAGCCGAAGCTGATCATCGGCAGGCCATGCGAGATGATCGGCAGGATCGTCTTCTCGGGCGACATGCGCACCTGCGTCGCGCCGTCCTCGATGCCGAGCAGGATCGGCACGCTCGGTCCGTAGATATCGGCGTCCAGCAGTGCGGCGCGCAGGCCCTCGCGCTGCAGCGCGAACGCGAGGTTGACCGCCACGGTGCTCTTGCCCACGCCGCCCTTGCCCGCCCCGACCGCGATCACATGCTTGACGCGCGAGAGACGCACCTGGTCCGCCCACGGGTCGGGTGTGCCACGCGAGGCGTGCGGCGGTGGCGCGGCCGGCGTCGGGGCCACGGCCTCGACCGCGATCAACGATGCGCCCAAGGGACGCAGCACCTCGCCGATGCGCGCCTCGAGTTCCGGCAGCACACCCTTGTCACGCGCATGCAAGGCGAGCTGCACCTTGACGCGCCCGTCGCATTCACTGATGTGGTGCACCATGCCGAACGCGACGATGTCGCGTGTCAGGCCGGGGTAGCGGACGTCGCGCAGCGCCAGCGTGATGGCATCGATCGTCAGCGCGGACTGTGCTGCGTCGTCGCTGACCGGAGGGTTGGTGGTTCCCATGCGCGAAGCATGTCCGGCTGCGCAGGAACGGGGTGTGACGGTTGTCGCACGAGCCGCCGCATCGCTCTCTCGGCGGCCGATTCGATGGCGTAGGCCATGGTTCGCCCTACCGTGCGCCCCTACTCGTAGTTCGTGCGTTCCCCCGGCCGCCCGAGCGTGCGCAGGCGCGCCACGTCGGGAATGAGGAGTCGCTTGCGGCCCAGCGGCTCGATCACACCCTTCTGCGAGAGTTGCTTCAAGGCGCGCGACACGGACTCCCGGGCGGTACCGAGTTCGAACGAGAGCTCCTCGCGCGTGCGGTCGAGCACGATCTCGGTGCCGGCGTCCGTCGCGGTGCCGTGCTGCGCGGCGAACTCGGCGAGGTAGCTCGCGAGGCGCGCGGCCACGTCGCGGAACGCGAGCGTCTCGGTGACATGCACGAGGTGGCGCAGGCGCTTGCCGAGGCCGCGGATCACCATGGCGGCGACATCGGGGTTGTCACGGTAAAGCGCCTCGAACTCGGCGCGCGGCAGAAACAGCAACCGCGACTCGATCTCGGTCACCGCCGAGGCGGGGTACGCCCCGCCGTCGAACAGCGGCAGCTCCGCGATGGGCCGTCCGGGCCCTTCCGTGTGCAGCACCTGCTCGCGCCCGGTGGGACTCGTGCGGTAGATGCGGACGCGACCGGATTCCACCACAAACAGCCCGCGGCACTCCTCACCGGTGGTAAAGAGCACAGTCCCCGCCGGATGCGTGCGTATGACGCTGCGCGAGGCGAGGCGGGTCAGGGCGTCCTCCCCAAATCCCGCGAACAGCGGGAGGGAGCGGATCAGATCGAGTTCCGTCATGACACTCGCTTCTTGACTGCGGGAGGGGATGCGGGGGCTTTGTTCACGCGGAGGCGCGGAGGGGCAGAGAGAGAGGATCGATGGTCGTTCACGATTCGGCGAATACCCTCTTTGAATGTGGGAGAACCGAAGTTGATCAAGAGGCCGACGTGAAGGTTCATCACTCGAAGGTACGTCAGGAGCTGTTTCGAATGGACCAGGATGAGACGTTCCACTGACTTGACCTCCACGATGACTTGCTTCTCGACGAGCAAGTCGAGTCGCAGGGCCTCCTCGAAAAATAGGTCATCGTATCTGAACGACACCGGGCGCTGCCGTTCGACCACAAGCCCGCGCCGTTCGAGATCGCGCGCGAGCACAGACGCGTATACAGACTCGAGCAGACCAGGCCCAAGGTCCATCTGCAGCCGAAACGCCGCGTCGACGATCGTCCCAGAAATCTCGTCAGTTTCCTTCACGATTTCACCTCCGAACCAGTTCACCGCCGCAAGAGAAAAAGCAGCATCGAGAACATCCGCACGGACGTGGCTCACCCACCTCCGCGCCCTCTTACCCGGTACTGGCCAACTTCGCACCTCCGCGCCTCCGCGTGCCAAGCCGTTCCCCGCATCCCGCATCCCGCCCCCGCGGTGTGCGACAACCGTCACATCAACGCCAGCACCTCCGCGGCATCATAGACGAACTTAGCCCGGAGCACATGCAATGCCCGAACCGAATCCCCGCCCCGAGGACCCCCGCACGCCCCTCGTCTGGCGCACACTCGAGACCGTGATCGACCCCGAAGTCGGGCTCGATATCGTCACGATGGGCCTCGTCTACGGCGTCGCGGTGCACGACGACGTGGCGCGCGTGACGCACACGCT
>JAKFFA010000087.1:0-7002 GCA_036675455.1 Gemmatimonadaceae bacterium | reverse complement strand
GTCGCGGTCTCCCACACGCGCGCGTAGCCGCCCGTGCGCACGTCGCCCAGGTAGATCATCGCGCGACCCTCATGGTCGCTGACAAAGAGGATCGTGGTGTCGCCAGGCACCCACACGGGGGACGAGACGACCGCGAGACGGCCATTGGCGGGCGCGGATGCCGCGACACTTGATCCCCCACGTGATTCGTCCACCGCGCGCGGCGCGAACACCCGCAGTTCCCGGCCCGCCGTATCGAGCACGACGATCGACATGCGCCCGCCCTGCTCCCAGCGCGACGCCGCGATGCGCGTGCCGTCGTGCGACCAGCGCGGCTCGGCCCATGCGCGATCGAGCGAGCCCGGCGCGACGGTCTCCGCGTAGTAGTCCTTGCTGGGGTCGAGCATGACGACATCCGTGCGCCCCGGCAGCGTCTCGATGGCGACGATGCGCCCGCTCGCCACGTGCACGTCGGGCGCCGAAATGCGCGCGCCCGCGGTGATGCGGCGACGGCTGAACAGCCGTGAGCCGTCGTCGAGGTAGAGCGCCGAGCGGAGCGAATAGGGGTCGGTGTACTCGAGTTCGCCGGCGATGATATTGTCGTCGCGCGCGGGTGCGTTGACGTCGAGCGAGTTGCGGCGAGCGAGGCGGTCGCGGTCGACGTGGTTTGCGTCGCGGTCTTCATCGCGGCGGCCCGCGTCGCCCCCCGCCGGCTCGAACGAGAGCCGGTACAGCCCCGGCGTCGACCGCTGGTCGCTGGCGACGTAGATGATCTCGTCGTCGTCCACGAACCGCGGGTGGCGCGCGAAGAAGCGATGGTCGGTCAGCGTGCGCTTGGACGCCGCGTCCGTACCGAAGCGGCCAGCGCCGGCGCGGCGCACGGAGTCGCTCCACGCCGCGAGATAATCGCCGAACGACGTGCCGAACGCCTCGCGCGCCGCGGCCTCGGTGGCCCACGGCCAGAGCCGGCCGCTCTGCTTCTCGACGAGCTCGCGCGCGCTGCCCGAACGGTCCATCACGAACGCGCCGTAGAGATACGCGACGCTCCCGCCGGGAAACGTCGGGGACGCCAGTGAGAGCTCGTGCAGCTTAGGCAGCTCATCCTCGAGCGCCGCCGCGCGCGCCAGCGCCGGGAACTCCGTGCCCGCGAGCCGGCCTGCGCCCGTGAGCTTCGTTTCATAATGCACGGCGAGCCCCTCGAGCAGCCACGACGGCAAGTACGTATTCGGGAACGTCGACGCCGCGCGGCCGAAGATGCGCTGCGCGAGCCGCCACCACCCGCGCGTGCGGTCGAGGTGGAAGATGTGGGCGAGTTCATGCGTGACGAGAACCTGATTCCAGTCCGCATGATTGCGCAGCGACATCTCCTCGATCGGCGGCCGCGCGAAGACGACGATGCGGTTGGTCGGGTACGCCGTCGCGTAACCGTTGGCGAGGTCCATGTTGTCGGCCACGACGATGTCCACGACGCCGCGCGGCGGCTCCAGCTCCAGCGCGAGCCGCTCGTATGCCCACTCGGCGTGCGCCGCGGTGCGCCGCGCGAGCTGCTCGAGCTCACCCGCGAAATGCACGCGGAAGTGGGGGGTGCGCAGGGTCCGCCAGTCGAGGTCAGGGCGCACCTGGGCGCCGGCTCGTGCTGGGGCGAGCAGAATACCTAGCGTCAGGAGGAGGGCGGACCTTAATCGCATCAGTAGAACTTACGGCGATGCGTGGAGACCGGCGATGCGAGGCGCCCTGCGGTATAGGCTGCGAGAGGCCTGCGATGCGAGGAGGAACGGCGGTGCGAGGATTACCACGATGCGAAGGGAGCTGAGGTCCCTTCGCATCCCCCCGCGCATCCTGCATCAGAAATGCGAGCCGCATGCGCACGAATAGTGAGGTCCTCGCATCGCAGGCCCCCCGCAACCCGTACCGCCCGTGCAACCCGCATCCCCCCGCGCATCGTAGTGAACAGCTTCCGTGATGCCGCTCGCAGCCCGTATATTCGCGAGACTCCTTCCGTATAGGTCCCGTGGCAAGTTGCGCGTTCTGTGGTCGAGAAAACGACGCGGCATCCAAGTTCTGCATCGACTGCGGGAAACCCGTCGTCGCCAGCGGCGCGCGCGTGATCCCGGTGCCGCAGGCGGGGGGCGGGGCGAGCGCGGCCGGCGGGGTGCAGGGTCACGCCGGCGGAGCGCAGGCTCACGCGGCCGCCGAGGGCGGCCGCTTCAGCGTTCCGCAGACGCGTGTCTCCAAGAGCCCTGTGCGCGGCTCGGACCACGTAGCCGCCAAGACGTGCCGCTACTGCTCCGCGCCAATCGACCCCTCCATGCCGTTCTGCCCGCGCTGTGGCGGGCGCGTTGTCTCGGGGCCTAACACGACCGCCGACACCGCATCGACGGCGCTTTGCGGCTCGTGCGGCAGCAAGGTCACGCCCGGCGTCGACGTGTTCTGCGCACGCTGCGGGGCGCGCGTCGCGGTGGCCGCGTCACCGCCGGCGGCGCCCGCCGGTACCGCGACCTTCAGCGCGCGCGGCACGGTGCCCGGACCACGCATCGCGGTGCTCGGCGCCGAGGGCCAAACGGTACGCACGGTGACGCTCGAGGGCAGCGACGCGACGATCGGCCGCGCCGACGGCGACCAGCACCTGCGCTTCCCCGACGACGTCTTCATGAGTCCCGTGCATGCGCAGCTCTCGTGGCGCGGCAGCCAACTCACCGTGCGCGACCTGGGCTCGCGCAACGGCACGTGGCTCTTCACCGACGCGCCGTACAAGCTGCAAGACGGCGACACGGTGCTCATCGGCTCACAGTTGCTGCGCTTCCGCCGGCTGGGCTACCCCGGCCCGCACCCGCCGGAAGCCGACGCCACGCGCCGGCTCGGCTCGGCCACGCCCAGCGCGGACGTCGCCGTGCTGCAGCAACTGCGCTCCGATGGTAGCGCGCGCGACGTGTGTCACCTCTCACCAGCGCGTTCCGTCGTGATAGGGCGCACTGAGGGCGATTGGCTGTTCCCGTATGATGGCACCATGAGCGGCCGGCACGCCGAGGTTCGTAGCGAGGACCTGGAGTTCATCGTCCTTGATCTTGGAAGCCGGAACGGCATCGCCGTGGCCGTGCGCGGCGAGAAGCCGGTGCACGCGGGACAGCGCATCCTCCTCGGCGACCAGACCCTGCGCGTGGAGAGTGTGT
Source organism: Gemmatimonadaceae bacterium (assembly GCA_036675455.1). Taxonomy (GTDB): domain Bacteria; phylum Gemmatimonadota; class Gemmatimonadetes; order Gemmatimonadales; family Gemmatimonadaceae; genus Pseudogemmatithrix. The sequence goes on along the minus strand of JAKFFA010000087.1, from coordinate 3,853 downwards.
GAGCGAACAGAAGATCTGTCCGACCTGTGGCACCGAATATCCCCTGAGCGAACGCTTCTGCCCGCGCGACGGCACCGCGCTGCGGTCCGCCAGCACGCAGGCCGACCTGCTCGGCTCGATCGTGGCGGACCGTTATCACATCATCCGCAAGCTGGGCGAAGGCGGCATGGGCACGGTGTACCTCGCCGAGCACGTGAAGATGGGGCGCAAGAGCGCGCTCAAGGTGATGAATCCGGGCATGAACACGGACCCGGACGCCATCGCGCGCTTCAATCGAGAGGCGTCGAATGCGTCGCGGCTGAGCCACCCGAACATTTGCGGCATATATGATTTCGGCGAGACGCCAGACGGCCTGATCTACCTCGCGATGGAGTTCATCGAGGGGTCGTCGCTGACGGCGCTCATCGAGAAGGACGGGTCGCTGCCGGCCGCGCGCTGCGGCAGCATCATCCACCAGACGGCCGACGCCCTGCAGGTCGCGCACGATGCGGGCATTGTGCACCGCGACCTGAAGCCGGACAACATCATGATCGCGCGCGCGCGCGACGGCGCGGACCACGTGAAGGTCGTGGACTTCGGCATCGCCAAGGCGAGCTCGAGCGACGCGCAGAAGGTGACGCGCACGGGGCTCGTGGTCGGCACGCCGGAGTACATGAGTCCGGAGCAGCTCGCGGGCGACACGCTCGACGGGCGGTCGGACATCTACTCGCTCGGCCTCGTCGCGTTCAACTGCCTCACGGGCAAGCTGCCGTTCCCCGCTGAGACGTCGCAGGAAGCGATGATCATGCGTCTCACGGATCGTCCGCGCACGCTGGCCGAGACGCGTCGCGACATCACGTGGACGGCGGAGCTGCAGCGCACGCTGGACAAGGCGCTCGAGCGCGACGCGTCGGCGCGGTACCAGAGCGCGGCCGAGTTCGGTCGCGAGTTCGCGGCGGCGATTGCGGCGATGCCGGCGACGCGTGCGATCGAGGCGGGCACGCTGGTGATGGGCGCCGAAACAGCAGGCGCCAGTTCAGCAGGCGCCGGAATGGCTGGCGCCGGTTTGGCGGATAGGGCAGACGTCCCGCTCACGCGTCAGGCGCGCGCCAGCGGCAAGACGGTGCCGATGGAAGCGGTCGGTGCATCGCCGGCTGCTGCGCCGGATCGTGCCGGCGCGCGACGCCCGGCCGCTGCGCCAGCCCAAAAGAAGAGTGCCATGCCGATGCTGCTTGGCGGCGGGCTCGTCGCCGCCGCGCTCGCGGCGTTCTTGATCTTCAAGCCGGTGGCGAACGGGGCGGATCCAGGTACTACGCCGGCCGGCAACGACGCGGCGAACGGCGTCGTGGCGAATCCGAACACGGTCGCAGACGCCGGTGGCGCGGGTCAGGACGCTGGCGGGACGACCGGAACCGAAACGCCGCAGAAGCAGGCTGGTGCGCCGCAGGACCAGCCGCGCGACCCGCAAGCCGATGACACGCCCGTGACCACGCCAATGAATCGTCCGCTTGACGATAAGTCGGGTACGGGCGGTGCGGATGCTTCCGCTCAGGTACCGGCGCCGGTGGTGGATGCGGACTCGGCGGCGGATGCGCGGGTCAACTTGGCTCAGCTCGTCGACAGTACGCGCGCACGCTTCGAGAGCGGCGACGTGACCGCGGCGCAGGCGAAGGCGATTCTGAACAACGTGCAGCGGCTGCGTCGCAGGCGCCGGCAGCAACTCTCTCCCGAGCGGCTGGCGGACACATGGTTTCTCGAAATGATGGCGCACCTCGCGCTGGAGGACGCAAAGGGGGCCTGCACGGCCGCCAACCAGGTGCTGCGTGCGAGCGCGGATTCCATCGACCGTCAGGTCGCTCGGTCTGCGCGGTCGAATTTTTGTCCATAAGATTGCGTGACCCAAGTCACTTCCCCGCCCTCCCCCGAAACTCGCGCGCGTTCCAACCGTCCGATACTATGAAGGGCTTGCTCACACACTCACCTCGCACTCGCGCCCTGTGACGGGACCCACAACTCCCCGCGGCGACATCATCGTTCACGTGTTCGGGCGCACCGATGTCGGGCGCACGCGCGAACACAACGAAGACACGTTCGTCGTCGCCGACCTCGGCACGATGAACGTCTCGCTGCAACCGGAAGTGCGCACGCACCGCGCGAGCGCGCGCGGCTCGCTCTTCATGGTGGCCGACGGCATGGGCGGCGCGGCCGCCGGTGAGGTCGCCAGCGCCATGGCTACGGAGGTCATCCTCGCCGAGGTCGAGCGCCGCTGGCGTGACTCAGACGACACCGACCCCGAGGTCTTCGCGCACACGCTGCGCGTGGCCACGGAAGTCGCCAACACGAAGATCCACACCTACGCCGCCACGCACCCCGAGAACCGCGGCATGGGCACGACCGCCACGGTCGCGGGCTTCCTCGGCGACACGCTCTACGTGTGCCAGGTGGGCGACTCGCGCGCGTACCTCGTGCGCGACGGCGAAGCGATCCAGATCACGAAGGACCAGTCGTTGATGCAGAAGCTCGTCGAGGCCGGCGAGATGACGGCGGAGGAGGCGGAGGTCTCCGAGCGCCGCAACATCATCCTGCAGGCGCTGGGGCCCGAGCCCGCGGTGAAGGTGGACCTCACCTCGCAGCAAGTCCGCCGCGGCGACGTGCTGATCCTCTGCTCCGACGGGCTCTCGGGCCAGGTGCGTCCAAACGAGATCGCCGACGTGGTGAAGGCGAGCAGCGACCTCGTGGAAGTCTGCAAGCGGCTCATCGACCTCGCCAACGAAGCGGGCGGGCCCGACAACATCACGGTCGTCGCCGCGCGCTTCGACGGCCCCGGCCTGCTCGAGACCGGCGCTGAGACGCCGGCGCATCGCGTGTACCGCGGATCGCAGGAGGCAAGATCGACCGTGCCCGTGGAGCGCGACTCGCTGCAGGGGCTGCGCGCCTTCGAGGAGGACCAATCGCAGGTGCCGACGCTGGAGACGATGCCGGCCGCCACACGGGCGAAGCCACCGGCCGGCACAGCCGCCGCGGCGGGACTAGCACCGGTTGAGACGGTCCCGGAAGTGCGCGCCAAGCTGCCGCCGGAACCGCCGCCGGGCGGACGCATCCGGAAAGATTTTCTTCGTCTCGCGTTCGGCGCGGTGGCCGCGATCGTGCTTCTCGTCTATGTGATCCGCTGGATCACGGGCTGATGCCGATCGAGCTTCGCGTAACGACGGGCGCGCGCGCCGGGTCGCGCGAACGCTTCGACAAGTCGGTGATCTCGGTTGGGCGGCATCCCTTGAACGACCTGCGCTTCGACGCGACCAAGGACCTCGACGTCTCGGCGCGCCACGCGGAGATCCGCAGCATCGACGATCGCCACGTGCTGCACGACCTGGGCAGCACGAATGGCACCTATGTGAACGGCGAGAAGGTCGTGGGCGGCCGCGCGCTGGAGGAGGGGGACACGATTCTGTTCGGCGCTGGCGGGCCGCAGGTGACGTTTCATCGCGTAGTGGCCGCCCAGCCCGTGGGGAACCGTGCGCCTTCGGCTGCGGGATCGGGGGCAGGAACCGCACCAGAGGCAGCAGCAGGCTCCGCAGCAGGCGCCAGAGCCGGCACCCGGCCGTCCGCAGGTCGCCGCCCAACCGAAGTCCGCATCGCCGAGGCGGTCGCGCAGCACACGAGCCGGCTGCGGCGCATGATGATCGGCTTGGGCGTTGTGGTCATCGTCGGCGTCGGCGTCGCGTTCTGGATCGCCGAGCGTAGCGCGGCCAATTCCCGCCAACAGCTGGCGACGCTGCTCGCCGCCAACGACTCGCTCGCGCGCGAACTCGAGCGGCGACTCGAGCAGACGGGCATGGCGGCGCAGGCGCTCGAACTCGCGCACGAAGAGAGT
>JAKFFA010000016.1:0-33904 GCA_036675455.1 Gemmatimonadaceae bacterium | reverse complement strand
GGACTCACCTCGGTGGATGCGGTACACGTGGATCCTGACGGCGCGGTCATCGTGCTCAGCCGCAACGTGAACGACCTGCAGGTGGAACTGCCGCGACTCGCGCAGGCCTCATCGATCAGCCTGCGACGCATGGAACCTCTGGACGACTCGCTGGAGAGCGTGTTCGGCTATCTCGTGGAGCGCTGAGCGATGGGCACCATCTACCGTCTTACGCTGCGCCAGCTCACGGGCCGCTGGCGCCTCGTGATCATGACCGTGCTGGCCACGCTGCCCGTCATTATCGCGCTGCTCATGGTGAGCCAGAGCCGCACGCCGTCCGTCGTCGAGTTCGAGACCGCCGTGCTGGGGGCGATGCTCGCGGGCTCCATCACGCCGCTCGTCGTGCTCGCGATCGCGGCCGTGGGATTCGCCAATGAACTCGAGGACCGCACGCTGGCGAACCTGACGCTGTCCGCCGTGCCGCGCTGGAAGATCGTGCTGCCGAAGTTGCTGGCGGCGATCACGGTCGCCGGTCCATTCATCGGCGCGAGCGCGTTCGCCACGGGCTACATCGCGTTCCTCGGTGACACCACCGCCACCATCGCGATCACCGTGTCGACGCTTGTCGCCGTCGTGCTGTACGCGTCGGCGTTCACGTGGTTGGGGCTCGTGACCACACAGGCGATCGGCTTCGGCCTGTTGTACATCGTGCTGTGGGAAGGGCTGTTCTCGGGCTTCGTGTCGGGCGTGCGGCTGCTGAGCATCCGGCACTATGCGATTGCGCTCATGCATGGACTGGACCCGCGTCGGTTTGCGGCGTCGGAGCATCTCGGACTCAGCGCGACGGTTGCGCTGTGTTCGCTAGTGGCGGGTGGGTTTCTGTACCTGACCGTGCGCCGACTGCGGCGGATGGACGTGCCGTGATGGGCGGGCACGACGTGATTGCCCGCTCAATCCGCATCCACGGCGTCGTGCAGGGCGTGGGATTCCGCATGTTCGTCCATCGCATCGCGCTTACGCACGCGCTCGCCGGCTGGGTGCTGAACGCCGGTGATGACGTCGAGATTCATGTGGAAGGCGATCAGGCGCCGATGGACGATTTCCTGCGCGACCTGCGCGCATCCGCTCCGCCGGCGGCTGTCGTACGGTCTATCGACGTGAGTGGGACGCCACCGGTTGGTGCGTCCGGCTTCGAGATTCGACGGAGCCGGGCCCGCTAGTCCGGTCGCCGCATCGCGGGGGGCGGGAATCGCGGGGGTGGTCGAAGGCCATTGCCGTCCGACCCTCGCCGCGCCAGAATCTTGCATGACCTCGACCCCTCCGGGGCTGCCAGGACGCGTCCGATCCGTCGACATCCTCCGTGGCGCGGTGGTGGTGTTGATGGCGATCGACCATGTGCGTGTGTACTCCGCACTGCCGGCCGGCGGACCGGAGTTCGGGATCTTCTTCACGCGTTGGGTCACACACTTCTGCGCGCCCGCGTTCGTCTTTCTCGCGGGCACGAGCGCCTGGTTCTACGGCCAGCGGCACAGCGACCTGCGCCGGTTCCTCGTCATCCGTGGGATTTGGCTGATCGCTCTCGAACTGACCGTGCTGCGCGTCGCGTGGACGTTCAACTTCGGCTTCGGCCGGTACAACATGGCCGGTGTCATCTGGGTGATCGGCTGGAGTATGATCGCGCTGGCCGCGCTCTCGCGGCTGCCGGTGCGCCTGCTCGGTGCGCTCAGTGTGCTCGTGATCGCCGCGCACAACCTCTTGCCGATGCCGTACGGCACAGAGTCCGCGTTGCTCAAGCTGGTGTACGTTGGGTTCTTCAGCGATCCCATTGGCGGCGACGGCACGCCGACCCTCGTCGTGCTTTATACGTTCATCCCATGGGTGGCGGTGATGGCGGCGGGTTACGCGTTCGGCGCCGTTCTCGCGCTAGAGCCCGCGCGACGGGACCGTCTGTGTCTTCGGATCGGCCTCGGCGCCGTCGCGCTGTTTCTCGTGCTGCGTGGGCTCAACCTGTACGGCGACCCGGCGCCGTGGTCCGCGTCAGGGGAGATGCCGGCCCTGCTGTCGTTTCTCAACTCCAGCAAGTATCCCGCCTCGTTTCTGTTCCTATTGATGACACTCGGGCCGACCATCGCGCTCGTGCCGCCGCTCGAGCGCGCGCGAGGCGTGCTGGCGCGCGCGCTCGAGACGTTCGGTCGCGTGCCGTTCTTTTACTACGTCATTCACATTCCGCTCATCCACCTGCTGGCGATCGTCGTCTCGCAGGTGCGACTCGGTCACGTGAGTCCGTGGCTCTTCGCCGATCATCCGATGGGCGTCGGTGATGCGCCCGACGGATACCAGTGGACGCTCTGGCAACTCTACGTCGTGTGGGCGATCGCGATCGGCATTCTGTACGTCGCGTGCCGGCGCTACGCCGCGTTCAAGGCGGCGCGGAGCTACTGGTGGTTGAAGTACGTGTGAGTACGCTGCCGTCCGGCACGAGTGAGTCGCGCCTGAGACGCAGGCGCAACGACGCTCAGTCGACCCGCGTGTAGAACAGTTTCAAGTCCTGCTCCCAATCGGCATCATCCTTCGCGTACTGACCGGTGCCATTCATGGTGCGGCCATCGGCCGCCAGCGTCATCGTGAACCGCTGCGAAAAGTGGGCCGAGTCGCGCCACCATTTCCAGACATTCCGCTCGGCGCGCGACTTGTAGTTGCGCGAGACGCCCCGCTCGTCGAAGTAGAGCATCGTCAGTCGGTCGGACTCATCGTCGCTGCCGAAGATCGCGACGCCGGCCGGGATGCCGGGCTCCTTCATGGATGTGCGCATCAGTAGCAGAGCGCCATTCTCAATCCACTCGAACGTGGTCTCGCCGTGGAAGACGGTGTCTGGCATCAGCGGATGTCGGCCCACGGTCGACCAGTGGCCGACGAACGGCTTGAGGGGCGCGAGCTTGGGGTTCTCGGGCATCGGCATTGTGAAGGGGTGCGCTCGTGGGGGCGTGGAAGCGCGCGAGCGTGAGGACTCTTAGACACTCGTGCGCTGGTGCGGTTCAGGGATGCGGTGTGCGCGCTTCAACTCTCCACGGGCTGTTGGCGACGCATCTTCGGCCAACTATACGCGTTGCGCGAGCGCGTCGCGGGCCGCGGAGACGCCTTCCGCGCGCCTCGCGGGTAAGAGCATGACGTGACCGATCCCATGAACGCGGCAGTCACTCATACAGTCAGACACCCTAACGAGGCCAATATCAGATGATGCACTCTCGCAACGGTAGATCCCGCGGTCGCCTGTCCATGTTCGCCGGCGCCGCCCTCATGCTCGCCACACTCGGCGCCGCGGCCTGCGACTCGAGTTCCGAACCCCGCACCGGCGCCATGACGCTGCTGCTCACCGACGCACCCGGCGACGTGCTCGCCGCGGTCGTCACCATCGACCAGATCTACCTCCAATCGGACGTGCAAGCGGACGGGGCGTGCTGCGAAGGCCGCGTCGTGCTCGTCGATGAGGCCTTCACGACCGACCTGCTGACGCTGCAGAACACGACGCAGGAGATCATCAACGGCGCAGTCGTGCCGGTGGGCGACTACCGGCAGCTGCGCATTGTGATCTCGGGCGCATACCTCGAGGTCGAGGCCGAGGACGGCTCGTCGCTGATTTATGCGTCGTCACCGGACTACGAAGGCCTGCCGGTCGACGCCGTCGTGGCGGGCAATCTGCAGATGCCCAGTTTCGCGCAGTCGGGCCTCAAGGTGAACCTGCCCGACGGCGTGGTGGTGATCAATGAGGACGAAACGGTCACGCTGATCATCGACTTCGACGTGGCGCAGAGCTTCGGCCAGGCGGCCGGAAACTCCGGCCAGTGGGTCATGACGCCGGTGCTGAACGCGGCGCCGCCGCCGCCGACGCTGTAGTCGCGAAACTGAAGCGGCGCCGCTGACCATTCTGGCCGCGGCGCCGCTTTGCTTTTGCCTGCTTGCTTCGCGCCTAGACGCCCTTCTCTTTCAGCAAATCCATGAACTGCCCCGGCGCCGTCAGCCCGAGCATGCGCTCCGGCACGTCCGGCTCCTTGGAGAACTGGGCGATCTTGCCGAGTACGGGCAGATACTGGTTAGACACCTCGAGCGGCGGCGCAACGATCAGGAAGAAGAAGTGCACCGGCTTGTCGTCGATCGCCTTGAAGTCCACGCCGGCCTTCTTGCGGCCGAACGCCACGCGCAGCTTGTTCACCACCAGCGAGCGACAGTGGGGGATCGCGATGCCGCGCCCGATGCCCGTGGAGCCGAGGTTCTCTCGTCGCTTGAGCATCTTGAAGAGCACGCCTTCATCCTTTTCTCCAAGCGTCAGGAGGGCGATGAGTTCCCGCAGGATGTCATCTTTGGTGGCGCCTTCGAGGTCGAGCTTGATGGCGTCTTCGGCGAAGAAGTCTCGGAGTTCCATGAGCGAACGCTAACGGCGCGCCGAACGGCTGTCAAATCGTGATGTTGCAAGCATTTGGACGCTCTCATAGCTTTCCCAAATGGCGTTTCCATACCCGGTTGACCACACCGTTCCACTGTTCCTCGCGCCCATGGCGGGCGTCTCGGAATCGCCCTTCCGCCGGCTCTGCCGCGCGTGGGGCGCGGACGTCGTCGTCACCGAATTCCTCTCGGCCGAAGGCATCCGCCGCGAGAACGAGGCGACGATCTCGAAGCTGCGCTTCGGTCCCGACGAACGCACGATCGGCGTGCAGATCTTCGGCGCGGACCCCGTGGCCATGCAGGAGGCCGCCGCGCTCGTCACCGACGTGTTCCAGCCCGAGTTCATCGACATCAACTTCGGCTGCCCGGTGAAGAAGGTCGTCAAGCGCAACGGCGGCTCCGGTTGCCTCAAGGATCTGGACCTCGTGCAGCAGGTGATCCGTGCCGTCATCCGCGGCACGCACCTGCCGGTCACGTGCAAGATCCGCAGCGGCTGGAGCGAGGAGATGCGCGATCCCGTCACCATCGGCCTGCGCTGTCAGGACGCGGGCGTCAAGGCGATCGCGCTGCATCCGCGCACGCGCACACAGATGTATTCGGGCGCCGCGCGCTGGCACGAGATCGCTGAGCTCAAAGCGGCGCTCGAGATCCCCGTCATCGGCAACGGCGACATCAAGACGCCCGAGGACGCGGCGCGCATGTGGCGCGAGACGCAGTGCGACGGCGTGATGATCGCCCGCGGCTCGTTCGGCCAGCCGTGGATCTTCGAGCAGGCGCGCGCGATGATCGACGGTACACCCGTGCCCGAGACGCCCTCCGTGGAGGAGCGATTCAAGATCGCCCTCGGCCACGCGCAGATGGTGCAGGCGTACGAGGTGGATCCGATTGGTGCGGCGATCGAGTTCCGCAAGCACCTGGGCTGGTACGTGAAGGGCCTGCCCAACTCGGCCGACCTGCGCAAGCGCCTGCACGCCGTCAACAGCTTCGGCGAAGTCGAGGGCATCTTCGAGGACTATCTCGCGAGCGGGTGGATGCGCGAAGTCGAGGCCGCGTGAGGCGGGATCGCGTCCGCGCGCTCCTCGATGAGGTGGCTGCCGGGCGCATGGACATCGACGCCGCACTCGCGCAGCTCGACGGCGCGCCCGTGGACGAACTCGGGTTCGCGACCGTCGACCAGCATCGTGCGCTGCGGCAGGGCTATCCCGAAGTCGTGTACGGGGAAGGGAAGTTGCCCGCGCAGGTGGAGGCGATCTGCGAGCGGCTCGCCGAGGGCGGCGACGGGTTTCTTGTCACGCGCGCGTCGGAGGAGACGCAGCGGCTGCTCGTGGCGCGATGGCCAGACGCCGAGGTGAATGCGCTGGGGCGCACGGTGTTGTTGCGCAGCGGTGGGGCCGCGCGAGGTGAGGCGCCGCGCGCGGGAGCCCAAGCGAAGCACGGCAAGTCGACTACGCCGCGTCCCGTCGCGATCGTCACCGCCGGCACGAGCGACCTGCCCGTGGGCGAGGAGGCCGCCGTCACGCTCGACGCCATTGGCCATACGGTCGTGCGCGTGACCGACGTCGGCGTCGCCGGCATCCATCGCGTGCTCGCAAAGCGCGACGTGCTCGATGGCGCCGGCGTCGTGATCGTCATCGCCGGTATGGACGGCGCCCTGCCGTCCGTGGTGGGCGGCCTCGTGCGCTGCCCCGTGATCGCCGTGCCGACGAGCGTGGGCTATGGCGCGGCGTTCGGTGGCTTGGCGCCGCTCCTGACGATGCTCAACTCGTGCTCCGCCGGCGTGACCGTGTGCAACATCGATAACGGGTTCGGCGCCGCGATGGCCGCCGCGCGGATACTCAACGCCTGATGTTCTTCCTCGGCGTCATCGGCGTGCTCGCTTCCATCACGGCCGCCGCGGGCGCGGGGTGGTGGGTCGGGAGCCGCGCGATGCGCGAACGGCGGCGCGAGCTGTATGCGCCGCGCGCCGTGCCGAGCGAACCGCTCAAGAGTTCGATCATCGCTGCGGTGCGCGACGTGCCCGAGCCGCCCGATGCACAGCGCGAGGACCAAATCGTGCTGGAGAACGCGCTGCGCATGGCGGCCGACCAGCATGGCGCGGATGTCGCGAGCCTGTGGGCCGTGCAGGAGGGCGACGAGGCCAATCCTGAGCCGATCGCGTGGAGCTCTGGGGATGCGCCGCCCGAGCTCAGCGAACGCGCGATGGGCCTCATCGCATGGAGCGGTGAGACCGACCTGATCTCGATCGATCGCTCGGACGAGCGGCCCGAGGCGTTCATCGCGGTGGCGCCGGTGCGCGAGGGGCCGTTCCGCGGCGCGCTGGCGTTGTCGTTCACGGCTGCGCACGGGTCCATTTCGTCGCGGCCGGTGCTGAAGGCGTGGCTGCCGCGCCACGCGCGACGGCTCGGCACGCTGTTCGAAGTGTTGCGCACGCGGGGCGAAGTCGCGCGCGTCAACTTTCGCCTGCGTCACGCGATCCGGGCGACCGCCGACCTGCAGCGCGAACGCGATCCCATGCGCCTCGTCATCATGCTCGCCGAGGAAGCGGCCCACGTCGTCGGCTGTGAATGGTCGATGCTGGTGCGATGGTACCCAGGCGAAAAGAGCGGTGACGTTCGGGCCTCGACACGTGAATTCGTCGGAGACGATGGTACGGTCATCGTACGAAAGGGGGCGGTCAGTCCGGATGACGAAGGAACAAAGGTCAGCGTGGGTACGGTGGTGGGGGACGTATGCCGCGACGGTGTGATGATTGTGCTGGGTGACGCGCGGCGATTCGAGGGTCAGCTGCTCACGGACAAGCTCAAGGTCCCTCGCTCGGGGTCGATGCTCGTAGTGCCCGTGAAAATGGGGCTCGAGCGGGAAGACCCGGTCCTGGGTGCGTTAATCTGCTGGCACTCGTGGCCGGGCGCGCTGACCGAGAGCGACGGGCGCCAGTTGCGCGAGGTCGCCATGATTGGCGCGGGCGCGCTCGCCTCGGCGTGGGACATGGAGATCCAACGGGAGGCCGCGCGCACCGACGCCCTCACGGGATTACCCAACCGGCGCCACTTCGACGAGAAGTTCGCGGAGACGGTCACTTGGATCGACCGACTGGACGCCGGCAGCATGGCGTTGGTCATCGCCGACATCGACCTGTTCAAGGCGGTCAACGATACCTACGGGCACGAGGCGGGCGACGAGGTCCTGAAGGGAATCGCGCGTGTACTCCGAGCCGAGCGGCGCAGTACTGACTTCGTCGCCCGGTTGGGCGGGGAAGAGTTGGCGGTGATCCTTCCCAACGTGGGCGCCGACGATGCGCGCGCGATTGCGGAGAGTCTACGGCAGCGTGTAGAGGAGCTGCGCGTGCGCGCAGGCGTCGAGTTGATCGGCGTGACGGCCAGCTTCGGCGTGGCGGTCTACAATTCCGGCGCGGGGGATTGGGGGACGATCTTCGAGCGCGCGGACAAGGCGCTTTACGTGGCCAAGAAGAGCGGCCGGAACCGCGTGGAGCTGGCGCCGCCTGGGATGGCGGTGGGATCGGCGCGGCGTCGTCGCTGAGAACGTGCTACGGGGTCCCGCTTTGCGTTGAAATGGGCCTCAAATTCGGCTATATTTCAGACTGCAACTGGGGGGCGACTGGTTTCGATTGTGTAAGTGGCCCTGTAGCTGCGCGCCCAGGTCCTCGGGTCCCTGGTAAAACCCTCGGGAACGTTCCAACTGCGAACAACAACTTCGCTCTCGCTGCGTAAGACCTAGTCTTACCGTAGCAGTGCCTGAGTGGCAGCCCGCCCGGGGCGGTGCTCAGGTAACGCAAATCCGGGCTGGCCCAATGGCGCGTCTGCCGTCGGCGGGCGAGATCACAGCAGACTCATCTGGATGTGGGCGGCCTGTCGGCCAGCATCCGGAGAAATCAATCGACAGGACACGCGCGTAGACGCTGCGGAAGATCGTACGCAAGACGGGAGTTCGAATCTCCCCGCCTCCATTGAAGCAGACGACAGACGGCGGACGGCGGACGGCAGAAGATGCCGGCCGCCGTCTTCGTTTACATGACCAAGCGCATCACATGCGCCGAGGCCGGGCACGCGCCGCGGAACTCCTCGGACACCTTGAGCGCTTCAGGTACGTCGTCGCGCGTGATGGGTTCGAAGCCGAAGCGGGGGAACCAGCGTTCGGCCGTCGTCGTCAACAGCACCAGAGTTCGAACACCACGCGTTCGTGCGTGACTCAAGAGTTCTCGAACCAGCGCGGCGCCAACACCAGTGCCGCGCAGGTCAGCGCGCACGGCCGCCGAGCGCAGCAGCGCAGCGTCGCCCTGCAGTTCGAGCCCGATCACACCGAGCAGGGCGTCGTCACCGCTCGACCGCGCCACGAGGAAATGCTCGAGCGTGTCGGGCACGCCGTCGAGCGGCAGTTCGGATGCCTTCAGGAGATCGCGCACCGCCGCGGCGTCGAACGCCGCGGCGGGACGGATCACGAACGGAAGTGCGGCAGCTGTGGTCACGCAGTCTTCCCCGGCTTGATGGCCCGTACGAACGCGCTGCAGAACTTCCCGTCAAGATCGTCGGCCACCCGGCTCACGTCGAGCCCCGAGTCCTTGAGAAACGCGCGCGCGTCCTCCGCCTTGTACACGCGAGTCGGCTCGATGGAGGGGCCCACGAACCCGGCCTCGCCCAGCAGCGTGAGGAACTGCTGCTCCTCGAGCGCGCCGGCGATGCAGCCCACGTACAGCTCCATCGACTTGCGCACGTCGGCGGGCACCTCGCCGCGCACGATGACGTCGCTCACGGCGAAGCGACCGCCGGGCTTGAGCACGCGGAACGCCTCGCGCAGCACTTGCGGCTTGTCGGCGGCGAGGTTGATCACGCAGTTGGAGATGATGATGTCGACCGAGTTGTCGGGCAGCGGGATGTTCTCGATCTCGCCCTTGAGGAAGGTCACGTTGGTCGCGCCGGCCGCCTCGGCGTTCCGGCGGGCGAGCGAGAGCATCTCGTCCGTCATGTCGAGGCCGTAGGCGTGGCCGGTCGGGCCGACGCGCTGGGCGGAGAGCAGGACGTCGATGCCGCCGCCTGAGCCTAGATCGAGGACTGTTTCGCCCTCGGCCAGCGAGGCGAGTGCGGTCGGATTGCCGCAGCCGAGTGAGGCGAGCACGGCGGCCGCGGGGATGCCCTGAACCTGCGCGGCCTGGTAGAGGTCGGATGTGATCGGGTCCTTCTCTGCGGCGACGTCCGTGCCGCCCGTGCCACCGCAGCAACTGCTGCCGCAGCATGAGGACTTTGCGCCTTCGGCGGCGCGGGTGGCCGCGGCGCCGTAGCGCTCGCGAACGATGGAGTGGATCTCTTCGCGCTGGGTGGAGGCCTGCTGGGCGGTTGACATATCGATTTTCCTTGATGCGAGAGGTGAAGGCAATGGCCGGCGACCCATCGCCGGCCGGGAGAAGCACGCGGGCGCTGCGCCCGCCAACAGGGTCGAATCAGATCACGGGAGCATGTTTCTTAGCCACAGCAGTTCACCGGTAGGGCGCGCCGCACGCGCGTGGGCACGCGAAACGCGGCCGCCGCGCGCTCGACGTGCTCGAAAGCGTCGGGCTCGAGGCGGTAGTGCGACCAGCGGCCTTCCTTGCGCATCGAGACCAGGCCGGCGTCGCGCAGGGTCTTGAGGTGAAACGAGAGCAGGGACTGGCCGCAGTCGAGATCGGCCTGCAGGTCGCAGACGCACTGCTCGCCGGCGCGCAGGAGGTCGAGGATCCGCAATCGGCGGGGGTCGGACAGCGCGTGGAAGAGGCCGGCGTGGCGCATGAGGCTGTGGCCGTGCGCCGCATCCGCCTCGCTAGGGGCGGCGACAGGCGAAGCGGAACGGGTGCGAGCGGCAGTCGTGGCAAACGGGGTCATATATCAACATATCAAGATATGTTGATGTGTGCAAGCCCCCCTCTATTTCTTCCGGGCCACGACCTCGATCTCGACCTGTGCTCCCAGCGGGAGCCCGGCCACCGCGACCGTCGTGCGCGCCGGATATGGCTCCTTGAAGCGCAACGCGTAGGCCGTGTTCATCGCGGCAAAATCCATCATGCTCGTCAGGTACACGTTGCACTTGATCACATGATCCATGCTGAGCCCCGCGTCGATCAACACCGCTTCAAGGTTGTCGAACGCCCGGTTCGTCTGCGCATGAACGTCGCCGCGAATGAGCTTCCCCGTGGCCGGATCGATCGGCGTCTGCCCCGAGAGGTAAAGCAGGTCCCCAGCCCAGACTGCGTGGGCATACGGGCCGATCGCCTTCGGGCCGCGAGCGCTGTGAACCGCTTTCCGGACGGACATGACTCCAATCTAGTTCCGCTCCGACGGCTTCGCGAAGGACCAGCGTTTCCCCTACCTAGGCCGCCCTGGCGGGCGCCTCACTCAGCAGCGTGACCGCGCCCAGTTGTCCCGTCACGTTGAGGAGCGTCTTGAATACGTCCGGGACCAAGTCCAGCGCGATCAGCACGCCGATCGCCTCCGGCGGGATACCCACACTCGCAAAGAACGGCGCGACGACGAACAGGCTCGCGCTCGGGATGCCCGGCACGCTGAAACTCATCAGCACTGACGTGACGGCGAGCGTCACCACCGCGGTGGCGCCCAACTCGACGCCGTAGAGCTTCGCCGCGAACAGCGCCATCACGACCCAGCTCACGGCCTGATTCAGCCGGAACGTCGATACCGCCAGCGGCAGCGCGAAACTCGTCACGGGGCGCGGCAGCTTGAGTGTGTCTTCGGCGCTCGTGACCATCGCCGGCAGCGAGGCCATCGACGAACGCGTGGTGACCGCCACGAGCTGCGCGGGCAGCGCGGCGCGCACGAAGAGGCGCAACGGCACCTTCGCGAAGAGCGCCACGGCCGCGTACACGATCAGTGTGGAGACGATGAGGATCGCCGAGTAGCCGACGATGTAGAACAGCACCGCGCCGACGATGCCCGTGCCGAGTCGCGCGGCGACGGTATACGAGAGCGCGAAGACGCCCACGGGCGCGACCCAGAGGATCCACCCGACGATGGTCGTCATCGCCTCCGAGACGCCGCGAAAGAATCCGACGACGGCCTCGCGACGCCGTGCCTCGACTCGGCCCAAGGCCAGGCCGAATGCGAGCGTGAATACGACGAGTGGAAGCATCTCGCCAGCGGCTGCGGCCGCGATGGGATTGGGCGGCACGATGCCGACCAGCCAGTCCCTGAAGCCCGGCATCGAGGGCAGCGGCGCGCCGGCCGCGACGCTCGCGCGCACGGACTCGGCGGCGGCCGCGTCCACCGCCAGCCGGTCAAAGAGCGGTGGCGCGACGACCGCCGTGAGCAACGCGACCGCGCCCAGCAACAGCACGAACACGATGAGTGCGCGCGTGCCGAGCCGGCCCATGGTGCGCGCGCCCGTGTCCGACACCGCGACGATGAGCGCGGCCACGATGAGCGGGATGACCGTCATGCGGATCGCATTGACCCAGAGGCGGCCGATGGGGTCGATCCAGTCGACGGTCGCGAAGGCGGCGGCAGAGCCGGAGAGCGAGACGGCGATGCCGAGCGCGAGGCCGAGCAGCAGGGCGAGGAAGGCGTAGAGCACGGCGCGGGAGGAGGCGGTCATGCGGGATGCGGGATGCGGGGGTGGTCTCACGCGGAGGCGCGGAGAGGGACCAGAGAGGGCGCGGAGGGCGCGGAGCGGCCGCGGCGTGCCGTCAGTCGAAGAGGGTCGCGAGGGGGATCTTGAGCGGCTCCGGTGCGCCGGCGGGCTGCCAGGTGAGCTCGGCCGCTTCCACGGTGGGGAACAGCTGGCTAGGTGCCCAGGTCTCGACGACGCGGCGGTCGACATCCACGAGCCACAGCGTTTCGACGCGCTGCGCCTGGTACAGCTTGCGTTTAGTGAAGCGGTCGTGGCGCGCGGTTGACGGGCTCAGCACTTCAACGACGAGTCGCAGCGTCTTGATGGAGCGCCAGTCTCTCGCCGGAGACTCGGATGGATGTATGACGAAGACATCCGGCTGGACCAATGTGTCGTCGCTCCATGAGATGTCCGCTGGGCTCATGAGCACTTCGCCGAGCGAATGACGAGAACAGAACGTCTCAAGACCGATCAGGATCTTTCGCACGACGCGCTGGTGCGGCAACGCCGGCGACGGACTCACGAGCAGCTCGCCCCAGACAAGCTCGTAGCGCTTGCCGTCGTCGGGGATGTCACGGACCATGTCGGCCGTGAAGTACTCTGGCGCGAGTGGCATGACCACAGGGTACGCTCGGCGGAAGGAGGTTGGCAAGTCGTCACGCGCTAGGATGCGCGAGCTCTACCCGGATTCCGCAACCGATTGTTCGCACGCATCGTCAAGATGCGGGGTCGGACTATGCGTCTAGAACGCAACTAAACACGGTCATCCACAGCAAAGGAGGGCGACACCATCGTCGCCCTCTCGCACAGCGCCTCCGCGCCCTCTTGGCCGCGGACCAAACACGCCCTCTCCGCCTCTCCGCGCCTCCGCGTGAGACAACTCCCGCATCGCCGTAGCGCGAATCAGCTAGCCGCGCTCTTCCCCTCGGCTGCCGGCTTCGCCGGCGCCCCGCGCTTGGCCCAGTGCCCGCCGCGCACCGTCGGCTGCGTCAACTGATAGAGCCGGTTCGTATAGAACGCCGCGATCCGCTTCTGCACCGACCCGCGCGTGTCGCTCTTGGCTGCCCGGAACGGCGCATACCGCTGCGGGTCCCCAGTCACGGCGAACCACCACCAGCTCTCGCCGTCCACCCCATCCTGCTCTTCGACCGTGCACGTGTACTTGCGGCCGTCGTCCTGAAACTCGAATCCGTTGATCATTCACCGCTCGCTTGAGAATGATGCAATCTACTCAAATTCAACCGCCTGCGCCGCTGCCAATCGCGCGATAGGCACCCGGAACGGCGAGCAACTCACATAATCGAGCCCCATCCCGTGGCAGAATGCCACCGACCGCGGTTCGCCCCCGTGCTCGCCACAGATCCCGACCTTGAGCCCGGGCCGCGCCGCGCGGCCGTCCTTCGTGGCCATCTCGATGAGCCGACCCACCCCCTCCACGTCGAGCACCTGGAACGGATCGTCCGCATAGATGCCGCGTTCCACATACAGCGGAAGGAACCGCCCCGCATCGTCGCGGCTCATGCCGAGCGCCGTTTGCGTGAGGTCGTTCGTGCCGAACGAGAAGAACTCGGCCTCCGCCGCGATCGCGCGCGCGGTCAGCGCGGCGCGCGGCAGCTCGATCATCGTGCCCACGAGGTATTTCACGGTCACGCCCGTCTCGCGCGCGACCTGCGCCGCAATGCGGTCGACGATCGTGCGCTGGTGCGTGAACTCCTTCACCGTGCTCACGAGCGGAATCATGATCTCGGGGTGCACGAGAATCCCGCGCCGCGACACCGCGGTCGCCGCCTCCATGATGGCCCGCACCTGCGTCTCGGTGATCTCGGGGTAGGTCACGCCGAGCCGGCAGCCACGGTGCCCGAGCATCGGGTTCGTCTCGCGCAACGACTCCACCACGCGCATGAGGTCGTTACGCGACACGCCCAGCGTGCGCGCCAACAGCTTCGCCTCCTCGCCACCGTGCGGCAGGAACTCGTGCAGCGGCGGATCCAGCAGGCGGATGGTCACGGGGTATCCGTCCATCGCCTCGAAGATCCCCTCGAAGTCCTCGCGCTGCATCGGCAGCAGCTTGGCCAGCGCGCGGCGTCGGCCGCCCTCGTCGTGCGCGACGATCATCTCGCGCATGGTGTTGATGCGGTCGCCATCGAAGAACATGTGCTCCGTGCGGCAGAGCCCGATTCCCTCGGCGCCGAACCCGCGCGCGATGCGCGCATCGCGCGGCGTGTCGGCGTTCGCGCGCACCTTGAGCCGGCGGCGCGCGTCGGCCCAGCCGAGCAGCTCGGCGAAGCCGCGGTACACGGGCGCGTCCTCGGGCGCGAGCGTGCCGGCGTTCACGCGCATCACCTCGCTGGGCATGGTCGGCAGGTCGCCGCTGAACACTTCGCCCGTGCCGCCGTCGAGCGTGATCCAATCACCCTCGTTCACCTGTGTCTCGCCGACGGTGAAGTGGCGCTCGCGCACGTTGACCGAGATGCCGGCGCAGCCGACGATGGCGCACTTGCCCATGCCGCGCGCCACGACGGCCGCGTGACTCGTCATGCCACCGCGCGCGGTCAGCACGGCGCGCGCTGCCACAATACCGTGGAAGTCCTCGGGCGTGGTTTCGTCGCGCACGAGGATCACCGCGTCGCCCTTGGCCGCGCGTGCCTCGGCCACGTCGGCGTCGAACACGGCGATGCCGCTGGCGGCACCGGGGCTCGCGGGCAGGCCGACGCATAGCGCACCGTTGCGCGAGGCGGTGTCGATCACGGGGTGCAGCAACTGGTCCAGCTGGGCCGCCGGCACGCGCTGCAGGGCCTCCGGACGCGAGATCAATCCTTCGGCGACGAGGTCCCGCGCGATGCGCACGGCTGCGGCGGCGGTGCGCTTCCCGATGCGCGTCTGCAACAGGTACAGCTTGCCGCGCTCCACCGTGAACTCGAGATCCTGCATGTCGCGGAAGTGCCGCTCGAGCAGCGACTGCGTGCGCAGCAGGTCGCGGTACGCCTCGGGCAGTTGCCCGGCCATCGCGGTGATCGGCTGCGGCGTGCGGATGCCGGCGACGACGTCCTCGCCCTGCGCGTTCACGAGGAACTCCCCGTAGAAGAGCTTCTCGCCCGTGGACGGGTCGCGCGTGAACGCCACACCGGTGCCGGAGTCATCGCCCAGATTGCCAAACACCATCGACACGATGTTGACGGCCGTGCCCGGCGTCTCGCCGATGCCGTTCACGCGCCGGTAGTCGACGGCCTTCTTGAGCGTCCACGACTTCCACACGGCGACGATCGCGCCCCATAGCTGCTCGCGCGGGTCATGCGGGAACGGCTTGCCGGTCACGCTGTTGATGAGCGCCTGGTATTCGCCCACAAGCGCCTGCAACGCCTCGGCCGAGAGCTCGGCGTCCGTCTGCGCGCCCGTGGTGAGGCGTTTGGCCGCGAGCAGATGCTCGAAGTCCTCCATCGGCACGTCGAGCACGACGTCGCCGTACATCTGCAACAGGCGCCGGTACGAGTCGAACGCAAAGCGCGGGCTGCCGCTCAGGTCGGCCAGCCCGCGCACGGTGTCATCGTTGAGGCCGAGGTTGAGGATGGTCTCCATCATGCCCGGCATCGAGACGCGCGCGCCCGAGCGCACGGAGACGAGCAGGGGATTCGCCCGGTCGCCGAAGGTCTTGCCTGCGGCCTTCTCCAGCCGCGAGAGCGAGCGCTCGACCTCCTCCTGCAGTCCGTCGGGTACCTTGTGCTCGGCGAGGTACTGGTCGCACAGCGGGCACGCGATGGTGAACCCCGGCGGCACGGGCACACCGAGGTTGGTCATCTCCGCCAGGTTGGCGCCCTTGCCGCCAAGTAGATCCCGATCGTCGCGCGTTGCCTCGGCCTTGCCGTTTCCAAAGAAGAAGACGGACTGCTGCACGACGGTCCTCCCGCGCGAGGCGGCTGGTGGAGACTCAGCCTCGCCGAACCACGTCGGTCGGCGGGCCGCAATGACAATCAGCCCACCTGAACCACGCCGTTCGGCGGGCCGTTAGTGACATTCAGCCCAACCGAAACTTCCTCGCCTCGGCGGGTGGCTTGGTGGGATACTGGCCGGAGAAGCATGCGTGGCAGAACCCGTCGGGGCCACCGGGCACGGCGCCGAGCATGCCGTCCAGCGAGATGTAGCCGAGCGTGTCGACACCGATCTCCCGGCGGATCTCGTCCACGCTGTGGTTCGCCGCGATGAGCTGCTCGCGGTCCGGCGTATCGATGCCGTAGTAGCACGGCCCCGTGATGGGCGGCGACGACACGCGCATGTGCACCTCGCGCGCGCCGGCGGCGCGCACGAGCGCCACGAGCCCGCGCGTGGTGGTGCCGCGCACGATCGAGTCATCCACCATCACGACCGACTTGCCGTCAAGGATCTCGCGCACGGCGTTGTACTTGACCTTCACCTTGGCATCGCGCCCGGCCTGCGTGGGCTGGATGAACGTGCGGCCGACGTAGTGGTTGCGGATGAGCGCGAGCTCCATCGGAAGTCCGCTCTCCTCAGCAAAGCCGAGGGCGGCTGAGTTGGATGAGTCGGGCACCGAGAACACGAAATCGGCACCGGGTGCCGGGTGCTCCTGTGCCAGCCGGTGTCCGAGCGCGCGCCGGGCCCGGTCCACCGAGCCGCCGAAGACGCGTGAATCGGGACGTGCAAAGTAGACATATTCGAACACACAGCGGTGCAATTTCGATGCCGACGTGCGCTGGATCGTGCGCACGCTGCCATCGGGCGCGACGGCGATGATCTCGCCGGGCTGCACCTCCCGCTCCACGGTCGCGCCGACGATGTCCATCGCGCACGTCTCGGAGGCGAACACGACGGCGTCGCCGAGCCGGCCCATGACGAGCGGGCGCCAGCCGTAGGAATCGCGCGCCGCCACGAGCGTGTCGCCGATCATGACGACGAGCGAGTACGCTCCCTCGACGCCTTCGAGCGCCTCGAGGAGCTTCTCCTCCGGCTTCTCCGCGTGCGACTTGGCCAGCCGGTGCACGACGACCTCGGAGTCCATGGTCGAGCTGAAGATCGAACCCTGTTCCTCGAGGGCGGCACGGATCTCGGTCGCGTTAGTGATGTTGCCGTTATGCGCGAGCGCGATGTGGCCGCCCTTGAAGCGCACGAGCGCGGGTTGCGCGTTCTCGATGGTGGACGACCCGGCCGTCGAGTAGCGCGTGTGGCCCATGGCCATCGGGCCGACGAGTGTTGCCATCTTGTCGGGCGAGAATTGATCGGACACGAGTCCCATCGCGCGGATCGCGTGCACCTCGTTGTCCTTGACGGCGACGATGCCCGCCGATTCCTGTCCGCGGTGTTGCAGCGAATAGAGTCCCAGGTGTGTCAGCGCGGCCGCGTTCTCATGGCCGCTAATGCCGAAGATACCGCACATTCAGTTCGCTCCCCCGGCGAGCGCCGGTTCTGCGCGCTCGTCCGAAACCGGGGCGACCGTGCGCGACATCGCGCGCGGCAGCGCCTCGTGATATGCATCGATGAGTCGGTCCATCGTCGCGCGCAATTCCTTGCGTCCCGCGCCGATGGTGACGGTGAGTCCTTCTGCTGCTGCCGTGACGGCGCCGATCACGCGCGCCGGCACGTTGTGCCGCTTCGCGACCGCGAGTACTGCGGCCGCATCCGCCGTGGAGACCACGACGCGTCCCTGCGCCTCGCCGAACAGCAGCGCGCGCGCCGCGATCGTGCTCCACGGCGAGAGGTCCACCTTTGCGCCCATTGGCTTGTCGCGCTCCGCCATGCACGACTCCGCCAGTGCCACGGCGAGGCCGCCTTCGGAGCAGTCGTGGGCGGACTTCACGATCCCGCTGCGGATCGATTCCAGCAGCGCCGCGATCAGGCGCTTCTCGGCTTCCAGGTCACAGGCCGGCGGGGCACCGGCGACAACGCCATGAATCCAGGCGAGGTACTCCGTGCCGCCGAGTTCATCGGTGTTCTCGCCGAGCAGGACGATCGCGTCGCCCGGTGTGGTGAAGCTGAGGCGCGTGGCATGCGCGGCGTCGTCGAGCACGCCGACCATGCCGATCGTGGGCGTGGGGTAGACCGCGCCCTGCGGGTTCTCGTTGTAAAGCGAGACATTGCCGCCGGTGACCGGCGTCTCGAGCACGCGGCAGGCGTCGCCCATGCCGTGGACGGCTTCGCGGAACTGGAAGAAGACTTCCGGCTTCTTGGGATTGCCGAAGTTCAGGCAGTTGGTGATGGCGCGCGGCGTCGCCCCGGTGCAGGCCACGTTGCGGGCGGCCTCGGCGACGGCGATGCGTCCGCCCACGCGCGGGTCGAGGAACACGTAGCGGCCGTTGCAATCGGTCTTGAGCGCGAGCGCCTTCTTGGTGCCACGAATGCGGATCACCGCCGCGTCGGCCGCGCCGGGCCCGATCACCGTGTTGGTGCGCACCGTGGAATCGTACTGGCGATGGATCCAGAGCTTGGACGCGATCGTGGGCGACTGCAGCAGGCGTTCCAGCGTCCACGCGGGATCCGCTTCGGCCGCGAGCTCGGCGATCGCGTGCACGTCCCGAGCGCGCCGCGCGATGGCGTCCTCGCCCTCGCGCGCCTCGGGGTGGTATTGCGGGCAGTCGGTGACAAGGCGCGTGCCCGGGAACTCTGCGACGACGTGGTCGCCTTCGGTCACGCGGTACACGGGCTCCTCGATCACCTCGCCGATTGTCTCGGCGATCAGGTCCCACTTGTTGAGAATCGCCTTCACCTGCGCGTCGCGGCCCTTCTTCGCCACGACGAGCATGCGCTCCTGCGATTCGCTGAGCAGGATCTCGTACGGCGTCATGCCCGACTCGCGCACCGGCACCTTGGTGGTGTCGATGGTGACGCCGACGTCGCCGCGCTCGGCCATCTCGGCGCTGCTTGATGTGAGGCCGGCCGCGCCCATGTCCTGGATCGCGACGATGTGGCCGCTGCGGATGAGTTCGAGGGAGGCCTCGAGCAGCAGCTTCTCGGTGAACGGGTCGCCCACCTGCACGCGCGGCCGCTTGGCTTCGTTCTCGTCGGACAGGTCCTCAGAGGCGAATGACGCGCCATGGATGCCGTCGCGACCCGTGCGCGCGCCCACGGCGATCACCGGATTGCCGATGCCCTCGGCCTTCGCGCGGATCAGTTCGTCTTCGCGCATGATGCCGACACACATCGCATTGACGAGCGGATTGCCCTCGTACGCGGCGTCGAACATGACGTCGCCGGCGACCGTGGGCACGCCCATGCAGTTGCCGTAGTCGCCGATGCCCTTGACGACGCCCGAGACGAGGTAGCGCACGCGCGGCGTCTCGAGCGAACCGAAGCGCAGCGAGTTCAGCATCGCGATGGGCCGCGCGCCCATGGTGAACACGTCGCGCAAGATGCCGCCGACGCCCGTGGCGGCGCCCTGGTAGGGCTCCACGGCGGACGGGTGGTTGTGCGACTCGATCTTGAACGCGACGGCCAGCCCGTCGCCGATGCTGATGACGCCGGCGTTCTCGCCGGGCCCCTGCAGCACCCACGGCGCCTGCGTGGGCAGCGACTTGAGCACGGGGCGCGAGTGCTTGTACGAGCAGTGCTCGCTCCACAGCGCGCTGATGATGCCCAGTTCGGTGAACGTGGGCGTGCGTTCCAGCATGTTGACGAGGCGGTCGTACTCGTCGGGGGTCAGGCCGTGCTCGGCGACGAGCGCCGGGGTGATGACCGGGTCGCCGGCGCGGGGGGTGGCACTCACTTTCGCGGAAGTCCCTTGAAGAGGTCGCGCACGAAGCCGGTAATGCCCGTGTCGCCGCCGGCCGTGATCATCTCGGATTCGCCGGCGTCCAGCCACATGCCGTGGCAGTTGGGGCAGACATCGACCTTCACCTGACGATACTCTCGCTCCTGGAGATCATGGCCGCACTTGGGGCACTTCATGTAATGCGCCTTGCGCTCGAGCTGGGCGCGTTCGGCGTCGAGGCGCTCGCGGAGTGCGGCGACTTTCTCGGCGTCGAGCCTGGCGAAGTATTCGTCTTCGTTCTTGGACATGAAAGTTTTGTGGGCTGATTGGACGGCAGACGGCGGACGGTAGACGGCGGACGGTAGACAGCGGGGAGGGGCGGTGCGGATTTCGCGTTGCGGGGTGCGGGGGGTGCGAGGTTAGGCGTTCACTCCTGCCAACAGCGACTGGAACAGCACCAGCCCATCCGTCGAGCCGAGTAGGGGCTCCATGGCTCGTTCTGGGTGGGGCATGAGGCCGACGATGGTGCCGGTTTCGTTGGTGATGCCGGCGATGTTGCGCATGGAGCCGTTGGGGTTGGCGGCTTCGGTGACGTTTCCTGCTTCGTCCACGTAGCGGAAGACCACGCGGCCCTCCGACTCGAGGCGATCGAGGGTTTCCTCGTCTGCGGTGTAGCGGCCGTCGCCGTGGGCGATGGGCATGCGCAGGAGGGCGCCCTTCTTGGCGGCGGCGGTGAAGACGGTGGCGGTGGTTTCCACGCGCAGCGTGACGGGGACGGAGCGGAACTGCAGGCTGGCGTTGCGCAGCAGGGCGCCCGGCAGCAGGCCCGCTTCGCAGGCGATCTGGAAACCGTTGCAAATGCCGATCACCGGGCCGCCGCGCTTCGCGTGTTCGATCACTTCCTGCATGATCGGCGAGAAGCGCGCGATTGCGCCGGCGCGCAGGTAGTCGCCGTAGCTGAAGCCGCCCGGCAGGATGATCACGTCCGCGCCCTGCAGGTCGTGGTCCTTGTGCCAGAGCAGCACCGCGCGTTCGTCGAGGCGCTCGACGACTGCCAGCAGCGCGTCCTCGTCGCAGTTGGAGCCGGGGAACGAGACGACGCCGACCTTCATGCGGCCGCCGACGCGCGCACGGCTTCGACCTCGAAGTCCTCGGTCACCGGATTCGCCAACAGCCGCGTGCACATCTCGCGCACCGAGGCCTCGGCGGCCTTGGCGTCCGCCGCCTTCACATCGATCACCAGGTGGCGTCCGACGTGCACCTCATCGACGGCGTGGAAGCCCAGCGAGTGCAGGGCGTCGGCGACGGCCTTGCCCTGCGGGTCCAGCAGGCCCTTACGCGGCACGATGTGAACGGAAACGCGGAACGACGTCACGAAGAGTACTCCTCATCATCAGGGGGTTCGCCCTCGCCCGGTTCGTCGTCGTCCTCGACGTCGCCGAACGGCGACGGCAGCTCGAGCACGCCACGGACCACGGCGAGCAATAGTCCGGTGGCCACGTACAGCACACCGAACGGGAAGAAGAACTGCTTGGGAAGGAAGAAGACGGCGTACAGCGCGGAGAAAAAGACGAGAATGCCCGCCGTGCCGTGCACGGTGCGGAACGTGAACTTCGGCCATGCCGGAAACGGCACGTTGCTGATCATCAGAAAGCTCAGGCCCACCATCAGGAAGCGCAGGATGGTCTGCCACGGCCATTCGCCGATGAACGTCTCGTTATAGAGCGGCGTCTGGCTGAACCAGTAGTAGGTGGCCAGCGTGCCGCCGGCGGCCGGGCTCGGCAATCCCTTGAAGTAATCCTTCTTATGACCGGCCTGTTCCACGTTGAAGCGCGCTAGGCGCATGACCGCGCACGCGCTGAACAGGAACACGAGGATCCAGTCCCATCCCGCGTGGCGCAGCACCGCGAAATACATGATCAGTGCCGGCGCCAACCCGAACGAGATGGCGTCCACGAGCGAGTCGAGCTGTTCGCCGAACTCGCTGCCGGTCTTGGTGGCGCGCGCGATGCGACCATCCAGCGCGTCGGCGAAGCCGCCGATGACGATGTACCAGCCCGCCTGCGTGAACTGCCCGCGCGATGCCGCGACGATGGCGAAGATGCCGAAGAACAGGTTCGCGAGCGTGAACCCGTTGGGCAGCATCACGAGCGAGGGACGCGGCAGCCGCCGCCGGCGCTCGCGGCCCCGAATGCGGACGGTTTCGCCGGCGCGCTCGGGCGTCACTCCGGCAGCTCCGCCAACACGGTCACGCCGGCCATCGGCCGGTCGCCGACCTTCGCGCGGATCGTGCTGCCCACCGGCACGAACACATCGACGCGTGAACCGAACCGGATGATGCCCATGCGTTCGCCCTGCTCGGCGTCATCGCCGACACGGCTGTAGGTCACGATGCGCCGCGCGATCAAGCCGGCGATCTGCCGGAACAGCACGCGGTGGTGTTCCATTTGCACACCGATGGACATCTGCTCGTTGTCCAGTGAGGCCTTCTCCGCGGCGGCGTTGAGGAACTTGCCGGGATTGTAATGCACGTAGGCGACGCGCCCGCTCACCGGATACCGGTTCACGTGCACGTTGAAGACGTTCATGAACACCGAGATCCGGATCGCGCGTCCCTGCAGGAACGCGGGCTCGTCGACCTCCACCACCTCGATCACGCGACCGTCGGCGGGCGAAATCACGAGGTCACGGCCACGCGGGCCAGTGCGCTCGGGATCACGGAAGAAGTACGCCACCCAGATCACCAGCACGGTGAGCACGAAGGCGACCAGCCATAGCGGCCACGACCGGCGCATGAGCGCCGCCGTGAAGCCGACGGCGGCCAGCCCGAGGGCAATCAGGATGAAGGGGATGCCTTCGCGCGCGAATGTCACGGTTGCACGGCCGGGTAGGGGAATTCGTTCTTCATTGTTGCGGCGTCTGGTGAAGGTCAGTCAACGGCGCCCCCGCGTGGCGGTTCGACCGTCGCCAGGGGTGCGCCGGTGAGTCGCTCGAACGCCTCGAGGTAGCGACGGCTCGTCGCCTGCACCACCTCGTCGGGCAGTCGCGGCGGCGGGGCGTTGCCGTCCCACCGGCCCGCGCGGCGTTCACCGTCCAGCCAGTCGCGCAGCGGTTGCTTGTCGAAGCTCGGCTGCGCGCTGCCCGGCTTGTAACGGTCGGCCGGCCAGAAGCGCGAGCTATCCGGCGTGAGCACCTCGTCGATGAGCAACACGCGCCCGTCGGCCGCGCGTCCAAACTCGAACTTCGTGTCGGCGATGATGATACCCCGCTGCGCAGCAAGGTCGCGCCCTCGGCCGTACACGAGGCGCGCCAGGCGCTCGAGCGCGGCGGCGACGTCCGGCCCGACGACGGCCGCCATCTGCGTCACGGTGATGTTCTCGTCATGCCCGGTCTCGGCCTTCGTGGCCGGGCTGAACACCGGCGGGTCGAAGCGCTCGCTCTCCCGCAGGCCTTCGGGCAGGCGCTCGCCGGCCAGCGTCCCCGACTCGCGATACTCCTTCCAAGCCGAGCCCGTGAGGTATCCGCGCACCACACACTCCACCGGAAAGACGTCGGTGCGCCGGCACAACATGGTGCGGCCGGCGAGCTCGTCGCGGTGGTCCGCGATGGCCGGGACCTCGCGGATGATCTCGTCGATGTCCGCGCTGAGCAGGTGGTGCGCGACGTCGGCTTCGAACTGGCGCAGCCACCACGCGGTCACTTGCGTGAGCACCGTACCCTTGTGCGGCACGAGTTGGCCCATGACCACGTCGAACGCGCTCACGCGGTCGCTGGTCACGAGCAGCAGGCGGCCGGCGTCGACGACGTACACGTCGCGCACCTTGCCGCGCCGCAACAGCGGCAGCGGCAGCGTGGTCTCGCCGACAAGGGACACGGTCATGCGCCCGCCGGGCATGAGAGGTGGCCGAGCGAAACCGTCATACGCGCACCTCCTCGCGCGCCGGACCCGCCTCGCCCGCCGCGACCAGAATCGGCCCAATGACCTCGGCGAGGAAGTCGTCCACCTGATGCGCAGCGCGGCCGATGAAACGCGACGGCTCGGTGACGGCCATCATCGCCGCGGGCGGCAGCGGGAATGCCGGATCCGCCGCGAGGCGCTCCAGCAGGTCGTTGGGGCGGCCCTCGTCCTTCATCGCGCGCGCGGCGGCAATCGAATGCCGCCGGATCACCTCGTGCACTTCCTGCCGGTCGCCGCCCGCTTGCACGGCGCGCACGATCAAGGACTCGGTCGCCATGAACGGTAGTTCCTCGGCGATGCGCGCGCGGATGCGCGCCGGGTGCACCTCAAGGCCGGACGCGATGTTCTCCATGAGCACGAGGATCGCGTCCGTCGCCAGGAACGCCTCGGGAATCGCGATGCGGCGCACGGCCGAGTCGTCGAGCGTGCGCTCGAAGTACTGCACGCTGTGCGTCTGGTTCGCGGTACCGGCGATCGACAGCACAAAGCGCGAGAGCGAGTTGATGCGCTCCGAGCGCATCGGATTGCGCTTGTACGCCATCGCCGACGACCCGATCTGGTCCTGCTCGAACGGTTCCTCAACCTCGCCGAACGACTGCAGCATGCGCAGGTCGGAGGCGAACTTGGCGGCACTTGCCGCGATGCCCGCGACGGCGTCGATCACCTGCGCGTCGACCTTGCGCGAGTACGTCTGCCCGCTGACCGGGATGGACCCGCTGAAGCCCATCGCCTTGCAGACCATGGCGTCCAGCGCGCGCACCTTGGCGTGGTCGCCGCCAAACAGTTCGAGGAAGCTGGCCTGCGTGCCGGTGGTGCCCTTCACGCCGCGCAGCGGCAGCGTGTCGAGCCGGTGGTCCAGCTCCGTGAGGTCGAGCACGAGGTCCTGCAGCCACAGCGTCGCGCGCTTGCCGACGGTCGTGAGCTGCGCGGCCTGCAGGTGCGTGTAGCCGAGTGTCGGCTCTGCCTTCCACCGCTCGGCGAACGCCGAGAGTGTGCGTACGAGCGAGACCACACGTCCGCGCAGCAGCTCCAGCCCGCGGCGCATCTGCACGAGGTCGCCGTTGTCCGTGACGAAGCAGCTCGTGGCGCCCAGATGGATCACGCCCTTCGCCGCGGGCGCGGCGTCACCGAACGCATGCACGTGCGCCATCACGTCGTGCCGGAACCGCTTCTCGTACGCGGCGACCTTCTCGAAATCGATGTCATCGAGGTGGGCCGCCATCTCCTGCGTCGCCTTGGCCGGGATGTCGACGCCGAGTTCCCGTTCGGCTTCGGCCAGGGCGAGCCATAGCCGCCGCCACAGGCCGTGACGCGTTTGCGGGCTCCACAATTCCAGCATCGCGCGGGACGCGTAGCGCTCGGCGAGTGGGGACCGGTATGTGTCGTGGCTCATGAGATGTAGAAGTCTGTCGAGTAGATCGTGCCGTTGCGTTCGAAGTACATCCGGATGGGTCCGCGCCCGCTGTAATACTCGAGCACACGGGCGGCCTGCTGCGCGTCGGTGACCGGCGTGCGATTCACCTGCACGATCACGTCGCCCGAACGGATGCCCAGGTCGGCGGCCACGCGCTCACTCACCTCATACACGACCGCGCCCTGCGCGCTTCGGATGCCGTTCTCGGCGCGAATGGCCGGTGTCAGGGAGATGAGCTGGAGTTCGCGCAACACCTCGATCTTCTCCGCGCCGACCTCGGGCAGGTCCGCCACTGTCACGGTCACCTGCTGCTCGCGCCGTCCGCGCCGGATGGTGAGGTCCGCCGTTTCGCCCACGCGCAGCTCGAGCAACTCCGCTTCCCAGTCGTACGGGTTGTCGATCTCGCGGTCGCGTGATTGGATGATGACATCGCCCTCGCGCAGGCCCGCCTTGGCCGCCGGACTGCCGGGCACGATGCGCTCGATGGTGGCGCCGTCGTTGAGCGAGCCGCGGCCGGCGATCGTGCGCCCCGCCTGCTGTGTCTTTACGCCGATCCATGCGCGCCGCACGGCGCCGTGGGCCAACAGGTCCTCGGCCACGCGACGCGCGCGGTCAACGGGAATCGCGAAGCCGAGTCCGATGGAGCCGCCGCTCGGGCTGTAGATGGAACTGTTGACGCCGATCACCTCGCCGCGCGCGTTCACGAGCGGACCACCCGAGTTGCCCGGGTTGATGGAGGCGTCCGTCTGGATCATGTCCACGTACACGCCCGGTCCGTCGCCGCGCCCCGTAAGGTTGCGGCCGACGCCGCTCACGACGCCCGCCGTCACGCTCGGCTCGGTGTTGCCGAGGAGGAAGCCGTACGGATTGCCGATGGCGATGACCCATTCACCGATCATGAGGCCGCTGGACGTGCCGAGTGGCGCCGTCGGCAGCCCCTTCGCATCGATGCGCAGCACCGCGAGGTCGTTGAGCTCGTCCTGGCCCACGACCTCGGCGGGATACGTCGTGCCGTCGCGCAGCGCCACGGAAACCGTGTTGGCGCCTGCGATCACGTGCGCGTTGGTGACGATGATGCCGTCCTCCCGCACGATGAAGCCGGAACCAATGCCGGCGGCGATCTGCTCGCTGGGCCGGCCGCCAAAGAAGAAGTCCAGCGGCGCGGCGGCCGTACGCTCGATGCGCTCCGTCTGCACGGTGACGACGGCCGGCGCGACGCGCTCGACCGCTTCTGTGATCGCCGTGCGGCGCGACGTGCTGATGGCGTCGGCCGACGGGCTCACCGTGGGCAGCGTCACCGCCGGATCGCGGGGCGGCTGCTGCGCGCTGGAGGTATCGGGCGACGCGCCTTCACATGCCGCGAGAGCGGCAAAGATGAGCAGGCCGCCCGTGCGCAGGGTCAGGGTCATGGTTCGGTTCACCGGGTGCGGCGCGGCTTGGCGCGCCGGCTGACGTCCCCGAGGAAGCGGTCCAGGCCGCGGTCCGTGAGGGGATGTTGAAGGAATGCGCGCAGCGTGGCTGGCGTGACCACCACGGCGTCGGCGCCGGCGGCCGCGACCTCCGCGAACCGCGTGGCGCTCGACGGACCCGCCGCGACGATGTCGCACTCCGACGGAGAGCGGTCGAAGGCTTCGCGCAGGCCACGTATCACGGAGTCGGCCGGATGCCCGACGGCCTCGAGCGCATCGACCGGGACGACGACGAGCGACGCGCCGGCTTTGGCCGCGAGCAAGCCCTGCGCAACCGAATGCACGAGCGTCGCGGCGCAGCGTACGCCGTCGGCAGCCAGGCGGCGCAACGCAGGGATCGCATCCTCGACGAATGGGATGGCGACGATGACGTGCTCGGCGATGCGCGCGAGTGCCTTGCCGCCGCGTGTGATCTCCTCTGCTTCGAGCGCGCCCACGCTGGCGAAGATCGGCAGCGACGTGCGCTCGGCGAGCTCGGCCAGGATCTCGCGCGGGTCCGCGTGCGGCAGTTCCGACGAGAGCACCGCGGGCGTCGCGACGATGCCGTCGAGCAACCCGGCGTCGGTGGCCCAGTCAATGTCGTCGGCGGCGACGGTGGCGAGGTAGAGGCGCATCTACAGGTACAGTTCGGCAGGGTACGTGACGTGCTCGAGGCAGAGCCCTTCCGGCGGCGCCGGCGGGGAGACCTCGTCGTTCCGGTCCGCGTCGAGCAGGGCGGTGAAGTCGTCTCTCGGCCGCTTGCCGCTCGCCACGTCAAGCATCGTGCCCACCAGGAATCGCACCATGTGGTGCAGGAACCGGTTGGCCTCGATCTCGAACACTACACGCTCCGACTGCGCTCCAGACACGGAGCGCCACCGGGCGAGACGCACCTCGCATGCATGTTCGTCGTGTGCCGGCGCGGTGCCGCGCACGGCGAATCCCCGAAATCGGTGCGTCCCCTCCAGCCGCGTCGCGCACCAGCCGAGCGCCTCGCGGTCGAGGGCCCGTGACCAAGGGAACTCCCAGCGCCGCCTGAACGGCGACCGTGCCCCCTCGTCGAGCCCCACCGCGTAGCTGTATCGCCGGGCGGATGCACTGTAGCGCGCATGGAAGTCCGGTCGCATCTCGGTCGCGGCCGCGACCCAGACGTCCCGCGGGAGCTTGTCGTTGAGCACGCGCCGCAAGTGGTCGGCGTCCCAGCGCTCCGCAACCGTGATGCCGGCGACCTGCCCGCGCGCATGCACGCCTGCGTCCGTACGACCGGCTCCCGTCACCCTGACCGGGCCCCCACAGAACCGCGCCAGCGCCTCCTCCAGCACCCCCTGCACGGTGCGGCGCTCCGGTTGGACCTGCCAGCCGGCGAACTCGCCGCCGTCATACTGCAGCACCAACTGGAGAGTGCGCTCCGCCATCGCAGGAAACTTACCGTCCGCACGAGGTGAGTTCAAGGAACGCGACGGCGCTGCGATCGACACGAGGCGCGCCGCGCGCGACCGACACGAGGCGCGCGATTGACACAGCCCGCACGTCGCGTCAACCTTCCCCTCTCTCCGCGCCAGCGAACCGTTCGGCGCGCGCGATTCCGTTCGCCCTCCACATGACCGCTCGCACGCTCACATCGTTGGCTCACGCGCTCGGCGCCGCGACGGATCTCGACGCGGCGCTCGTCGCGTTGGCCGGCGGCCTTGCCGAGTCGGACCGCGAGGCCTCCGTCGCACTATTGGGCTACGACCACCGCGTCGGCCTGCTGCGCGAACTGCGAATGGTCACGGACGGCCGCGTCGAGCGGATCCCGCTGGAAACCTCGCTTGAGCAACTGCCGCGCAACACGCTGCGGCTCGTGCAGGAGGGCGGCACGTTCGCGGACCTGGCCGAGGAGCCCGCGGCCTACGCGCGGCTCCTGCGGCTGCCGGCGTTGGACGAGGGATCCTCGTTCGCGCTGCGAGGCATCCGTGTGGACGGGCAGCTGGCCGCGATCGTGACGCTGGCCGAGCCGAGGCGCGTGTTCGGCACGCGCGCGATGGAGCGCATGAGCGCGCTCGTCTCGCTGTTTGAGCTCGCGGTCGCGCGGTTCGTGGACCGTGAGTCGCGGCAGGAGGCGGTCAAGACGCTTGAAGAGGTCACGCAGCGCGTGCACGGCGAGTACGTGCAGCGGCTCACGGCGCTCGAGGAGCAGCTCGCCAACACGCCGGTCGCCACGGCCGAGGTCGAGGATCCGGCGGCGGTGCTCGCGCGCGAGCGCGAGGAGGCCAAGCGCGCCGAGGAGGCGCGCCGCACGACACGCCGGCTGGCCGCGCTCGAGCACCAGCTCACCGCGTCGATCGGCCAGCTCGAGCAGGCGCACATCGAACTGCATCGCCGCAGCGAGGCGCTGCGCCAGCGTACGCGCACGCTGTACCTGCTCGACCGCGTCATGACGTTGGCCGCGGAAACGCAGGACCCGCGCAAGCTCGCCGAAGGGCTGCTCTCGCTCGTCGGCGACGACATGCAGGCGCTGCGCTGCTCGCTGTTCCTCGTGGGTGCGAAGCCGGAGACGATGTACCTGGCGGCCGCACGTGGGCTCGCGCCGCATGTGCAGATGGGCAAGGTCGTCGCCATCGGCCACGGCGTGGCGGGGCGCGTCGCGCAGACGCGCGAACCGATGCTCGTCGTGGATGCCATCGAGGCGAAGTCGCAGCCGCTGCTGGGCGACGACTACCTCACGAGCGGCTCGTTCATCTCGTTCCCGCTCGTGTTCCACGACCAGCTCGTGGGCGTCGTCAATCTCACGAACCGTGCGCAGCGCGGCCTGTTCGTCGAGGAGGACGTGGAACGCGTGCGCATGCTCGGGCTCGTCATCTCGCTGATCGCGTCCGAGGCGCAGTTGCCGGAGCGGCTGCTCGGAACCATCCGTGAGCAGTAGCGCGATCCAGGCGGTGTTGCGGCGGCTGGCGACGGGGGAGACGCTCAGTGGGGATGACGCCGCCACGGCCTTTCGTGCGGTGATGTCGGGCGAGGCCACGCCGGCGCAGATGGCGGCGCTGCTCATGGGCCTGCGCGTGCGTGGCGAGAGCCCACTGGAGGTCGCCGGCGCCGCGCGTGCGCTGCGCGAGGCCATGCTTCCGCTCGAGGCCACGGATGCCGCGTCGCTCGTCGACACGTGCGGCACCGGCGGCGGGGCCGTGACGACGTTCAACATCTCGACTGCGGCCGCGCTGCTTGCCGCTGGGGCCGGCGTGCGCGTGGCCAAGCACGGCAACCGGTCGTTCACGTCGCGGTCCGGCAGCGCCGATGTGCTCGAGGCGCTCGGCGTCCCTGTCGACGTGCCGGTGGCGCGCATGAAGTCCGTGCTCGACGAAGCGGGCATCGTGTTCATGTTCGCCCCGACGATGCATCCGGCGATGCGGCATGTGGGGCCCGTGCGGCGCGAGATGGCGATCCAGACCGTGATGAACCTCGTGGGCCCGCTGGCCAATCCCGCGCGCGCCGGCCGTCAGGTGATCGGCGTCGCGGACCCCGCGCGGCTCGACTTGATCGCCGGCGCGCTCGGCGTGTTGGGCACGACCCACTCGATGGTCGTGCACGGTGAGCCGGGCATGGACGAGATCTCCCCGCTCGGGCCGACCACAGTGATTGAGTTGCGCGGTTCTCAGGCCAGCCGCTGGACGGTCGATCCGAGCCGGCTCGGTTTCGCCGGCATCGACGTCGCGGACTTGGCGGGCGGCGAACCAGCGGAGAACGCGCGCATCATCGAGCGCGTGCTGTTGGGAAAGGGGCCGCGCGGAGCCGAGGCGGCGGTACTGCTCAACGCGGCCGCGGCAATCTATGTGGGTGGCGCGGCCGACTCCCTGGCCGAAGCACTGGCCACGGCGCGTGCCGCGCTTGCGGCGGGGAAGGGCTGGGACGCGCTGGGGCGGTTGCGGCGGGCGTCAGCGGTCAGCTAGCGCGACGTCGGGTCTACACTCGCGGATACGTGATCAGTACCGCCGCATCACGCCAACGACGATGCCCTGCACGCGGATCGAATCTTCCTGCACGTAGATCGGCGCCATCGTCGCGTTGGCCGGCTGCAGCCGCACACGGCCGTCGCGTTCGCGATAGAACCGCTTGACCGTCGCGCCGGCGTTGTCGAGCATCGCGATCACCATCTCGCCGTTGTCCGCCGCCGGCCGATCATGCACCACGACATAGTCGCCGTCGCTGATGTGGTCCTCGATCATCGAGTTGCCGCGGACCTTGAGCACATAGTGACTGCCCGCGCGCCGCACGAAGTCATCCGGTACAGCGATGGTCTCCTGCGTCTCGAAGGCCTCGATCGGCAGGCCCGCCGCCACCGAGCCCATCACCGGCAGTTCGATGGCCTTGGGAAAGATGTCGGACGGCAGGATCTCGATCGCCCGACTCTCATTGTAGGAGCGCTTGATGTAGCCTTTGCGCTCAAGGTTGCTCAGATGTTCATGCACCGTCGCCAGCGAGTTATAGTTGAACTGCTCGGCGATCTCCTCGAAACTCGGGGCGTAGCCGTGCTCGCCCGCGTAGCTGGTGAGATAATCGAGGATCTGGCGCTGGCGCTTGGTGAGCGGCATCTGGATAGCCCCGGGTGTGGGCGAACGTGGTGGGATGGTTTGCCGGACAACCGCAGCCGACACTTGACGGGCTGCGTGTACTGACTACCGAACAGTAACCGAAGTAACGGTATCCGAACATTGCCCGAAGCACAAGTCGGTCGCCGGGGCTGGTTTCCGCCCTCTGGACCTCTGGGAGAACTCACGCGGGAGTCTGAGGCGCGCGCCCGCACGGCGGCGCTCGGCTTGGCCGCGCTCGAGGACGCCGTGGCGGCACTCGCGCCGCTTGGCGCCGCGTCCGGGGGCGAGCGCAGCACGCTCGTGCCGGGGTCCGGCCGTTTCGTGCGCGCCTTGGCCGGGCCGCATGTGGCGGTGATCGCCGAGATCAAGCGCCGCTCGCCCAGCAAGGGCGCGATCGCCGACGACCTGGTCGCGCCCGAACGTGCGCTGACCTACGAGCGCGCCGGCGCGGCCGCGCTGTCCATCCTCACTGAACCCACGCGCTTCGGCGGATCCTTGGGCGACTTGCGCGACGTGCGTGCGGCGGTGGGCCTGCCATTGCTGCGCAAGGATTTCATCACGCATCGTGTGCAGTTGCTCGAGGCGCGGGTGGCGGGCGCGGCGGCGGCGCTGCTGATCGCGCGCGCGTTGCATCCAGACATGCTCGCCGAACTCGCGGCCGACGCCGCCGCGATTGGCCTCGAAGTGCTCGTCGAAGTCCGCAGCGAAGAGGAACTCGAACGCGCCGTGGCGGTCGCGGGAGCCGTCATCGGTGTGAACAACCGGAATCTTGAGACGCTGGAGATCGAGCCGTCGGTGACCGAGCGGTTGCTGCCGATGGTGCCGGTCGGTCGCGCGGGCGTGTACGAGAGCAGTGTGCAGGGCATCGCCGATGTCGAACGCGCCGCGCGCCTGGGTGCGGACGCCGTGCTCGTCGGGTCGATGCTCTCCGCGTCAACCGACGGTGCCGCCGCCGTGCGCGCGCTCACGACCGTGCCGAGGCGGCCGCGTGGTTGAGATCAAGTTCTGCGGGCTCACGCAACCGGGCGACGCCGCCGTGGCGGCTGAACTCGGCGCTGGCTATGCGGGCGTGATCTTCGCGGGCGGCCCGCGGCTCGTCTCGCCCGAGCGCGCGCGCGAGGTGTTCGCGCCGCTCGCGGGCAGCGATGTGCATCGCGTGGGCGTATTCGGTACGCAACCCATTGAAGAGATCGCGCGGCTCGCCCGCGCCGCTGCGGTCGATGTGGTACAATTGCACGGCGGCGCGACGAGCGAATCCATTGCGACATTGCGCGGCTCGTTCGACGGCGCGGTGTGGGCGGTGGTGCGCGTATCCGGACCGCTGTCGCCGTCGTCTCTTGAAGGATGGGCGGCGAGCGTGGATGCGGTCGTGCTCGACGCCGCGGTCGCGGGCCGTCTCGGCGGCACCGGCGTGGCGCTGGACTGGCCGGGTGTCACAGCCGCAGTCGATACTGTCCGCGGCGGCATGACGGTGGTGCTCGCCGGCGGTCTTCGGCCGGGGAACGTGGCCGAGGCCGTGCGGATCGTGGGTCCGGATATCGTCGATGTATCGTCCGGCGTCGAGGGCCCGACGCCCGGCGTGAAAGACCACGAGTTGATGCGCGCGTTCGCCCGG
This sequence comes from Gemmatimonadaceae bacterium, assembly GCA_036675455.1. GTDB lineage: Bacteria > Gemmatimonadota > Gemmatimonadetes > Gemmatimonadales > Gemmatimonadaceae > Pseudogemmatithrix. Next base: position 1,181 of record JAKFFA010000016.1, on the reverse strand, counting down.
TCCGCGCGCCAGACCATGGACGGGGAGTGATGACGCAGGTCGACACCGAGCGGTATTTCTTCGGCGCGTTCGGCGGGCGGTACGTGCCCGAGACGCTGATTCCGGCGCTCGACGAACTCGAGGCCGCGTTGGCGCTTGCCTTGGCCGATCCGGCCTTCGCGGACGAACTGACGCACCTGCTGACCACCTATGTGGGCCGTCCGACGCCGCTGACCGAGGCGCCGCGCTTCTCCGAGCGCGTGGGCGCGCACGTCTGGCTCAAGCGCGAGGATCTCAACCACACGGGCGCGCACAAGATCAACAACGCGCTCGCGCAGGCGCTGCTCGCGCGCCGCATGGGCAAGCGCCGCATCATCGCCGAGACGGGCGCGGGCCAGCACGGCGTCGCCACCGCCACGGTGTGCGCGCGACTCGGGCTCGAGTGCGTCGTGTACATGGGCGAGGAGGACATGCGCCGGCAGGAGCTCAACGTCTTCCGCATGCGGCTCATGGGCGCCACCGTGGTGCCGGTGACCGCGGGCACGCGCACGCTAAAGGATGCGACGAGCGAGGCCATCCGCGACTGGGTCACGACGTGCGGTGATTCGCACTACATCATCGGGTCGGTCGTGGGGCCTGCCCCATACCCGCGCATGGTGCGTGATTTCCAGGCGCTGATCGGGCGCGAGGCGCGCGCGCAGATGCTGGAGCGCGCGGGCCGGCTGCCCACAACGGTGGTTGCGTGTGTCGGCGGTGGCTCGAACGCGATGGGCATCTTCCACGCCTTCGTCGGCGACGCGAAGGTCGAACTCGTCGGCATCGAGGCGGCGGGCGAGGGCGTGGACACGCCGCGCCATGCCGCGTCCCTGACGAAGGGCGTGCCCGGTGTGTTGCACGGCACCATGAGCTACCTGCTGCAGGACGCGCACGGGCAGGTGCATCCGGCGCACTCCATCTCCGCCGGCCTGGATTATCCCGGCGTGGGACCCGAGCACAGCTGGCTCAAGGACACGGGGCGGGCGACCTACCACTCGATCACCGACGCCGAGGCGCTCGAGGGATTCAAGGCGCTGAGCCGCCTCGAGGGCATCATCCCCGCGCTCGAGTCCAGCCACGCCCTGCACCACGTGCTCCACGTGCCGGCCCCCGAGGTCGAGGTCGACCTCGTCTGCCTGTCGGGCCGCGGCGACAAGGACCTCGCC
>JAKFFA010000005.1:0-7571 GCA_036675455.1 Gemmatimonadaceae bacterium | reverse complement strand
ACTCGCGCTTCCCGCGGGATACCGACTCGAGTGGTCGGGGCAGTACGAATCCATGGAACGCGCCAAGGGCCGGCTCGCCGTCGTCGTGCCGATCGCGTTGGCGATCATCCTGATGCTGCTGTATGCCAACTTCGGGAGCATCGCCGAGAGCGCGCTGGTGATGCTGTCGCTGCCGTTCTCGCTCGTGGGCGGGGTGTGGTTGCTCTGGATGCTCGACTACAATCTCAGCGTGGCGGCGGCCATCGGTTTCATCGCGCTGGCGGGCGTGGCCGCCGAGACGGGCGTGGTGATGTTGCTGTACCTGGACCACGCCTTTCGTGACCGGCAGGCGGCGGGTCGTATGCGCTCGCCCGAGGATGTGGACGCAGCGGTGATGGAGGGCGCGGTGGACCGCGTGCGGCCGAAGATGATGACGGTGACGGCGATCATGGCGGGGCTGCTGCCGATTCTCTGGAGCCATGGGGCAGGCGCGGACGTCATGAAGCGCATTGCGGCGCCGATGGTGGGGGGCATGGTGACGAGCACGGTGCTGACGCTGGTGGTCATTCCGGCGGTGTATTCGCTGTGGAAGGAGCGGGCTTTGCCGCCGTGAGTGTGGTCCGGCTGGCTCGGCGGGCTGGTTCGGCGGGCTGGTTCGGCGGGCTGGTCGGTCGGGCACCGAGGCTCGCGACGGCGACGCTCTCGGACCGCTGCGCGGTCCTGCGGCCGCGTCGCCTTGACGCGAGCCTCGGCGCCCGGCCTCCCACGGGCCTTCGCGCAACGCCCTGCTCGACCTGCCGCCGATTCAAGCGGCTGGCCGCGCTCTCGCGTCGGCGCCCGCGAACCTGGCCGCTCCGAGCCGACCCGCGCGGCCGGGCAGCGCGAGTCGACGTCGCGCGGCTGGGCAGCGAGACCGGGCAGCGAGAGGCCGGCTCGGGTCAGTCGCGAAGCCAGTTGGTCGGACGGGCGCCGGGACTCGCGTCAAGGCGACGCGGCCGCAGGACCGCGCAGCGTGTCCGAGAGCGTCGCCGTCGCGAGTCCCGGTGTCTGGCCGACCAGCCATCGAGACTCCAGGGGCGGGAAAGCTCAAGCGCCCGACGGACGCACCGTCCGAGATGACCAGTGGATAGCGTTGATGCGCCACCCTTCGGGCGTCCGAGTCAACACGACGAGCTCCGCGCCGTTCGACCGTACCGTCTCGCCACGCACCTCACGCGTGGTGGCACTCGATGATGAGGCCCATCCCACATCGCCACGCACGACGACGCGCATCGGCCCACGTTCGGGATGCACACGTTGCGCATACGCGATGTCACCCGGCAGATGGTGCGACTGATACTCTTCGCGTGTCTCGATGCCGCCGGATTCCAGGATCACGGCGTCCGGCGCCAGCAAGGCCATCGCGCCGCTGCTGTCGCCAGCGGCGAGCGCCGCGTGGAATCGCTCGACGGTGGCCACGATGTCCGTCGAGTCGGACTGTACGCTTGCGACCGCGCGCGATACCGGCTCGGCGCCGAGTGTGCGGCATGAAGCCGTGGTCAGTCCCAGCAGCAGTAAGCAGGTCGCGGCGGGACGCGCCATTTGGAACGCGGTCATAGGACAGCCCTCAGCAATGGTAGCACCTCAGTCCGGCGCGTCCGCCGGATGCGGCGCGTCGGCGGAGCCAATATACGCCTCGCCTCGCGGCGCGCATCCCACTGCACGGGTCATGGAGCGGCGGTATTCGCCATCGCACCGGCCGTTTCCCGCCCAGCCCGAGGTTGCGCCTTTCCCCTACCGCCGTGTCCGGCGACAGTTGATGGCACTTCGCTGAGTCTCCTCCTATAGTAAAGCATCGATATGCGCTCACCCCGTCGCGTCACCGCGTTCTTCGTGCTCCTGCTGCTGCTCCAGTCCATTGGGCTCGGCAGCGGTGCGCTGAGCGCGAACAGCGGCACGATCGACTGCGCGGCGACGACGGCACACACCGGCAACGGCTCGCACGAGACCAGCGACATGGCCAGCGACATGGCCGGCATGCCCATGCCCTCACAGTCTCCGTCGCCCGACCAACACGGCCCTGATGCGCCCTGCGGCTTGCCATGGGCGCTCGGCTGCACGTCGGCCGCTGCATGCATTCCGCTGGTCGTTCCGACGGCCGTCGGCCATGACGCCGGAAGCGCGCCCGTGCACACGCGCATCAGCGTCGCCTATACGACTCGTCCCGAGTCGCTCGTGCGTGTCCCCGAGCCCCCGCCTCCGCGCGGCTGATCCAGCTCACAATCGCAGGTCTATCGTGAGCCGCTGACGCGCGCAGTAATGGCGCATCGGCGGATGGTTCGACGTCCTCGTGCCGCAACACGAGCGACGCCGCTGTCCGGATCCCTGAGGAAATCATGCTGCATTTAATGCGACTGGCGACCATGCTCGCCGCGCTCGCGTTGTCCGCCTCTCCGGCGCTCACGCAAGCGCGTGGCGAGCGGGCACGACCCGACGCGCTGGAAGAATTCATCGCTCGCGCGGTCGAGGCGAGTCCCCGGCTGCGCGCCGCCCGCGCCCGTGCCGACGCGGCGCAGGCACAGGTGGCTCCGGCCGGTGCTCGACCCGACCCCATGCTCATGGTGGGCGTGCAGAATCTGCCTGTCCGCGACCCCCGCTTCACCGACGGGATGACCATGAAGATGGTTGGCATCAGCCAAACACTGGTCCTCGGCGGCAAGCTCTCGCTCGCGCGATCGGCGGCTGGGCACGAGGTCGAGGCCGCCGAGGCAGACGTCGACGCGGCGGCGCTCGAGCTCAAGCGTGACGTGCAAACGGCCTGGTACGAGATCGCGTATGCCGAGCGCGCCCTCGATATCGTGACCCAAAGCCAAACCGTGCTGCTGGAGCTGGCACGAGCGACGGAGCTCCGCTACCGCGTTTCCAATGACGGCGGCCTCCAGGACGTCGTGCGCGCTCGCATCGAGGCAACGCGACTCGGCGAGGAAGCGTCGGCCCTGCGCGAGGCGCGCCAAGCGGCGCTTGCGCGCTTCAATGCGTTGCTCGACCGGCCGACGGACACGCCACTCGATTCGGTCGCGTTCCCGGAGCGGGTCCGCCAAGCCGCCGTTGCCGACGCGCCGGATGAGATTCGGTTTGCCTCGGTGACCTTGGGCAGTAGGGTCGCCGACTCGCCGCTGCCGCCACTTAGTGAGCTGCAGGCGCGTGCGGTGCGTGATAACCCATCACTCCGCTCGCGAGAGGCGATGCTGCGCGCGCAGCGATCGCGCGCCCGGCTTGCTGGTCGGTCACACGTTCCGGACATGGACGTCGCCCTCGAATACGGGCAACGGGACGGCATGCCGGACATGATAAGCGCGACCGTATCCATTCCCTTGCCACTGCAACGTCGTCGCGTGCAGGACCAATTCGTGTTGAGCGCGCGTGCGGAACTCGCCGCGCGGGAAGCCGAGCACGCGGCCGAGGCGAATCGCGTCAGGGCAGATGTCGCGCAGTTGTACGGTGATTTGGAGCGGGACCGCGCGCAGCTCGCGTTGTTGGTGAAGGCCGTGCTTCCGCCCGCGCGCGTCGCGATTGAGGCCGCACTCGCGGGCTTCCGTTCGGGCCGCGTTGACCTCGCATCCGTACTCGGCGCGCAGGTCGCGCTGTTCGAGTACGAGACCACATACAATCGAACTTTGACCAGTTTCGCCACGACACTCGCTGCGCTCGAGGCGATGGTGGGGGGAGAGGTGCTTCCATGAAGAACAAGACCCTGGTGCTCGCGGCCGTCGTCGTGCTGGTCGGCGTTGTCTGGTGGCTCAACGCGCGCCACGACGAGCCCGCACCCGACGCGGTGGCGGCGCACGAAGGCATGCCGGGGATGGAAAGCCCGTCCGCGCAGGAAAGCACGCCGGGGATGGACAACATGCCCGGCATGGACATGAGCGGCAGGGACCTGGGCGACGGCACGGTCGCACTCTCCGCCGGGCAGTTGCGCGAGTTCGGTGTCACGTTCGGCACGGTCGCAGTGCGCACGTTGGAAAGCACGACGCGCGCGACCGGCATTGTGACGGTGGATGAGACGCGCGTCGCGCGCGTCGCGCCGAAAGCCAGTGGCTACGTCGAACGCGTGTACGCCGATTATACCGGGCAGACCGTGCGGCGCGGTGAACCACTCGTCGAACTCTACTCGCCCGATGTGCTCGCGGCGCAAGAGGAGTTGCTCCTCGCCGCGCGGCTGGCCCGCACACTGAGCGACAGCGGTGTGCCGGGCGTCCCGGAGAGTCGGGTTGATGTGCTTGGCACGGCGCGGCGCCGCCTGCAGCTGCTCGACGTCACGGAGGCGCAGATCGACGAGGTCCTGCGCACGGGGCAGGCCAGTCGCACGATCACGATTCACGCGCCAGCCGGCGGCACCATCACGGAAAAGTCAGTGGTCCTAGGCGAAGCGGTGGACGCGGGTGCGACACTGTACACGATCGCCGACCTCTCGCGCGTCTGGGTCGAGGCGGAGGTGCGAGAGGCGGATGCCGCGATGCTCAAGCGTGGTCTCAAGGCGGAAATCGCGCTCGCGGGGCAACCCGGCCGCGCGTTGGCGGGCCAAGTCGAGTTCGTGTACCCGACGGTGGATCCCGCCACGCGCTCCGTGCGCGCGCGCATCGGCGTGGCGAACGCCGATGGCGCACTGCGGCCGGGCGCGTACGCGATTGTCAGCCTGACGGCGCCCTCACGACGAGCGCTGACGGTCCCCGCGTCAGCAGTCATTCATACCGGCGAACGCTCACTCGTGTTTGTCGATATGGGGAACGGCCGGCTCATGTCGCACGACGTCGAGACTGGGCGCCGTGAAGGCGACCTGGTCGAGGTGCTCACTGGGGTGGAGGCCGGGCAGCGCGTGGTCACCTCGGCGCAGTATCTGCTTGAGAGCGAGTCCAACCTTGCCGACGTCATGCGCGCGATGATGGTGCACCAATGACCCGTCTTTTACAGCGTGTCATCGATTGGTCGCTGCATCACCGGATCGCGGTGTTGGTGGCGACGGCGGCGCTCTCCCTGGCCGGCGTGTGGGCGATGCTGCGCACGCCGGTGGATGCGATTCCGGATCTGTCGGATGTCCAAGTCATCGTCATGACGGAATGGCCGGGCCAGGCGCCAGAGCTCGTCGAGGATCAGATCACCTATCCGCTGTCGACCGAGTTGCTCAAGGTGCCACGTGCGGAGGTCGTGCGCGGCATGAGCCAGTTCGGGCTCTCGGGCGTGTTCGTCGTCTTCGAGGACGGGACCGACTTGTACTGGGCGCGCAGCCGCGTCCTGGAGGTCTTGAGCGGTGTCGGCGATCGGCTTCCGGCTGACGCGAGTCCGATGCTCGGGCCCGACGCCACCGGCGTAGGCTGGGTGATGCAGTACGTGCTGGCCGACACCTCCGGCCGGCTCAACCTCGCCGAGCTCCGCAGTCTGCAGGACTGGACCGTGCGGCCAGCGCTGGCGTCGGTGTCGGGCGTCGCCGAGATCGCCGCGCTCGGCGGCTTTGAGCAGCAGTACCAAATTGAGGTGGATCCGGTGAAGCTGCTCGCTTACGGCCTTTCGATGTCGCAGGTGGTCGCGGCGGTGCAGTCGTCGAATCGTGACGCGGGCGGACGCACGCTGGAACTCGGCGGCACGGAGTACGTCGTTCGCGGTCGCGGACGCTTTGACGGTCTCGACGATGTGCGTGAGGTCGTGCTGGCGACCGCGTCGACCGGCACCCCCATCACGATCGGTCACGTGGCCATCGTGCAGTTCGGGCCGCAACTGCGCCGCGGCATCGCGGACTTGGATGGTCGCGGCGAGGTCGTCACCGGGTGGGTCGTGATGCGTTACGGTGAGAACCCGCGCGCGGTGATCGACGGCGTGAAGGCACGCATGGCGGAGATCGCGAGTGCGTTGCCGCCGGGCGTCGTCTTCCTCGAGGGATACGACCGCTCCGGTCTCATCGAACGCGCCATCGCCACGCTGCGGGAGAAGCTTGTTGAGGAATCGATCATCGTCGCGCTCGTGACGTTGCTCTTCCTCTTGCACGCCCGCAGCGCGCTGGTCGCCATCCTGACACTGCCCATCGGCATCCTGATGGCGTTCCTCGCCATGCGTGTGCTCGGACTCTCGGCGAACATCATGAGTTTGGGCGGCATCGCGATCGCGATCGGCGCGATGATCGACGCGGCGATCGTCATGGTGGAGAACTTTCACAAGCACTTGGAGCGTGACGAACAGCGGGGAGGCGACAGACGCGACCGTTGGGTGTTGGTCGCGGAGTCGGCAAAGGAGGTGGGGCCCGCGCTCTTCGTGTCACTGCTGTTGATCACGGTCTCGTTCCTGCCCGTGTTCGCGCTCGAGGCGCAGGAAGGCCGCCTCTTCGAGCCGTTGGCGTGGACCAAGACGCTCGCGATGGCCGCGGCGTCGCTGCTTTCGATCACGCTGGTGCCGGTGTTGATGGGACTCTTCATCCGCGGCCGCGTACGGCCGGAGTCGGAGAATCCCGTGAACCGCGCGCTCATCGCGGCGTATCGGCCGGTCATCCGCACCGTGCTACGGCACCGGTGGGCGACCATCGCCATCGCCTCAGCGGTGCTGCTGCTGACCTTGCTGCCGTGGATGCGTCTCGGGTCCGAGTTCATGCCCACGCTGCACGAAGGCAGCGTAATGGACATGCCGTCGCTCGCGACGGGCGTGGGCACGCAGCAGGCCAAGGAGATCCTCCGGCAGCGCGACGCGGCGATGAAGCGCGTACCGGAGGTGGCGCTCGTGCTCGGCAAGGTGGGCCGGGCCGAGACGGCGACGGACATGTCGCCCATGTCGATGATCGAATCGATCGCCATCCTGAAACCGGAATCCGATTGGCGGCCGGGGGTGACCTATGACTCGATCGTCGCCGAGCTGAATGCGACCGTGCGCACGCCCGGCGTCGCCAACATGTGGAGCATGCCGATCCGCAACCGCTTGGACATGCTGGCGACCGGAATCAAGACGCCGGTGGGCATCAAGCTGTTCGGACCGGACCTCGCGCAGCTCGACCGCATCGGCGACCGCATCGAGGAGTTGCTGCCGCGCGTGCCGGGCACCACCGCGGTGTTCGCCGAGCAGTCGGCGGGCGGCCGGTATCTCGATGTGGATGTGAACCGCGAGGCGGCGGCGCGCTACGGCCTCACGGTCGACGAGGTGCTGACCGCGTCGATGGCGGCCATTGGTGGGGCGCCGGCGGGGCAGGTGATCACCGGACGCGAGCGCTACAGCGTGCTGGTGCGCTACCCGCGCGCATGGCGCGATGATCCCTCGGCGGCTCGCAACGTGCTGGTCGCGACGCCCTCCGGCGCGCAGGTCGCCTTGGGTGAACTGGCACACATCGGCGTGCGCGCGGGAGCGACGCTCATCAAGTCGGAGGATGCGGCGCTCAACAGCATCGTGTATGTGGACGTGCGCGACCGTGACATCGGCGGATATGTCGCCGAGGCGCGGGCGCTGCTCGAAAGTGAACTCGCGCTTCCCGCGGGATACCGACTCGAGTGGTCGGGGCAGTACGAATCCATGGAACGCGCCAAGGGCCGGCTCGCCGTCGTCGTGCCGATCGCGTTGGCGATCATCCTGATGCTGCTGTA
>JAKFFA010000095.1:0-35131 GCA_036675455.1 Gemmatimonadaceae bacterium | reverse complement strand
GCGCGCCGTAGAGGGCATCCGTGGGGACCTGGACCTCGCCCAGCGGGTCCCGTTCGGCGCGCATGGCGGGCGTCACGGCGTGATCGGCTCCGTCGGCACGCTGAGCGTGGCGATCATCGTGAGATTGATGTCATCCGCGAGCTGCACGACCTTGCTGCGCAACCGCGTGGCGGACACGTATCGCACACCATCCTTCGCGCGAATCCACCCGTCCATGAAGCTGCCCGGAATCTGGTCCGCACCGTCGTCCGTGAACCAGCACGAGATCTGGCGGTTCACCGGACCTTCGGAGAAGTCGTCCGCGTAGCGCAGCGAGAAGTTGATGATCGACCCCGCGATCGTCGGGGGTGTCCAGGCGATGTCAATGGTCTCGGAGATCTCGGGCACGGCCACGTCTGAGAACGTGAACGCCTCCGGCGTGGCGTCGGCGATCATGGCCGCCGGGAATCCGTCACCGCCAGGGATCGTGAACGCCATCGTGTCACCGGGAACCAGTGGGATGCCACCCGCGTCGCTCGCGCGATAGAACGTGAAGTTGAATTCGGTCGCCGGTACCAGCGCGCCCGTACCCGTGGGCAGTGTCGCGGTGACGCTTTCACCGACATTCATGGTCTTGCCCGAATTGAAGTCCGGGTCCTCATCGACAAACGGTAAGATGGCGCAGCGGCCCGGCGTCGCCTGGTTGAAGCGCAGGCTCGTCTCGTCGTAGAACACACCGAACGGCCGCGTGGCGTACGCATCGCCGCTCGTGCTCTGGATGTCGAGGGTGATGAATCCGGCCTTGCCCTGCGGCGTATCAAGCCCGTCGAGACAACCGGTGGAAATGAGCGCAAGTGCCGCGATGGCGAGACTGGAGAGTCGCATGGAGGGGCCCGATGGGGTCATGTCGTTCGGTGACGGCAGGGAGCCGTCCTTGGATACTACACGCGCGGCCGCGCGGATGTCACAGAAACGCACGCCCAACCGCCGCACACCGGCTGCCCACTCAGCGCCCCGGCACCAGCGCTGAGCCGTTCAGGAACGGGTTCGACCGCGCCTCCTCCGCCATGGTCGTGCTCGGCCCGTGCCCCGGATGCACGACGGTCTCGCCCGGCAACGTCAGCAGCCGCCGTAAGGAGCGGTCGAGAGCAGATGGGTCCGAGAGCGGCAAGTCGGTGCGTCCCACGGAACCGGCGAACAGCACATCACCACCGAACGCCATGCCGGCGCCGATGAACGCCACGTGGCCGGGCGCATGTCCCGGCAGGTGCCACACCTCGAACGACTCGCCGGCCAGCCTGAGCACCTGCCCTTCCACGATCTCGCGCTCGGGCGGCGCGGAACGCTCGAACGGCAAGCCGTAGAGCGCGGCGGCGCGCGGCGCGAAGTCGAACACGGGCGCCTCGGCCGGATGCATGTGCACGGGCACGCCGGGCCACGCGCGTCGCACACCGGCCAGCGCGCCGACGTGGTCGAGATGCGCGTGCGTGAGCACGACGTCCGTCAGGCGCGCGCCCGTCGCGGCGACGGCGGCGACGATGCGGTCGGCTTCGTCGCCCGGGTCCACCAGCACCACCTCGTCCAGCGCGGGCTCGTGCAGGATCCAGCAGTTCTCGCGGAACGGCCCGACGGTGATCGAGGTGACGCGCATGCTACGCGCTGAGGCCGAGCATGGGCTGGGCCGCCGGCGCCGGCTCGGCGTTCTTGCGCGCGGTGAGGAACTTCTCGACCGCGATCGCCGCCGTGGTGGCGTCGCCCACGGCCGTCGTCACCTGCCGCGTGAGCTGTGCGCGCAGGTCGCCGGCCGCGAACAGCCCGGGCACAGACGTCTGCATGTTCGCATCCGTGTACACGTAGCCGGAGGCGTCATGCTCCACGTGGTCGGCGATGATGCCCGTGTTGGGCTTGAAGCCGATGAAGATGAAGATGCCGGTCGCGGCGATCTCCGACTCCGTGCCCGTGATGACGTTGTGCACCTTGGCATGCGTCATGAGGCCGTCCTTGCCCGCGATCTCGTCGACCACCGTGTCGTAGATGACCTCGATCTTCGGGTTCGCGAGCGCGCGCTGCTGCACGATCGGCGACGCGCGGAACGTGTCGCGACGATGGACGAGGTACACCTTGCTCGCGTAGCGCGTGAGGAAGTCGGCCTCCTCGAGCGCCGCGTCACCGCCACCCACGACCATGATCGTGTGATCGCGGTAGAACGCGCCGTCGCAGATCGCGCAGTACGACACGCCCTTGCCGGCGTACTCGAACTCGCCCGGGATGCCGAGCTTGATGGGCGTGCCACCGGCCGTGACGATCACCGCGGGTGAGCGGTAGATGTCGCCGTTCTCGACCTTCGTCTCGAAGATGCCGTCCTTGCCGCGCCGCACGGACTCCACGGGCGTCGACGTGCGGATCTCCGCGCCGAACTTCTCGGCGTGCGACTGGAACTTCGTCGCGAGCTCGTGCCCGAGGATGTGCTCGAAGCCGATGTAGTCCTCGATGACCTCGGTGTTGAGCAGCTCGCCGCCCGGGAACCCGCGCTCGAGCACGACGGCCTTCAGCATCGACCGGCCGGCATACATACCGGCGCACATGCCGGCCGGTCCGGCGCCGATGATCACGACTTCATACTCATGGATGCTCGCCAACGTGCTCTCCGTCTGCTTGGTTGCGGCGCAATCTACGCGGTCGACGCAGCGTCGGGCGAGCCGCGTGCGGGAGAAATCGCGTCAGGGCGCGCTCAGTTCCAGCACGGTCAGCGCGCCATGGCAATGCGACACCGTGCCGATGAGCACTTCGGCCGCGCGTCCTGCGGCCACCGAGGCCACGAGTGCGTCCGCCTCGACGACCGCACTCACATCGAACATGCCGACGCCATACGCGCGATGCGCGCAATGAAAGACCGCCGGGCCGTCGATGCGGCGCCCGCGCAGGCGCTCGGTCTCAACAAACGCACGCAGCGTCGGCGGCAGACTCCACGCGCGCGGGCCACGCGTGTGCGGGCACGTGCGCGGCTCCACGCAGTTGATCGGGCACTCCCACGTCGCAAAGCTCACGTAGTGCGTGCCGTCGTCACCGGCGCGTTGCCACGGCACGTCGACCGCGCCGTCCAGCGGCACGAGGCGCAGCACGCGACCCGGCCAGCGTTCGCGCGCGCGCGCGACGACCCAATGCGACATCAGGTGCGGCATCAACGGCGACGGCACGATGCTGTCGCGCGCGATTTCCTCACGCGGTCGGGCGGCGGCCGCGGCGAGATAATCGCGGAAGAACAGCGACCAATCGCGCGCCACGGGGGTGATGGGCAATGCGGCCGGGGCCACTCCGGCCGCAGGGGCCGGCCCGGGCCTGTCGCGCTCCGCCGCAAACACCCGGCACCCTGCGTCGCGGTCCACGACCAACAGCCGCTCCCAATCCAGCGCGCCCGCCTCGCGCGCGCGTCGCAGCTGCTGCACGTAGTACGATCCGTAGCAGCCGCCCCCCACGACGACGATGTCGCCGTAGTGCACCCGCTCGCTGGTTGCGTCCGCCGGCGCACCGGCGGACAGGGGCGCCTCAGGGCCGGACACGACGGCCGCCGTCGACGAAGAGGGTCTCGCCAGTCACATAGCCGGCGTCGAGCAGGTAGAGCACCGCGTGCGCCACATCCTCGGGGCTGCCCAGCCGACCCAGCGGCGTCTCGTTGGCGAAGCGCGCCTGCGCGACGGCGCCGTACCCTTCCGGCGCGAGCACGAAGCCCGGCGCCACGGCGTTCACGCGGATGTGCGGGGCCAATGCCGCCGCCAGGTGCCGCGTCATCGCGATCACGCCGGCCTTGCTCACGCCGTGCACCGAATAATCGGCCCAGGGTTCCTCGGCCATGTGATCCGCGATGTTGATGATCGCGCCGTCCTGCATCTCGCGCGACGCGGCCTGCGCGAGCAGGAACGGCGCGCGCAGGTTGAGCGCGATGATCGCATCGAACTGTGCCGGCGAGATGCTGCCCAGCGACGTGCGCTCCATGCCGGCCGCCGAGTTGACGAGCACGTGCAGCGCGCCGAACTGCGCCTTCACCGCCGCCACGAGTGAGTCGGGCGCTTCCGGGCGACGGAGGTCGGACTGCACCGGGAACGCCTCGGCGCCCATCTCGCGGATCTCGCTGACCGTCGCTTCGGCGCCCGCCCGGGACCGGTTGTAGTGCACGGCGACGCGGAAGCCGCGCTCGGCCAGCGCGAGCGCGATCACGCGTCCCACGCGCTGTCCCGCACCGGTGACCAGTGCGACCGGCGCCGGCCCGGCCTCCTCCTCCTCCTGCGTCTCTGCGAAATCGCTCATGCCGCCCCCGCCAACGCGCGCACACCTGCCACGCGCTCGTCCTGCGCCTCGAGCCACGCCAGCGGAACCTGCATCACGCCGAGCACACGTCCGCCCTTCGTCGCGCCGTGCCAGTCGCTGCCGCCGCTCGGCACCAGCGAGAGGAACTCCGCGAGCGCGGTGAGTCGCCGGATGTCTTCCGCGCTGTGGCTGGGATGGCGGATCTCGACGCCGTCGAGGCCCGCAGCCGCGAGCGGCTCCAGCACCTCGCGCCGCCCCTCGCCCGCCGGGTGCGCCAGCACGGCGATGCCGCCGGCGCGGTGGATCAGCGCAATGCCCTCCGCGATCTCGAGCCGCTCCTTGCCCACGTACGCCGGCTTGCCGGCGCCCAGATACCGGTCGAACGCCTCACGCGCGTCGCGCACCGCGCCCTGCGCGATCAACGCCTTGGCGACGTGCGGCCGCCCCACCGCGCCGCCGGCGGCCTGCGCGAGCACCGCGTCCATGTTGACGTGCACGCCCAGCGCGTTGAGCTTGCCGACGATCGACACTGCGCGTGCCGTGCGGCGCGTGCGGTACACCTCGAGCTCGTCCTGCATCGCGTCGACGTCGCGGATATGCAGACCGAGCAGATGCACCTCATGGTCGAGGTGATGCACGCTGAGTTCGACGCCTGGCACGAGCCGCAGCCCGAGCGGTTCCGCGGCCGCGCGCGCCTCGGCGATGCCGCCGAGCGTATCGTGGTCGGTCAGCGCGAGGGCCGCGACACCCGCCGCATGCGCGGCGGCCACGGCAGCGGCCGGTGCCTGGGAGCCGTCGGACGCGGTCGAGTGCGCATGCAGGTCCACGTGGCCGCGCTTGACGGCGCTGCCGTGCTCACCGGCCGAACCCGGCGCGGTGCTCACGAGGCGTAACCGGCCTCGGGCGATCTCACGCTCGGCTGCGAGGTCTGGAAGAGACGCCGCAGGTCGGCGTCGGAGAGCGTCGCAAGCGAGCGTTCGCGCGCCTTCTCGCCGACCGGCGAGTAGCGCGTCAGGCGCACCTCGCGTTCGTCACCCGTGCCGCGCACGAAGATGAGGCCGAACTCGTCGATGTCGTATTGCGTGATGTAGCCGGACGGGAACACCTGCCACGTCTGGCCGTCGATGTCGATGGGGCGGGAGGGCATCAGGACAACTCCACAATGGTGTAGATACGCGAGGGATCGAGAATCGGGTGGGGGGCCGACGCGTGCGCCGCGGAGAGCGTCTTCGAGTCGTCTGCCTCGCAGAACTCGACGAACGCGCCGGGCAGCGCCTCCTCCTCGAACACCCAGTATCGGCAGCCGGCGGCCTGATAATGACGCTGCGTGGTCCGCAGCCGCTCAAAGAACGCCTTGCGGTCGACGGGCCGGATGACCGTGCGGTGCATCGTCAGGGCGCGCGTCGGCTTGCGGCTCATGCCTGGACCGCCTCCAGCGTCTTCTTGAGGTCGGCCATGAATCGATCGGCGTCGGCGCCGTCCACCACGCGGTGGTCGAAGCTCAGCGAGAAGTACGCGCACGTGCGGATCGCGATGGTATCCTCGCCGTCGGCGCCCGTGATGACCTTGGGCCGCTTCTCGATGGCGCCGAGGCCAAGGATCGCGGTCGTGCCCACGGGAATGATCGGCGTCCCCATGAGCGAACCGAACACGCCGGGATTGGTGATGGTGAACGTCGCGTCCTGCACGTCGGCGGGGCTCAGCTTCTTGGAGCGCGCGCGCAGCGCGAGGTCGTTGGCACCGCGCGAGAGACCCGTGAGGTTGAGCCCATCGGCATCCTTGATGACCGGCACGATGAGACCCGTGGGCTCCAGCGCGACGGCGATGCCGATGTTGTAGCGCTTGCGCAGGATGACGTCGGTGCCGCTGACGGTGGCGTTGAGCACCGGGTGACGGCGGAGGCATTCGACGACGGCGCGGATGATGAACGGCAGGAATGTGAGCTTCTGGCCCGTCTGCGCCTCGAACTCGGCGCGCGTCGCGACGCGCAGCCGCGCGATGCGCGTGAGGTCGATCTCGAAGAAACTCGTCACGTGCGCCGCGACCTGTCGCGCCTGGCGCATGTGGTCGGCGGTGAGGCGGCGGATCTTCGACATCGGCTCGACGACGTCGCCCGGCCACGGATTGAATGTCGGGTCGGCCCCGTGCGATGCAGCGGGCGAGCGCATGGCGGCCGGCAGGCCGGCCGGCATCGTGCCCGCGCCCGCACCCGCTCCAGCAGACAGCGCCGCGGCGCCGCCCCCGGCAAGGTACTGCTCGAGATCCTTGCGCGTCACGCGGCCGGCAATGCCGCTGCCGGAGAGCGCCGAGATGTCGACGCCGGCGTCGGCGGCCATGCGCCGCACGAGCGGGGAGGACTTGGTGCGGATGCGTTCCTCGAACGAGTGGCCGTCGCCGGAACGCGGCGTGCTGGCCGCGGGGCGCGCGGCGCCGGTTGCGGCACCCTGAGGAGATGGTGCCGGCGTCGCCGCGGCTGCCGGAGCAGGTGTCGATGCCGCGCTCGAGGAGCCCGCGGCCGGTGCCGGCGCGGCCGCCGGCGCGATCGACGCACCCTTCTCCGTCTCGATGCGCGCGACGATCTCGTTCACGGGCACGGTGGTGCCCTCCGTCACGATGATCTCTGCGAGCACGCCGGCCGTCGGCGCCGGGATCTCCGCGTCCACCTTGTCGGTGGAGATCTCGAAGATGGGCTCGTCGCGCTTCACCTCATCGCCGACCTTCTTCAGCCACCGGGACAGCGTCCCTTCGGCGATGGATTCGCCCATCTGGGGCATGATCACGTCTACACGAGCCACGGCTGCAACCTCAGAGTTCCTGGTTCTTGTCGTCAGAGGACCCGGTGTCCGCGGCCGGCGCCGACGGGCGGCGCAGCGCGGACACGACGAGCCATGGCAGGGTCAGCGCGCCGAGCGCGCCCCCGACCGCTGCATAAATGTACCAATCGCACGACGGAATGCCGCTGCAACTCGGCGCCTTGCCCAACCACGCCACGAACTTCGAGATCAACACCGCAATCATCGCGCCCGAGAATCCGCCGATCCACGCCATGAAGCAGCCGATGGCGACGATGCGCAACGTCGCCGGCCGGCCGTTGCCGGCGTCACCGCCCGCGGGCCCTGCGCTCACCACGACGCCAGCCGCCGCAGCGCCAGCACGATGTCATCCACCTGCGGCAGCACGAAATCCTCGAGCGCCGGCGCGTACGGCAGCGGGATGTCATGCGCCGTCACGCGCAACACCGGCGCGTCGAGGTGCGCGAAGCACGTCTCGTTGATGCGCGCCGTGAGCTCGCCCGCGATGCCGCCCGTGCGCGTGTCCTCGTGCACGATGAGCACGCGGTTCGTCTTCTTCACCGTCGCGACGATCGCATCGTCGTCGAGCGGACTCAGCGTGCGCAGGTCGATCACTTCCACCGAGAGCCCATCCTCCGCCTGCAGCCGCTCGGCCGCCTCCAGCGCCTTGTGCACGGTCGCCGCGTACGTGATGACGGAGATGTCCGTTCCCTCGCGCGCCGTGCGCGCCTTGCCGATCGGCACCACGTGGTCACCGGTCGGCATCACACCCTTGATGCGGCGGTACAGATACTTGTGCTCGAAGAAGAGCACGCAATCGTCGTCGCGGATGGCCGCCTTCATGAGGCCCTTGGCGTCCTCGGCCGTCGACGGATACACGACCTTGAGGCCCGGCGTGTGGATGAACCCCGCCTCGGGATTTTGCGAGTGGAACGGCCCGCCGCGCACATAGCCGCCGCTGGGCCCGCGCACGACCATCGGGCACGGCAGGAACGCGCGGTAGCGCGCCGTGGCCACGTAGTTGGTCAGCATGTCGTAGGCGTTGGCGATGAAGTCGATGAACTGCATCTCGACGACGGGCCGCATGCCCATGTGCCCAGCGCCGGCTGCGGCGCCCACGATCGCGATCTCGGAGATCGGCGTGTCGATCACGCGCGCGTCACCGTACTTCGCGTGCAGCCCCTCGGTCACCTTGAAGGCGCCGCCGAACGCGCCGATGTCCTCCCCCATGATGAAGACGTTCTCGTCGCGCGCCATCTCCTCGAACAGCGCCTCGCGGATGGCTTCGAGGTACGTGATCTCGGCCATCAGCGGGACCCTCCCTTGGATGCGTCCCAGGTGCCCCACCCTTCCGCGCGCTCCTTGCCCAAGGATGACACGTCCGCGCCCTCGCGGAACCATAGCGGCGTGGTGGCCGGCGGGTCGGCGTAGATGCCGTTGAGCGCGTCGAGCGGATCCGGGAACGCGGACGCCTCCGCGATGTCGGTCGCCGCGTCGACCTCCTGCACGACGCGCGCATCGATCGCATCGAGTTCCGCCTGGCTGACCTTCTCGCGGTCGACCAGCACGCGCGTGTAGCGGTCGATCGGATCGTTCTCCTCGGCCCAGCGGTCGATCTCGCCCGCGGGCACGTACGACTGGTTGTCGTGCTCGGCGTGCCCCTTGCGGCGATACGTCATGAACTCGAGTAACGACACGCCTTCGCCCGCGCGCGCGCGATCCACCGCGCGCTTCGTGCAGTCGTACACGGCCAGCACGTCATTGCCGTCGACCTGCTCACCGTACACGCCGTACCCGATGGCCTTGTCGACGAACTGCGCGGCGGCCGTCTGCTTCGAGGTGGGCGTCGAGTACGCATAGCCGTTGTTCTCGACGATGACGACGAGCGGCAGCCGCTGCACGCCGGCAAAGTTGATGCCCTCATGGAACGCGCCCGTGCTCGTGGCGCCATCGCCCACATAGACGAGCCCGACGCGGTCCTGCCCGCGCATCTTGAACGTCATCGTGACGCCGGTCATCACCGGCACCATGTCGCCCAGCGGCGAGATCTGGCCGATGAATCCGCGGTCGGTGTCGCCGAAGTGGATGTTGAGTTCGCGGCCGCGCGTGGGCGAGTCGCCCTTGGCCATGTACTGCTTGAGAACTTCCACCGGCGTGGCGCCCTTGACGAGCATGGCGCCGAGATTACGGATCAGCGGCGAGAGAATGTCGCGCCGCTCGAGCGCGAACGCGGAGCCCACGGCGTCGGCCTCCTGCCCGAGTGAGCGGAAGAGGCCGCCGACCACCTTCGTCTGCCGGTACAGCGCCACGAGCCGCTCCTCGAGCGTGCGCGTGAGCCGCATCCAGTAGTAGAGCTCGAGCTTGCGCTCGCGCGACAACTGCTCGCCGAGGTGTCCGGCACCGCGATGGGCCGCCGGCCGCTTCGGCCGGTTCGCACCCTGGCCCGCGCGGCTATTGCGGGGCGGCATCAGTACGACGGGACGAACGTGCGGGACTCGTCCACCTTCGCCTTGAGCAGCGCAAAGAATTTCTTGAGGTTCCGGTCGAGGCGGCTCTCGCCCATCTGGTCGGAGTTCCCCTCGACGAACGTGTAGTGCCCGCCCTCCATGCGCACGGAGAGTTCGAGCGTGGACTGCACCTCGGGTGTGCCGACCACACCCTTGTACGTGCGCGAGCGCGGCGCCTCTGCGGCGGGACGCATGCCAATCGTGGGGAAGAATGCATCCGCGGCCGCGAGGACCTCGTCCGGATGCAGGGAAGTTCGGTGAAAGTGTCGCATGGGCGGTTCGATGGTGGTCGTGAAGGTCAGCGCGCGCTGTCCGGCGCGGCGGTTGTGTCGCCAGTGAGGGAATCGGGCGCCGGGCCGGGTACATCCGCCACGGGCGCCACTTCGTTCAGCACCATCTGGCGCCAGTCCAGCGTGCGCTCCAGCACCTGCGTGGAGTCGCGGCGGAACTGCAGGCCGAGCGCCCACTCACCCGCGGTGACGTAGGTGATGGTCGCGTGGTACGTGCCGACTTCGGGACCATACGTGAAGCCGTCCCACGAGGTCTTGCCGTCGGCGTTGGTCGCGAAGATGCGGCCCTCGCCGTTGGCGATCGGCTCCTTGGTTTCCTTGTCGCGCACGACGATGGAGTAGTTGATGCGCTCCAGCGCGCGCGGCGGGATCTGGTCCGGCGTCACGCGGATCTCGAACTGCTCGGTCCAGAGCCGCACGACGCCGGCGTCCTTTGGCGGGCCACACGACACGACCGCGAACGCGCCGATGAGTACGCCCACCAGTGCGCGCGCGGTCAGCGCACGCGAGGTCAGCGCACGCGAGGTCAGCGCACGCGAGGTCAGCGCGTGCGTGGTCAACGCGCGCGTGGCCGGATCGCACCGAGTTCCCTGTGTCGATTGATTCACGCGTCCTCCTCCTCCACTTCGTGGTGGGTCACCTGCTCCTCCCCCATGAGGTGGCGCAGCGTGTTCTTGAGTTTGGTCTGCTGGATGAACAGGTCATGCTCGGGCAGCATCCCCGGCGCCGCCATCGGGCTCTTGTAGAAGAAGGATAGCCATTCCTGCATCCCCTTGAGACCGGCGCGCCCCGCGAAATCGCTGAGCAAGGCGAGGTCGAGTACCAGCGGCGCCGCCAGGATCGAGTCACGGCACAGGAAGTTCACCTTGATCTGCATGGGATACCCCATCCAGCCGGTGATGTCGATGTTGTCCCAGCCTTCCTTGTTGTCGCCGCGCGGCGGGTAGTAGTTGATGCGCACCACGTGACTGAACCCCTTGTACAGGTCCGGATACGTCTCCGGCTGCAGGATGGTGTGCAGTACCGAGAGCTTGGACTCCTCCTTGGTCTTGAACGACTGCGGGTCGTCGAGCACCTCGCCGTCGCGATTGCCGAGGATATTGGTGGAATACCACCCTTGCAGGCCGAGCATGCGCGCCTTGATGCCCGGTGAGAGCACCGTCTTCAGCCAGGTCTGCCCGGTCTTGAAGTCCTTGCCCGAGATCGGCACGCCGCGCTCGTTGGCGAGCGCCATGAGGGCCGGGGTGTCCACGGCGAGGTTCGGCGCGCCGTTGCAGTACGGCACGCCCTCCATGATGCAGGCCCACGCGTAGAGCATCGAGGGCGCGATGTCCGGGTGGTCCTCCTCCATGCCCTTCTCGAACGACGCGATCGTCTCGTGCACCGCCGACGGGCGGATGAAGATCTCCGTGGATCCGCACCACACGGCCACCACGCGCTCGGCGCCGCTCGCCTTGCGGAAGTTGCGGATGTCCGCGCGCAGCTGCTCGGCCAGGTCACGCTTGTTCTTGCCCTGCTTCACGTTCTCGCCGTGCAGCCGCGTGACGTAATGCTGGTCAAAGACCGCCGGCATCGGCTTGATGGCGGACAGGAAGTCCTTGAGTGGCTCGAGGTGCTCGGGCGTGAGCACGCCCGCCTTCTTGGCGGCCACGTACGCGTCATCGGGAATCGGGTCCCACGCGCCGAAGACGATGTCGTCGAGCGAGGCGAGCGGGATGAAGTCGCGCAGGAGTGGCGCACGGTTCTCGGAGCGGCGTCCCAACCGGATCGTCGCCATCTGCGTCAGGGAGCCGATGGGCTTCGCATGTCCGCGGCGCACCGCCTCCACACCCGCCATGAATGTGGTGGCGACCGCACCGAGACCGGGGGTCAGAATTCCGAGCTTGCCGCTAGCAGGGCGAACCATGTCGTCTTATCCGGGAGAAGTGTTTGGGTTTACGGTAGAAGGTGGTGGGGGGCCACGCTGAACGCCGAATGACGGCGTCTATGCGGCCGAGGGGCGCCCGTCCGTCTCGCGCGCCACATGCTGCACGCGCTGCACGAACGTGAGCACGGCCGTCACCGCGAGCAGCGTCACGACGCCGCGCAGGACCCAGCCGTCGAGCGCCAGCCCGAAAAACGCTTGCGGCGCCGAGAGCAAGGCGATGCGCTCGGGCCGTTCCATCATGCCGATGCCTTTCATCTCGATCCCGAGCGCCTCGGCGCGCGCGCGGGTGTAGGAAGTCAGGAATGTCGCCAGCAGGCCGATCAGCGCGATGGCGACCATCGCGAGTGACCGGTGCGGCGTGTTGGTCGCGTAGAAGAACGTGAGGCCGCTGAAGATCGCCCCGTCGGCCACGCGGTCGAGCGTGGAGTCGTAGAAGGCGCCAAATACCGTCGACTTCCCGGTACGGCGCGCGACGGTGCCGTCCACCACGTCGAAGAACGCCAGGATGCCCAGCGTCCAGCCCGCGATGGAGATGTGACCCGATGCGAAGATGACGGCAGCAAGGCACGCGCACGCCGTCCCGATCGTCGTGATGACGTTCGGCGACACTCGGTGGCGGACGAACCACTCCACCACTGGCTCGATCAGTCGCAGGTACCCTGCTTTGATCGCTTGCCAGAGTTTGAGCATTCAGTCGGGTCTGCGGGCCCCGCTAGCGGCCTAACCGCTTGCGACAGAGGAAGATACGAACGCCGAATGCGCTCGCATCCCGGCGCGGGGAAACTTATGGCGTGTAACGGGGGGCGGCAACGGCGTGCCACGGCTCGGCCGACGACATGCCACACGCCGATCAACTCGCCGCTGCCTCGCGCCCACCGGCAACACATCCCCCACACCCTTACCGATACAACAGATAGGGCTGCACGCGTCTCCAATAAGCGTCGACTTGCGACTGCGCACGGTCAATCACCACGGCCGGGTCGTCGCCACGCACGAGCGCCGCACGCGCCTCGGGCGATCCAAAGCGCAAATCGAACGCCCTCTCGGTGATGCGCAGCGAGTCGCCGTGCGTCTGTGCGATGGCCCACAGGATCGACGCGCCAATGCGCCCGACGGCGATGCTGTCGCGGTCGGTCGCGATCATGCGCACGCCGGGAATCGACTCGCCGCCATACTTGCCGTCGGTCGGCGCCCCGGGAGTGAAGCGCAGCGCCTCGAAACGCACGCCCGCGAGCGAGCGCGCATTGAGCATGTCGGCGACGCGCGCTGCATCCAGCCACGGCGCGCCGAACTGTTGGAACGGAAGCGGTGTACCACGCGCCACAGACACGTTTGTCGCCTCGAACGCGACGAGCGTCGGATAGAACAGCGCGCTCACGGGCGAGACCATCGCCGGTGAGGGCACGATCCACGGGAGGCCGGTCTCGTCCCACCACATGGACCGGTCCCAGCCGTGCATGGGGACCACATGCAGGTCGGCGGCGATGTCGAGCGTAGCGGCGAAGAAGCGCGCCATCTCTCCCATCGTCATACCGTGCCTGAGCGGCGTGGGGTATAATGCGTAGGCCTGTCCACGTCGGCCTGGTGCGGGATCGAGGGCGTTGGCGAGCGAAGAATCGAGCAGCGGTCCCTGCGCGGAGCCGCCGAGCGGGTTGGGGCGGTCGAGGACGATGAACGGAATGCCTGCGCGCTCAGCCGCGCGCATCGCGTAGATCATCACGCCGACATAGGTCCAGGTGCGAGTGCCGATATCCTGCAGGTCGAACACGAGCGCATCCAGGTCCGCGAGGAGGCTGTCTGGAGGCGGCACGGTCCCGCGCCGATACAAAGAGTGCACCATGAGGCCCGACCGCTCGTCCACGACGTCGGGGACGTTCTCCGTGTCAATCGTCCCGCGAATGCCGTGTTCAGGACTGAACAGCCGCACGAGGGTGACCCCGGCCTCGCTCGCGCGGTCTCCCATGAGCAGTTCGACATCGGAAACGCCCGCGGCATCGACGCCGGTCTGGTTCGTGAGCAGCGCGATGCGCCGTCCCGCGACCAGTGCGAGCGAATCCTCGATCAGCACCGTGATGCCCGGCCGTACGGCCTGTCGCTCCGCGACCGGCGCGGCCTGGGCACACGAACTCAACGCCGTCGCCGCCAGCAGCATCAGCACACTGAGCCCCTGCATGCCGTGAACTTGATCTTTCATCGCCCGCTCGCCCATCGCATGAACCGTCGCATCGCCTTCCTCCGCTGGGCCGGCGCCGCCGGCATCCTGTGCTCCGTCATCACATCGTGCACACCGGCAGCGCCGCCAACCGTCGATGCGACGCCCGAGGCCGCCACCGGCGCCACGCCACAGACCGACCCGCACGCCGCACCGGTGATCGCGCCGCATGATCCGCCGTCGCCCGAGGTCCTGCGCGACGTGCCCGGCTCATTCTCCGCGCCGCTGCCCGCGAAGGCGCAGCGGTGGATCGACGAGACCGTCGCCTCGCTCACCCTGCGTGACCGCATCGGACAGATGGTCATGATCTGGGTGCTCGGGGATTATACCAGCACGAGCGACTCCTCGTTTGCCGAGGCGGCCGAGCGCATCGAGCTCGACAAGGTCGGCGGCATCGTGATGTCGCTCGGCTCGCCGATCGAGGTCGCCGCGAAGATCAACGCGCTGCAGCGGCTGTCGGAGATTCCGCTGCTCGTCTCGTCCGACGTCGAGCCCGGGCTGGGGCGCCTCGAGGGCGGCGTCTTCGCGCCGGGCCTGCTCGAAGGCGGTAGCGCGACGGTCCTGCCCAGCAACATGGCCATCGGCGCCACGGGCAGCGCGCGCCTCGCGCGCGAGGCCGGCCGCGTGACGGGCGCCGAGTCGCGCGCCATCGGCATCCACTTGGCGTTCGCGCCGGCGGTGGACGTCAACAACAACCCCAACAACCCGGTCATCAACGTCCGCTCCTTCGGCGAGGATCCCAAGGCCGTCGCGCGCCTCGGCGCGGCCTTCGTGCAGGGCGTGCAGGGTGAGCACGTCGCCGCGACGATCAAGCACTTTCCCGGCCACGGTGACACCGACACCGATTCGCACCTCGCGCTGCCGATCGTGAGCGCCAGCCGCGAACGGCTCGACTCGCTTGAGCTGCTGCCATTCCGCGCCGGCATCGAGGCCGGCGCCGCGGCCGTGATGAGCGCGCACATCGCGTTGCCCGCCGTGTCGGGTGACTCCACCCCGGCGACGCTTGCGCCCTCGATCATGCACGACTTGCTGCGTGACACGCTCGGGTTCGGGGGACTCGTCGTCACCGACGCCATGGACATGCGCGGGGTCGGCGCGGGCTACGGTGTCGCCGAAAGCGCCGTGCGCGCCGTCAAGGCGGGCACCGACATCCTGCTGATGCCGCCGGACATCCCCGCGGCGATCTCCGCCGTCGCGGCCGCCGTCGAGCGCGGCGAGATCTCACACGAGCGCATCGAGCAATCCGTGCGGCGCATCCTCGAGCTCAAGATCCGCACGGGCGCCGTGCAGCGCCCCATCGTGCCGCTCGACTCACTGCGCGACATCGTGGGCAGCCGCGCGCACCGTCAGGTCGCTGAGGACATCGCCACCTCGGCGATCACGCTGCTGCGCAACGACGAGTTCGCGATTCCGTTCAGCGCGGGCCCGCCGACGCTGCTGCTGACGTTTGCCGGCGAGAGCAACCTGCGCGCGGGCCGCACGTTTGCCGCCGAGGTGCGCCGCGAGCTGCGCAACGTGCGCGTGGAGCGCATCTCGCCGTCCACGCCGCGCGCGCGGCTGGATTCGCTGCTGCGCCCCGATGAGCGCGTGCTCGTGGCCACGTTCGTGCGCACGATCGAGGGCGAGGGCGCCTTCGCCGTCGGTGAGCACATCGCGCGTTGGATCGACTCGGTGGCGACGCAGCGCCCCGTGTCCGTCGTGGCGTTCTCGAATCCGTACGTGCTCCGTGAGTTCCCGCAGGTCTCGGGCTATGTCGCCACGTTCGGACGCGGTGAGGCGCTCGAGCGCGCCGCCGCGCAGGCCGTCACCGGGCGGATCCCGTTCCGCGGTCGTGCGCCGATCTCACTGCCGGGCTTCTTCCGTGCGGGCGCCGGCTATGCGGATGAGACGTCAACCGTCGCACCGCTCGACGCCGAGGCGGCGACGGACTCGCTGCGCGCGCTGCTGCAGCGCGGCGTGGCCGACTCCGTGTTTCCCGGCGCGATCGCCATCATCGGCGACCATCGCGGCGTGATCGCGCGCGTCGCCGCGGGCCACATCGACTGGGCCGATAACGCGCCCGCGCCGGCGGCCGAGACCGTATGGGACCTCGCATCGCTCACCAAGGTCATCGGCATGACCACGGCAATGATGCAGCTCGTCGAGCAGGGCCGCGTCGTGCTCGACGCGCCCGTACAGCGCTACTTGCCTGAGTGGACGGGGCCGGGCAAGGAACTCGTGACCATCCGGCACCTGCTCACGCATTCGTCGGGTCTGCGCGCATGGCGCGAGCTGTACAAGGAGACCGACACCGCGCGCGAGGCGCGCCGGCTCGTGCTCGCCACGCCGTTGGACACGCTGCCCGGCCTCCGCTATGAGTACTCGGACCTGGGCGCCATTCTCGCCGGCATGGTGATCGAGCGCGTCACGGACCAGTCGCTCGACGATTACCTGCATGACCATGTCTTCGACCCGCTCGGCATGGACGGCACGCGCTACAAGCCCCCGCGCGGCTGGCGCCAGCGCATCGCGCCGACGGAGGTCGACCCTTGGCGCGGACGGCACCTGCGCGGCGAGGTGCATGACGAGAATGCCTTTCGCCTTGGCGGGGTCTCGGCGCACGCCGGACTCTTCGGCACGGCGGCCGACCTGGCGCGTTTCGCGCGCATGCTGCTCAATGGCGGCGAGCTCGACGGCACGCGCATCGTGAAGGAGGAGACGATCCGCCGCTTCACGCGGGTGCAAAACCACCTGCTGTCACATCGTGCCGTCGGCTGGGAGACGCCGAACGGCACGAACTCCGCGGGTCACGTGCTGCACCGCCCCGCGTTCGGGCACACGGGGTTCACGGGGACGTCGATTTGGATCGACCCCGAGAACGACCGCTTCGTGCTGCTGATGACCAATCGCGTGAATCCGTCTCGGGAGAACTCGCGCATCGGACCCGTGCGGACCGCCGTGGCGGACCTGGCGGGCGTGCTGGCGCCACGCGGCGCGCCGACGGCGGCGCGGGGTACGCCGTAGGATGGCGCTCCCCTGCCGCGCGGCGGCGCGGCCGCATGCGCCTCTCACCCCATGACGCCGGGAGCCTTGTTCCCGGAACCTCCCGCCCTATATTCCGCTTAGTCTGCCGGTCCGCGATTCCGCGGCCGCCGCTCCCCATCGGAGGGACTCGATGAGCACGATGAATGCCCCTGAAGTCGCGGTGACGATCACACCGGCCGCGAATACGGAAGTCCAGAAGTTCATGGTCGCCGAGAACGTCGCGCCCGAGGTGGGCGGCCTGCGCGTCAGCGTGCAGCCCGGCGGTTGCTCCGGCTTCAAGTACAGCCTCCTGATCGAGGACAAGCCCGCCGATGACGACACGATCCTGCCGCAGGGCGGATTCAACGTCTTCGTCGACCCGTTCTCCATGCAGTATCTCAACGGCGTCATCATCGACTACACGACGTCGATGCAGGGCTCCGGCTTCACGTTCAAGAACCCGAACGCATCCGGCGGCTGCGGCTGCGGCAGCAGCTTCTCCGCGTAACGGCGCATCGCGCGGCGCCTTCGGTCTCGGCCGCCGCGCCACCAAGCACCACATGCACGGGCGTCCTCGCGGGCGCCCGTCGCGTTTGATGGCGTCACCTCCGGTCCTGGGCCAAGCACATGAATGACGTCGGCACCGCCTTCACCGGCCTCGACTGGGCCGTGCTCGCGATCTACCTCGTCGGCACCACGGCCTTGGGCGTCTGGCTCGGCCGCGGCCAGCGGGACGCGCGCGACTACTTCGTCGCCGGCGGGAACGTGCCGTGGTGGGCGGTGCTCTTCTCCATCGTCGCGACCGAGACGAGCGCGCTCACCTTCATCAGCATCCCGGGACTCGCGTACCTCGGTGACTTCACGTTCCTGCAGGTGGCCGCGGGCTACCTGCTGGGCCGCCTCGTCATCGCGTACACGCTGTTGCCGCGCTACGTGGGTGGCCAGCTCGTCACGGCGTACGCGCTGCTCGAACAGCGCTTCGGCTTGGGCACGCGGCGGTTCGCCTCCGTGACGTTCATGGTCACGCGCGCGTTCGGCGACTCGGTGCGCGTGTTCGCCACGGCGATTCCCATCGCGTTGATCCTGGCGCCCGTGCTGCCCGCGCAGCAGGCCATGCCGATGTCGATCCTCATCCTCGGCGCGGCCACCGTGCTCTACACGTATCACGGCGGCATGAAGGCCGTGATCTGGACCGACGTCATCCAGACATTCGTGTATCTCGCCGGCGGCCTCGGCGCTGTGTACCTCATCGGGGTAGGTGTCGAAGGCGGCTGGTCCCAAATCCTCTCAGAGGCCGGCGCAGCGGGCAAGCTGCGCTTCATTGACACGTACACCGGGCTCGACCGCCCGCACACGGTGTTCGCCGGCCTGCTGGGCGGCGCGTTCCTGTCGATGGCCTCGCATGGCGCAGACCAGATCATCGTGCAGCGGCTGCTGACCTCGGCTAACATCCGTGACGCGCGCAAGGCGCTCATCGGCAGCGGCATCGCGGTGATCGCCCAGTTCGCGCTGTTCCTGCTCATCGGCGTCGGCCTGTGGTCGTTCTATGCGGCGCGCACGTTCGCGCGGCCCGACGAGATCTTCCCGACATTCATCATCGCCGAGATGCCGCCCGGCATGACCGGCATCGTGATCGCGGCCATCCTCGCCGCGGCGATGAGCACCGTGTCCGGTTCGCTCAACTCGCTCGCGGCCGCGACCACGCACGACATCTGGATCCCGTTCCGCAGGGTGCAGCCCGACGGCCGCGCCGTCTTCCGCGCCTCCAAGGTGTTCACGCTGCTGTGGGCCGTGGTGCTCATCGGCGGCGCGCTGCTGTACCGCGCCGAGGGCACGCCAGTGGTGGTGATTGCGCTCTCGATCGCGTCGTTCACGTACGGTGGCTTGCTCGGCGGCTTCTTTCTGGCGATGCTGTGGAGGCGCGCCGTGCAGCGCGACGCGATCATCGGCATGTCGGTCGGCATCGCCTGCATGAGCGTGATCGTGTTCGCGACGGCACTCTCGACGGCCATCCCGTCACTGGCGCCGATGTTGGAGCCGGTGCGCGGCATTGCGTGGCCATGGTACGTGTTGATCGGCACGACGATCACCATGGCGGCGGGCGTCGTATCGTCGCTCACGCATGCGGTGCCGGCGCGATCGGCTTGATTCATTGATGTCGCACCGCGGCAAGCCGCGGCCGCCTCTCACCTGTACTCCACGCGCGCGGCCCCACCGCGCGCCCTGACCCGGATAGAACCAGATGTCGCACGTAGTCGTTGGCGTCGATGGCGGTGGCAGCAAGACCCATGTGGTCGTGGCGAACGAACGCGGCAAGGAGCTGGCTGCGGTGACGGGCGCGGCGAGCGCCGTCCGGCCCGGCGAGGCCCTCGAGTCGGCCGAGTTGATCGGCGGACTCGTGCGTGACGCGCTCGCGATGGCCGAGCAGGAGGACCGTCCGCGCGTGCTGGTGGTCGGCGTGGCCGGCGTCGGCCGTGAACCGGAGCGGCGCGCGTTGCTGCGCGCGCTCGAGGGCGAGGCCATCGCCGAGGAAGTCCAGGTGGTCACCGACGCCGACATCGCCATCGAGGATGCCTTTGGCGCCGAGGGCGCGGGCATCCTGCTCGTCTCCGGCACCGGCTCTGTCGCCTTCGGCCGCGGTCCCTCGGGTGAGCTGCGCCGGTGCGGCGGCTGGGGCCCAGTCTGCGGCGACGAAGGCAGCGGCGCGTGGATCGGCCGGCGCGCGCTGAGTGTGGTCACGTCGTCGCACGACCAGCGCGAGCCCGAGACGCGGCTCGTGGGCGCGGTGCTCACGGCGCTCGAACTCGACGAGGTGGACGACCTCGTGGCGTGGGCCGCGCAGGCGACGCCCAAGGACTTGGCGGCGCTCGCGGTGCCGGTGGTGACGCTGGCCTCGGAGCGGGACCTGCGCGCGAACTCGATCTGCACGATCGCGGCGGAGGAGTTGGTGCTGCATGTGCGGACGTTGGCGCGGCAGCTGTTCACGGACGAGCGCGCGGCGGTGCCGGTGGCGCTGGCCGGGGGCATGCTGAAGCGCGGCTCGTTCCTGCGCCGGCTGGTCGAGCACCGGCTGAAGAGTGCGGTGCCGGGGTCGGTGTTGCACGCCGAAGAGGTGCAGCCGGCTCGCGGTGCGGTGCGCTTGGCTTTGCGGGTGGCGGCTGCGGTCTGAGTCGGCGCTTCTGAGTCTGTGCTCCGCGGTCGGCCGGCGGAGAATCCCCTTCGCGCGCCAGCGCGCTTACACGCTGCGAGCCCGCCGCTAAAGCGGCGGTCTCTTGCTACGCGCGGGTGGCGCGCTGCGGGAACTCTCCGCCGGCCTCCCTCACACATCGGTGGTCGCGTTAGCACGGGCTCTGGCGCCGCCGGCACGCAAGCGGCGCGGGTCCCCGCACCGCCCGTCGCCCGGGCACCCCCACCGCGCAGCCCGGTCCACACCACGCAGTTAAGCTTGTCCCCCCAAGCCTCGCGCCGGCTCTCGCCTTTAAGAGCCTAAAAGCCACTCCGCGTCTTGGCCCCAGCAGTCCTCCGCGTACTCCGCGTGAGACTACCCCCGCATCGCCGTCGGCTCGAAGCAACGACCGGCCGCGCCGCGCGTTCGTGAGCCAACGACGGCAGCGAATGAGAGCGCCGGCCCCAGCGAGGCGAGCGGGCGAAGCCCGCCTCGCCGAGCGACGCGAGGGGCGCGCTGCCAGGCAAGCAAGCCGGGAGGCCACGGGAGAGGTCGCGCAGCGCGCCACCCGCGCGTAGCAAAAGACTTGCGCGCGCGAGCGCGCAAGGCTTGCAGCGTGTAAGCGCGCTGGCGCGCGAAGCGACCTCTCCCGCGGCCGACCGGGGAGCACGATCCAAACGGACGCGCCCCCCGCATCGCCGTAGAAACGGACTAAGCCGCGCGAGCCTCGGCGGGGACCATGCTCGCGTCCCACATGCCCTCGGTCTTGGCCACGAACGCCGTCGCCGACAGGTCACCGCACACGTTCACGGTCGTCCGGCTCATGTCCAGGATGCGGTCCACCCCCAGCACGATCGCGATCGCCTCGCCCGGCACACCCATCATCGCCAGGATGCCCACGAGCAACGGAATCGAGCCGCCCGGCACGCCGGCCGCGCCGATCGCCGTGATCACCGACATGAAGATCACGATGACCATGCCGCCCAGCGACAGGTCCACGCCAAACATCTGGCACAGGAAAATCACCGTGATGCCCTCGAAGATCGACGTGCCGTTCATGCACATCGTCGATCCCAGCGGCAGCACGAAGCCCGCGATCTTCGGCGGGATGCCCAGGTTCTCCTCCGCCGTCTGCATCGCCGTCGGCAGCGTCGCCGAGCTCGAACTCGTCGAGAACGCCGTCACCAGCGCCGAGCGAATGCGCGAGTAGAACAACATCGGGCGGATGCCGACGATGAACTTGAGGATCAACGAGATGTTGATGGCCACATGCAGGATGAGCGCGCTCATCACCACGATCACATAGCCGCCCAGCGGTTTGAGCAGCACGAAGCCGAATCGTGACGTGACCCCGAAGATCAGGCCGGCCACGCCGTACGGCGCCAGCTTCATCGCCATGCCCACGATCACGATCACGACGTCATTGAGCGCCTGCAGCACGTCGATCATCGGCTTCGCCGTCTCGGGCTTGAGCTGCGTCAGCGCCGCGCCGAACATCAGGCCGAAGAAGATCACGCCCAGCATGTCGCCCTGCGCCGCCGACTGCACCGGGTTGCGCGTGACGATGTTCACGAACGTGTGTACGCCGAACCCACCCTGCTCGTTCGTCGCGATCGTCGCTGACGCGTCGTCGGCATACGTCTCCATCAGCTCGATCTTCACGGCCTCGGGCACGCTCGCGCCCGGCCGCACGATCGTCACCATGATCAGCCCGAACGTCGCCGCCAACGCCGTCGTCGCGAAGAAATACCCGATCGCCTTGCCCCCCACGCGGCCGAC
Source organism: Gemmatimonadaceae bacterium (assembly GCA_036675455.1). Classification (GTDB taxonomy): domain Bacteria; phylum Gemmatimonadota; class Gemmatimonadetes; order Gemmatimonadales; family Gemmatimonadaceae; genus Pseudogemmatithrix. The sequence continues at coordinate 13,171 of JAKFFA010000095.1, read as the reverse complement.
CTTCCTGAGGTCGCCCAGGCCCGCCACACCCAGCGCGATCGACGCGAACACCAGCGGCATCACGATCATGAACAGCAGTCGCAGGAAGATCTGCCCAATCGGGCCCGCGAGGTATGTGTTGATCCACGCCACCACGCCGTTCTCCAGCCCACCGAACATCGTATTCGCGATAATGCCCGCTGTCGCACCCAACACCAGCGCCAGCAGGATCTTGGTGTGCAGCTTCATGCCCTTCCCAGTATTGCCGATCGATTCGGACATCTATTCCTCAAAAGTGCGGGGCGGCAGACCGCGCCGCAGAGTGGAGTTCCTGTATCCGTATACGAAATAGATGGCCAAACCGATGAGCAGCCAAATGCCGAACCGCACCCACGCGTGCGGCGGCAATCCGTACATCACGAAGAAACAGGCGGACGCGCCGCCCAGCGACACGAACCACACGCCGGGCACGCGGAACGGCCGCGGCCGGTCGGGCTCGGTGATGCGCAGCACGAGCACGCCGATGCAGACGAGCGCAAAGGCGAACAGCGTGCCGATGTTGGTCAGGTCGTACGTCGCCGCGTCGTCGGCCACGAGCGCGCCCAAGGCCACCAACAGGCCCGTGACGATCGTCGCGATGTGCGGCGTGCGGTACTTCTTGTGCAGCCTCGCCGCAAAGCGCGGCAGCAACCCGTCGCGCGCCATCGCAAAGAAGATGCGCGGCTGGCCGTACTGGAACACGAGCAGCACGGCCGACATCGACACCACCGCGCCCAACGCGATGATCCACGAGAAGTTCGTCAGCCCCGCGACCTCGAATGCGTGCGCCAACGGGTCCGACGACTCCAGTTGCTGATACGGCACGAGGCCCGTTGCCACCGCGCCCACGATCATGTAGATGATCGTGCAGATGGCGAGGCCGCCCAGGATGCCGCGCGGCATCGTGCGCTGCGGGTCCTTCGTCTCCTCGGCCGCCGTCGAGATCGCGTCGAAGCCGATATACGCGAAGAACACGATCGCGGCGCCCTGATGGATGCCCGTGAACCCGTTCGGCGCGAACGGCGTGTAGTTGGCCGTGTCGATGTGCATGCTGCCCACGATCACGAACAGCGCCAGCACGGCCAGCTTGATGAGCACCATGACGTTGTTCACGCGCACGCTCTCGCGCACGCCGCGCACCAGCAGCCACGTGATCGCCGCCACGATGAGGAACGCCGGCAGGTTCACGAGCACCGGCATGCCCATCACGCGCGGCGCCGTGTCGGCCAGCGCCATGATCGCCGGGTCCGAACTCGCCTTCACGTCGAAGTAGCCGTGCGTGAGCCATCCCGGCATGGTGAACCACGGCGAGATGAGCGAACTGAAGTACCCGCTCCACGCGATCGCGACGGCCACGTTGCCCACCGCGAATTCCAGGATCAGGTCCCAGCCGATGATCCAGGCGATGAGCTCGCCCATCGTGGCGTAACTGTACGCATACGCCGAGCCCGCCTGCGGGATCATCGACGCGAGCTCGGCGTAGCACATCGCCGCCAGCGCGCAGATGCAGCCCAGCAGCGCGAACGACAGCACGAGCGCCGGCCCCGCGCCGTAGCGCACGATCTCGCCCGTGGGCAGGACCTCACCGGCGGCCGCCGTGCCCAGCGTCGAGAAGATGCCCGCCCCGATCACCGCGCCGATGGCCAACCCGATGAGATCGCGCGTGCCCAGCGTGCGCTTCATGCCCTTGCCGCCCGCGGTCTCCGGCACGAGTTCCGCGATCGGTTTGCGGGCCCACAGCGACCGCATCATGCCTCACCCGCCGTGATCGAGCGCTTCGTCATGAAGTACACGGGCACGCCGAGCAGCACGACCACGAGCCCGGAGAGCGCCTGTGCGCGCGTCTTGTCTGCCACGAGCAGCACGCAGGCCACGAAGGCCGCCAGCACCACGTACAGGGCCGGCAGCACGGGATAGCCGATCGCGCGGTACGGCCGCGGCACGTCGGGCCGCTTGCGGCGCAGCACGAAGAGTCCCGTCGTCGTCAACGCATAGAACACCAGCGCGGCGAAGATCACGTAGTCGAGCAGCTGGCTGTACGTGCCGGTCAGACAGAGGATGCTCGTCCAGATGGCCTGCGCCACGAGCGCCCACGCGGGCACGCCGTGCTTGCTGAGTTCGCCCGCCTTGCGGAAGAACACACCGTCCTTGGCCATCGCCCAGTACACGCGGGCGCCGGCCAGAATGAGGCCGTTATTGCAGCCGAACGTCGAGATGAGGATCGCCACCGCCATCATCGTCGCGCCCGGCGGGCCGAAGATGCCGCGCGCCACGGCCGTGCCCACGCGGTCCTCGGGCGCCGCCTGCAGCGCGTCGAACGGCAGCACGCTCAAGTACGACACGTTGGCCAGCACATAAAGCAGCGTCACGAGACCCGTGCCGAGCAGCAGCGCGCGCGGCAGGTTGCGCGTCGCATCCTTCACCTCCGCCGCCGCAGAGGTCACGCCGTGCCATGAATCGCTCGAGAACAACGATCCCACCAGCGCCGCGCCGAATGCGAGCACGAACACGCTCGAGAACGATCCGCCGAAAGGCGCGTCGCCGAAGAATCCGCTGCCGAAGTTCGTGGCCACGGCCTCCGCGTTGCGCCCGATCGTGAGCCCGAGGATCACCAGCAGGGCCAGCGCGCCCGTCTTGATGATGCTCAGGAACGTCTGGACGAACTTGCCCTCGCGCACGCCGCGCAGGTTCACCCAGGTCAACACCCAGATGCTGATGAGCGCCACGAGCCGCTGTGGGGTCAGCCCCAACTCGATCAGCCCGCCCGGGGTCACCACATCGAACTGCGGGAACCATCCGTAGCGCTCAGGCGAGATCGCGGGCCATAACACTCCGAGGAATCGGCCGAACGCGACACCCACCGCCGCGATGGTTCCGGTTTGGATGACCACGAACAGCGTCCACCCATACAGGAATCCCATGAGCGGGCCCATGGCCTCGCGCAGAAACACATACTGGCCGCCCGCGCGCGGGTACATCGCCGCCAGCTCGCCGTAGGCCAGCGCGCCGAGCAGCGTCATCACGCCGGTCAGCAGCCATGCCATCAGCAGCCAGAAGGGAGAGCCCACCGTGCGGGCCATGTCGGCCGAGACGATGAAGATGCCGGACCCGATCATCGTGCCCGCGACCAGCATCGTCGCGTCGGTGAGGGTCATTGCCTTGACGAAGCCGGGGCCGGACACGCCCGTGGTCTCCGCTGCGGGAGCAGCGTTGCCAGTGGCCATCGGGATCGGGGTGTTGGGGTGAGGAAGGGACTGCTCGTGTGCGCCTGTGCCGCCTGGAACCGCAACCCGGTGAAGCTATCGGCGGGCGGCGATCACTGCTAGGGAGCGCGTGCGATTTTTCGGGGCGATGCCGCGCGGCTGTCCGCGGCGGGCCGGTGCGCGCGAGAGCTCAGCGCGGCGCTTCGGCGGTGATCCATGCCGTGTCCCGCACCGGGGTGCCGTCAAACCGCACGGCCGGGCGGAAGCGCACTTCTTCGAGCATACTGCGGATCTTCTTGTTGTAGCCGCGGTCGTTGGACGGATTGAATGAGATCAGCTTGGCGTTGCCCCGCTCGTCCACGTCGAAATACGCGACCATCTTGTACGGACGGACCTTGTCGGGCACGGGAATCGGCAGGATCGCCAGGTTCGTCACGGTGGGCGGGTAGATGTCGCCGGGCCCACCGCCCGTCCCGGCGCCCGTGCCGGACCCGCGACCGGTGCCCTCGCCCGAGCCGACGCCGCCGCCCTTGCCTGGCCCGGTCCCGGACGTGCCGTCATTGCCGGTGCCGCCGCCGCGGCCGGGAATCGGCACCTTGGTTCCAATGGACGAGGCCAGCGCGTCAATCGATGGGCGTGCGACCGGCGGCGGCACCGTCCGTGTGACCTCGGGCGGCTTCACGGGCTCCGGCTGCTTCTCGACGGGCGGCACGACGACCTCAGGCGTCTGCGTGGCCGGCATAGTCGGCGCCGGTGCCACGCGGATGAACCGCAGTTCCTCCGGGCGCACCGTCTCCCCCCCCGTGCCGTTGTTGCCACCGCCCCCGCCGCCCGCGGGGCCTGCGCCGCCCCCGCCACCCGTGAGCGGCAGGTCCAGCTGTTGCTGGATGATGGCGGGCAGCAGCAGCGCCAGCAGGATCGCGAGGTGCAGCGCAAGGGAGACCAGGAATCCCGTGGGCGCGCGCGGGTCCTTCTCCGGGATCCCGTGCAGGGGCCGGAGCGGACGACGCGGCGGGGTTGGCTGGTCGAGGCTCGAAAGATGGGTCATGGGCTCCTAAGTGATACGGCGGACGATCCGGTTAGGGTTCGTCCGCCGCATCTGGGACTGCAAGGACGGGCCGCAGCACGAGCGCCCGGCGGAACGATGCTACCGTCCCGGCTCCTCCTTATCCATCGGCGGGACGCCGATGACCTTCACGCCGGATCCACGCGCGATGTCCATCGCCTGGATCACGTCCTGGTACTTCACGGACGGATCGCCCTTCACGAACATGATCTTGTCCGGACGGGGATCGTAGATCCCGCGCAGGCGCTCGTCGAGGTTCTCGACCGTCAGCGCCACGCCGTTGCCGGGGTCGCCGTCGGCGCAGGACATCGTCTCACACTTGTTCACCGCGAACTTGCCGCCGGGCAGGACCTCGAGCACGATCTGGTCCGACGCCTCGTTGGCGGTCGCGACTGCCGGCTGCGGGTCAGGCAGCTGCAGGTCCACGGCCTTTCGCATCATCGGCTGCATGATCATGAAGATGATCAGCAGCACGAGCATGATGTCAATCATCGGCACGACGTTGGGCTCGTTGGTCAGCCCGCTGCCGTTGCCTCCGGTGCTCATTCCCATGTCGCGCTCCTAGTCCGGGAGGTCGGTCTTGATCGCGTCGCCCGCCACCGAGGACTCGGTCCCCGGCTGCTGGTCCGTGATCGCGCCGACGACGCGGACGCCGTTCTTCGACGCGATGTCCATCGCCTCGAGGATGGCGCCGTACTCGAGATCCTTGTCCGCCTTGACGTACAGGATCTGGTCCACCGTGCGCACCGAGAAGATGCTGTTGAGCAGCTCGGGGAGCTGTTCGTTCTCGATGGGCTGCTTGTTCAGGTAATAACGCCCGTACTTATCGATGCCCAACACCTGGTCCTGATCCGCTTCCGGATGGGACTTGAGGTTGACACCGGTCGGCGGCGTGGCCGTGAAGCCTGCCGCGATCGCCGGCGTCACCACCATGAAGATGATGAGCAGCACGAGCATCACGTCAATCATGGGGACGACGTTCGGCTCAGACTTGACGCCGCCCCCGGTCGTTACCGACATACCCATTGCAAAACCCTCCTGGGGTCGTTGACGCGCTTACTGCGAGATCGGGGCCGAGCCCTTGGAGGCCGCGGTGTTGAACTCACGGGTGAAGCGCGAACGGCCGAACTCGCCCGAGACGCCCTTGATCAGGTAGTCGATCATCTCCTTGGAGACGTACGTCATCTCGGCCGTGAGGTTGTCGATCTTCGTCTGGAAGTAGTTGAAGAACCACACCGCCGGGATGGCGACCATGAGGCCGAAGCCCGTGGCGATCAGCGCCTCGGCGATACCGACCGTGATCGCGGCCAGGCCCGTCGACGCAGCCGAACCCATGGCGGCGAAGGCGTTGATGATGCCGAACACCGTGCCGAGCAGACCGACGAACGGCGCCGTGGAACCCACCGTCGCCAGCACGGCGAGGCCGCGCTTCAGGCCGACGATCTCCACGAGCATGTTGCGCTCGACTGCGCGCTCTGCCGAGTTGATGTCGCTCACCGTGACCGAGCCGTCCATGATCAGCGGCTTCACTTCGTCAAGCGCGCCACCGAGCACGCGCGCGACGTTCGACTTCTTGTACGACTGCGCGAGGTTGATCGCCTCGGTGAGGTTGTCCTCTTCGAGGAACTGGGAGAACTCAGGCGCGAACTTGAGCGTCTCCTTCTGTGCCTTGCGCAGGTTCCACCACTTGCCGAACGCCACCGTCAGGGACCAGAGCGACATGATCGCCAGAACGACCCAGATGCCCTTGGCGAATGGCGGGCTGTGCTCCCAAATGAAACCGATGGACATATCCATGGAACTGATCTCCTGAGGGTTGTGAAACGGGAAGGACTACGACTCGCCGGTCCAAACCGGACGGGTTGCGACGACTACTTGTCCAGCGCGAACTGGAACGGCTGCTGCACGAGCTGGATCACCTTGCGTCCGCCGATCTCGGCCGGCAGGAAGCGCATGTTCGGGAGCTGCTGGCGCACGGCCCGCTCGAAGAGGTCGTGCGACGACGTGATGACCTTGAACGTCTCGATCATGACGCGTCCCGTGGTGTCCACCTGGAACTGCGCAAGCACCTGGCCTTCGATGCCCGAGGAACGCAGGATGTCCGGGTAGCGCGGTACGCCGGCTCCGGGGATCGGCGCGACTGGCTTCTCCACCTGGAAGTCGAAGTACGTCTGGTTCTGGTTCACCGGCGCCGTGCCACCGACCACGCCCGCGGCGATGCCGCCGGCCACGCCCTTACCCGAGAAGTCCGCCTCATTGGTGAGCTTCTTGGTGAGGTCGATCTCCGGGATCACGTCGGGGATCTTCACGGGTGCGGTGAGCACCTGGAAGCCCTGCGGCGGCGGCGGCGCGAACACCTGGTCCGGCGGCGGGGGCGGCGGCTCTTCGGCCGGTGGAGGCGGCTCATCCTTCTTGATATCGACGAAGTCCACCTTCTGCACGATCGGCTCCTCGTCCTCGGTCACCGCGCCGGCGGTCGCATAGACCGACAGACCGATGATGGCGCCGTGAAAGAGTGCAGAGATCACCGTCGCTCCGAGGCTGCGCTGCTTCTTCGGCTTCGACTCGATCAGGTTATTGAACACGCGTACGTCTCCAGTCGTGAAAAGTCGCGTGACGACGCCCCGCATTGGGTGGAACGTCGACCGTGCCTGAAGGTATCGGACCCTTCCCCGTGGGGTAATCGGGTGAAGATTAAGTTTCTCTTAAAGGCCCGAGCATTCGCTGCCACGCTGCGGCACGGTAAGCGTCATGGCTCACTGTCATCCTACACGACGCGCGTTAGGATGCGCCGCCGGTTTCGATGACGTTTTCATGAAGAAGGGGCAGCGACACGGTGAACGTGCTGCCTCGCCCGAGGCGCGACGACACGTTGATCGACCCGCCGTGCGCGTGCGCGATCCACTGCGAGATCGCGAGGCCCAGCCCGAAGCCGCCGCGCTCGCTCGCGCGTGAGCGCGCGCGGTCCGCGCGCCAGAAGCGGTCGAAGATGAACGGCAGGTCCGCGGCCGCGATGCCGAGGCCGGTGTCCGTGACGGAGAAGGTCGCGTGGTCCCCGCGTCGCTCGAGGGCGAGCGTCACCGTGCCGTCGCGCGACGTGTACTTGAGCGCGTTCGTCGCGAGGTTGAGGAACATCTGCCGCAGCCGCACCGCGTCGCCGCGCACGACGAGCGGCTCCGCCACCGCGAGTTCCGCCTTCACGCCGGCGTCGTCCGCGAGAATGAGCACCGTCTCGAACACCTCGTGCACCATGGGCGCCAGCGCCACCGGCTCGCGCACGATGTCGTAGCGGCCCTCGTCCGCGCGCGCGAGCGTGAGCAGCGAGTCGACGAGATTCGCCATGCGCGTCGTCTCCGCCAACGCCTCCTCAAGCGAGGGCAGTTGGTCGTGCACATGCCGCGCCTGCATGGCGCGCTCGATGTCGGCGCGCAGCACCGTGAGCGGCGTCTTGAGCTCGTGACTCGCGTCCGCCGTGAAGCGCCGCAGCGCGGCGAACGAGGATTCCAGGCGCGCGATCATCGAGTTGATCGTGCCCGCGAGCCGGTCGAGTTCGTTGCCGTCGTCTTCCACCGGCAGACGACGGTGCAGCGAGCGGCCGTCCTGAATCGCCGCCAAGTCGGTGATGAGCCGGTCGACCGGCGCGAGTGCCCGGCCCGCCGCGACGTAGGCCAGCAGCAGCGAGACGAGGAAGATCACCGGCAGCGCAATCACGATCGGCGTGAACCGGTCGCCGCGGATGAAGGCCAGCGTCGCATCGCTCTCGCCCACGGCGACCCGCAGGCCGGGGATCCGGCCGGCCGGATCCCCGAACGTCGTCACGAGCAGCAGCTTCACCGAGTCCAGCCCGACGATTGCGGCCCGCTGTTCCGGCGTGCGGCGGTAGACCTCGCGCGTGAGGCCGCTCTGGTCCTGGTTCGTCAGCGCCAACACGAGCGGGCTCGCATAGAGCACGCGGCCGGTCGAGTCGCCGACGAGCACGTAGCCCGGGATCGCGTGCAGCAGGCTGCGGATCTCCGGCGCGAGCTGCCGGGCGATGACCGGGTCGCCGCTCACCGTCGAGTCACGCTCCACGACAAGCCGCACGCCCAGCGTGTCGGATTGCGCGATGATGCTCGCCGCGAGGTTCGCCGCGTAGCTCACGCGCACCTGCTGCGCGCGCGCCGCCGCGTCGACGGTCGTCGTCCACAGCACCATCGCGAACACCACGAGCGTGCCGCCGACGGCCAGCGCGTACGACAGCGTCAGGCGCGCGCGGACGGAGTTCACGGCCTCAGGCCTTGAGCACGTAGCCGACGCCGCGCACGGTCGTGATCAGCTTCTTGCGGTGCGGCGCGTCGATCTTCTTGCGCAGGTGATTGATCACCACGTCGACGATGTTCGTGCCCGGGTCAAAGTGATAGCCCCACGCGTACTCGGTGATCAACGTCCGGCTGAGTACGCGGCCCGCGTGGCGCGCGAGATATTCCAGCACCAGGAACTCTTTCGGGGTGAGTTCCACCGGCACGCCCGCGCGCGAGACCTCGCGCGCGTCCAAGTCCACGACGAGGTCCGCCACCTCAAGCCGCGGCGAGACGATCGCGCGCGGCCGGCGCGCCAGCGCCTCCACGCGCGCGAGCAGTTCCTCAAAGGCGAACGGCTTCGTCACGTAGTCGTCCGCGCCCGCGCGCAGCGTCTCGACCTTCGCATCGACCGCGTCCTGCGCCGTCAGCACGAGGATCGGCTTCTCGAACCCGCGCGCGCGCAGGTTGCGCAGCACCTGCTGCCCCGAGCGGCCCGGCAGGCGGAGGTCGAGCACGATCAGGTCGTACGGCTGCGACTTGGCGAGCGCCTCGCCCTCTTCGCCGTCGGCCACGAGGTCCACCGTCCAGCGCTGCTCCTCGAGCCCGCGCTTGACGAACTGCCCGACGGTCGGGTCATCCTCGATCACGAGGAGTTTCATTGCGCTGCTCCGTGGTGCACATCGCCCGCCGCCATTCCGACCGACGGCGCGCTCATCGCGCCACCACCGGCAGGATCACGCGGAACGTGCTGCCCTGCCCCAATGCGCTGTCCACTTCGATGCGCCCCCCGTGCTCCTGCACGATGCCGTAGCAGATGGAAAGACCCAAGCCCGTGCCCTGGCCCGGCGCCTTCGTGGTATAGAACGGTTCGAAGATCTTCGACAGCTCGCCGCGCGCGATGCCGTGTCCTTGATCGATGACCTCGGCGATCACCGCCCCCTCCGCGTCCGTCCCGGGACGCGTGACGATGCGCACCGTGCCGCGCTCGCCCATCGCGTCCATCGCGTTGAGCAATAGCGCCATGAACACCTGCACCAGCTGCTCCGAGTTTGCCTGCGGGATGCGCCCGGTGCCCGGGTCCAGGTCCGCCTGCACCGTGAGTTTCTTGAAGCGCACGTGGTGCTTGAGCAGGAACAGCGTACGCTCGATCACCTCGTTGACGTTCACGCGCTCCTTGCGCGACTGCTTGGGTCGGCTGAAATCGAGCAGGCCGTCCACGATCTGCTTGCAACGCACCACTTCATTCTCGATGAGACCGAGGAAGTCGCGCGTCTCCGGCGCGATCGTCACGCCCGCGCGGTCGAGGTCGTCGAGCCGGTACCCCAGCGACTCCGCGCACGCCGCGATGGTCGCGAGCGGGTTGTTGACCTCGTGCATGATCCCCGCCGCGAGCTGGCCGATGGCCGCGAGCTTCTCGGCCTGCGAGAACCGCTCCTGCGCCTCCTTCCAGTCGGTGACATCCTCGCCGATGGTGATCACGTGCGACACGGGCCCGTCGGCCAACCGCATCGGGATCTTGGTGATGCGATACGTGCGCGCCTCGCCCGAGGCGACCGATTCCATCTGATACTCCTGCATGCGCCCGGTCGCGAACACCTCGTCGAACTCGCGGCGCAGCATCTCGGAGGGCTGGCGGTGCAGGATCTCGAAGATCGTGCGCCCGATCGCCTCCTCACGCGAGACGCCCTGCATGCCTGTCTCACGCTTGCGGTTCCAGCTCTGGATGCGGTACTCGCGGTCGATCACGTACAGGCCGAGCGGCAGCGAGTCGATGATCTTCTCGGTGAAGCGGCGGCCGCGCTCGATCTCGGCCGTGCGCGTCGCGACCTCGACCTCGAGCTGGCGCGAGCGCTCCGCGTGGGCGAGCTCGGGCGCGAGCAGGTCGGCCAACGTGGTCAGCAGCAGCCGCTCCTCTTCGGCGAGCGGCCGCGTGAGGCGCACCGCGAGCGCGCCGACGCGGCGCTCGCCGAGCACGATGGGTGCGAGTACGGGCGCCTCGATCAGCGCCGACGCGCTGCCGGCGCGCTCGTGGCCCGACGCGGCAGCCGCCGCAACGCCCGCCACGGTCGGGGCCCTGCCGCTGGCCGGTTCCAGCAATGCAACGCGCACCTGTGGCTCGGTCGTCTCCGCAGGGCCGGCGCCCCAGCCGCGGACAAGCCCCTGCGGCGCGTGGAGCCAGAGCGACACCTCGGACGCGTCGAGGGTGTCGCGCACGACGTCGAGCGCGCGCTCCAGGCTGCTCTCGAGCGCGCGCGCGGAGGCGAGCTCGGCGCCGATGCGCGCGAGTGCGGTCAGCGCGCGCGCGGCGCGGGGCGGGGCTTTGGGGCTGGCGGGCGACGAAACGGTGGCGTCGGGCACGTGGAGGGGGCGTGAGGGAGCGTTGGCCGGAAGGTAGAGTCGGCTTGAGGGGCGGACAAGGCGCGCCACGCGTCGCGGCTCGGCCTCAGGTGGGATCGTGCGCCGGGCCGGCCGAGGGGGAGACCTCCCATCCATCTTTTCCTGCGGCTCGGGGGACGCGTTGCTCCGCGCCGCGCGCGCTGCTCCGTGGCCGTGCGCGCCGCCCGCTCGGCGACAGAATGCGTCAGGCTGACAGCGCGTTTGTCGCGGCGGCAGGGGAGTGTGCCGGGGCGGCACGGAATGGCAGGCATGGGCGTTGCTCCATATGCGGGCCAACGGGCGCCGCGCGGGGCGTGCGCCTGATGTCGACTTCAGCTTGCGAGGACTCTCACCCATGGTATACCGCACCACCGCCCTGACGCCGCTCTTCAGCCTGCGGCGCGAGATGGACCGCCTGTTCGATGACACTTTTGGACGCGCCGCGACTAATTCCACAAGCTGGACGCCCGCCGTGGACGTGCGCGAGGAGAAGGACGCGTTCGTCTTCCAGCTGGAGCTGCCCGGCGTCTCGCCCGAGGCGGTGGAGGTGACCGCCGATGGCGGTGTGCTGTCGGTCAGCGGCGAGAAGAAGAGCGAGGAGCAGCGCGATGAGGATCGCTGGCACATCGTCGAGCGCGTGTCGGGCAGCTTCCGGCGCACGTTCCAGCTGCCCCAGAATGTCACCGAGGAGAAGATCGACGCGACGTTTGAGGATGGCGTCCTGACCGTCCGCGTGCCGAAGGCGGAGCAGCCCAAGCCGAAGAAGATCGAAGTTCGGAAGGCGGTTCACGCTTAGCCTAATTTGGTTTGGCGGGCGGGTCGGCCGCGGGTGAACCCGCTTCGCGCGCCCTGGCGCTTACACGCTTCGAGCCAGCGGCTTCGCCGCTGTCTCTCGCTACGCGCCGGGGCGCGCTGCGCGGGTTCACCCACGGCCGACCAACCATCTGTGGCTCGCGTGAGGTGGCCTTACGGACCTCGATCTTCGGCAAAGTGCAGCGCCTGAAAAGCTGAAAGGCTGGGTCACTCCCGCACCGCCGTTAAGCCCGCGCAACTATCAGACGCCGAAGTTACGTCCGTCAGCACCGCGAGATCCAGCAGCGATCGACTGCGCTCAGCTGATCAGCAGGTGCGATGCGCGGGGAGGCCAGCGGGGAGCGTCCGCAGCGCGCCCGTTGGCGCGTAGCGAGAGACAGCCGCTTCAGCGGCTGGCTCGAAGCGTGTAAGCGCCGTAGGGCGCGCGAAGGATGCTCCCCGCTGGCCGACCAACCCACAAAACCAAAAAAGCTCAGCCGAGCGCAGACACAGCAGCCAGAATCTCCGAGTTCTCACGACGCGAACTCGGCGTCGCCTCAACGTGCGACCAACGTATGATCCCGTCCCGGTCAATCAGGAAGTACGCCCGGTTCGAGAAGAACGTATCCATCAGCACCCCATACGCCCGCGACGCCTCGCGCTTGAAGTCCGACGCGAGCTCCACGCCGATCTTGTGCTTCGCCTTGAACTCGCGCAGCGTCGGCACCGAGTCCACGCTGATCGGGATCACGACGACGTCCTTGCCGTCGAACGCCGAGTAATCCTCGGTGAACGCGCACATCTCAGCGGTGCACGTGGACGTGAACGCGAGCGGGAAGAAGGCGAGCAGGACGTTCTTCTGTCCCTTGAGCGAGGACAGTGTGGCTTTCGCGCCACTGGTGGTGTCGAGGGAGATCTCGGGCGCGGCAGAGCCGACGGCTGGGACGGTGGAAGCGGCCACGGGGTTGGATTCAGGGGAAACCATGGGCGCGACACCCGCTGCGGTGCGCGCGATAATGGCTGGAATCTAACGACCGCCGAGTACCGCGTCGCCAAGTGGCGCAACCCGCGCACACCGGCAAATGGAGCGTAAGGGGCTCGAACCCTTGACCCCCGCCTTGCAAAGGCGGTGCTCTCCCAACTGAGCTAACGCCCCGTCTGTTGAACTTGAAAACTAACCGACAGAAAGCCCCCGGCAAACCTTCTTAACTGCGATGCGCGGGGGGATGCGAGGCGCCCTACGGTACGGGTTGCGGGGTGGGGGCAGGATGCGAGGCACTGCACCCGCGTCCCGCATCACGGAGCACGATCAGTAGTTCCTCGCATCCCCAACCACCCCCCGCAACCCGTACCGCCCGTGCAACCCGCATCCCCCCCCGCATCGCAGTTACTCGTGAGCCGGCAACGGTTCCATCGTCTTCGCATCCACCGGCACC
>JAKFFA010000102.1:0-36673 GCA_036675455.1 Gemmatimonadaceae bacterium | reverse complement strand
GCCGCACCTGCGACCGCCCCTGCGAGCCGGCCTGCCGGCGCGGCCGGGTGGAGGAGAGCAACGCCGGGCAACCCGAGCCCCAAGCTGCCGGATGTCGAATACCCGTCCTGCAGGGCCAGATCCACGTTACGGATCCCCGGTCCCTGGTCCTCTGCCACGATCATGATGCCCTTCCGCCCGTTGCGCTCGATGAGACCCACGCGGATCTCACCGTGCCCGGCGTATGAATGAATGTTGCGGGCGACCTCGGAGATGGCCGCGGCGATCACCGTCAGGTCGCTCGGCGAGAACGAGAGCGCGGACGCGAGGTCTCGTCCCTGCTGTCGCGCCCGGACGATGTCGGCGTCGGTGATGATGCGGATGCGCTTTTCAGCGTCCACTCGGCCGTCTCCGCCGGGCTTTCTCGTTGAGGTAGGCCAATCCCTCCTCAAGGTCGAGCGCCGTCTCCACGGTGCCCAGGGTGAGTCCCAACTGGACCATGGCGAACGCGACTTCCGGTTGGATGCCGACGATCACCGTCTCGGCGCCGCGCAGCGTGATCATCTGCGAGAGGCTGCTCAGCGTGCGTACCGCGAACGAGTCCATCACGTCGAGCACGGTGACGTCGACGATCACGCCGCGCGAACGGAATCGTCCAACCTGGTCGACGACCTGGTCGCGTAGGCGCACGAGGTCGGCGTCCGTCAGCGACGACTGAATGGAGGCGATGAGATAGTCGCCCTGCTTGAGGATGGGGACGAGCATCTACCGGGCCGTCAGGTGGTGCTGTCCGCGATCTGCGAAGTCTCGCGCAGCGACGCGACCTTGTAGCCCAGCAGCGTCTCGGCCTCTTCGATGCCGCCCTGCAGGTCGCCCACGGTGTTCATCTTCGTGAGGTCCACGCCGATGGTCACCAGCGTCTGCGCGATCTCCGGCGACAGGCCGGTGACGATCACCGTGGCACCGAGCAGCCGCGCCGCTTCCACCGTCTGCACCAAGTGGTTGGCCACGGTGGCGTCCACGCTCGGGACGCCCGTGATGTCCATGACGACCACCTTCGCGCGATTGGACCGTACGCCGCGCAGCAACTGCTCCGTGAGCTGGCGCGCGCGTTCGGAATCCACGACGCCGACCATCGGCAGGATGAGCAGTCGCTCACGCACCTGGAGCACCGGCGTCGACAGCTCGCGAATGGCCTCCTGCTGTTGGCGGATGACACGCTCACGTTCTTGCACGAAGCCGACGGCCACGGTGGTCGCGATGCGGTTCGCCGCAGGTTCGTAGGCGTCGAGGACCTTGTTCAGCAGGCCGAAGTCGCCCTGGTACTTCTCGAACAGCGAGCGCGCGAGCACGTCACGCAACAACAGCACGATGCCGAGCACTTCCGGCGTGTCCACGCCTCGCGGGATGATGCGCTCGGAGAGGTTGCGCGCGTACGCCTGCAGGGCCTCAACGCTGCCGGTCTCCAGCACTTCGACGTAGTTGTCGAACACGGACGTGGCTTCGGCGAAGATCTCTTCCTTCGTCATCGTCATGAGCAGCCGCGATTCCGTGATGCGGCGCACCCACTCCTCGCGCAACTGTGTGCGGTTGCGACGAAGGTGGGCGACAAGCTCACTGAGCACGTCGGTCGTGCGGTTGGTCGGCGTTGCGTGACGTTCTCGCGCCATTCGGATCCTCGAGCGGTGTTGGAAGTGCGCGTGCGTAAGCGCAGTCGCGCGGCACAAGCCCGGCGGGGGCATGCCTAACGTGCGCATCCGGCTAGTGCAATGCCAGTGCCATGGGGCGACCCAGTCCGAAACTCAACCTAAGTACTTGTCGGACTTTCACTTGCGTAGCCATTCATGGCGAGGGTAGCGGACCACTGCCGTCGCGCGGCGCACTGTTCTAGGGCCGTGTGCATCCTGCCTTCGCAGGGGATGCAGCGTTCACGCATCAAGGGGCACCCTATGACGCCCGCTGGTGCACAATAATGAGGCGTGCACCGGACCCCGGTGCCCTATATCAGTAGGGACTGGGACGTCGCTGGCGCGTGGCCAGCGAGCTGGGCGTCGTCGGACTATGCCAGAGACGTCGTCGCATCGTTGTAAGCGTGAGCGCTCCCGCGTCCTCGAGATAGCGGTCCAGAGTCACGACGTCGGGCGTCGCCCAATGGCGCGTCATCTCGAGATGGTCCTTGCAGATCGATCGGATAGTCCGCAACGCCAAGTCCGCGTTCTGTGCGCTGACGGCTCGCCTCCGTGACTGCCACCACGGCCGGAACGTCCGGGAGAGATGTCCATGCTCGAAGAGGAACTCCATGAAGGCATCACTGAATCGATCGAACTCAGCGGCCTCGTCTTCGGGCGTGTCGGAATCGGAACGTTGACGGCTCACGTGCCACCCCTGCGTAAAAGCGTACGGTGGACGTCCAGGAAAGCGCGCATCCCGGATCGGCCAAATTGTGGCCGATCCGGGATGGATAGTATCTCACCTTATTTCATGACGCGCAATACCCCGTCGTGCGTCAGTGATGATCGTTTAGCGCTCGATGCCATTACTCAATTCGTGGGCCTGCTCTCGGACACTAGCAGGTTGTCGACCAGCAGGTGCCGCGCGTACGACGTCGTCGGTCCCATGAGCGACGCTTCGAGCGTCAGCGAGTTGAGCTTGAGCAGATCCGTGAGGCGCAGCTTCATGCCAGTCCACTCCCCGCGCAGCGTGCCGTCGATCCAAAGACGCTGTTCGCCGTTGGCTTGCGTGGGACTGTTGAGCTTCACCCAGAACTCCACGCGGTGCCAGACGCCCTTCGAGAAACCGGGGCCGTCGTTGTAGTTCACCGTACCGGCGCCCGTCAGGCGTCCCCAGCACACCCCGCTCGGCTCGGGCAGCATGCCTGGGAAGTACGAGTAGAAGCGCGCGGGACCAGGACCCTGCTCGGGCATCAGCACGATGTTCGCCGCGAAGAAGTCATAGCCCGTCGGGCAGCTGCCCGCATTGCCGTGGGCACCCCACTGATTGTTGATGGGCGCACCGCGCAGGTTGAGCAGCTTCGTGCCGCCCGTCCAGTCGGCGTCGACGCGTACGTCATACCGCACATAGAGCGAGTCATAGCCCGGCATGAAGAACTTCGTCATCCAGCCGCCGGTGTCGCCGGCCGGATACGTGATGTCCAGGTAGCGGCTGCCCGCCGCTGCCTTGCCGGCATCGGTGACGACGCGGTGCTTGGACGAGTTCACGCCGTCGTCCCACTTGCCCAGCGAACCGGACTCGAAGTCGTCGAAGAAGATCGTGTCGGCCGTCGGCGCGGGCGTCGGGCCCGGCGTCGGCGTGACACTGCCACCGGTCGTGGCCGTGACCGCGTTGGACGTACCGCCGAACACCGCGCTGACGCCCAGCGTGCCGCGGAACGTGGCAAGCTGGAATCCATACGTCTGGCCGGGCGTGAGCCCGGTGACGGTGCACGTGCGCACGGCGCCCGCGGTGCCACCGGCGACCGGCGTGCGGCAGGTGCCGCTCTCGACGGACGAGGCGGAGCCCCAGGACATCGTGCCCGCCGCGAAGCGCACGTCATAGTTGGCGGCGCCACTGATGCCATCTGTCACTTCGGTGAACCGAAGCGTCACACTGTTTTCGCTCGTCGCGCTCACGCTCAGGTCCGTGACGATGCCGGGCGCCGTCGGGACGACGGGCGGCGGCACGGTCGTGTCAATCGGCGGCGCGATCGTGTCGGGCGGCGGCGTCATGGAATCGACCGGCGGCGTCGGCGTCGTGGAGACCGTGACGGCGGCCGTGCCGGTGACCGTGCCGTGCGTCGCCGTGATGGTCGCGGAGCCGGTTGCCTGCGCCTGCACCACACCGGCCGCGTTTACCGTCGCCACGCCCGCATTGCTGCTGGACCAGGTGACCGCCGCGCTGTCGATCGCGTGATTGTTCTTGTCATACGCCGCCGCGGAGAACGCGCGCGTCGCCTGCGGGGCGAGCGTCGTGGTCGTGGGATTCACGACGAGCGACTTCACGCGCTGCGAAATGACGATGGTGGACGTGTCCTTCTTGCCGCGCGCCGTCGCGATGATGCGCGTGGTACCGGCCTTCTTCGCCGTGACGCGGCCGTCGTCGTCAATGGACGCCACGAGCGGCGAGGTCGAGGCCCACGAGACGGCGGCGTCGCCCAGGGCGTCATTGCCTTCGGCGTCGAACAGGGCCACGGACAGCAGCCGGTTCTCACCAAGTGCGTCCAACGTGTCAATTTGTGGGGTGATCATCACGGCCGCATAACCATCATTGCGAACCGGTTCGCTCAGCTGGGTGCCACACGCAAGCGTGAGGGCAAGCAGAGACAGACGACGCATTCAAGCTCCCGGATAGGAAAAGGCCGCCACGGCTCCTGGGGAGTCGCTGGCGGCTGGGCGGACGTGGCGAACGGATCGTTCGCGGTAGTCCCCGGGGCTCTGCGTCACCGCCTTTCGGCGGCTTTGCTCTGATCAGCGGTAGCGGTGATGTTGTTCGGTACGGGAGTAAGCTTCGGAAACGCAGGCGTCAGTCGCAAGCACTTCCGTCACAAGTTGCGAGTCCCTTCCGCGTTTTGTGCGAGCTAGGCGTTGTCGCCGATGGCGCGCGCGGCGTCCAACCGGTCGCGCACCGCGCGAACCAGGGCGCCCTTCTTGTAGGGCTTCTGCAGGAAGCTGAGCCCGTCGCGGTGCTCGAGCTCGTGTCCGAACACGTCGGCGCTGTAGCCGCTCGTGACGACCACCGGGAGATTCACGCGCTCGGCGCGCAGGCGCGTCGCAAGCTCCAAGCCCGTCATGCCGCCGGGCATGACCATGTCCGTCACAATCAGCGAGATCTCGTCCTTGTGCTGTTCCCACACGGTGAGCGCCGCTCGGCCGTCGCCGGCCTCGTGTACCGTGTAGCCCGCGTTCTCGAGCAGGCGGCGCGCCAGTTGGCGCACGGGCTCCTCGTCCTCCACCACGAGCACGGTTTCCGTGCCGCCGCGCGCCCTCGGCGCCGCGGCCGGAGCGAATTCAGGCTCCGGCTCGGCCGACGGGGCTCCCACCGGCAGGTATATGCGGAAGGTCGTGCCTGCGCCCGGCGCGCTCTCCACGGTGATCCAGCCGCGGTGCTGCCGCACGATGCCGTACGCGGTCGCGAGCCCCAGCCCTGTGCCTTTGTTCACATCCTTCGTCGTGAAGAACGGCTCAAACACCCGCGCGAGCATCTCGGGAGGCATGCCGACACCCGAATCACTCACGCGCAGACAGACGAACCGGCCCGGGGTCGCATCGGGATGGTCACGCACGAACTCTGGCGTGATCTCCTCCACGCTCGTGCCGATGCTGAGCCGCCCGCCACCCGGCATCGCGTCGCGTGCGTTGAGCACCACGTTGAGCAGCACCTGCTCCATCATGCCCGCGTCGGCGTACACCGACGGCAGCTGCGGCGCCTCCTGCACCTGCAGGTCAATGTGCTCACCCAAGGTGCGCCGCAGCATGCGGCTCATGTCACGCACGATGCGGTTCAGGTCGAGGCCGGTCGGCTGCAGCACCTGACGGCGGCTGAAGGCCAACAGTTGCCGCGTCAGCCCGGCCGCGCGCTCCGCCGCCTTGCCGATCTGCTCGACCGCCTCCCGTACATCCTCGTCGTGCGTGCCGTCACCGAGTGACAGAAGCGACGTGTACCCTTGGATCACCGTGAGGATGTTGTTGAAGTCGTGCGCGATGCCGCCCGCGAGCTGGCCGACGGCATCGAGGCGCTGTGACTGCCGCAACTGCTCCGCGAGTTGGCGCTGGCCCGTGACGTCCACCATGATGCCGCGCAGTTCGGCCGGTGAACCGTTCGATCCTACCGGTGTCACGAAGTCCTTGAGCCAGACCTCGCGGCCGTCCTGCGCGATCATGCGGTACTCGAACTCGTGCGGCTGCATGGTGCGCAGCGCCTCGCGACAGTGGGCGATCGCCCCGTCGCGGTCGTCGGGATGCACATGGTCGCGCCAGAACGTCGGCTCCTGGGTCCAGCGCCGCGTGGGATAGCCGAGGATCCGCTCCGCCTGTTCGCTCACGAAGCTGAAGGCGAGCGACTTCGCGTCGGCCTGCCACACGATGCCGTCGACGGTGTTGACGATGTCCTCCACACGCTGACGCGACGCGAGCAGTTCCGTGTTGGACTGGCGGCGTTCGGCCGCCTCGAGTGCGAGGGAACACATGCTGGCCACGGCGATCGCGAAGGATTCCTCGTCCGTGGTCCACCGGCGTGGTGGACCCACGTGCTCATGACTGATGATGCCGTCCACGCCGCCGGCGAGGCGGATGCTCGCATCGAGCACGGAGGTGATGCCGGCCGGGCGCAGATAGTCCGAGGCGAGTTCCGCGGTCCGGGGATCGGACTCTGCATCATTCGCCGCCAGCACGTGCGAATCGGCGAGCGCGCGGAAGTAGGCGGGGTATGCGGCCTCGGTCAGCTCCACGCCGTGAGAGAACCGGTCTTCCGCGAGTTCATAGAGACAGACGCAGCGCAGGGTGCGGTGGTCCGGGGTGTAGCGCCACACGCTCACGCGCGCGACGTCCATTGTGCGCGCGGCGACCTCGGTGATCGTCTCGACTGAGCGCTCGAAATCGCCGCGGTGCAGGGAGGCGAGTTGGTTGAGCGCGATCGCGGCCTCGCGCTGGTATAGATAGCGCTTCTCGGTGGCGAGCCGCTCGCGCTGGTCGGCCACACGATCCGTGATGTCGCGAATGAACCCGACGAACTGCGGTGCGGCATCCGGCGCGTCGATCCGCTGCACGGACAGCTCGACCGGAAACTCGGTGCCGTCGCGCCGGCGCGCGCTGAGCTCAACGCGCCGCCCCGTGAGGACGGTGTGGCCGGTCGCAAGGTTCCGGGTGAGTCCGGCCCGGTGCCGCTCCCGGAAGGCCGGCGGAATGATGAGACTCGCCATGTCGCGGCCGATCGCCTCATGTCGCTGGTAGCCGAATAGGCGCTCGGCGGCGGGATTGAACTCGAGCACCGCGCCCGTGGCGTCCATCATGACGATCGCGTCAAGCGACGCGTCGAGCAGCGAGGCATGGCGCTCCGCGTGCGCGCGCCCGGTCGCGTAGGCATCCGCGGAGCGTTCGCGCTCCGCGAGGAGGTGCCGTCGCAAATCGAGCTGCATGACGACCTGCCGCGCCAGCGCGTTCAGCGCCTTGCGTTCGCGGGGGCCCAGGCCGTCACGCGGCACGTGGTCGAGAACCGCCACCGTGCCGAGCGCGAAGCCCTCCGCGTCGATGAGCGGCGCACCGGCGTAGAAGCGAATGGCCCATTCCCCCGTCACCAACGGATTCGACGCAAACCGCGGATCGCGCGCGGCGTCGGGCACCACGAGGATCTCGCGCTCGACAATCGTATATGTGCAGAACGACACCTCGCGCGGGATCTCGGGCGTCAACAGGCCGCGCCGCGCCTTGAACCACTGCCGTTGGCCGTCGATGAAGGTCACCATGGCCATGGGCGTCCCACACAACTCCGCGGCCAGAAAGGCGATATCGTCAAATGCCGGTTCGCTTGGCGTGTCAAGCACCGCGTAGTCCCGCAGCGCCTGCAGCCGTTCCGGTTCGCGGGCCGGGATGGGGGCTCTCATATCTGGTCGGTCTCCACGCAGGTTCTACACCAACGGCCTGGCTTTCGTATGTTCAGACATGCGTGCCCGCACCCTCACGGCGGTTTCACTGGTCATCGCGACGCACGTCGCGTCAGCTCGCAGCGGAGAGGCGCAGGCAGCCGGCCGCCTGCCATCGCCTCCGGCGGGTGGCCAGGACGCCGGCCGCGCGCTGGTGGAACGCGTCGCGACCGCGATGGGCGGGCGGGAGCGACTTCTCGCCGTGCGCACATTGCTGCTGCACGGCTCTGGCGACGCTTTCCGGCTCGGGCAGGCCGCCACACCTGAGGCCGACCTGCCGCGGGTCGCGATCACGTCACGGCGGCACGCCATCGATTTTGCCAACCGCCGGTGGGCGTTGGATGAGACCCGCGAGCGCCGCGCCGCCGCCGGTACCGTCACATCGGAACGGCAGCGCACCGCGTACGACGCGGTGGCCTTTGACCTCATCGACGACACCACCGCGCGACGCGCCGCCGCGCGTGAGGACGCCGACCGCGCGGACGAACTGCTGCAGCATCCCATCGGCTTCATGCAGCTGGCGCTCGCGCCGGGCGCGGATCTCGCCGTCTCCACGGGGGAGGCCGGCGTGCGGCTGCTGCACATGGCAATCGCGGGATTCCGGTTTGACATGGCGGTCGACCCCGCGACAATGCTGCCGGTGCGCATTGCCCGTGCGATGTACCACCCCGTACTGGGCGACGTCATCCTCTCGAGTCATTTTTCCGACTGGCGTCTCGTCGACAGCGTGCGCGTGCCGATGCGCGTGGCCCGGCGGCTCGACGCGCGGTGGACGATTGCGGACATCCGCATCGACAGCGCGCGCATCGACGATGGTGTAGGCGACCTCGCCGCGCCGGCCAGCGTGCTTGAGGCCGAGCCGCCTGCACCCGTCGTCGTGGTGCTCACGGAGGAAGTGGCGCCGGGCGTCTGGCACCTCACCGGGCAATCGCACCACAGCGTGGTGATCGAGATGGCGGACCACCTGCTGCTCGTGGAGGCGCCCCAGACTGATGCGCGCACGCTGGCGGTGATCGGCCTCGCGCGCGCCTTGCGGCCCGAGAAGCCGCTGCGGGCCGTGGTCAACACGCATCATCACTTCGACCATGCGGGCGGGCTCCGCGCGGCGATCGCCGAGGGGCTCACGGTAATCACGCACGAGGGCAACCGGGTGTTTGTCGACAGTCTCGCGGCGCGGCGCCACCACCTCGTCGCGGACGCCTTGGCCGCACGGCCGCGTGTGCCGCATATCGAGGCCGTGGATGAACGCCACGTCATCACGCACGGGACCACGGTGGCCCTGCACCATGTCCGCGGCAGCCCGCACGCGCAGACGATGCTCATGGTCTATGTGCCGGCCGCGCGGCTGCTCATCGCGGCGGACCTTTCACCGGCAGAACTGGTGGCCAACGTCGACCGCCTCGGACTCGATGTGGAGCGCATCGTGCCGCTCCACGGCCGCATCACGCCGATGTCGGCGCTGCGGGCTCAAGCCGCGGCAGGAAGACGCTGAACGTGGAGCCCCGGCCGGGCTCACTCTGCACCACGAGCTCACCCCCGCTCTGCTGGACAATGCCGTAGACCGTCGCCAGCCCGAGTCCCGTACCGTGTTCGGCGGTCTTGGTGGTGAAGAATGGCTCGAAGATGCGTGCCCGCGTGTCCGCGTCCATGCCGATGCCCGTGTCGCTCACCGCGAGCACCGCGTACTGGCCAGGGGGCACGGTGGAAAGCCACGGCGCCGCCTGGTTGTTCACGTCCTCGTTGTGGGTCTCGATGCGCAACGTGCCACCCCCGGGCTCCATGGCGTCGCGCGCGTTGATGCAGAGGTTGAGGATCACCTGCTCGATCTGGCTCGGGTCGGCTCTGACTTCGCCAATGTCCGGCGCAAGACGAATGTCCATCGTCGCCTGCTTTCCGACCAGACGGCTGATCATCGACTGGATGTCCTTCACCGTGTCGTTGAGGCAGATCG
The DNA here is from genome assembly GCA_036675455.1 of Gemmatimonadaceae bacterium. GTDB lineage: Bacteria > Gemmatimonadota > Gemmatimonadetes > Gemmatimonadales > Gemmatimonadaceae > Pseudogemmatithrix. Next base: position 27,110 of record JAKFFA010000102.1, on the reverse strand, counting down.
CCCGGGGCTGCAGCACCTGCTGCCGGCTGAATGCGAGTAGTTGGCGCGTGAGCCCGGCCCCGCGTTCCGACGCCTTGAGGATTTCATTCACGTCATTGCGCACGGGGTCGGCTTCGGGCACGCCCGACTGAACGAGTTCCGCGTATCCGATGATTGCCGCCAGGATGTTGTTGAAGTCGTGCGCCACGCTGCCCGCGACGCGGCCCACGGCTTCGAGTCGTTGCGTCTGCCGGGCGGCGGACTCGCTGCGTAGCCGGCTCACCGCCGAGCCGAGCACATGTGCCACCGCCTGCAGAAAGTGCACGTCGTCCACGGTGAACTCGCGCGGCTGCGTGTCATGGGCGGCGAGCACGCCGTACAAGCTGCCCGAGGTCGGGATCGGCACCGTCACGCCGCTGCGAACGCCCGCGTCACGCAGCGCCATGGAGGCGGGGAAACGTTGGTCGCTCTCGAGGTCCGCCAAGATCGTCGCACGGTTGTGGCGCAGGGTGAAGCCGGCTTGTGAGTCCTCGCTCGCTGGCGTCTGCAAGCGCCCGATCTGGTCCGCCGGCCAGCCAGTGCCGGCCTCGACTGTCAACGTGCCCCCTCCCGAACTCAGCTCGAGTACGCTCGTGAAGCGCAGGTCGAGCGTCTCACTCACGAGACGCGTCGCCTCGTCGAACAGGTTGCGCACTTTGCCGCCCGCGAGCGCCTGCTGGCCCAAGGTCGCGACGGCCGCCTGCTGCCGTGCGCGCGCAACGAGCTTCGCCTCTGCCTGCCGGCGCTGCCAGCGCTCCGCTGCCACCGCCGTCACGTGCAGGAACTTCTCGACCTGCACCGGCTTGATGAGGTAGTCGATGCTGTTCTCGCGCATCGCGGCAATCGCGCTTTCCATCGACGCATTGCCGGTGAGCACGACCACTTCCGTGAGCTCCGACAGCCCATGCAGCCGCGTCACGAGCTCCATGCCGTCCATGTCAGGCAGGCGCAGGTCCACGATCGCCAACGCCGGCGCGTGCCGGCCGGCCATCGCCAGACCCTCGGCACCCGTGGCCGCGGTGCTGGGTGAGTAGCCGTTCATGCGGAGGATGTCCGACAGCGTGCGGATCAGCGCGCCGTCGTCATCCACCACCAGCACGGGAATCGGTTCAGTCTTCGCCATGCAGCGTCTCGAGTACGCGCGTCACCTCTGTGACCTCGAATGGCTTGGGCAGGTACGCCCGCACCCACCCCTCGGGAAGGTCCTCGATCTCGCGCGCGGCCTCCGGCCGCCCACTATACAGGATGATCGCCGAGCGCGGATTCGCGTCGTGGACCGCGGACACCGCCGTTTCCGGCGTAATGCCGCCCAGATGCAGGTGCAGCAGGACGGCGACGGGCGTGCGTTCCTCGAGCGCGCGTGTGGCGTGCGCAAGGTCCGTCGCCTCGACCGTACGGTAGCCCGCCGTACGCAGCACATCGGACAGGGTGCGCAGGAACGCCGCGTCATGGTCCACAATCAGCACCGGCCGGCGGCCCGTGAGGTCCTTGCTGAGCAGTTCGAGCAGCGTTGCGGGATTGACCGGCTTGGAGAGCACCTGCACGACCCCGGCAGCTTCCGCCTCCGCGACGAGGTCCGGCGCCGAGTACGCGGTCATCAGCACGACGCGGACGTCCGGCCGCATCGCGCGCATCTCCTTGAACGCCGCGACGCCGTCGAGGCCCGGCATGCGAATGTCCATGAGCACGACGTCGAACGGCTGGCGCGCGACCTGATCCGCCGCGGCCACACCCGACGTCGCCATGGTGACCTCCCAGCCCGCCAGTCGGAGGATATCGGAGAGCGTCCGCGCGAGCAGTTCATTGTCGTCCACCACCAGTGCGTGACCTGTCATGCAGCCTCCAGTTCGCTGGTCGGCAGCGAAAGGTGAAAAACCGCGCCCTCACCGGGCGCGCTCGTGAGGGTCACGTCGCCGCCATTGGCGCGCGCGAACGTACGCGAAAGCGCGAGCCCAAGCCCGATGCCGCGCGCCTTCGTGGTGAACAACGGCTCGAACACCTTCTCGATATTCTCGCTCGGCACGCCCGGCCCGCTGTCGACGATGTCGATGCGCACTTCGCCGGCGCCGTGATGCGCGATGATACTGAGCATGCCCGCGCCGTTCATGGCCTGCACCGCATTCGTCAGCAGGTTGAGCACGACCTGCCCGATCTGCGTGGCATCCACGAGCACTGGCGGCAGGTCCGGCGGGATATGCACGGACACACTGACCGTTCCGGCGGGCCGGAGCCGGGCCAGCTGCGCCTGTACGATGCCGTCCACGGACGACGGAGTGCGCGTCGGCGGCTTCGATCGCGCGAAGTCGAGCAGGTCCGCGACGATCTTCTCGGACAGCGTGACTTGCTCCTCGAGGATCGTCAGGTATTCGCGCACGTTGTCGGGGGAGTCGGCCAGCACCGCGCGGAGATAGTAGACGGCGTTGGTCATCACGCCGAGCGGGTTACGCAGTTCGTGCCCCACGCCGCTGGCCAGTTGTCCCAGCATCGCGAGCCGTTCGCGCCGCACCAGCGCCTCTTGCGTGTCCTGTAGGCGATGCAGCGCGTCCTTGAGGTCGCGTGTCCGGGTGGCGACTTTCGTCTCCAGAGCGGTGCGCGACTCGTGCACCTCCTGCGCCATCGTGCCGAACGCGTCGCCCAGGCGGCCGAGCTCGTCGGCGCGGTCGATGCGCACGTCGTGCGAGTAATCGCCGTGCGCGATCGCGGTGGCGGCGGTGGCGAGGCGCGTGAGCGGTTCGGAGATGCCGCGCGTGGCACGCCGCGCGACCACGATGCCGCCCAGCAGGATGAGCGCCGCGACGATGGCCATGTTGCGCACGTAGTGCGTCACCGGCGCCATCACGCCCGACATGGGCAGGTCGATCGCGGACATCCACGGCGTGCCGTCGATGTACGCCGAACGCAGCATGAAGCGGCCGCCGTCGGGCCCGCGCGTGTACACTTGCGTCGATTCCGTGGCCGTAACGCGCTCATCAGGCGCCGGCACCATCTCCTCAAGGTTCGACCAAAGTGTTCCGTCGGCGTTACCGAGGAACAGCGATGAGTTGGAGCCGAGCAGCCCGCGCAAGAGTTCGCGTGTCTCGGCGGTCGTCGTGAAGCGGCGCCACACAACAACATACTCTTCTGCGGAGCCCGGGATCCCCGCCGCCACGGGGTACACGACCGAATCACCCCACGCGCGAAAACGTCCGACAAAGGCGGAGTCGCCCATTGCCGCTTCCGCCGGGGGGTGCGTGCCGGGCATCGCGTCGAATGGCGGCGCGGCCGTCGTGGAATCCGTGGTCAGCAGCACGCGGCCGTCGGACGAACGCAGCTGCGCCGAAATCACATTGTTGCTTGCGGCAAGCGCCCGCAGCACCCGCATTGCGCCGGGCCGGTCCCGGTCGGCGCCGCCTGACGAGGCGTACTCGACGACATCGCGATGTGTGGCGCCGGCCACGGCGAGCGCCTTGAGGTCCTCGGCCTGGCCCGTGAAGATGTCACCAAACAGCTCCGCGACACTGGCTGTGCGTTCCTCCGCGCTGCTGATCGAGGTGTGCCGCACTTCCACATAGCCTGCGATGGCGATCGCGGCCGTGGCCGCCACCACGAAAAGGCCAATCAACAGCGGGAGCTTGCGCTCCATGGACATGCGGGCCCACGCGGTGGTCCGTCGGTCTCGCTCGGGTGACTCGGGCATCTCTCGCCTGACAGTCAAGGGGGGGTCGAGCTCGCTGCAAGTCGGCGGTAAGGCCGCGAAAACGGAGAACGGTGCTGCCTAATAACTAGCCACGTGCGAGGTGTCAGGATATTCCGCACCCATGATGGCGATTTAACGTTCTGCGCCCGTTTCGGACAGGGAGGGTGTCACTTTGCAGTCGAATCAGGTGGCGCGTCACTGCCATCCTCACCCGGGCGACAGGTCGGCTCCGTAAAGGCGCCCCAGTCGAAGTACTCGTGCCAGTGGCGAATCGTTGTGCCATCGGCGGTCTGGCCCCAGACGGTAAGGTGTTCCCCTTCACCGGCCGTGCAGCGGCGGGCCTCCTCGGGTCGGCCGTCCCCGTTGAGGTCGGCGGTTGCAATCCCGTCGGCCGTGCGCACCCAGGGGACATCGCTGACCACCAAGAGGGCCACTGTGGGCATCTCGGCGCCGCCAGGCGGCAGCGCGTCGGTGATTTCCACGTCGTACGCGGCATAGTCCGCCCAGCGTGGCTGGTTGAACGCGGCCGGGCACTGGCCGTCGCGGCGGCGAAGCACGCGGCCCGTACGCGCCGGCACCGTCGCCTGGCCGGCGAATACGATCATGACATCGGTGCCCGACTGGAGCGCGGGACTCGCGGCGTCGTTGAGAACCGCGCCGCACCACGCGAGTCCCGTGTCCGCTACGGCAATGCCGATGCGCGGAAGGGATCCGACGGCGCGCGTCGCGTTGTCACCGGCCACGCTGGTGGTGGAGTCAGCGGGCACGCTGCCGCCTTCGGTGCTCTCGCCACACCCTCCGCATGCGGCAAGTACGAGGAGCGAAATCGCGGCGAGCAGGGTTGTCGTGGGCGCGGTGGTCGGCCGGAGCGTCGAAGGCGTCATGCCGCACTATGTCACTGGCGACCGCGATCCCGCCAGTTCCTCCGGCTCCGGCGGCGTCTCACCGGTCTGCAGGCGCCAGAGATCGGCGTACACGCCCCTGCGGTCGACCAGTTCGTCATGTGTGCCGCTCTCGACGATGCGCCCGTCGACGAGCACATGGATCACATCCGCATGGCGGACGGTGGACAGCCGATGCGCCACCACGAGTGTCGTGAGCCCCCGCTCGCGCGTGACGCGCGTGAGGGAACGCTGGATGGCCGCCTCAGTCTCGTTGTCCACGGCCGACGTCGCCTCGTCGAGCACGAGGATCGCGGGGTCGCGGTGGAAGGCGCGCGCGAGGGCGATGCGTTGGCGTTGGCCGCCGGAGAAGTGCGCTCCGCGTTCGCCGACGAGGTTGCGGTAGCCCAGCGGCAGCGCGCCCACGAACTGGTGCACCTCGGCGTCGCGCGCAGCGGCGTCAACGCGCGTCATGTCGATGACGCGCTCGCCATAGGCGATGTTCTCGGCCACGGTGCCGTCGGTCAGGAAGGGTTCCTGCGCCACATAGCCGATGAGGCCGCGCAGGGATTGCGGCGCATACGTGGCGATGTCCACCCCGTCGAGCAGGATGCGCCCGCGTTGCGGGTCGACGAACCGCATCAGCAGCTTGAGGATGGTGCTCTTGCCGCCGCCGGTCGCGCCGACCAGCGCGACGGTGGCGCCTGCGGGCACGTCGAAGCTCACGCCATCCACGGCCGGACGGCCGTCGTAGGCGAAAGTCACGTCGTCGAATCGCAACGAACGCGCCGTGCGCGCGGGCTCCGGTACGGGCGTGGCGGCGTGCACGGGCAACGGCGTATCCAGCAGGTCCATGATGCGGTGTACGGACGCCATTGCCCGATTATACAGGTCCGTCATGTCGGCCAGGCGCGTGAGCGGCCACAGCAGCCGCTGCGTGAGATATACGAGCGCCGAGTAGCTGCCGACGCCAATCTCGCCGCGCAGCGCGAGGATGCCGCCATAGAGCAGCGTCGCGATGAAGCCGGTGAGGATCGCCATGCGGATCACGGGCGTGATCGCGGCCGAGAATCGGATCGCTTCGGTGTTGCGCTCGCGGAAATCGTCGGACGCGCGGCGCAGGTGCGCGGCCTCGAACGCCTCGGCCGTGTACGCCTGGATGGTGGACATCCCGATGAGGTTGTTCGAGAGCCGCGCCGAGAGGGCGCCGGCCGACTCGCGCACGGCGCGGTACCGCGGCGCGAGCCGGCGTTGGAACCAGAACGCGCCGATGAGGATGAGGGGGATCGGCAGCAGGGCGAGCACGGCCAGGTCGGCCGTGATCACAAAGAACACCGCGCCCACCATCAACGAGCTGCAGAAGACCTGGATAAGGTCGTTCGCGCCCGTGTTGAGGAAGCGCTCGACCTGATTCACGTCTTCGTTGAGCAGGGCCATAAGGCGCCCGCTGCGTTCCCGCTCAACGAACGCTGGCGGCAGCGCCTGGATGTGCGTATACGCCGCCTGACGCAGTTCATGCTGCAGGTCCTGCGCAAGGCCACGCCACTTGAGCGCGTAGCGATACTCGAAGAAGGACTCGCAGATCCACACCACGGCCGTGACGGCCACGAGGATCAGCAGTTGCTGCGTGGGCTCCTCAACGCCGCGGCGCGCGAGGAATGAATCGCGCCGGTTGACCACGACGTCCACCGCGACACCGATCAGCAACTCCGGCAGGACGTCAAAGAACTTGTTGAGGACCGAATACACCGACGCCGCCACAGCATCGCGGCGGTACGGCCTCGCAAAGCGGAACAGGCGGCGCAGGGGATGCACGCGGGTATTCAGCGGAAGCGACATGAACCGGCGGCCCGCGCGTGCAGCCCGCGCGCCCTAGCGGCCAACAGGGCGCGCCGGCCGGTACGCCCCAGCGCGCGAGCCGGTGCGTGAGCGCCGGTCGAGCGCGAGGTTGAGCACGGCGCGCACGAGCGCCGCAGCGCTTGATGCAAGTAGAGCGGGGTACGCCATCACGAGGATCAGCAGGGCCGACGAACCGACGCCCATCGCCGTGCCAGCCACTGCCGCGGTGCGACCGATCGCGTCAGCGCTCGCGGCGAACAAGAGGATCGCGATCCACGATAGCATGCCCGCGACCCCGGCCTTAAGGGCCAGGCCGCGATCGCTGCGGCGCACCAGCGCCCAGAGCGCCGCGACGGCCGCCACCCCCCACCACGCCACGAGCCACGTGGATGCGGTCATCAGCGCGAGGACGAGCAGGAACTCGATCACCTTGCGCATGTTCGCACTCCGCCGTTGCGGCACTGGGTCGGATGATCGCGGCCTGGCCTTCGTGGCTGATCGACGTATCTCATGGCGGGCTCAGTGTCAGGCGACCCGCGACCAGCGAATCCGCGAGCGCGTCGGGCGTCCGCGGCAATCGCAACTCGGCGAGTTCACCGCGCTGCCACTGCGAGATGCGGTCGTCGTAACGCGACGACACCGGGTTGCCCGACTGGCCCCCGGGGTAGACGCCCCACGCGCGCAGCTCCGGACCCAGTTCCACGACGAACCGCCAACTCGCGCCGTGCGTGCCGAGCGCCTCCGACGGCGAGAGCGTGCCGGGACCCGACTGCACCTCGAGGCCTTCGCGCCCGAAGCCCGGCAACCGCAGCAGGTGACGGATGTTCACGTGACGCACATCGCCCCAGCGCCAACTCTCGGGGTCCGCGCCGAACGCGGCACGCGTGTCGGCCCACGCCTCACGCAACGACGCCAGCAGCACCGCGTCGCGGTCCTCAAGCGCGTCGGCAGTCGAGCGGTCGTCCCACCATGCCGACGACGGATCGTCGAGCAGCCGCGCGAGCATCATCGAGTTGGGCGTTGCCACGCGCCGCGTCGCACCCGGCAGCAGGAATTCGTCCCACGTGCGGCGCGCGAGCGTCGTGTACACGGCATCGAACAGCACGGCGCCGTGGCTCTCGACCGTGAACCGGCCATCCCACGCGTCGAGCACGGCCATTGCCGCGGAATCGGCCAGCAAGTCGGCGCCGCGGGCGCGTGCCGCCTCGACGGCCGAGCGCAACGGCTCCATGATGATGGGCACGAGCACGCTGTTCGGATCGGTGTGCGCGAGCCGCATCTCGTCGGGCGTCATCGTCGAGTCGGCGCGGAGGATTTCATTGATGCGCATGGCGCGCCACGGCGGTGGCCAATCCCAGCCGAGGTAACCTGCCTCGACGGCGGGATCGATCGGTTGCTGGTTGGCGCTCGCGAGGTAGCCCTGCGCCGGATCCAAGGCCGACGGCGCGCGCTCCTCCGCCCATGCGCCCGTCCAGTCGCTCGCACTCGTCGAGCCATCGAACACGACGTCGCCGCGGCCCTGAGGGCGGATGGGGTAGCGGCCCACCGAGCGGATCCCGATGTGGCCGTCACGGTCGGCGACGAGGAAGTTCTGCGCCGGGGCGCGATATCCGTCCATCGCCGCGTACCACTCCCCGGCGCTGCGCGCGAAACTCGCCGCGCGCAGCGCCGCGCCCTCGTCCGAGAGCTCGAGCGCCGTCCAGCGCATCGAGACGAATCCTGCCGGCGTGCGCAGCACGGGTCCGCGGTGCGTGCGGTAGAGCGTGTCGACGGCGAGCACGGCGCCGGCCGCATCGCGATACGTCTCGGTGCGCGACTCGAGGTCGCGCCACGCGCCGTCCACCATGTAACGCGTCGGCGCGGTCGTGTCGTCGACGGTCTCGGTGTAGAAGTCCATGACGTCGGCGCCCGTGTTCGTGGCCGTCCACGCGACGTCGCGGTTGAAGCCGATCGGGACGAGCGGCGCGAGTGGCAACGTGACGCCGTACACGTCGAGCACGCCCGGCACCACCATGTGCGCCTCGTACCAAATGCTCGGCAGGGTGAGCTGCAGGTGCGGGTCGCCGGCAAGGAGCGCATGCGCGCTGGCGCTGCGGCCCGGCGCGACCGCCCAGTTGTTGCTGCCCACGACTGCCTCGCCGCGCGTCAGGCGTGGCGCAGAGGAAAAGAGTTCGCGCGTCTCGATCCAGCGACGCGCTTCAGCGAGATCCGAGGTGGTCGGCACCGCCGGTGGCGGGAGGCGCCCTCCCGCGATGCGCGGCGCGCGACGTCCGAGCACGGGTTGGATCGGTTCCTGGATCGGTGCGTTCACCGGGAACAGCGCATCGGTCGCCTCGCGCCCTACCACCGCAACCACCGCCTCGCGTCGCAACTCGCTGTCTTGCCACGCCAGCGTCAGCGACATGCGGGCGAGCAGGTAGTACGTGTCCTGCGGCTGGAACTCGCGCGGACGCCGGCCGAGCAAACGGTACTCCATCGGCAGGTCGGCCCGTGACATTCCGCTCACATACGCGTTGACGCCACCCATGTAGGCTTCGATCGCGAGGCGTTCCGGCGCATCCGGCGCGCTGGCGGCCCACTTGGCTTCCGCGGCCACCGCCAGACCCTGGCGGCGCGCCTCTCGGTCCAGTGGCAGCGCCACCGCGCCGACGAGTTCCGTCAATGTGCCCGCGACCGCGCGCTGCGTCAGTTCCATCTGGAACAGCCGGTCGCGCGCGTGGACCCACCCCAGCGCCCGATACGCATCCTGCTCCGTCGTCGCGAAGATGTGCGGCACGCCGCGGTCGTCGTAGCGCACCTCGACGCGAGCGCCGAGGCCGGTCAACGTGACGTCCTGTGAGTCCGGCAGCTCCGCGGTGCGCGCCGCGGCAAAGAGACCGTGCGCCGGATTCAGGAACGGCCCCATCGGCGGTGCGCCCCGGAACGAGCTGAACCCGACCCACAGCGCGCCCGCGAGCGAGACGCCGGCGACGACGAGCATCACCGCCGGCGAGACGAGCGGCGAGTGCCGCCGCTGATCGACGATCAACCGCGGTCCCCGAGCCCGAGTCCGCCGCGACCGCCACGCAGGGCCGGCGCATGCGCCACGACGCGCTCGGCGAGCCGTGAGAAGGGCAGGGTCTGCAGGATCACGCGACCGGGTCCCGTGAGTTGCACGTAGAACAGCCCCTCGCCGCCGAACACCATGGTCTTGATGCCGCGCACCATCTTGATGTCGTAGTCGACACTCGCCTGCATGGCGACAAGGCAGCCGGTGTCCACGCGCAGCGATTCGCCGGGCTTCAGGTCACGCTCGATCAGCGTGCCACACGAGTGCAGGAAGGCGAGCCCATCACCGCGCAAGCGCTGCAGGATGAAGCCTTCGCCACCAAAGAAGCCCGCGCCGATGCGCTTCGTGAACGCGATGTCGAGGTCGGTGCCGCGCGCGGCGCAGAGGAACGCGTCCTTCTGCGCGATCAGTTCACCCCACTTGGAGAGGTCCGCCACGAAGATGCGGCCGGGCATCGGCGCAGCGAATGCAACATCGCGTCGCACGGGCGCACCGTTGCCGAACATCGTGATGAAGAAGCTCTCGCCGGTCAGCACGCGCTTGCCGGCGCCGATGAGCTTGCCGAAGAGTCCGCTGCCGGTCCCGTTGGGATCGAGCGTCGTCGCGACCTCGATGCCGTCCTCCATGTACATCATCGTACCGGCTTCGGCCATTACGGCCTCACCGGGATCGAGCGTGATGATCACCGCCTGCAGGTCGTCCCCGACGATGCGGTAGTCCACTACGTCGCTAGCCATGGTACCATGTCTCCCTCTGCGACGCCGAGGCGTCCGGGAAACCGGACACCTTTTGGGTCGTCACAACGTAAGAGTCTTATGGGGCAATAACTTACGCACTCGTAACGTTCTGGAGCAAATCCTGCATTTCGTACCATATGGTTGCGCACCGGGCGCTCCATCACAGTTCACTCCTCCGGGAGCCAGGATGACCCGCACTCGCTCGATCCCCACCGGCCGGCCGCTTGGCCTGCTCCTGCTCATTGCCGCATCAGTCGCCCTGTCGGCGTGCGGCATCAAGCGCGTCTCGCGCGTCGATCCCGAGTCCGTCACGGACCTCTCGGGTCGCTGGAACGACACGGATTCGCGTCTCGTCGCCAACGAGCTCATCAACCAGTCGCTGGGCGCGCCGTGGGCACGCAACTGGGCCATGGCCCATGGCGGCGACGCGCCGACGGTGATCGTCGGTGAGTTCCGCAATCGCACGATGGAGCACATCGCGGTTGGGACGTTCGTGCGCGACCTGGAGCGCGCGTACATCAACAGCGGAACGGTGCGCGTGGTGGCGAGCGCGGAGGAGCGCGGCGAGATCCGTGCGGAGCGCGAGGACCAACAGGTGAATGCGACCGCGGAGACGCGCGCGCGCCTCGCGCGCGAGCAGGGCGCGCGCTTCATGCTGCAGGGCGACGTACAGGCGATCGAGGACTCGGAAGGCCGCGAGAAGATCGTGTTCTACCAGATCGACGCGACGCTGATCGACCTGGAGTCGAACGCGAAGGTGTGGGTGGGGCAGCACAAGATCAAGAAGTATGTGCAGCGGCGCCGCCTGACCCCGTAGGCTTGGCGGCCGGCTGCGTCGGCGCGCCGGCCTACGGGGTCAGGCGGCGGCCGCTAGACGGTAGACGGCAGACGGTAGACGGCGGATTGTTCACAACGTGGACTGCCGGTTGGGTTGCTACCGATTTTGGATGCTACCGGCTCTGGCTCTACCGACGCTCACTCTCGGCGCTGCCCCTCTTTTCGTCTCTGCACGCACCCTTCTCGCTGCTGCACTCTTAGCCGCTTTCATACCGGAGCAGACCATGCGCACGACTTCACTGACGAACGTCTTTCACGGCCGGCACGCCGCGTTTCTCGCGGTGATCTTGGCGGCGTGTGCGCCGTATCCGCAGCGCGTGCACGAGGAGCCAATCATGGTGAATGGCGATCGTGTGCCGGCCGTGGACGCTTCGTATGCGGCGGCGGACGTGGCCAATGAGCGCTATGCAATCAAGGCGACGGTCGATTCTATCCATGCCGTCGCGATCGCGAACTGTGCGCCGGAGCTGTGCACGGCCATCGCGCGCGGCGAGATCGCGCTCGGCATGAACGAGACGCAGGTCTATGCCGCGACGCGCTCGGCGCCGGAGGCGTGGGTCGTGCGTCGCACCGGTGCTGATGCGGTGATGGTGCCCGCGACGGCGTCGGCGCCACCGTCCGACCGCGCCGGCGAGCTCGTGATGGTGCAACTCGCCGACGGGCGGTCGGCCGTGGTGAGCCGGCGTGGGCCGCAGGGCATCATGGTCGCCAGCCGGCCGCAGGACATGACGGCCGCCGGACAGGCGAAAGCCGCGGCGGAGGCGCTCGTGCGCGAGGGCGACGAACTCGTCGCCGCCAACGATCTCGATGGGGCGCTCAATCGCTACGACCGCGCGAGCGTCCTGGATCCGCAGGCGGCGGACCCGCAGTTCAAGGCCGCGCGCCTGCTCGACCTGCAGCTGCGGCCGCAGGAGGCGCTCATGCGCTATCAACGCTTCCTGCTCTCGCTCGAGATCGAGCGCATCCAGGCGCAAGGCGATGCGAACGCCAAGCTGGCCGAGGCGATCGCACTGGCGCAGCAGCGCATCGTGGTGCTCGAAAAGCAGGTCCGGTAGGCACGCGTGTGCACCCGCCGTCCCACTCGCGGCGTCCTGATTGGCTTGGCGACGCTCCTCGTGCTCTCGGGCACGGGGTGCGCGACCGCCAAGCAGTCGTGGCGCGCGGGTCCGGCGGGGATTCCGGCCGAGCGTAGCCTGCGCGAGCAACTGCTCGCGAGCCACTTTGACGCGGCATGGGCGTCCGTGCAGGATCGTAAACTGGCGCCCGCAGACGCGCTGCTTCGGCACATGTATAAGGGAGTTGTCGCGGTGCAGGCGGGGGAGTTCGAGACGGGCGCCCGTGCGATGGACCGCGCATGGGAACTGACGGAGGAGCGCTGGACCAAGCGCGCGAGCGACGCCGCGCTCGCGATGGTCACGTCGGACGCCGCCCTGCCGTACTACCCGGGCATGGCCGAGCGCCTGTTCATCCCGTATTACGGCGCCCTCAACTGGCTGGCGCGCAATGAGCGCACACACGCGGCGGTCGAGGCGCGCCGGCTCTCGTCGTTGCTCGAGTCCGACGAGCAGAATCCGCCCGAGCCTCGCCTGCGCGGGGTGATGCGCTACGTGGCGGGCGTGACGTATGAGCTCGCCGGCGAGCGCAACGATGCCCAGGTCTCGTTCCGCAATGCCGCGCTGTTGCTCGATGGCGCGTTGCCGGGTGACACGCTGCCGGCCGACGCATTGCATGGCGACGTGGTGATCTTCCTCGAGGACGGGTTCGTCGGTCGCCCGGCGCCGCAGGTGATGACGTACTGGTTCAACGACGACGAACTCGCGTTGCTCACGAGCGAAGACGACTCGGCGCGGCTCGCCACCGCGACCGTGCTGCACCGTCGTCGGTACGATTCGCGTTACGATGACGACCACTGGCGCAGCGGCAGCTATCGCAGCGTCGCGCTCACGTGGCCGGGCTTCGACGACTCGGACCATGGCTCGCTGCCGCTGGGAGCGCGCGCGATCGGCGCGGGCGCCTCAGCGGAGTCCGCGAACCGGGTCGCGGGCGACCCAGCGGAATCCGGGTTCCAAGCCACGGGCGACCCAGGGTGGTTTGACGGAGCCGTGGCCGACGTGGTCATCGCGGACGTCACTGCCTCAGTGCACGCGGACTTCGATCGCCGGCAGCCCATGCGACTTGCGCGCGCCATCGCGCGCGCCGCCGTACGCGATGCCGCCATGGTCGCCGCCGGCAAGTCATTCGAGAGCGCGGCCAAGGCCGACGACAAGTCCGAAGATGATGATGACGACAAGGACGGCGGCCTCGACTGGGGCAAGGTGTTACTCGGCATCGGCCTCTTCGCGACGAGCGCGACCTCGGCGATCCTCGACCAGCCAGACCTGCGCGCCTGGCAGGTGCTGCCGGACCGCGTGGGCGTTGCCCGCATGCGGCTGCCCGTGGGCGAGCATGTCATTGAGGTCACGCGCGGTTCGCAGGTGATCTCACTTGGCACGGTCAGTGTGCTGCCGGGCTCCGTGACGCTGTTGACGCACCGCTGGTTCGGCGTCGCCCCGTCGCGCTGCGGGGCGGGGTCGCTCCACCCGGCCGGCCGGGCGGCTGATATGACGCTCCAGCCGGCCAGCGCGGGCCCTCAGTCGACAGGGATGGCTCGCTCGAACTCCTCGACGATATCGACGACGGGCACGACCGAGTCAATGCCCGCCACGGACTTGCCCGCCTGCCAATAGTCCGCAGTCGTATCACCGCTGCGCAGCGAGCGCTTGAGCCGCCGCAGTGACGTGAGGGCATACCACGTCCGCATCCAGTGCTTCGTCTTGCGACCGCGCAGCATGCGCCGGGCGAACCAGCCGGCGCGCGTGCCGAGCCGTTCGACATGCTCATTGCGGATCACCGACACCGGCACGCCCGTCAAGCGTTCCGTGAGCACGATGTCACTCGCGTCCGCGTCGATGATCGCCTGCTTGTAGGCGTTGCTTGCCGTACACTCGGGCGTCGCGATGAAGCGTGTGCCCATCTGCACGGCGGTATAGCCCATGCGCAGGTGCCGGGCGAATTCGGCAGCGGTGCTCACGCCGCCGGCCGATACGATCGGCAAGCCGAGCGGCGCGAGTTCCCGGAAGAGGGCCTCGGGCTCGCGTGGGCCCGCGTGCCCGCCCGCGCGCGCATTGACGGCAATGAGACCATCGACGCCGGCCGCCACGCCTTTCTCGGCCCACTTCCGCTCCGTGACGTCGTGGTACACGACGCCACCCACGGCATGCACGCGCTCGCACACCCAGCGGGGGTTGCCGAGTGACGTGATGAAGAACCGCACGCCTTCCTCGAGCGCGATGTCGATCCACTGCGTCATGCGCTCGAGGTACGTGCGGCTCGATGCTTCGATGAGCGCGTTGAATCCAATGGGCGCCGACGTGAGCGAGCGGATCTGTCGCAGCCCGGCGCGGAATTCATACCCATGCACGTACGTGAGGGACAGTGGCTGCACGACGCCGAGCCCACCGGCCTCGCTCACGGCAGCAACGAGCTCTGGATTGGAGCACGGGTACATCGGCCCACAGATCAGGGGCACGCGCACCTTGGTATCCCTGAGAAAGGCGTCGTTCATCCGACGGTGCTGGCAGTGTGCACGGACTGCGTCGGCTGGGGAGTATTCGGCGCGCCGGCGATCGGTCCCAGCCGCCAGCGCACTGTCGCGCGGGCCACGATGTTGTCCTCGCGGTCCAGGCACTCGGCTTCGACGTCGAAGTCTACGTTTGAGGTGACCGTCGGTACCTGGACGCGGCTCACGGCAGTGATCGGGCCGCGCGCCTTCTTGTGGTACGTCATCGAGATGCCCGTGACGATGCCGCGCACGCCGTCGGGCAAGCCGGCCAGCATGGCGAGCCCACTGGCCTGCTCGGCCACATTTAGCAGCGCGATGGCATGCACGGATCCCAGATGCTGCCGGTTGGCGCGCCGGTCGGGAATCTCCACGCGCGCGTAACCGGGTTCTAGGTGCTCGATCGTCGGCGCCACGGAGCCCGAGTACGGCACCATGTGCCGGAAGATACGCGCGAAGAGCCACTTGCCGCCGGGAAGCGGGCTCAAGCGGCGCCAGAGGCGCAGCAGGCGGGGGCCGGGCGAATGGGACATAAGTGCTTTCAGCTCACCGCAGGGGTAGCAACCGACTTGATATGCATGCCGTCGCCTCGCTGGGTACGTGTGCCCGAAAGCTAATGTCGGTAGCTTCCACGGACCTCATCCGGAGCATTCTGTGCGCGCGATCCGCTTCGCTTTCCTGGTCCCGATTCTTTTGCCGATGTCCACCGTCGATTCCCAGCTTCCCGTGCCACCAGTCGCCCGGCAGTTTCCCGTCGTCACCACGCTGCACGGCGAGAAGCGCGTTGACGAGTACGCATACTTCCGCGATCGCAACCATCCGGAGACGATCCCCTACCTCGAGGCCGAGAACGCCTACACCGAGGCGATGACGGCGCACACGAAGGACCTCCAGCAACGCATCTATGACGAGATGCTGGCGCGCATCAAGGAGGATGACGCGGGGGTGCCCGTGCGACGCGGCGAGTGGTTCTACTACACGCGCACCGAAACGGGGAAGCCATACCCGATCTTCGCGCGGCGCCACGGCAGCGAGACGGCGCCGGAAGAGGTCTATTTCGACCAGAACAAGGAGGCCGAGGGCTTCAAGTTCTTCCAGCTGGGCGGCATGGAAGTGAGTCCCAACCATGAGCTGCTCGCGGTGCTCGTGGACACCAACGGCTACGAGGACTTCAGCCTCCGCATCAAGGACCTGCGCACCGGCACCTGGCTCCCCGACCGCATCGAGAAGCTCTCATGGGGACTCGCGTGGGCCAACGACAACCGCACGCTGTTCTACATGACCACCGACTCGGCCAAGCGCGGTGATCGGGTGTGGCGCCATTCAGTCGGCACCGAACGTGAGCGCGATGTCGCCGTATATCACGATCCCGACGTGCTGTTCAATGTGGGAGTCGAGCGGTCGCGCAGCGGGGAGTGGATCCTGATCTCGAGTGGTTCGTTCACGTCGAGCGAGTGGCACGCGCTTCCCGCCAACGCGCCGCTTGAGAAGCCACGGCTGCTGGCGGCGCGCCGTCCGGATGTCGAGTACAGCGTCGAGGCCGGAGAGGGATATTTCTACATCCTGACCAACGAGAACGCGCGCAACTTCAAGGTCATGCGCGCGCCGTTCGCGGATCCCTCGCCGAGTCACTGGCAGGAGTGGTTGCCGCACCGTCCCGACGTGTTCGTAGAAGACGTGCTGCCGTTCCGCCACCACGTGGTCACCGAAGAACGCCGCGACGGGCTGCGCCAGCTGCACGTCACCGATCTCGCGAGCGGATCGAGCCACGACGTGAGTTTCCCCGAGCCGGCGTACGGCGTGTTCGTCGGCGGCAACCCGGAGTTCGATTCACCGACGCTGCGCTTCACTTACAGCTCCCTCATCACGCCGAACTCCGTGTACGACTACGCGCTGGCAGAACGCACGCGTGAGCTGCGCAAGCGCGACGAAGTGCTGGGCGGCTATGACCCGGAGCGCTACGCGGTCGAGCGGCTCACCGCGACGGCGCGCGACGGCACACCCGTGCCGGTCTCGCTCGTGTACCGCAAGGGACTCAAGCGTGACGGCGAGCGGCCGTTGCTGCTATACGCGTATGGATCGTACGGGTCGACCACCGAACCGACGTTCAGCTCGGGACGGTTCTCGCTCATCGATCGCGACTTCACATATGCGATCGCGCACGTGCGCGGCGGGCAGGAGATGGGCCGCGCGTGGTACGACGACGGGAAGATGCTCAACAAGCTGAACACCTTCACCGACTTCATCGATGTGGCCGAGCATTTGGTGAAGGAGCGATACACGTCGGCCGACCGGCTTGCGGCGAACGGCGGCAGCGCCGGAGGCTTGCTCATGGGCGTGATCGCGAACATGCGCCCCGACCTGTTCAAGGTGATCGTGGCCGACGTGCCGTTCGTCGACGTCATCAACACCATGCTGGACGCGAGCATCCCGCTCACCGCGCAGGAGTGGGAGCAGTGGGGCAATCCGGCCAAGGCGGCGGAGTACGAGTACATGCGGCGGTATTCGCCGTACGACAACGTGACCGCGCAGGCGTACCCGCGCATGCTCGTGACGAGCGGGCTCAATGATTCGCGCGTGGCCTACTGGGAGCCGACGAAGTGGGTGGCGCGCCTGCGCGCGACCGCGGTGGGCTCCAATCCGTTGCTGCTCAAGATGAACATGGGCGCGGGACACGGCGGCTCGTCGGGCCGGTATGAGCGGCTGCGCGAGACGGCGTTCAAGTACGCGTTCATCGTGGACCAGGTGTCAGTCGGGCTCATTCAGTAACCCGGCGTGGCGGCGGCGTGGACCTGGACACCTGGTCCCGCCGTCTGCCGTCTGCCGTCTGCCGTCTGAAGCCTCTGGCGCCCCGACGCCATGGGTGCGAACATTTGGCCTATGTCGCTCTCGCGTCGCGAGTTCGTGGCTGGGCTGTCCGCCGCCGGCGCCTTCTGGGTCGCGGCGGCGGCGGCCTGCCGCGACACTTCGCCGGACGCGTCGATGCACATGCCCGACGAGGCGCCGGCCTCTGGCGGGCCGCCACCGGATCCGTTCCTGACGCCGGCGCAGGCGGCAGACGTCGAGGCCATTTCGGCGCGCATCTTTCCGACGGATGAGACGCCGGGCGCGCGCGAGGCCGGCGTGGTGCACTTCATCGACAGAACGCTCGCCACGGGGCCGGAGGACCAGCGCGCCGGCTTCGTCGCGGGCCTCGAGCAACTCGCCATGGACGTCGCGAGCCGGCATCCGGGTCAAACGAGTTTCGCCGCGCTCACCGACGCGCAGCAGGATGCGTTGCTTACGGCGATCGAGACCACGCCGTTCTTCAGTCAGGTCCGTTTTGCCACCATCGCCGGCATGTTCGCGCTGCCCAAATACGGTGGCAATCGCGACCTGATCGGCTGGGCCCTCGTGGGTCAGGACGGCGACTTCGAGCACAAGCCGCCATTTGGCTGGTACGACCGTCCCGAG
The DNA here is from genome assembly GCA_036675455.1 of Gemmatimonadaceae bacterium. GTDB lineage: Bacteria > Gemmatimonadota > Gemmatimonadetes > Gemmatimonadales > Gemmatimonadaceae > Pseudogemmatithrix. Next base: position 9,022 of record JAKFFA010000102.1, on the reverse strand, counting down.
AACCAGCGCGCGCTGTTGGGAGAAGTGCTGTGAGGCAGCCGACCTTTCGCGAAGATGCCGACGTCGATTTCGTCGTGATCGGGTCAGGCCCGGCCGGATCGTCGGTCGCGCGCGAACTCACGCGACAGGGATTCGACGTCGTCCTGATGGAGCAGGGAAAGGCGTTCGGCCCACAGGACATGGAGCATGACGAGTGGGGCGCGTTCTTCACCGAGCGCTGGATCAACAGCTCGCGAACGCAGCCGCAGACGTTCCGCATGGATGTGCGGGAGGAGGCCGAGCGGCGCCACTTCGTGCTCTACGCCAACGCCGTGGGCGGAACCACGTTCCACTTCACCGGAAACTACTGGCGCTTCCGGCCGATCGATTTCAACGAGTTCTCGCAGAAGGGTGGCGTGAGCGGTGCGTCGCTCGCCGACTGGCCGATCACCTACGAGGAGCTCGAGCCGTATTACAGCGCGGTCGAATGGGCGATCGGTGTGTCCGGGCACGCCGGCGCCGCGCCGGACGAGCCGCCGCACTCGCGACCGTATCCGCTGCCACCGATCAACCTGACCGGCCCTGGCGTGTTGTTGACGGCCGCGTGCCGCAAGCTGGGTTGGCACTCGATGCCCGCGCCGATGGCGTTGCTCTCGCGCGAGTACCAAGGCCGCCAGGCGTGCCACAACTGCGGCTTCTGCCTCGGCTTCCCGTGTGAGTGGGGCGCGAAGTCCGGCGCCAACTACACGATGGTGCCCGAAGCGTTGGCGACGGGCCGCTGCGAGCTGCGCAGCGAGAGCTATGTGCGACGGATAGAGACGAACGCGGCCGGACGCGTGACGGGCGTGCTGTACTCGGATCGCGAGGGCGTCGAGCGCCGCCAGCGCGCCAAGGCGGTCGTGCTCTCGGCGAACGGCGCCGAGTCGCCGCGGTTGCTGTTGATGTCGGAGACGACGCGGTTCCCCCAGGGGCTGGCGAACTCGAGTGGGATGGTCGGCAAGAACCTCATGTTCAATGGGGCCGCGACGACGCGAGGCGAGTTCGAACACGAGGTGAATGGGCACCGCGGACCGGTCGTGTCGCGCATCACCCACCACACGTATGAACTCGACCCATCGCTCGGGTTCTTCGGTGGCGGTGGCTTCGACTTCCGCTTCGATGTGCCTGCTATCCTGATGGCGTTGTCGCTGCCGCCCTCCGAGCCGCAATGGGGACGCGCGTTCAAGCAGCGCCTGCGGCCATGGTATACCAACACCGTGCAGAGCTACGCACACACGACGTCGCTGCCGGTGGAGACGAACAGCATCTCACTCGACCCCACGCTCAAGGATGCATGGGGCATGCCCGCAATGCGCACCACGTTCCACGAGCACGAGCACGACCTGCGCATGTACCACTGGTTCCAGGCGCGCGGACGCGAACTGCTCGACGCCGCGGGCGCCAAGCGCCAGTTCGACACGCCCATCAACCCGGCACCGGATCTGGCGGTGCACCTGCTTGGCACGTGCCGTATGGGCAATGATGCCAAGACCTCTGTGGTCGACCGATACCACCGCGCGCACGATGTGCCGAACCTGTTCGTGGTGGACGGCAGTTCCTTCGTGACGAGCGGCCGCGGACAACCGACGCTGACGATCCAGGCGCTGGCGTTTCGCGCGGCGGATCACATTGGGCAGTTCGCGAAGCGCGGGGAGATCTGAGCGACCGTACCGCTCAGCGCTTGAGCAACCGCACGCCGCCCGAGCCCGTACTCACGCGGATCATCGCGCCGCCCGTGCCGATGCGGCCGCGCAGTTCACGCCGCTCGATGCGATCCATCGTCACGGGGAAGTCGCTCGAAATGCCGCCCGACCCCGTCTCGATGTGCACATCGGCGTTGATGCCCTCGGGCAGCTCGAGGCGCACGCTACCGGAGCCCGTGTCGATGTCCGTGTTGCGCGGCACGCGCGTGAGCGAGAGTTCGACGCCGCCGGAACCGGTATCGATCATGAGGTCATCGGTCGCGAGGGCGTCCGCCCGCACGCTGCCGGAACCCACGTCCACGGACAGTCGCGAGGCCGTCACGTCGCGCACGGTCACCGTGCCGGAGCCGGCATCGACGCTGATGCGACCGCCCGTGTAGCCCGACACCGACGTGGAGCCGGAGCCCGTGTCCACGTCGAGCTCACCTTGGCCGCCGGTCACATTCACGGAACCCGAGCCGGCGTCCAGCCAGAGTCGACCCTTGGTGCCCATTGTGCTGATGCTGGCGGCGTGCACGTCGAGGCGAAGGTTGCCGTCGACGTTCTCCGCCGTCACCTCGCCGACCGCAAGGTGCAGCGCGACGCTCTCGCCGGCGGGCACCTGAATGAGCAGGTCCGCATGCGCTTCGAGTCCGCCGCCATCCGTGCGCACGCGCACGCGGCGGCCGCCATTGTCCCACCCGCCGCCGAACGTGCCATCGTCACGCACGCGAAGCGTCGCGGCGCTGCCTCGGTGTCCATTCCGGTACACGATCTCATTGGCGGGGTAGCGCACCGTGAGCCGGTCGCCGGACGCATTCACGGCGAGCTGCGCCCCATCCTCTCCGCCGCGCGTGACGAGCACGACGACATCACTGCCGCGGCCCGGCTCGAGGCGAACCTCCCCCGCGAGATTCCAGATGACGGCGCTGTCGCCCGTGAGCACATGTCGCTCTTGCGCGTCTAGCGCCCCCCCGAATCCCGCATCAAGAACAAGCGCCGCCACCAAGGCGAAGCGAAGGGTAGGGAAGCCATGTCGCACAGCAACTCTCCGGATCTCAGGGAAGGAAGGGATGCCCGCCTTACGCGACCAACCCGTCAACGGATTCGCTCCCTGAGACAGCCGAAAGCAGCCGCGCGTTTGTAGTTCCCCGGCATCCCGCATCCCTCATCACCCCCCGCACCCCGTACCGTAGGGCGCCCCGCATCCCTCCCCGCATCGCCCCTAAAGAGCTTTGATCTCCCCGACCAGCTTAGTGAGCGAAGCCTTCGCATCCCCAAACAGCATCTGCGTCTTCGCATCATAGAACAGCTCATTCTCAATCCCCGCGAACCCTGCACTCATCCCGCGCTTCAGCACGATGATACGCTTCGCGTAGTCCGCGTTCAGGATCGGCATGCCGAAGATCGGGCTCGAGGGATCCGACCGTGCCGCCGGATTCACCACATCGTTCGCGCCGATCACCAGCGCCACGTCCGTGCGCTCGAACTCGCTGTTGATGTCCTCCATGTCGAACAGCTTGTCATACGGGATATTCGCCTCCGCGAGCAGCACGTTCATGTGGCCCGGCATGCGACCCGCCACCGGATGGATTGCGAACTTCACCACGCCGCCCTGCTTCTCGATGAGTTCCATGAGCTCGCGCACCTGGTGCTGGGCCTGCGCGACCGCGAGCCCGTAGCCCGGCACGATCACCACCTGCTGCGCGTACGCGAGCTGGACGGCCGCATCCTCGACGCTGGTACTGTTGACCGTGAGACCCGCCGCACTCTTGCCGCCCGCCGTCACCGTGGCGCCGAACGCCCCGAACAACACGTTGGTCAGCGAACGGTTCATCGCCTTGCACATGATCTGGCTCAGGATGATGCCCGACGACCCGACGAGTGCGCCCGAGACGATCAGCACTTCGTTGCCGATCACGAAGCCCGTCATCGCCGCGGCGATGCCCGAGTACGAGTTGAGCAGCGAGATCACGACCGGCATGTCCGCGCCGCCGATCGGCAGCGTCATCAGGATGCCGAGCGCCAGCGCGACGATGAAGAACGCGATGATCCAGGGCGTGCCCAGGGTCGAGATCGCCATTACCCCGAGGATCACGGCCGCAAGCGCGACCCCCGCGTTGAACCACTGCTGGCCGGGGAAGGTGTAGCGCTTGTCCATGCGCCCGTCGAGCTTGGCCCAGGCGATGATCGAACCCGATAGCGACACCGCGCCGATCAGCGCGCCGACCACGGCCAGCACCAGGGTCATGCGCGATGGCGATCCGCCCGCGGACGAATACCTCAGCAGCTCCACCGCACCGATCGCCGCCGCCGAGCCGCCGCCCATGCCGTTGTACAGCGCGACCATCTGCGGCATGTCGGTGATGGCCACGCGATTGGCAGAGATCCACGCCGCCGCGGTGCCGATGACCACCGCCACGAAGATCAGCAGATGGTTGTTCAATTGCGGGTGCAGGAAGGTGGCGACCGTGGCGATCAGCATGCCCAGGCCGGCCCAGCGGATGCCGCTGCGCGCGGTCATCGGCGAAGCCATGCGCTGCAGGCCGAGCAGGAACAGGGTCGCGGCGACCAGATAGCTCACCTTGACCAGCATCGCCAGCAATTCGGGAGTGACCCAGCTCATGGCTGCGCCCCGGGCTTGGCGGCCGGCTTCTTCGAGGACTTGAACATGTCCAGCATGCGCTCGGTCACCACGTAGCCGCCGGCGGCGTTGCCCGCGCCCAGCAGCACGGCGACGAAGCCGATGACCTTTTCCAGGGTGGTATCGGCATGGCCCAGCACCAGCATGGCGCCGATCAGCACGATGCCGTGGATGAAGTTGGAACCCGACATCAGCGGCGTGTGCAGGATCACCGGCACCCGGGAAATGATCACGTGCCCGGCGATGGCCGCCAGCATGAAGATGTACAGGGCCACGAAACCGTCGCTCATCCACTCTCTCCCGGGGCACCGTGCCCTGCCCGCATCATAACCGGGCCCTGAATCCTTTGGCAGCAAGGTCAACCGCTCTCCACCGGCAGCGTTCCCTGCCTTGCTCCGACACGAGGACCAAGCCATGAAGAACAAATCGATGCTGTTGCTTGCCGTACTGCTGCTGGGCGTCGCCGGCAGCGCCTCCGCCCGCGATCTCGGCGATCGGGTCGACCATCGCCTGGATCGCAAGGGCGACCGGATCGAACAGCGACTGGACCACAAGGGAAACCGGATCGAAGCCCGCTACGATCGGCGCGCCAGCTGGGCCGATCAGCATGGACGCGCGCATCTGGCCAATCACCTGGAAGCGCGCGGCAACCGCATCAATACCCGTCTGGATCGCAAAGGGCAGCGCGCTGACAACCGCCTGGATCGCCGGGGCGACCGCTTCGACCACCGTTGGGATCGCAGGCACTAAGCTGTGCTGGTGAGTGCCGACATCAGCCAGGCTGGCCTCGATCAGCCACCAGGGAACGCCACGCGGCCGCCCGCCGCGACGCTTGAGCTGTTCCTGGCCGATGTCGGCACCCGCGCCTTCCGCTTCGCCGAGGCCGGCCTGCGCAGCCGCGACGACGCGCTGGACGCGGTGCAGGACGCGATGATGAAGATGCTGGCCTATCGCGAACGTCCCGGCGCCGAATGGACGCCGCTGTTCTGGAGCATCCTGCGGCGCAAGATCGTGGACCTGCAGCGCCGCGGCAATTTCCGTCTGCGCCTGTTCGCGCCCGCCAGCGAGCGCAACGAGGACAGCCTGATCGACTGGGCCGATTCCGCAGCCGGGCCATCGCAGACCCATGACCAGCGCGAAGCCTATGCGAAGCTCACCCTGGCCTTGCGCAAGTTGCCGGCCCGCCAGCGCGAAGCCTTCACCCTGCGCGTGCTGGAGGAACTGGACGTGGCCGATACCGCTAAAGCCATGGGTTGTTCGGAAGGCTCGGTCAAGACCCACCTGTCGCGCGCGCGCGACGCATTGCAGAAACAACTGGAGGATTTCCGATGAACCCGGGGATCGACGACAAAGAAACATTCGACCGCGACATGCGCAAGCTGCATGCGGCCGCCGTGGACCAGATTTCGCCACGAACCCTGGCGCGGTTGCGTGCCGCCCGGCACGCCGCGCAGACGGCTCCACAACGCGGGCATGCCTGGCGCTGGGCCGCGGCCAGCGTGCTCCCGGCAATACTTGCCATAGCGGTCGGCGTGCGCTTCCTGCCACATTCCGCACCCACGCCCGTGGCACGACCGATGGCCACGGCAACCAGCGGTGGCGCCTATGCCGACAGCGTGGCCGTGCTGGACGAAAACCCCGACCTGTACCTGTGGCTGGCTTCTTCCGAAGCCGAGCCGCTGGCCATGGAGTAATCGAATGAAGATCCTATTTTTCCGATCCCTGCCATTCGCCTTGTTGCTGCTGGCCGGCAATGCGCTGGCGCAATCGACACCCGCGCAATCACTGCCCGACTGGGACAAATTGACCCCGCAACAGCGCGAAGTGCTGATCGCCCCGGTGCGCGAACGCTGGAACAGCGACCCCGAACAGCGCCCGCGCATGCTGGAACACGCGCAACGCTGGAAGGACATGTCGCCCGATCAGCGCAAACAGGCGCGCAAGGGCATGCGCCGTTTCGAGCACATGAATCCGCAACAGCGCGAGGAAGCGCGCGTCCTGTTCGAGCAGATGAAGCAACTGTCGCCGGAACAACGCAAGGAACTGCGCGAGGACTGGCGGCGAATGACCCCGGAACAGCGCCGTGTCTGGATAGAGAAACATGCCCCGAAGGATCCGCCGATCCCGCCAACCAGGTAATCAAAGCCAGCGCAGGGTGGGCCTTGGCCCACCGCATGGAGGTCCAGGGATTCCGGAAGGTGGATCGAGTCGCACGGAAGTCGCTTGATTCCGGGAAGCGGATCAAGATGTGCATTACAAATGTTTTTAAACAGCTTTAGGCTTCATCCGTATAGCCATTGTTGGCCGCCTGATCAGGGTTATCGAATATAGCCATCGCCGTTCTCATGCGACGGAACCCGAACCTGCGATAGAAATCCTCCTTGCCGGGAACGGCGTAAAGGATGATCTTTCTATGTCCTGCGGACGCAGCCACGAGGCGCTCGATGACTTCGCGGCCCAGGCCGCAACCTTGATGCGAAGGATGAACGGCGATATCGCAGATGTATGAGCAATCGACACCGTCAGCAACGGCACGCCCGGCAGCAACCAGTATGTCGTTCTCCCGGGCAAAGAACTTGAACATGCTGTTTGAAAATGCGGTTTCCAGCCAGCCCGGCGGTTTGTTGCCAAGCGGAGCCAGACGATACATCTCGGAGAGCTCCGGCCAGTTGACCGAGTCCGTCGAATTGCTCCACTGGATCACGGCACAGCCCCCGGATGAAGCCTGACTATTGATTGGGGGCAACCACTTCCGGCCACCGCGTCTTCGCCAGCAACTCGTCGTTCCAGTCGAAGCTGATCGCTGCATCCTTCACGAACAACGCGACGAAGTTGAAGACGTTGCGCGAATACATCTCGCTGGCGTGGACCGCGCCCATGCTGGCCAGATTGAGCGGACCGGCGACGGTGACGCCGTTGTGTTCGATGGTCTCCCCAGGCTTGGTCGCTTCGCAGTTGCCGCCGGTTTCCGCAGCAAGGTCGACGATCACGCTGCCGGGCTTCATCGCTTCGACCATGGCCATGGTGATGATCTTCGGTGCGGGACGGCCCGGCACCGCGGCGGTGCAGACCACCACATCGATGCCTTTCAAGTGATCGGCCAGGCGGCGCTGCTGTTCGGCGCGCTCTTCGTCGGTGAGTTGGCGCGCATAGCCGCCCTCGCCCGCCGCGCTGACGCCCAGGTCGAGGAACTTGCCACCCAGCGATTCGATCTGCTCGCGTGTTTCCGGGCGCACGTCGAAGCCTTCCACCTGCGCGCCCAGACGCTTGGCGGTGGCGACACCCTGCAGGCCAGCCACACCGGCGCCGACGATCAGCACCTTGGACGGGCGGATGGTGCCGGCAGCAGTGGTGAGCATGGGGAAGAACCGCGGCGCCAGTTGCGCGGCGATCAGAACCGCCTTGTAACCGGCCATGCCTGCCTGCGAACTGAGCACGTCCATCGATTGCGCGCGGGTGGTGCGCGGCAGTTTTTCCAGTGGGAAAGCGAAGATGCCGCGCGCCTTGAGCGCCTCGGCGCGAGCGGCATCGGCTTGCGGCTGGAGCATGCCGACCAGGGTGGCGCCCTGTTTCAACTGGCCGATGGCGGCGGGATCCGGCGATTGCACGCACACGACCAGATCGGCCTGGGCGGGAGTGTCGGCGGTGGCGAGTTGCGCGCCAGCGTCCAGGTAGGCCTGGTCAACGAAGCCTGCGCCAAGCCCGGCACCGCTCTCGACCTTGATGCTGGCGCCGGCGGCCACGAGTTTCTTCACCGTTTCCGGGGTGGCGGCCACGCGGCGCTCGCCCGGCGCCGTTTCCTTCAACACCAGCACTTCAACCGCCATGTTCGCCTCGCCTGTCGGATTCCGGACTGCCGATGCTAGCAAAGCATGGAGGCGGAAGGCGCAGGAAAACCGCTCGGTCCTCGCCTACGCGGGGAGGAGGACGATCAAGTGCGGGAGCAGAAGCAGAGGCGCTGGGTCCCGGCTTGCACCGGGATGACGGCTTCAATCAGGCGCCGACGGCGGTCTTTTCCGTATCCAGCCGCTCGATCACGCCCTGCATGGCGCTGTCGAAGGCGTCTTCGTCCTGGTGCGCGCGCAGGCGGCCCAGGCGCACCATGACCGCGAGCTCCTCGGGCGAGGCCACGCAGAAGCGCACGCCGCGGCGGTTGACGAACAACAACCGCGACGAGATCGGGCTGACCCAGGACAGCTTGCCGGCCTGGACCTTGTTGTCCTTGTCGACGAAATCCAGCCAGGTGCCGATCGGCAGACCGCGGAAATGGTCGGCATCGGTGCTGTCGAAATCCAGGGTATCGGTGCCGCCGATCAGCTGGATCGGGGTGGACTCGTCCTCGCTGGCCCTGGGCAGGATCACCTGTGGCAGCTCCGGCAGGGATTTCTCCAGGTCGGGGCGCGAGGCGGCCACTGCCTGCAGGGTGTCGTGCAGGGCATCGACCGCGGAACTGGCCGCATCCGCATTCATGCCGACGCTTGCGAATACCTTCTGCAATGACGGCCGCCAGTTCTGCAACCACGGCTTGCCGATGATCTGGCGCTGGGCCTCGGCGAGCTCCTCCATCACCCCGTCGGCCAGGGCCAGCGCATCGCGCAGGCCTTCGCCGTCCTCGCCTTCGCGCAGCACGGTCATGGTGACGTGGTGCGCCCACGGCTGGCGCATGAAGTCGTCGATC